>NZ_JBITTY010000017.1:0-1231 GCF_044542155.1 Pseudomonas sp. NPDC079086 | reverse complement strand
TGAATCGCCCCTAGTTTCGTAGACACCTCCAGGCCTCATAATACGGTCCATTAGGAGGTGCCATGAGCAACCCGCGTTATCCCGAAGAATTCAAAATTGAAGCAGTCAAACAGGTGACCGAGCGAGGCCTGCCGGTGGCCGAGGTAGCTGCTCGTTTGGGCATGTCGACCCACAGCCTTTATGCCTGGGTGAAGCGCTACAGCAAGCCCCAAGAGCAGCGCGCGCAAGAGGACGATCAGCAAGCTGAGCTGCGTCGTCTTCGTGCCGAACTCAAGCGCGTGACCGAAGAGCGAGACATCCTAAAAAAGGCCGCCGCGTACTTTGCCAAGGAGTGCGGCTGAAGTACGCCTTCATCAATCAGCTATCCGCTGACTATCCGGTTCGCCGCCTGTGCCTGACTCTGAAAGTACATGCCAGCGGTTACTACGCCTGGCTGGCTGAGCCGAAGTCGGCGCGGGCCAAGGATGACCAGCGTCTGCTTGGTCTAATCAAGCACTCGTGGCTGGAGAGCGGCGGTGTGTACGGCTATCGCAAAATCCATGACGACCTGCGTGAGCTTGGGGAAGCGTGCGGCAAGCATCGTGTTGCTCGACTGATGCGCCTGGATGGACTGCGCTCGCAGACAGGGTATCGACGTCGACCGGGCCGCTATGGTGGCAAGCCTCCAGTGGCTTCACCAAACCATCTGGAGCGCCGATTCAATGTCACCGAACCCAACAAGGTCTGGGTCACGGACATCACCTACATCCGCACCTATGAGGGCTGGTTGTATTTGGCGGTGGTGCTTGATCTGTTTTCGCGACAGGTAATCGGTTGGTCGATGAAGCCGCAGATGACCAGCGACCTGGCTATCGATGCATTGCTGATGGCAGTTTGGCGGCGTAAGCCAAAGCAGGAGGTGATGATTCACTCAGACCAAGGTAGCCAGTTCAGCAGCGGCGACTGGCAGAGCTTCCTGAAAGCCAACAACTTGCTTGGCAGCATGAGTCGACGTGGCAACTGCCATGACAACGCGGTAGCGGAAAGCTTTTTCCAACTGCTGAAGCGGGAGCGGATTAGACGAAAGATATACAGCACCAGGCAGGATGCTCGCGCTGACGTGTTCGACTACATCGAGATGTTTTACAACCCAAAACGCCGACACGGTTTCAACAACCAACTGTCACCGGTAGAGTTCGAGAAGCGACATTTACTGAGCCTGGAAAGTGTCTAGGAAATCCGGGGCGATTCA
>NZ_JBITTY010000016.1:0-1983 GCF_044542155.1 Pseudomonas sp. NPDC079086 | reverse complement strand
AAGGCAAACAGCGTCACCAGTTGCGCGGTGTTTTTGTCCAGGCCACGAAATGCGTCTTCACATAACTGAACTAAGGCTTGATCACCCGAAACGGGTGCACGACCTTAACGCTAACCTGCGCCTCCTTTATCTTGCGCTTGGCTTTGTACAGCGCGCTTACACAACTTGTTGTACGTACTGCGGCGGGTGACGATCTGCAAGATCATTTCACGACCTTCATGTTCGGCCCGCTTCTCGACGTCGGTGTAACGCGCGTCGGCACCTATGATGTTTTCTTGGCCATGTAGCAGCTTGTTGACCTGAGTAACGCCTGTAATATTAGTTGTCGGTGCGGCCACGCTATGCACTAAACCCGATTCGTCATCGACGCCGATGTGCGCCCTCATGCAGAAGTAATACTGCTTTCCCTTTTTGCTCTGGTGCATTTCCGGATCACGCTTAACGCCCTTGCTCTTGGTCGAACTCGGCATATGGATAAGGTGGCATCAACGATGTTGCCTTGGCGCAACGACAAACCGCGGTCACCCAAATAGCCGTAGATGACAGCAAAGATGCCCGCGGCAAATTCATGTTTCTCCAGCAGTCGGCGCAAGTTGAGGATGGTGGTTTCGTCGGAAATACCCTCCAAGCTCAGACCCGCAAACTGGCGCAGGATGGTGGTCTCGTACAGCACCTCCATCATCGTCGGGTCGCTGTAGCCGAACCAGTTCTGCATCAAATGAACCCGTAACATCGGCATCAGCGCATAGGCTGGGCGTCCGTCTCACTCTGGGAGTAATGCAGCTCGATCAAGGCAATCAAACCCTTCCAGGGCACAACTTGGCCCATCTCGATCAAGGACAGCTCTATGCGTGTTTGCTTGCGTTTGCCGGCGTACTCGGCGTCGGCCAAGGTCATCTGCTTCAGCGGAAACGTGGCAGGTGGAATCCTGGTGTTTTTGCAAAGATAGTGAAGTCCTCTTCAGAGCTTCCCTAATGATTATGCTAAGTATCGGACTTTAACCCGTGCGGTTACAGGAGCTGAGTGCAACACGGTTATCTATCGCGCATTTTTGCTTCTCGGCGAGGTTTCATTTCATGAAACCAGGGCCCTCTAGTTGCCGCTGGGAACTCGACTTTGCCGATTACTTTTTCTCTTCCATAGCGGGGGGCTTTTTCGGGCTTTCGGACTTTCGACAGGTCGCCGCTCTCTGCAGCCTTAATATACAGCTTGCGGCCCTCGCCTGAACGACGGTTACCATAAATGCTGATCGAGCCGGTCGACTGATGCCCCATGATGTATGCAATGGCTTCAGCGCTTTCACCTGATGCCTTCAGGTTCGAGCCAACCTGGTGGCGGAAGCTTTTCAGTGTCGGATGCTGCTTACGCCTGGGCCATAGGGTTCGGCATTCCTTGCGCAAACGATCCCTAATCGCGGTATTTGTGCGGGGGCAGTTGCTCATCCAGGATGCCGCTTGCTTGACGCGATGAAGCACCTTCGGACTCTCAATGATGAGTGTGCGGTCGGCACCACGATGCAGGCTGGCGTTCTTCTTGCCGCCGATGATGCTCACGTAGCTGTCGACCACTGTGATCGTGCGCATTTCGCATGGCCGTACGCCCAAGCAATGCGCGAGTATTAGAGATGCTGCTTCTTCGATATAACCTAGGTCTTTCAGGTGTTTGTACAGTGATTTGAAGTCTGCATGAGAGACAGCGCGAACCTTGCTGGGCTTCGGTTTACGAGCCAGTTCCGAATTTGGTGCGGTCACGGGATTTACGATCTGACGGATAGCTTGGGCTGCCCCATGGTTACTTCTGGAGATCTGGTCGTTCAGTAGTGCGCTCTTTAGAGTGCTGAACGAGTTAGGTTGGAGTTCTTGGGCGCGCGCAAGTATAGCCGCGCAGATTTGCGCTGAAGTTGGATCGTCCTTACCGCAGTAAGTCCGATAAAAGTTACGTGCGCGGATTTGATATTTCTTCAAAGTGATTGGGAGCATGGCT
>NZ_JBITTY010000015.1:0-3232 GCF_044542155.1 Pseudomonas sp. NPDC079086 | reverse complement strand
GTGTGGGGTTTCCCCATGTGAGAGTAGGTCATCGTCAAGCACCTATACCAAAACCCCCGATCAGGAAACTGGTCGGGGGTTTTACTTTGTGCGCCGAAAACAACCTGCGCACAGGCAAGCCTTTGATAGGCAACTAAACAGGGCATCGTTATCATGCGTGCCTTATTGCGTGGCGGGGCTCACATGCTTGCATTGTTAAGGCTTCTTCAGGACGGGCGATTTCACTCGGGCGAGGCGCTCGGCGCTGCGCTGGGCGTTAGTCGTTCTGCGGTATGGAAGCAGCTACAGGCTCTTGAGGCGGAGCTGTCGTTGCCGTTGCACAAGGTGCGCGGGCGCGGCTACCAGTTGGCGACGCCGCTGCAGTTGCTGGATGCTGATTGGCTGAATGCTCAAACGAGTGCGCCACAATGGCGTGCTTGCGTTCTATCTAGTGTGGACTCGACCAATGCAGAGGCCTTGCGGCTGTTGCCGGAGGCGCAATCTCTACCGTACTACGTGCTTGCTGAGCGCCAAACTAGTGGGCGGGGGCGGCGAGGACGTAACTGGGTCAGCCCTTTCGGCGAGAATCTGTATTACAGCCTGGTTGTTCGAGTCGAAGGTGGTATGCGCCAGCTTGAGGGCATGAGTCTGGCTGTCGGCTTGGCTCTGCTGCAGGTTATACGCGGCTTTGGCGTGGCTGAGGCCGGATTGAAGTGGCCCAATGATGTGCTGGTGGGTAAGCGCAAGCTTGCGGGGATTCTATTAGAGCTTTCGGGTGACCCGGCTGATGTATGCAATGTGGTTATCGGCATTGGTTTGAATGTGAACATGCTTGCGGCCGAGCCCGGAGCTATCGGTCAGCCATGGACTTCGATGCGCGCTGAATTGGGCCGTCTGTTGGATCGTAATGAGCTTGTTGCGGAGTTGAACCGGCAGTTGTCGCGCTATCTGGATATACAGTTGCGTGAAGGGTTCGCCGCTTTGCGTGATGAGTGGCAGGCTTGTCACCTTTGGCAGGGCAAATCCGTTGCGCTAACGGCTGGCGGCGAGCCTATCGAGGGTGAGGTTTTAGGGGTGGATCATTCTGGCGCCATTCGCCTTCGTATTAATGAGCTTGAGCGAAGCTTTAGTGGTGGTGAGCTTAGTCTGAGGTTGCGTGATGATTCTTGAGCTCGACTGCGGTAATACCTTTATCAAGTGGCGTTTGCTCGGTGATAGCGCGGCTGCAACAGTGGGGGGCGTTGTCGACTCAGATCACGCGCTTATAGAGGTCGTTCGAGAGCAAGCGTCGCAGTTGCGCGCCTGTCGCTTGGTCAGTGTGCGTAGCGACGAAGAAACTTCGCAGTTGATCTCGCTGCTTGAGCGAGCCTTTGCTGTCACGTGCCATGCTGCCTGCGCTGCCGTTGCATTGGCGGGTGTGCGCAACGGCTATGAGCAATACGAGCGTCTTGGGCTTGATCGCTGGCTTGCGGTTGTTGGGGCTCATCAGCTATCGCGCAAGGCGGCACTTATTATTGACCTGGGTACTGCGGTGACTTCGGATTTTGTGGCTGCAGATGGCCGGCATCTAGGCGGGTTTATCTGCCCCGGTGTGCCGCTGATGCGCACGCAGTTGCGAACCCATACTCGGCGAACGCGCTATGACAGTGATGAGGCGGCTCAAGCATTAGAGAATTTGGTGCCGGGGCGTGCAACTGCCGAGGCGGTTGAACGTGGATGCTTGTTGATGCTGCGTGGGTTTGTCGGTGGTCAGTACGCGATGGCGGGGGAGTTGCTGGGTGGTGACGTTGATGTTTTTCTCACCGGTGGTGATGCTCCGCTGGTAATGGATGTTATTCCGGGTGCGCGGGTTGTGCCGGATTTGGTGTTTATCGGCCTGGCGATCGCTTGCCCCGTAGATTGAGGTCACGCATGCGCTGGATGTTCTTGTGGTTGGTTGTGCTGAATCTGTTTTATTACGTTTGGCATCAACAGCAGGCGCCGTTGCGGGTTACTGAAATTGCGCCGCTGAATATGGCGCAGAACAGTAAGCGCGATATTCGCCTGCTCAGTGAGTCGAGTGTGCCGCCGCGGCGAGAGGTTGCTGAGGTGCAGCCTGTTGAGGCTGTGTGTCTGTTTCTCGGCAGTTTTGAGCTGATGGCAGATGCGTCTGCGGTCGAGCAGCGCTTGCTGAGCCTAGATATTCAGTCGAGGGTGCAGAGCATGGATGCGGCGGCCGGCGTCGACTATTGGGTGTATCTACCGCCTTTGGCTTCTCGGCAAGCGTCGCTTCGCCAGCTGCGCGAGCTGCAGGCGCGCAAGATTGATAGCTACATCATCACCCAGGGCGATTTGGCTAACGGTATTTCCCTGGGGATTTTCCCGCGCAGTGACTCGGCGCAGAGCGTGATGCAGCGTTTGCGCGACGCGGGATATGAGCCGTCTTTGCGCGAGCTGACGCGCGCACATCGCAGTTTCTGGGTGCGTATTTCGCCGCAAAGTCGGCGCTTGGCGGATGATTCCTTGCTGCAGCGTTTGGCTTTTGACTTCAAAGGCTTAGAGCAGCAATTAATGCCGTGCGAAGGGGTTGCAAGCCCTCAATAGAATGCATAGAATGGCGCCCGCTTCGCAGGGTGGCGCTTACAAGTGTTCTGCGAAGTTGCTGTCAATGTAGCTAACCTCAGGTTTTTTAATGAGAAATTGCTTGACAGTAGGTCGGCATAGAATGAGAATGCCGCCCCGTTTGGAGGGATTCCCGAGTGGCCAAAGGGATCAGACTGTAAATCTGACGTCATCGACTTCGAAGGTTCGAATCCTTCTCCCTCCACCAGATTTAGCGAGAGCTGCAGGCTCCGCGGGTATAGTTCAGTGGTAGAACCTCAGCCTTCCAAGCTGATGATGCGGGTTCGATTCCCGCTACCCGCTCCAGCATTGTTGGTCTTGCAATGTGTTTTGCTCATGTAGCTCAGTTGGTAGAGCACACCCTTGGTAAGGGTGAGGTCAGCGGTTCGAGTCCGCTCATGAGCTCCATCTAATAAAGGCAGATATGCAAGTATCTGCCTTTGTTTTATGGCGGTGATGCTGAGTCAATTCTTCTCTGGGAGGCAGTCAAAATGGCTAAAGAAAAGTTTGAGCGTAACAAGCCGCACGTCAACGTTGGCACTATCGGTCACGTTGATCACGGTAAAACCACTCTGACCGCTGCTCTGACCCGCGTCTGCTCCGAAGTATTCGGTTCGGCCAAGGTTGACTTCGACAAGATCGACAGCGCCCC
>NZ_JBITTY010000014.1:0-3996 GCF_044542155.1 Pseudomonas sp. NPDC079086 | reverse complement strand
TTTGAATTCTTCGGGATAACGCGGGTTGCTCATGGCACCTCCTAATGGACCGTATTATGAGGCCTGGAGGTGTCTACGAAACTAGGGGCGATTCACCCAGTCGTTTTGCGGTTGCCTTTTCGATTAAGTGCTCATCAGCAGTCGTTCCATCTTTTTTGAACCCACGCCCGTAAAACGCAAAGAGTTTGCCGATCTGACTGGCAAGGCCGACTTTCGCGGAGTAAACCGCCCTTATCGGGAACGCCGCTAAATCATTCGCATTTGAATGGTTCACCGGCAATGGCAGGGAGAGCATAAAATTTAACTTGGAGGGCAGGTCGCCAGAACCGTTGATAGTCAGCGTGGAGAACAGAGTGGCTTTACCAGATTCATATTCAGGAACTAGTGGCCAGCGCAGTTCGGGACTTTTTTTTTGGCTGGCCTGCGAATACTGCTCAAAAAGGAAGCCTCCTCGAAAATGAAGGGCTACCTTTTTCTTTGGGTCTTCGGTTCGATCAATCCAGATTGGTTTATTAGCGTTCGACGGTGACGCGAACCAGTCATCTGGAGAGTCGATAGTACGAAGGGACGGGGAATCATCAGCTATCTCGCTCGGTAATACGTTCGAAACCTCCTTTGGCACCCACACCAGGTAGGCTTCATAGTCCCCACCCTTGAGTTTTGTATAGTAAATCTCGACGCACCCACGCTTGCGCGTCGGCGACGCCGCAACCGTCGGCGAAGGCGGCCAGTGAAAATCCCCATATAACTTGAACAACAAGTTTGTGCTCATATCACCCCCGCCTGATCCGTGGCATTGCTATCACTTCGCCATGAGCCAAAACTGTAGTCGCTCCTTTCATTCCGGCAAGCTAAACTGGATTTATATTTTCTGTGGAAATAACAATATTACTCAGTCACTTGCGGATCATGACGTAAACAAAGCCAGTTTTTGGCATTAACTTGACGATCTGTGATTTCTGTTACTACGCTGGGTGACGACCGCCACGCGGCATTCGAAATCCGAACAGGTGCTGGCCAGACGATACGATTCTGTAAAAACACAGACAGCCATTCGCCCATCCTGGGTGAAGACAAGGAGGGTCAGTCAGATGTCGAAATCGATATGGCGATTGATGGGCGTGTTGTGGGTGTTGAGCCTTATCAGTATCGAGGGTTATACGGCAGATTTAACGCTGGAAACCAAGTGCGTGCTGGTCAGCGATGGGGGGTTGTTCGGCAGCAACCCGCAGAAGGCGTATCCCAATCTTCCCCCTTGCTCGCTGCTAAGCACCAATGCAAGCGACGTTGAAAAGCCCGCCGACCTGATCGGTACTGGTGACTTGATCATCGCGGTAAATAAAACAGAGTTCGAGAATGTCGTCACGAGCAACGCCGGCGTTCCCGGCCAGTTCTTGTTGTTTCTTAACGGTGTCGCATTACCTAACGATGCTTATATCGTCGCTCGAGAACAGGTCGACACAAACTTTGTACTGAGATACCGAATCCGCCAAGGCGCTGAAACTCAGCAATTGTGGTCAGTGCTCTATGCGGATGGCGCACTGTTGGAACCGCGTAGGCTCAACGCTGCCTTGGGTTGGCGCGCCAACGACAGCAGTGCCATGCCTATGTTGCCTGTGCGCTCAACAATCAGCGCTACCGTCAGCATTACTACAGTTTCCCGAATGGCCATCGCGCTGGTTCTAGTGCTCCTTGCTATAGGTGCCATCGTCTACATCGGCATTGCCACAGACACACTGCGCGACGCGCCGGACTCTGCGATTCCGACTTGGTGGAGCAATGCGGATAGGCTGAAAAAAGCGCTCGCCGGGACCTCCAATGAGGATGCGCGTCAAGAACTCCTGTCAAAAGCAGATCCGAACTACAACTCCACGCCGCAATCGGCGTACGACGATCTGGCCGAATCTGCGCTGGCAGGGCGGCCCCTTTCAGATGCGGAAATCGTGCCGACCACCGTAGGCCTGGCACTGCAAAAATACAGATGGCAGCCCCTTCGCGCGTCCTACAGTTTGAGTCGTACGCAAATGGCGCTGTGGTTCACCTTCGCCGTGGCCACCGGGCTTTTCCTTTGGTTGCTTTACGGCGATCTACGCCGCATCGATGGCTCGTTATTGGCCCTGCTGGGCATCAGCGTTTCCACGGCTGGAATTTCCTGGGTCGCAGACCGCAACGCCAATAACGGCCGAGACTACGTACCATCCCGTGGGTTTTGGTACGACTTGCTGACCGGCTTCGACGAACAGAAACAACTGCATCGCTATCAAGCAGTCGTAGTGAATATCCTGCTGCTGGTGGTGGGTATTTTCCATGTTCAGCAACAACTCAGCTACCCGGTATTTGACTCAACCTGGCTGATATTTCTTGGCATCAGCGGCACTACATATGGCATAGGCAAACAGTTGCTTGAGAATAGAAGCGGGAAATGACCTGCTCTGTAATCAAGAACCAAGCACTGCGCCAAAAGGCCTGATCATTTTGCTTACACAGGCTGGCTAGATAAGTGCTTGGATAGACGTTGATTACTCTATTCGGAATGCTTAGGCCAGGAGTCTTTCCAATCACTGAATTAACGAAGTACAGGCAATTGTTTTATTGTGAGTTCAAGGGGCGGGGCCAACTAAACGTCGCGGCCTGATAACAGCCGGTGTACTGCTTGAACTTGGGCAGCGCATTTTGGCAGTAGCATTCACGCTATACCCCGACGGAAGGTTTGATGTTGAGTACGACTAAAACAAGCCAGAGAACTATGAGGAAACCGACGAACTTGTAGCTGGAAAATGACAGAGGGCAGGCTGTCTCGTTGACGCACAGAGGGAATCTGTAGAAGCGTTTAGGCGGGTGGCTTGAAGGGCTAGTGGTGGTAATCGATGTGGGCGCGTGTGATAGCCGCTTTAGGCAGGTTGTAGCCTGTCGTAACGAGCGCGGTCAGCCTAAAAGCAGTCCTTATCCTTAATCATGCCGACCCTTGATTAAGCTGTGTCAAAAGACTGCATGGGATAACCTTGCTCCACATTTCAACTGAAACTGCGAATTGAACGATGGGTTTTGAACAACTTGCTGAGTTACGCGACCGCCTGCGGGCCGAAAACGTGCAGGTAAAGCCTGATAGTACGAAGCAGCTTGTGCGGAAGCCTTCTCCGCAGACGAAGCTTCGTGAGCAAGATCCTGCAGTAGAAGCGATCTGGCTCTTGCAGAAGCACTTTCCATTAGCCTTTCCGGTTAGTCCTGCACCCAAAATTCCATTAAAGGAAGGCATTCTCAAAGATGCTGAGCAACACCTGGAACTGCTCGGAATAACCAGCGAACAACTCAAGCAGGGCGTCGCGACCTGGTGCCGAGGAAGTCGATACTGGGCATGCATGACAGAGAATGCGCCGCGCTTGGACTTAAGCGGCCAGGCAGTAGGCATTGTGACGGCGGCTCAGGCTCTGCATGCGAAACATCAGGCTACGCGGCAGCGCGGACAAGCTCGACGGAATCAGGCAAAGCCGAAAGCGCTTTTAGAGGACAAGGCTGTCGAGACCGTTGTGGAAGAGGTCGTGGATTAAGGGATCACACGCGCTCGGCACCGAGCCGCTCAATCACCTACCCGGCGGGCAAAGGTTGTCCGCTCCACCTTTTACGGTTGTCTGGGCATGCTAAATGTTCTGGTGCGGGAGTGGGGCGCAGAGGTCCAAAACGCCTCAGGGACTTTTGCGGGATAACGTTGAGAGCCGTTGGGGGGCGTGGGGCATCGGTTGCAGCGAGCGCCCTAGGTAATGCTAGATAAATCAGAAGTTTAGAACACGTAAGCCTGCATGGGGTGCTAGGGGTCGAGTGTTCGAATCACTCCGTCCCGACCATATATAGTTGCATTGACAAAGCCCAGTCTGAAAGGTCTGGGCTTTGTCGTTTCTGCAGGCGACGCGGTTCTGGGGCTGACGGCCTGGATGTTGGTGGTTATTGCAACAAAAGCATAACAATCGATTGACCTGCGTTTCATTGTCCCTATAATGC
>NZ_JBITTY010000013.1:0-5432 GCF_044542155.1 Pseudomonas sp. NPDC079086 | reverse complement strand
CTTGACGGAAGGTGAGGCTGCTGTAGAATGCGCGCCTCGGTTGAGACGAAAGGCTTAACCAACCCGCTCTTTAACAACTGAATCAAGCAATTCGTGTGGGTGCTTGTGAGGTAAGACTGCTAGTCGCAAGATTATCAGCATCACAAGTTACTCCGCGAGAAATCAAAGATGTAACCAACGATTGCTGAGCTAAGTTTAGGGTTTTCTCAAAACCCAAGCAGTATTGAACTGAAGAGTTTGATCATGGCTCAGATTGAACGCTGGCGGCAGGCCTAACACATGCAAGTCGAGCGGTAGAGAGAAGCTTGCTTCTCTTGAGAGCGGCGGACGGGTGAGTAATGCCTAGGAATCTGCCTAGTGGTGGGGGATAACGTTCGGAAACGGACGCTAATACCGCATACGTCCTACGGGAGAAAGCGGGGGACCTTCGGGCCTCGCGCCATTAGATGAGCCTAGGTCGGATTAGCTAGTTGGTGAGGTAATGGCTCACCAAGGCTACGATCCGTAACTGGTCTGAGAGGATGATCAGTCACACTGGAACTGAGACACGGTCCAGACTCCTACGGGAGGCAGCAGTGGGGAATATTGGACAATGGGCGAAAGCCTGATCCAGCCATGCCGCGTGTGTGAAGAAGGTCTTCGGATTGTAAAGCACTTTAAGTTGGGAGGAAGGGTAGTAACTTAATACGTTGCTACTTTGACGTTACCGACAGAATAAGCACCGGCTAACTTCGTGCCAGCAGCCGCGGTAATACGAAGGGTGCAAGCGTTAATCGGAATTACTGGGCGTAAAGCGCGCGTAGGTGGTTCAGTAAGTTGGATGTGAAATCCCCGGGCTCAACCTGGGAACTGCATCCAAAACTGCTGAGCTAGAGTACGGTAGAGGGTAGTGGAATTTCCTGTGTAGCGGTGAAATGCGTAGATATAGGAAGGAACACCAGTGGCGAAGGCGACTACCTGGACTGATACTGACACTGAGGTGCGAAAGCGTGGGGAGCAAACAGGATTAGATACCCTGGTAGTCCACGCCGTAAACGATGTCAACTAGCCGTTGGGAGTCTTGAACTCTTAGTGGCGCAGCTAACGCATTAAGTTGACCGCCTGGGGAGTACGGCCGCAAGGTTAAAACTCAAATGAATTGACGGGGGCCCGCACAAGCGGTGGAGCATGTGGTTTAATTCGAAGCAACGCGAAGAACCTTACCTGGCCTTGACATGCTGAGAACTTTCTAGAGATAGATTGGTGCCTTCGGGAACTCAGACACAGGTGCTGCATGGCTGTCGTCAGCTCGTGTCGTGAGATGTTGGGTTAAGTCCCGTAACGAGCGCAACCCTTGTCCTTAGTTACCAGCACGTAATGGTGGGAACTCTAAGGAGACTGCCGGTGACAAACCGGAGGAAGGTGGGGATGACGTCAAGTCATCATGGCCCTTACGGCCAGGGCTACACACGTGCTACAATGGTCGGTACAAAGGGTTGCCAAGCCGCGAGGTGGAGCTAATCCCATAAAACCGATCGTAGTCCGGATCGCAGTCTGCAACTCGACTGCGTGAAGTCGGAATCGCTAGTAATCGTGAATCAGAATGTCACGGTGAATACGTTCCCGGGCCTTGTACACACCGCCCGTCACACCATGGGAGTGGGTTGCACCAGAAGTAGCTAGTCTAACCTTCGGGAGGACGGTTACCACGGTGTGATTCATGACTGGGGTGAAGTCGTAACAAGGTAGCCGTAGGGGAACCTGCGGCTGGATCACCTCCTTAATCGAAGACTTCAGCTTCTTCATAAGTTCCCACACGAATTGCTTGATTCATTGAAAAAGACGATTGGGTCTGTAGCTCAGTTGGTTAGAGCGCACCCCTGATAAGGGTGAGGTCGGCAGTTCGAATCTGCCCAGACCCACCAATTGTTGTGGGGTTTGGCCTTGTACGAATATGGGGCCATAGCTCAGCTGGGAGAGCGCCTGCCTTGCACGCAGGAGGTCAGCGGTTCGATCCCGCTTGGCTCCACCATTACAGTATCGTAAGAGTTCAGAAATGAACGTTCCTACTGAAAGTAGATGAATGTTGATTTCTGGTCTTTGACCAGTAAGAAAATCGTTCTTTAAAAATTTGGGTATGTGATAGAAGTGACTGATTAATTACTTTCACTGGTAATTAATTTGGTCAAGGTAAAATTTGTAGTTCTCAATTGCAAATTTTCGGCGAATGTCGTCTTCACGTTATTAGACAGTAACCAGATTGCTTGGGGTTATATGGTCAAGTGAAGAAGCGCATACGGTGGATGCCTTGGCAGTCAGAGGCGATGAAAGACGTTGTAGCCTGCGATAAGCTCCGGGGAGTCGGCAAACAGACTTTGATCCGGAGATCTCTGAATGGGGGAACCCAGCCAGCATAAGCTGGTTATTACACACTGAATACATAGGTGTGTAAGGCGAACCAGGGGAACTGAAACATCTAAGTACCCTGAGGAATAGAAATCAACCGAGATTCCCTTAGTAGTGGCGAGCGAACGGGGACTAGCCCTTAAGTTGATTTGAGAATAGTGGAAGGCTCTGGAAAGTGCCGCCGTAGTGGGTGATAGCCCCGTACACGAAATTCTCTTATCAATGAAATCGAGTAGGACGGAGCACGAGAAACTTTGTCTGAATATGGGGGGACCATCCTCCAAGGCTAAATACTACTGACTGACCGATAGTGAACTAGTACCGTGAGGGAAAGGCGAAAAGAACCCCGGAGAGGGGAGTGAAATAGATCCTGAAACCGTATGCGTACAAGCAGTGGGAGCCCACTTTGTTGGGTGACTGCGTACCTTTTGTATAATGGGTCAGCGACTTATATTCAGTGGCGAGCTTAACCGAATAGGGGAGGCGTAGCGAAAGCGAGTCTTAATAGGGCGACAGTCGCTGGGTATAGACCCGAAACCGGGCGATCTATCCATGGGCAGGTTGAAGGTTGGGTAACACTAACTGGAGGACCGAACCGACTACCGTTGAAAAGTTAGCGGATGACCTGTGGATCGGAGTGAAAGGCTAATCAAGCTCGGAGATAGCTGGTTCTCCTCGAAAGCTATTTAGGTAGCGCCTCGTGTATCACTGTTGGGGGTAGAGCACTGTTTCGGCTAGGGGGTCATCCCGACTTACCAAACCGATGCAAACTCCGAATACCAACAAGTGTCAGCACGGGAGACACACGGCGGGTGCTAACGTCCGTCGTGAAAAGGGAAACAACCCAGACCGTCAGCTAAGGTCCCAAAGTTATGGTTAAGTGGGAAACGATGTGGGAAGGCTTAGACAGCTAGGAGGTTGGCTTAGAAGCAGCCACCCTTTAAAGAAAGCGTAATAGCTCACTAGTCGAGTCGGCCTGCGCGGAAGATGTAACGGGGCTCAAACCATACACCGAAGCTACGGGTTCATCTTAGGATGAGCGGTAGAGGAGCGTTCTGTAAGCCTGTGAAGGTGAGTTGAGAAGCTTGCTGGAGGTATCAGAAGTGCGAATGCTGACATGAGTAACGACAATGGGAGTGAAAAACTCCCACGCCGAAAGACCAAGGTTTCCTGCGCAACGTTAATCGACGCAGGGTGAGTCGGCCCCTAAGGCGAGGCAGAAATGCGTAGTCGATGGGAAACGGGTTAATATTCCCGTACTTCTAATTACTGCGATGGAGGGACGGAGAAGGCTAGGCCAGCACGGCGTTGGTTGTCCGTGTTTAAGGTGGTAGGCTGATTTCTTAGGTAAATCCGGGAAATCAAGGCCGAGAACTGATGACGAGTTGTCTTTTAGGCGACGAAGTGGTTGATGCCATGCTTCCAGGAAAAGCTTCTAAGCTTCAGGTAATTAGGAACCGTACCCCAAACCGACACAGGTGGTTAGGTAGAGAATACCAAGGCGCTTGAGAGAACTCGGGTGAAGGAACTAGGCAAAATGGCACCGTAACTTCGGGAGAAGGTGCGCCGGTGAGGGTGAAGCATTTACTGCGTAAGCCCATGCCGGTCGAAGATACCAGGCCGCTGCGACTGTTTATTAAAAACACAGCACTCTGCAAACACGAAAGTGGACGTATAGGGTGTGACGCCTGCCCGGTGCCGGAAGGTTAATTGATGGGGTTAGCTAACGCGAAGCTCTTGATCGAAGCCCCGGTAAACGGCGGCCGTAACTATAACGGTCCTAAGGTAGCGAAATTCCTTGTCGGGTAAGTTCCGACCTGCACGAATGGCGTAACGATGGCGGCGCTGTCTCCACCCGAGACTCAGTGAAATTGAAATCGCTGTGAAGATGCAGTGTATCCGCGGCTAGACGGAAAGACCCCGTGAACCTTTACTATAGCTTTGCACTGGACTTTGAGTTTACTTGTGTAGGATAGGTGGGAGGCTTTGAAGCGTGGACGCCAGTTCGCGTGGAGCCAACCTTGAAATACCACCCTGGTAACCTTGAGGTTCTAACTCTGGTCCGTTATCCGGATCGAGGACAGTGTATGGTGGGTAGTTTGACTGGGGCGGTCTCCTCCTAAAGAGTAACGGAGGAGTACGAAGGTGCGCTCAGACCGGTCGGAAATCGGTCGTAGAGTATAAAGGCAAAAGCGCGCTTGACTGCGAGACAGACACGTCGAGCAGGTACGAAAGTAGGTCTTAGTGATCCGGTGGTTCTGTATGGAAGGGCCATCGCTCAACGGATAAAAGGTACTCCGGGGATAACAGGCTGATACCGCCCAAGAGTTCATATCGACGGCGGTGTTTGGCACCTCGATGTCGGCTCATCACATCCTGGGGCTGAAGCCGGTCCCAAGGGTATGGCTGTTCGCCATTTAAAGTGGTACGCGAGCTGGGTTTAGAACGTCGTGAGACAGTTCGGTCCCTATCTGCCGTGGACGTTTGAGATTTGAGAGGGGCTGCTCCTAGTACGAGAGGACCGGAGTGGACGAACCTCTGGTGTTCCGGTTGTCACGCCAGTGGCATTGCCGGGTAGCTATGTTCGGAAAAGATAACCGCTGAAAGCATCTAAGCGGGAAACTTGCCTCGAGATGAGATCTCACTGGAACCTTGAGTTCCCTAAAGGGCCGTCGAAGACTACGACGTTGATAGGTTGGGTGTGTAAGCGCTGTGAGGCGTTGAGCTAACCAATACTAATTGCCCGTGAGGCTTGACCATATAACACCCAAACAATTTGATGTTTGTGTGTCTAGCAACAAGAAGACCGCAACAGCCGAAAATTTGTACGAACTGCAAAACCATTTATCACATACCCAATTCGGAGCAGCGTCTAACGACGATACTCCAGCTGAATCGCTTGACGACCATAGAGCATTGGAACCACCTGATCCCATCCCGAACTCAGTAGTGAAACGATGCATCGCCGATGGTAGTGTGGGGTTTCCCCATGTGAGAGTAGGTCATCGTCAAGCACCTATACCAAAACCCCCGATCAGGAAACTGGT
>NZ_JBITTY010000012.1:0-8626 GCF_044542155.1 Pseudomonas sp. NPDC079086 | reverse complement strand
GTGGAAACTAGCCCGATTTTCGATTGAGGCGCTGTTTTTTTGAGTAGTCGAGAAAAACAGCTGAAGAAGTCGGGGCTAATTCAGACCTTCCTTAATCAGCACCAAGTAACGCATCGAGTAATCGCATTACTTATGTGGAGTGGACTTTCTGATCGTGTGCCGGCCAATCACTACGCGATCGTTGCGAGCATAGGCGGTCAGGCAATTATTATTGATCCCTCGGCAGGACAGTTTTTTGGGGAGGGCTTCTATGGTCATTTCGACGATTGGATGATGCGATTTGATATGTGTGTGCCGCGTCGACTCATCAAGGCTCGCGAGTTTTTGAACGTAAGAGAGGCATCCATAAATATGGGGTCGAGCTTTTTCGGTGGCCCAATGGCTAGCGATGGGGTAGTCGTACAGCGTACTTTGTGGTACGACCGTATAATAAAAAATCAAGCTGCCTATGCAGAACAGGAGCAAAGACAAGAGCATGCCAATAATTCCATTTTGTTATCCCGCCGAGCCGTCGCTCCGTCGTACCTGCGGAGATGCCTTCGTAAATATGATTGATTTCTGAATACAGCGAGCAAGTTAAACGCTCTGTTCAGCACAGAATTCGGAGCGATTTTGGCAAAATCACGGTATTGAATTTTTTAGGAAGATTGGGGCTTTGCAATTTTTAAGTATTGTTGATGGGTAAGTTGTTTTGAATAATTTAATCTTCTATAATATGTATAGGTCTTGCCTGCGTAACAAGAGCTAAATTCCAACTGGTTTATAATTTATGTGCTGGGCTTTTTCCACTTAAAATAGACAGGAAGTATTAATGCGGATTTGCTGTTTTGGAGATCGTGAAAAATACACTCAGCTTAAAAATAACTTCAAGCCTGGAGGTATAGTATATGGGCTTTCAATTGATACTGCTCCTGCGCTAAATAAACTTATTGCTAAAGGGTTTAGGTGCAAGATCGGTGGGAAAGATAATATTCTTGTACAGAATGTATTGACGAATGCTGTTTTTGGTGCGGTTCCAGTTGTCGGTCGCTGGAGAATGGGCACAGAGATATGTCATGATTTGAATGATGGTCAGCGAGGCATGGAGTTTAAACAGCTATCAGTTAAAACAGATATTTTCAGGGGGCTTTCTACTATACCTATTAGCTCTCAGTCACTAGCAAATAAAGTCTGGGGAAGAACCAGTAAGCTAGGTATCTACTTTCAGATATTTAATCGCGGATGCACTGTGCATTTCATTGTGGATAATTTGTTGCCAGCTCTGCACGACATTGCAACTAAGTCTGGGGTGCGGGGGGCGGTGCGTTACCGCAGCAGAAATTAGATATAACTACCGAATGAGGAGCTTATCTGTCGTTAGACAGAATATAAGGCTTTATACCAAGGATAGAGAGGTCGAATTTGACGAGTTCTTTGATGCTCCTCAGTGGCACTTATATAAGCCTAAACATGAATTAATAGCATAAATACTACTCGCTACTCACTCCTCGGTAATTGCTCATATGGCTGGATATATCTGGTTGCCTGTAAGTACAAATTTTTTTCCTGCTAACAACCAAGTGGGATCGCTCGGTTTAAAGGGCATGGCTGCACAATGGAATAGCGGGCGCCTAGCAAAAAATAAAACCACTTATACGATTCTTAATAATCCGTTTAAATCTGGCCCTGGCAAGGGCATCTATAGAGGTATTTTTGGCGGCTGCCTTGGGTCTTTAACAGCAGGTGATAAGTTGTATGTTTTACTCCATGGTATATCATCGCCGGGCAAGACAATAGCATCACACCTTGGCGTCACTCGAGGCTCTGGTTTATGTAAATTCTACACGCCTGCAGAGCTGGCCATGCTTATGGAAAAAGAGGAGTTACATAAAGATTTTGTGAACATCAGTTTGTACGCATGTGACAGTGGTGTGGGAGGGGGTGATTCCTTTGCTTGCAGACTCAAGGAGGCGCTGAAGCACATTGGTTATAGTCATATACGTGTAACTGGGTATCTTGGCGAGGTTTCTACAAGTTATGTTCATCGCTACGCGGATTCTACACAGTACACATTTACTTCTGATAAATGCAAAGGCTTGATTATTCCAGCTAAGGGCCTCTCTGGTCGTGCGTCTAACAATAAGTTGACATTTTCCTGAGTTCTAAATGGCGATTTTGGTTGGAATTGGAAATCCAGTGCTTGCGCTCGGGCAGCTGTTTGAGCATTTGTGCCCGCGCTATTCTTTAGGCAAACTCTGAATAGTACTTGCTGTATCTGGTCAAATATACCCATCCCGTTTTCCGAGTAGCCTGATGAAGCAGATCTCCTTCGCCGAAGCTGAGTATGCCGGTAAGCGTAAACAAACCCGTCGTGAGCGTTTCCTGATCGAGATGGATCAGGTGGTCCCATGGGACGGCTTTATTGCGTGGATTGAGCCACATTGCCCGAAGGGGGAAGGTGGTCGTCAGGCCTATCCATTGATGGCGATGCTGCGCGTACATCTGATGCAAAACTGGTTTGGCTACAGCTATCCGGCGATGGAAGAGTCGCTGTGCGAGACCACCATTTTGCGGCATTTTGCGGGCCTGAACCTGGATCGCATCCTCGATGAAAGCACCATCCTCAACTTCCGCTGATTGCTAGAGAAACACGAACTGGCTGCGGGCAGCCTGGCCTCATCAATGGCTATTTGGGTGACCGCGGTGTGTCATTGCTCCAAGGCACCATCGTCGATGCCACGCTGATCAATGCGTCGAGTTCGACCAAGAACAAGGACGCTAAGCGTGACTCGGAAATGCACCCGACCAAGAAGGGCAACCAGTACTACTTCGGCATGAAGGCTCACATCGGCGTCGATGACGAATCGGGCCTGGTGCACAGCGTGGTCGGTGCGGCAGCCAACGTTGCAGACGCTACCCAGGTCGCTGCTGCACGGTGAGGAAAACATGGTGGGGCCGATGCGGGTTATGCCGGCGTAGAGAAGCGCCCGGAACATGAAGGCCGTGAGGTGATCTGGCAGACCGCGGCCCGTCGTAGTACGTACAAGAAGCTGAGTAAGCGTAGGGCGCTGTACAAAACCAAGCGCAAGATCGAGAAAGCCAAGGCTCAGGTGCGTGCCAAGGTCGAGCATCCGTTCCGGGTGTTCAAGCGTCAGTTCGGCTATGTAAGGGCACGCTTCCGAGGTCTGGCGAAGAACACGTCACAGCTGGTGACACTGTTCGCGCTGTCGAACCTGTGGATGACACGCCGATATTTGCTGACGAATGCGCGAGAGGTGCGCCTGTAATTTGGGAAATGGCCGCTGCGAGGTTATCGCGGCGGCCAGAAACACTGAAATAAACAGGTGATCTGATCGTTTTTGATCGGTTTGCCGCTTCCAAAATCGGCGGGGTCTAAAGTCAGCCACAAATACATGACTACTTCAGACCTTCCTTAGACATTAGCGTTCGTCACATGTTTAAATCGACAGGTAATCTCCAGTAGTTGCTCGAAGTTAATGCTTTACCCCGCGAAACGGGCGTAAAGCTAACTCAATAATTTAGTTACCGCGGTACGTTGAGAAGCCATAAGGGCTGAGCAACAGCGGAATATGGTAGTGAGGCACACTGCCATCCGCTTCGAAAATCACCGGCACCTCGGGAAAGAAAGTTGCCGCCTGATGACTCTTGAACCATTCACCTGTTTTGAAGGTGACGCGATAAGTCCCTTTGTCCAGCGTTTTGTCTTCCGGATAAAGCGCAGTGATGCGGCCCTGCTCATTGGTGGTGCCGGTGTTCAGCTTGCTCCAGTCCTCACCGTCCTGCTTTTCTAGGGTCACACTTACGCCAGGGGAGGGAAGGCCGTCCTGCAGATTCAGCACATGGACGCTCAGTGGATTATCTGCCGCAAAAGCTGCAGAGGAAAGTGCACTCAGTACGGCGCCTGCGAAAAGTGTTTTCAGTGTAATCATGGTGATCTCCTGATTACTTGAGGGTGGGTATAACCTGTGCAATGGCTTTCAGCGCGCAGCCTTCATCGATCTGGCCACCACCGGCCCCGGCAACGCCGATGGCACCGATAACTTCGTCACCCACCTTCAGCGGTACGCCACCGCCTAACAGCAGCAGCTCATCGAGGGTGTTGAGGTTTTCAGCTTCTGGATTGCTGCGCGCACGCTCTGCCAGCAGGCCCGTAGCTGTCTTCGTTGACAGGGCGGTAAAAGCCTTGCGCTGCGCGGCCAGGGTGTTGTGTGGCCCGACATTGTCATCGCGCTGCACGGCGACCAGGTTGCCGCCGCGGTCGACGACCGCCGCTACGCCGGTTCGGCCGTCTGCATGACAGGCTGCCAAGGTGGCGCCCAGAAGTTGATTGGCCATGGCCAGGGTGACATCCGCACGCTGGGCAACCTTTGGAGTCTCGGCCCACACGGCACTTGAAGCTATGGCCAGCGCCAGGCATGACGTGGTGAAGCGTTTTCCGATTTGCATAAGTCCTCCCGTTCCAAGCTCGGCTGAGCAGTTGCCGGCCATACTGCACAAGCGTTGCGCTCAGACTGATTGCCTGCACATTACGAATTTGTAATGGGACGAAGCGGCTTATCGGCCTAGGCTATGCGCCTGTGCTGGAGGACTTGATGCGTATCCTGGTGGTTGAAGACGAAGTAAAGACGGCGGATTACCTGCGCAAGGGCCTGGGTGAGTCCGGCTATATGGTTGAAGTCGCCTTGAATGGCTTGGATGGCCAGCACCTGGTGCAGGAAAGCGAGTTTGATCTGATCATCCTCGACGTCATGCTGCCCGGTTTGGACGGCTGGCAATTACTGCAGATCATCCGGCGAAAATCGCCAACGCCTGTGCTCTTCCTGACGGCGCGAGATGCAATCGAAGACCGCGTCAAAGGGCTTGAACTGGGTGCCGATGATTACCTGATCAAACCCTTTTCTTACGCAGAGTTGCTGGCTCGTGTGCGCACCTTGCTGCGCCGCGGACCACCCCGAGAGGCGGAGCAGTTTCAGGTGGCCGATCTGCATCTGGACTTGCTCAAACGCAGGGTCACCCGCAGTGGCGAGCGTCTGACGCTCACCAATAAGGAGTTCGCGCTGCTGCACCTGTTGCTCAGCCGCGAGGGTGAGGTGCTGTCACGAGCGCTGATTGCCTCTCATGTCTGGCAGATGAATTTTGATAGCGATACCAATGTTGTGGACGTCGCTATTCGGCGCTTGCGGGCCAAGGTCGATGATCCCTATCCGATCAAGCTGATTCACACCGTGCGTGGTATGGGCTACATGCTGGATGCCCAAAGATGAGCCTTTGGCCGCGCACGCTGAGCCTGCAACTGGCTCTGATGTTCGCCCTGGTCAGCTCCCTGCTGCTGGGCGCAGTGGGGCTTTACCTGTACCACTCGTTGCAGCGCGAAATCGCTTGGCGTGATGACCAGGCACTGCTTGGCCGTCTGCAGCGGATGCAGGCGCTTATCGGTGACAGTGAGAGTATCGAGTCACTGCGCGCCCGCCCCCAGCTTTACGAAAACATGCTGGGCAATCGCGATAACCTGCTGTGGATTATCGACAACACAGGCGAGCGCCTGATCGAAATCAACCCGCTGGCCTTGCCATTCCCGAGCCTCTGGCCGGCGCCCGCGCCAAGGCTTGCAGACAGCCCGGATAATCCAGCACTGCGCCTTGCCTGGGTCGATATATCGATTGCCGGGAGCCGCCTTACCCTGATTGCGGGCAAGTACCTCGGTGAACGCGAGCAGATGCTCAGTGCCTATCGCTGGAAAGTCTTGCTGGCCGTGACGGTGGGGGCGTTGTTGGCGTTTCTGCTCGGCTGGCTGGTAAGCCAGCGTGGCCTTAAGCCTGTGCGTCAGCTGGCGACACGCGCCGCCACTATTGATGCGCGGCACCTGCATGTACGCCTGGAGCCGTTCAGGGATGTCCGCGAATTGAGTGCGTTGAGCCATGCACTCAACCAGATGCTTGGTCGCTTGGAACAGGGCTTCGCCCAGCTTTCGCGTTTCTCTGAAGACCTAGCGCACGAGATGCGTACGCCACTGAGCAACCTGATGGGGCAGACCCAGCAGGCGCTTGATCGCAGTCGCTCGACCGAGGAGTACCAGAATCTGCTGGTCTCCAATCAGGAGGAGTACGAACGCCTGGCTCGGATGATCGACAGCATGTTGTTCTTGGCGCGTACTGAGCAGCCAAAATCGTCGATCAAGCGCGAATCTGTCGATCTGCAGTGCGTGGTTGAACAGCTCTGCGAATATTTCGAAGGTATGGCGCAGGAGCGGGGCATTCAGCTGATCAATTTGGCCTGCGGCACGTTGGAGGCTGAACCGGATTTATTACGCCGGGCGCTGGCCAACCTGCTGGCAAATGCGCTGCGATATGCCGCATCTGATACGCCGGTGACGATCAGTTCCAGGGTTGCGGCGGAATGTCTGGAGATCAGTGTGCATAACCAGGGTGATGTGATTGCTGCCGAACACCTGCCACATCTTTTCGAGCGGTTTTATCGGTGTGATCCTTCGCGCAACCAGCCCGATGATTCGGGTGGGCTTGGGTTGGCAATAGTGCGCTCAATCATGCAAGCCCATGGGGGAAAAGTCAGTGTCACCAGTAGCCAATTGGGCACGGCCTTCATGCTGGTTTTCCCGCTGGGTCTATCTGAGTGATTGAATCGTTACGTCTTTTGTAGGCACATCTCTAAAGTATGTATCTTGCTTCCAGCTCTGCATCGGAAAAGTCTGTGTCTGGCACGTCGGCAAGTGTTGATGCGGGATTGTTAAGTGCCACCGAAAATGGTTGCAGTAACTCCATCGCGCCGTCATCCAGCAGGCCTTCGCGGCCAGACAGGTCGTAGCCAACCTTAATCGCAGCATCCAACTTGCTCTAGTAGACCGACCCATGCAAATTGATGAGGTTGATCTGAGGGATGCTGTTCTGATGGCGCCCAAAGACGTCGGCCTGGCAAAGGTAAGACCCGAAGTTTCGGGCCCGTAGAATGCGCCGCGTGAATCCTCGCGCGCCGTCATTCAGCACGAAGTCAATGTTGCCCTCTTTAATAAGCGCGTCAGCCACTAGTGGGAAACAGCCGTCATAGTTAGTTGTGAACACATTGCAGCGCCGATCCAGCGCTTTGCGGCGCTTCACCATTTCAAGTGCTGTAGTTAGGAATGTGTGGTAGTTCTTGATAACCGTAGCGCCTGGCTCCCCGGCTAACGCCTGTTCCAGGCTGAGTTGCTCGGCGGGACGTATGCAAGTGGCGTAGTAGTGCATAAACAGCGGGATCAGACGCCGATCTTTCTCACGTTCAAACTTGGTGGCCAAGTCTTCTAGAGTAAAGCGAGAGTCGCCCTCACCGGTCTGAACCTCCAATTGAAGGGTCGGAAGGAGGCCGAACGATGCGCCCGACCCGAACAGAAAATTGATGTCTTGGTTGTAGATGTCGCCGATAGAAATCACTGGCTGTCCTTCCTGGCTGCGCAGCTAAAGGAGGGCGGCCGCAAAAACTGAGTGCAACACCTGACCTCTCCGGTACGGTGTTTCCCCTATGTCTTATTCCGAACTCAGCGTTGAAGAGCGCGTCACCATTCAAATCGGTCAAGCCCAAGGCTTCAGGCAGCGCGGGATTGCTCGCCTGATCAACAGATCGCCCTCGACTATCAGCCGTGAGCTGCGCCGCAACCGGGATGCTTGCGGCGACTACTCGGCCCGTAACGCCCAGCAGTACATGAGGGACCGTCGCCACGTCTGCTGCCCCAAGCGCAAGTTGCTGCTAGGTACCGAGCGTTTCGAGCTGGTGACTCACATGCTTCGTGAACGTTTGTCTCCCGAGCAGATTGCCGGCAAGCTGCGCAGCATGAACATACCCAGCCTCAGAGATGCCTACGTCTGTCGCGAGACGATCTATAACGCGATCTATGCTTTGCCGGTCGGCGAACTGCGCAAGGAGCTGATCATCTGCCTGCGTCAAAGTAAGACGACACGTAGGCCTCGCTCTGGCGGCGTTGATCGGCGCGGGCAGATCCCGGAGATGGTTAGCATTCATGTGCGCCCGCCGGAGATCGAGGACCGCCTGATGCCGGGGCATTGGGAAGGCGACTTGATCAAGGGCAAGGCTAATGCCTCGTCCGTCGGCACTCTGGTAGAGCGAACCAGTGGCTACTTGATGTTGGTGAAGATGAACGACGCGACGGCAACCTCGGCGATGGAAGGCTTCAGTGCCGCGCTTAATCGCATGCCGCTGGCGATGCGCAAGAGTATGACCTACGACCAAGGGCGAGAGATGGCGCGACACGCCGAGATCACCCAGAGAACCGGCGTGGCGATCTTCTTCTGTGACCCGCATAGCCCTTGGCAGCGCGGCAGCAACGAGAACATCAACGGCCTGATCCGCCAGTATTTGCCTAAGGGCACAGACCTGTCGGTACACAGCCAGGAGGAACTGGATGCCATCGCGCTGCAACTGAATATGCGACCGCGTAAGCGCTTCGACTTCAAGTGCCCCATAGAAGTTATGGGCGAGGTGATGCAAAAGGCCATGGCGATGCAACATGATGCACCCACCTCAATTCAATAACCGTGTTGCACTCAGCTCCTGTAACCGCCCGCTTATTTCAGTGTTTTTAGCCGCTGCAGGCACCGCGCAGGGTTCGTGTCTGACA
>NZ_JBITTY010000011.1:0-10784 GCF_044542155.1 Pseudomonas sp. NPDC079086 | reverse complement strand
GCCGACACGGTTTCAACAACCAACTGTCACCGGTAGAGTTCGAGAAGCGACATTTACTGAGCCTGGAAAGTGTCTAGGAAATCCGGGGCGATTCACACCATCTTGAGAGCAGGGCCGTTTCCCTATCTGAGTAAGTTAGCACACCACGATACCAAAGCGAACACTAAGCTTGCGCCGTATAAGCCAAAACTCTACTCCTAGCCTCATCGACTAGCGACTGCTTACCGAATCGTGCCTGTATAGCCTCAAGGCCAGGGAATAAAAACTGACATGAATGCAGAGCCACGCGCTCTATCGACTCCCCATCTTCTTTAAGCTGATAAAGCTTGATGAGATGCATCTGGCAACCACCCTCCTCCATAGCGCAATGGTAGAGCCCCCGATGAACACCGAGCAGATCAGCCACCTGATTACCGAATCGCTTTCCTTGTGAAGCCCAGTACATCCCTTTCAATGCATCCAGCACGACCCACACCTCACCACAACCTTATGTCAGTTAATTTCTAGCAGACAAATTCGAGCACGGGTCAGTTAATTTCCAGCAGAAATCCATTAGCCGCAATGCATATAGAGAGCATCCCCCTAACCCCCCCCTTGTACCCCCTAGCAGCAATCCCCCACAGATTTCACAGCCACACATAGCCAAGCCCCTACAACAGCCCACACGGGCTGGTGAGCTTCTCGCCAACGGCATAGGGCGACATGCCTGCTCAAAGGCCGTACAAGAGCACACAGGGACTCACGCACCCATCGTAGGCACGTAGCTCAGTTGGTAGGCTGTTGCACAGCAACAGACGTTAGAGCTGCTGCGATTGTGAGCATGCGAACAATGAGCACCACCTTAACTAAGTAGTGATCTTGCCTTTAGTATCAACAGGTTAGGAGATTCCATTCACAATCCAGCTGTGAACACAGCCCACAAGAAATGAGCATTCACATTGCTGAGTGTGAAATAGGACTGTAGATTGTGAATGTTTTCTAGGGGAAAACAAAAAGGGAACCCTCTCGGATTCCCTCTCTGCTGCCCGCGCAATGCGGGGCTTTGTTTGGTAGGCACGATTGGACTCGAACCAACGACCCCCACCATGTCAAGGTGGTGCTCTAACCAACTGAGCTACGTGCCTACGATGGGTGCGCATTTTACGGTGACGCAAAAAACTGTCAACAGATTTTTTCGCTAACTGCCTGAATAACTGAATTTTTTACTGTTCTATGGCGCGTTTAATATTTCGCACAGACCACTAGCCGGGCATTTTCAACTCAGGTAGCATCTGTCTATTCGTAAAAAATAAAGAACAGAGGTTGCAAAATGGCGCACACAGCTTATCCACAATCCTATTACGCGGCCTCCGCTAATCCGGTACCGGCGCGCCCGGAATTGAATGGTGAAGTCGAGACTGACGTGTGCATCGTCGGCGCAGGGTACACCGGCCTGTCCACGGCCATCGCCCTGCTCGAAAACGGCTTTAAAGTCAGCATCGTCGAAGCGGCCAAGGTTGGTTTCGGTGCATCAGGCCGCAATGGCGGGCAGATCGTTAACAGTTATAGCCGCGACATTGATGTGATCGAACGCAGCGTCGGCCCCAAGCAGGCGAAACTGCTGGGCGACATGGCATTCGAAGGCGGTCGGATTATTCGCGAGCGCATTACCAAGTACAACATCCAGTGCGACCTTAAGGACGGTGGCGTCTTCGCGGCCAACACCCCCAAGCACATGAAACACCTGGAGTCGCAGAAAAAGCTCTGGGAACGCTACGGCCACACCCAGCTGGAACTGATGGACGCCAAGCGCATACAAGAAGTCGTGGGTACCGATATTTATGCCGGCGGCATGCTGGACATGAGTGGCGGCCACATCCACCCGCTCAACCTGGCATTGGGCGAAGCCACGGCAGTCGAGTCGCTCGGTGGAGTTATTTACGAGCAATCTCCAGCTATCCGCATTGAGCGCGGCGCCAATCCCGTTGTGCACACACCCAACGGCCGAATCAAAGCCAAGTTCGTGGTGGTGGCTGGCAACGCCTACCTGGGCAACCTGATTCCCGAACTGTCGGCCAAATCGATGCCATGCGGCACTCAGGTGATTACTACTGAGCCGTTATCCGCCGAATTGGCAAAGAGCCTGCTGCCGCAGGACTACTGCGTAGAAGACTGCAACTACTTGCTCGATTACTACCGCCTTAGCGGTGATAACCGCCTGATCTTTGGCGGCGGCGTGGTCTACGGCGCACGCGACCCGGCAAACATCGAAGCGATCATTCGCCCGAAGATGCTCAAGGCCTTCCCGCAGTTGAAGGATGTGAAGATCGACTACGCCTGGACCGGCAACTTCCTGCTGACCCTGTCGCGCCTGCCGCAAGTCGGCCGCCTCGGCGACAACATCTACTACTCACAAGGCTGCAGCGGCCACGGCGTAACTTATACTCACCTGGCCGGCAAAATCTTGGCCGAAGCCCTGCGCGGTCAGGCCGAACGCTTCGACGCCTTCGCCGACCTGCCGCACTATCCATTCCCGGGCGGGCGGATGTTCCAAGTGCCATTCAGCGCACTGGGCGCCTGGTACTACACCTTGCGTGACAAGCTGGGCATCTAAAACCAGCGCCACAAACAGAAACGGCACCTCTAAGGTGCCGTTTTGCGTTCTGACTTAAGTCATTGCTGAACGCCGTTACAGCGCGGCATCCGGCCAAACCTGACGGGCCGTGCGCAACGCTCGCTGCGCCGCAGCGCCTCGGCCTTGCTGCTGCAGATCACGGGCAGCCTGCAACCAGACTCGCTCAAGGGGTTGCGCAGGCAATTGATTGGTCGGCTGAATCAATACAGCCCAACGTCCGGCCTCCTCCCAAGCATCGTCGAAACTGGCAAAACTGGTGTACCAGCGCCGGGTATTGCCCGAACGCATTACCAACGTGCGTTCGCGCTGGTCATAACCGACTAGCAACGCAAACTGCGAACCCGGCCCACCAAACAGCCGATCCTGCATCACCAGCACCGGATGCCCTGCGGATACCTGCTGCATCAGCGCATCCAAATTACCGGGCAAAGGGTAAACCAGTAGATCATAAGAGCGCGCCACCGCCTCAAGCCCGGCTTGCGTGCTCTGCTCTTTGGCCAATTGCTGCATGCGCTCATCCACCAGACCTGGGCTAGTGATCACCCCGTGATGATTGAGCAATGCCGCCAACGCCGAAGGCCCACCCTGGGCGTCACTTAGTTGAAAAAACGGCACATCAGCCAGCTCGACCCGCTCTGGCAAGCGCTTGGTCTCAGGCTGCAGTTGCGGCCCACTGGAGCAGGCACCGAGCAGAAACAACAGAGCCACCGGCAGAAGCTTTATTACGCGCACAGACTGTAGCATCACTCACCCACTAGCTTGTTTGTGGCGCAGAGCATAACGATGAAGTGCCAGTGACCCAACCCATGCGCACAAAATGCCGGATTTACCTGCAAGCACCGACCAAGCCATGAGTACAAACGAAAACCCTCTTCGGGCTGATAAACTGCGGGCATTGCACCCAACGCTGCCCGCTCCAGGCATGCCAACGAATCACGACAGCCGCCCTTGCGCCTGCCGTCAAACAGATAGATCCAATGCCCGATAACTCTGCACCACCTACCAATATGTCCCCGGCCACATTTCCCCGGCGATTCTCCGTAGCGCCAATGATGGATTGGCGCAACCATAACGTTACTATTGGCTTATGACAGAGTCATGCACAAAATCTGCCCACCTTTTAATACCAAAGAGATGCCCACTTGCACACGCCATGTCGTAGTGCGTCCAATCAGGAAAGATGCCAAATCATTTGAAGGTGCTCATCCTTACGGTGCGCTGGTAGCCCACAAGCAGAGATCGTAGGGTTCACAACTGAGGTTTTCGTGCCGACAAAAGCCTAGAATTTCAGTGGCAAGCAATGACTCATAATCCTTTGGTCCACGGTTCGAGTCCGTGTGGGCCCACCATAAAAAACAAAGAGTTAGGTCAGCCTCAAGCTGGCCTTTTTCTTTTCTAGCCGTAAAAAATAAATTTGAGTACCGTTTTGGGTACCGTTTCACTTCCCCTAGATATAGGCCGCCCTGAACACCAATAGCGCCGGACCGCGTCAATCAAAGACAGAAGATCGTAGATTGACAACAAAGAAGCAGCCTCATACCGTTGCTTCCCCACGAATGTGGGACAGGATTGGCGTCCTGGTTTCTGAGCTGGTGCAAGCGCGTCTTAGCACCAAGCATGGCTGCGCCTTCATGGGCGGACCGTGCAGGGCATCTTCGGATGCGCCGGCTCTCAGACCGGTACGCCAACCTGTGCGGCCTGCTCACCCAATTGGCGTTGGGAGCAGAACCTTTTTCTGAGGATCACACCATGCCCCCTTCACCTACCAATGACAGCCCGCTACCTAAACCTGAGCCAAGTACTTCCGAGCAAAAAAGCAGCGCTCTGACTGACCGGGACACACAACAGTTCCAGACAGGCTTCACTCCACTACATCCCAACGGGCTCAACTGCCTCCTTGGCTTTCGTAGCGATGCCAGTGCAAGCGAACTCTATGATGAGGCCATGATGCGCCATCATGCAGCTCTGGGGCTGCTCTGCGCACTCAGCGGCACGCCCGAATTGAACTCGGTTGCCAGCGAACCACTGAACGGATGTATTCAGGCTGTCAGGTTGTTGTGCAGCGATGCTGGCGGGCTGCATTCGGCAGCCTGGGGCCGCATGCAGCAAGAAACCACCTAGCGCGCAAGGAATGAAAGGTGCTGGGCTATCCCCCCGCACCTTTCGAGGACAACTCGGTTTCGTAGCGCTGCACAAACTCAACCAAGTTGAGGCCAAGCACATGGCAGATATCTCGCAGCTGAACCAAATCAAGCCTGCGAAGACCTCGCTCAATGTCGCTCGTGAAAGATTGCGGGCGGCCTAATGCCTCAGCGAACTGCGCCTGCGTCAGGCCTGACTCAGTACGACACTGCTTGATCATACGAAGCAGCACTAAGTTCTCATCTCGATAAATCGACTTTTCCAAAGAGACGCATTCCAGCTGTTGACAAAGCCAGAATGTATATCTAAATTACAGATATCTGAATTACAGGTATACAGATATGAACGTCGTGCACATCTCCACAATCATCCCTCTCGATCCAGATCGATCCGCACTTCTCGATGTCAAAAACCGCGTTTTGCTTTTAACCCTTGAGCGCTTGGTAAGTCGATTCGACATCGAACTACCAGTTGTAATAAGCCTTTTGTCCGGATCAGACATCTACGTCCGTCTCGACTCGGTGAGCGGCAATCCATGCTTGCTATTCGATGACATTCCAACGCTTTTGGACCTTATCCGCCCCGCTCAACGGAATGACCGTCATAACAGGCAACACATGAGCATGCTCCTCCAGCACGCTGGATTATCAATAGCGCTGAAGTTTTCGGGCCTCATCGATCAACCGCGCGCCCTGAGCAGGGAATTAATTTCAACCCTGTGCCCAAGCTGGGCCGAGGATGAAAAGACCCTTCGTGGCTTGCTCGACTTCACACAAAAAGTCGCTCTCCGCTAACTCAACACGGACATACCAGAGTGCCTCTAAGCCGCACGTAAAGATGGTTAAAACAGCATGAGCGATAAAGAAATATACCAACGCTTCATAGAAGAAGTCCTGATGAGCGGGCCAGAGGCAACACTACCCTGCAACCTCAGCGACTATTGGCTGACAGCGCTTCAGCAGAGCACAGACAGGTGCTTAGAAAACCTCGCCACCAAGCGCCCAGAAGATGACGACAGCTTGTCTCTGCCACTAGCTGCAATCCTGCACATTCTGTGTGCCAAAGCCGGCAGTGCAGAATTTCACGTGCCAATGGAGGAGCTATTTAACAATTTTGAATATCTCAGGATAGAGCTAGCAATCGAGGAATTCCGACGAAAAACGGACTACCTAAATGAGCCGGCCACGCTAGCTTCGATTTTTACCGACCGGGAACTAAGGTTTTCACCTAGCGCCCCAAACTAGAAAACCGCTCCGGCGACTACAACAACTTACCCACAATCCGATAACCAAAAAATGAAGCGCATCAGCGATCTTGGCAGACTGCTGAATTGCAACGGCGAGCCTGCATCCGACAGTCTCATCATGAGGGCGAACGCAGTGAATGGACTAGATGCAATGACTGACCTGCTCTACGGACCAGGCCAGCACATGGCCGGAAGCGACATGTCGAATGAAGATGCCATGACTTATGCACGGAACAGCTTTCCGTTTGGCAATTACTGCATCGTGCGCGACTGGATCTGGATCGATCTTGATGTCACTGACGAGCAACGCTCCGAACTGGCAAAAACAAGGCGCCAGCCGGTGATCCTATTCGCTCACGGCGTCGTCATCGACAGCGAACGTAGATGGGATATCGGCGACTTCGTCCGCACGTCACCACTCCACGTATTTCAGGAAAGTTTTCATTTTAAAACGCTCCACACCGTTTACCTGCTGCTTGGTGCAGGTAGACGGAAGCAAGCCAGCGCGAAAACCGTTACTCGTATTTTCTGAATATTCGGCAGGCTAAACAGAATGCGTATTCACCTGCTTTCAGATCTGCACAACGAGCACGACGCATACAAACCCCAGTATCACGATGCCGACATCGTGATACTGGCAGGTGATATCGATGTGAAAGCACGCGGAGTCGAGTGGGCCAAGAAGGCATTCCAATGCCCTGTGCTTTACGTGCTCGGCAATAACGAGTACTACGGCGGCCACATGCCCAGCACGCTGGAGAAGATGCGTAGTGCCGGCCTCGGTTCTCATGTTCAGGTGCTGGAGCGTGATGCTGTGATAATCAGTGGCACACGATTTCTGGGTGCCACGATGTGGACTGATTTTAGTGCCACAGGCAACAAGCCTCTGGCGTCAATCACTGCGCAAAGCATGATGAATTACTACCGACAGATCAGGGCGGGAGAGCATTACCGGCGGATAAAGCCCGGCGATTTCGCTGACAAGGCTTTAAAAACACGGAGCTGGCTTCAGAGCAAACTAGCCGAACCGTTTCCAGGCCAAACCGTAGTGATAACACACCACGCACCGCTTATGCGCTCACTGGCAGAAAACCCACATTCTGGGGGGCATCTTGATGCGGCGTATGCAAATGAGTGGATTGATCTTATGGGTGGAGATCGAGTGGCACTCTGGGTACACGGCCATTCTCATACCACGGTTGACTATCACGAAGCTGGAACACGGATCGTTTGTAACCCAAGGGGGTACCCAGGAGAACGGACTGGCTTCAATCCGCAGCTAATCATCAATCTCTAGGAGCAACGATGCGCCCAACTCCTGCAACCGATGCGCAACTGCTAAGTGATGCTCTGGCCTTCACATTCAGCCAACCGGTTACGGCTTACCTCACCGAGGCCCGCATTGCGATCTGCTGCTGCCTGGGCGTGACTCACAGACACATCAGAGCCGATCCAGTTTCGGGGCTGTTTACAGATGGCCGCTTGATTCGCACCTCGGTCATCTTGCGTGTCGGACAGGAAGGCGAGTTCTGGGTGCTCCATACATACACTGGCAGTTTCTATGTCATCGCGTCGTTCCGCGCTGATGACGGATATCAGTCGCTGATGAATCATCGAATATTTCTAACTTCTGGGTATCACCCAACACCCGACCGAGTGCATTGAGCGCCAAAGGGCAGCTCGGCAGCGGCCCATAAGCACTTCGAAATAGGCAAATGATCGTGTTTACGCTAGATCTCAGGAGGAACTACGCCGAAGCCCTGCTGCACCACGCAAGAACGTTCCAGCCCTCAAGTAATGACCAGCGAGAAGACATGCGCTTGGCAGATGCTCTTGAAGACTTGGCGACCGCGATTGAACAGCATTTTACCGAACAGCCCGCTTCACCAGGCCACTCAGAATAAGACCATCGAGTTGGGCCTTAGCTAGGCGTAGTCCGGCAGATCAAGCATTTTGCTATTGACCAGAGCTGCAGCCTCCAGCTTTCAGAAAAGCCCGTGGCTATGCATTTGGTAGGCCTCTTCAAAAATGGCACTATAAAAGCCATTACCCCAGAGCCTCACCAACTGCCGTCCGTAAGCAAGGAATCACTGTAGATGGAACTTCTTTTAATCGTCGCCATTGCTGCGCTGATCTTTTTTGTTGTCCAGAGCGCCAGACACCAAAAGGCGAGAGCAGCGCTTTTGGTGGAGCGTGGGTACCAACTGGAACGGATCAAGCAGCTTGATGGGCTGACTGCTGCTCAGAAACGCGAAATTCAGGCACTCCTGGACGAGTCCCGTGTTGCTGCACAGCGTTATGTGGACCAGAGCAACAGGCTGAAGGCTCTCCAGGCACAGTTGGAGCGCTACCAAGCTCTTGCGGACTTGGAGGTTGAGGTTGCGCGGCTGAGCGATGAAATCAAGCGTCAGAAAGACTCCATGCTCAAGACCACCAGGCAGCGTCTTGAACAGGCTGAATCGCGACTTTCAGCCGCTTTGTTTGAGGCCAAGCGAATTGTCGACTCTGCACATGCTAAAGCCGAAGAAATTGCAGGCGAAGCTTATGGTGCTGTCGGACGATTGAAGGAGCTGACGGAAGCTGCGGCAGCGATAAAGAACAAGATCGACGGGTACGGCGATTCATACATCATCCCGACCTACCACCTACTGGATGACCTGGCTGAAGAGATCGGCTACGCGGAGGCTGGTCAAAAGCTCAAAGATGCCCGCGAGCTGTCCAGGCTCATGGTCAAAAATGGCCAAGCCGCCGTCTGTGAATATGCCGAAGCAAGCCGCCGGACAACGGCTATTCGGTTCGTCACTGATGCGTTTAATGGCAAGGTGGACTCCATCCTGTATCGTGCCAAATCGGACAACCACGGCACGCTTGAGAAAGAGATCAGAGACTCGTTCGCCTTGGTCAATATCAACGGTGCCTCATTCCGAAATGCCAGGGTCACTGAACCTTACTTGCAGGCGCGACTAGAAGAATTACGCTGGGCAGCCACTGCTCAGGCCATTCGGGATCAGGAGCGGGAAGAACAGCGCCGGCTGCGTGAACAGATTCGTGAAGAGGAAAAGGTTCGGCGCGAATATGAGCGAGCTATCAAAGAGGCGGCCAAAGAAGAGCAGAACCTGCGCCGAGCCATGGAAAAAGTTGAGTCTCAGGTGGCGGCAGCTTCAGAGGCGCAGCGTGCAGAGTTCGAGGCCAAGTTGGCCGCACTGCAGGAGCAGTTGCGCCAGGCCGAGGAGAAGAACCAGCGTGCATTGTCTATGGCCCAGCAAACACGCACCGGTCACGTCTATGTAATCTCAAACATTGGCTCATTTGGCGAGGATGTGTTCAAGATCGGCATGACCCGCCGCCTGGAGCCCTCTGATCGAATCCGCGAGCTCGGCGATGCCAGCGTACCCTTCGAATTTGACGTACATGCCATGATCTTCAGCGAGGATGCCCCCAGCCTGGAGAAGCAGCTGCATCGTCATTTCCTGCGACAGCAGGTAAATAAGGTCAACCCGCGCAAAGAGTTCTTCCGCCTCGGGGTTACCGACATCAAGCAGGAGCTGGAGGTATTGGGCGTGCAAACTCAGTGGACGATGGCGGCCCAAGCTCGTGAGTATCGTGAAACGCTTCAGATTGAGCAGCAGATTCGTGAAAACCCTGTCGTTGCAGCTGAATGGACGCGTCACCAGATGGAGTATGAAGAGGTCGCTGATGAAGCTGAGGTTGCCATAGGTCACTAGATACCTGGAACGGTTACTCGGCGAAGCAGACACCGCTCTGTACGAAGCTAAATATCGAGGACGCAATCGTACGATTGCCTTCGAGGATCTTTAGTATCCATATTCAGCAGCGGTGATACGCGGCTCGTATCACCGCTGAAAAGGTGGCACTCCGCGAGTGTGGCAACACCTAGTGCGATACGACCAGCGTATCGCACAGCACCAGCGCGGCACTCATGCCGTATCGCAGAAGTATCAAGCAATACAACTCGCATGTGACATTCCAGGCATGCGACACACTCAGTGTGCTGCAGGGCAAAATGCGACACTCGGGTCGTATCGCAAACGACAGTGCGACACACATTGAGTGCCACAACACCGGATGCGATACGACCGGGGTATGACATGCGATACCACCCTAGTATCGCGAGAATACTAGTGTGTGCAAATGCAGAGCCCGGACAGGCACTTACTGTGCCCGTGAAGGCATTTCGAACGCCTTTACTGCCACTCTGAGCGCCAGTAAAGGCAGCGATAGCGCCCGCCCGGGCACTGCTTTTTTGGTTATATTAACCATGGCAAATACTTATAAATCATACAGTTATGCGAAATACGGATAACTGACTTTGAGTGCAGTGGCCAGCCTTTCTTCGCAGGCTAAAGCTGTACCCACTACTACGATGCCCTTAGGCATCGCCTACTCGTTCCTTCAGCGCCTTGGCGCTGGCTGCTTTTTTTGATGACAAACCGCTTGTGCGCGCTCTTGCTCCACCGGCACGCTGAATGTAGATGAAGGCGTGTCGCGTGAGTAAGAGGGCGCAACCCCTTACTCGCGGCGCGAGTATGGGGGCGTTGGAGCAGTTCAGACGTAACGAGAAATGCACGAAGCGAAGGCGTAGTGCTTTTCAGTGAAGTTTGAACTGAGCCAACGCCAATTCGCGAATGCGGCTGCTTTTGTCATCAAAACAATAATAAGAGACGACAGCCATGCTCCCAATCACTTTGAAGAAATATCAAATCCGCGCACGTAACTTTTATCGGACTTACTGCGGTAAGGACGATCCAACTTCAGCGCAAA
>NZ_JBITTY010000010.1:0-12438 GCF_044542155.1 Pseudomonas sp. NPDC079086 | reverse complement strand
TTTGAATTCTTCGGGATAACGCGGGTTGCTCATGGCACCTCCTAATGGACCGTATTATGAGGCCTGGAGGTGTCTACGAAACTAGGGGCGATTCAGTTATACTTAACCCACTCATGCATAAAGGCTAGGCTTTCGGCATCACCAATCATTGCAGTTACACCATCTAGCCACGTATCAAGTTGCACCCCATCTTCCCAAGAGTCCGAAGTCTTCCCGTTACGCTGTCGCATGCTTTGTGTTTTTGAATACTTTCCAGTGAGGAATGGATGCAGCTCTACACGCTTGCCATAGCCACTAAATTCTGGTGTGAAAATAGAAGGTTCAAACTCCCAGCCTTGATGAAGTGCATGTACACCTAGCAAAGTATCCTTTACGTTGTTGGCTAGGATGTGAACGCTATTGGCGTAAGAGAATGCTGGTAGGAAGTCTCTATATTTGACAATGCGTACAAGTCTCTTGCCTTTGTTGCTTAGTTTCTCTACCTCAACACTACATTGGGGGGTTATTAGATTCTTAAGTACGTCAAGGGCTGAGGCGCTTAAGGCGCTAGAGTCTTTAGACTTAATCATGTTCTCGACAAGGGCTACATGCTCTGGTCTGAGTGATGCCTTTTTGTCGTCACCTATTGTTAGGTATGGGGCTAGGCTTCCTGAGTAGCTTACGCTGTCGAATAGATAGCCCTTGCAGTCTGAGACGCTAGGTACCTCATCCATTACAAGCTCCCAGCCATCCAGTAACCTAGGGTCTACTCTGCGCAGCGCCTCATGCGTAACCATGACTAGTGGGCTTGTGTTGGATGCCAGCACACTCTCTAAGTGATAGACAACGTGGTCGGTTGTCTCTGATGTCACTACTAGAGGGTTGATGCCAGCCCTTACCTTAATGTCTAGCGCCAGTTCTTTAATCAATGCGTTGGTGGGCATTGCATAAAGTAATTTGGATTTGAGTATAAGGCTCGGTGTCATCTCAATAAATTTTGTAGATTTACCACTTCCGGGGAGGGCTTCTGCTATGTGTATTTTCTTGTTATTGTTCATGCTGAGGGTGACTCTGTAAGCTCCTGTGCTTGCGCTCAGAAGGCGAGTGGTAGTTGTGGTTAGAGATGGCTTGCGAAAAGTGCTAGTAAGTAGATGCTGGTTGCTACGGCGTCAAAGGTGAATACTAAAGGGAATAGATTGGTGGCCCAGTAGAGAAGCCACCGGTAAGGATTCACTTCTTATTCTTACTCTCAGTGGTGTGTAGGTTACCGGCGGCATCCAAGTCATCAATTACTTTATGTAATGTCTGAGCTGATGTGAACTCACCTTGTAATCCGCTTAGAGGTGGGAGGTTAAGACAGGTGATTAAGCTGTATTGATTCGATTGATATTCAACCCCTTTGTAGTTCTTTACCTTGCCGACAAGCATTGCATTGCTAGCGGCTATAGCCTCTGCGTGTTGTTTGGCTTCCTCAGCACGACTAATTCGGTATTGCTCTTCTGGGGTTAACTTGTAGAGTGGGACGGTCATTGGGTTACGCCTAGCTGTTTATGGATGTTTGCCTTGATTGCTCGCATGACCTCAGTTTGATTTGCACCTGTGGCATGGATACCAGAGACAACAGATTTTGTTACCCCTGTGATTTTTCCTTGATCATCATAGGCAACAATTGATGGCTTCTCTTTGGTTGTGCGAGTGGCGTCAACTGCCATTTGTGCATTGATGCTTTCTCTGATTAGTGGGTCAGACTTGTAAAGGTTGTTAATTGTTTCTTGTTTGAGGTTGCGCATGTATTCCCCTGCTTTCTTGGAATTATTAAGAATGCCAGGAAGAGGAGTTGAGCGAGGGAGAGTAGGGCTAGCTGCATCATTGATAGTCCATCCTTGTTGTTGAGCAATAGACAATACTTCGAAAGGGGTGCGGCCAGTGGTACGAGCTAGTTCGTGTAGGTCATGCTGGGAGAGTGTCTTGGTCATTTGTTTTTCCTTAGATGTGAATAGCACGAAATTGGTATAAAGCATTGTGCTGTGGGCCTATCTTGCGTCGCTCAATAAGGCCAGTGTTTATTAGGTGTTTGATTATGGTATCTACACTGCGCCTGGGTAGGGTTGTAGCTCTGGCTAAGTTGTATCCAGAAATGGTTGCCCAGCCTGTCTCATCTGCTCCGTTCTTAATCATAAGGAATAGAATTTTACGGGGAAGGGTGTTAAGTGCTTGGTGTTGAGTGTTGATGACTTCTTGTAGTGTTACGTCCATGATTGATCCTGAGTGGTTAGCTGCTGTTCTACTTGTATGCTCTGTCTGATACTTCTTGTGTGAAAGAGCCAAGAAGGATTGTCTAGAATATCTAGTAGATACTTATCTATATCTATTTTTGAGATTTTTGTTTATTTCAATCCTGCAAATTATTTTCTAGAAACATCTCTGAGTAACCATCACCCCATAATTGGCTGTGCCTACAGTGCTGATGGTTATTGGCTTTGATGTGAAATGATTGCTAGTGGTAAGCAGGCAAAGAAAAAGGGAACTGCTGATGAGTTCCCTGTGAGGTTGTTAGTCAATCAAGTGCAGAACATCTCTAGCATTTAGATGGGAGTATCTAGCTACAGACCTCGTGTCCCTGTGTCCAGAGACAATCATGATTTGTGCATTGTTGAATCCCTTCTTAGCTACGTTTGTGATTCTTGTGTGCCGTAGCTGATGCAGTCTCACTGTGTTGTCTAGTCCTGCTTTCTCTCTGGCTCTCCTAACCGCTGTAGTGACGCTGTGAGGGGTTATTTTGAATAGCCTGATGCCTCCTATGCGTTTAGCTTTTGCAAGCTGTAGGGCATCACCTAGCAGCTCTACAGCACGCTTAGTTAAAGGCACAGACCTAGTGCCATTCTTTCCATCAACTACATCGACAATACGATCATCTAGATGGATGTGGCCAGTGGTTAGCAGGACTATCTCTGACCTTCGCATGGCTGTCTCGTATGCCAGTTCAGTTATCAGTCTTGTGGTGGGGGATAGCTCAGCAAGGATAAGCATTAGCTCCCCTTGGCTAACCACCTTGTCACTAGACTTTGATGCTTGAGGGAGCGCTATTTCAGCTAGCGGGTTAGCTACATCTATCAATAGTTCTCTCTTGGCAAACCTAAAGAACCTCGACATAAATGCTAGCTGAGTCCTGATGGTGGCTGGCTTAACTGACTTGAGGCGCAACAGCTTGAAGTCGTTTATCTGTTGAGGGGTTATGTCTTGGATGGGCTGGGGGAAGGAGAGGGATAGCTGCTCCACTAACTGCAATGCATGGTTATAGCTGCCCTTACCCTTTAGGCGAGACTCACAATAGGTCATGCCAAGGGAGTAGATGGTGTGGGTCTGGTGTTCCTTGGTGACTGCCTCAAGCTGCTTAGCCCATTGGTGTGCTGCCTCTTGGGTGGGGAAGGTTTTGGATTGTGCAGGCTTACCCTTGAGGCGTACCTGTGCGTTCCAGTTGCCGGAGGTGAGTTGTCTAATGTTAGCCATGGTGGAGCCTCTAGAGATGTGAAGGGGTGTTCTCTAGAGGGGGTGTTGTGTATAGTGCGCCACCGCTTTGGCATGACCTTGACATGGTGGGGGTCGTTGGTTCGAGTCCAATCGTGCCTACCAAAATTGGTAGAAAAAGGGTCGCTTAGGCGGCCCTTTTTTATTGGGTTCTTGCCAGCAAGCCTGGCTTTCTGCAAGCATCCGTGCGGTTAACCGTTGTTTCAAACCTCCAGTGACTCCGGTTCGGTTTTGGTTGGCTGAAAAGCTCCCGCCACTGTATGGCAGGTATACCGCCGAATCGCTTACTGGCTCATCCCAACCCATGTGGCCTTTGGTAGAGGTCACCACTAGGAGAGGAGGCGCCATGCCCATCATTACTCTTCCCGACGGCAGTCAGCGTTCGTTCGATCACCCGGTATCTGTACTCGAGGTGGCGCAATCTATTGGTGCTGGCCTGGCTAAAGCCACGGTAGCTGGCAAGGTCAATGGCAAGCTGGTTGATGCCTGTGACCTGATTGATAGCGACGCAACCTTGCAAATTATTACGCCAAAAGATCAGGAGGGGCTCGAAATCATTCGCCACTCCTGTGCGCATTTGATTGGTCATGCGGTCAAGCAGTTGTTTCCCACTGCCAAGATGGTGATCGGTCCAGTCATTGAAGAAGGTTTTTACTACGACATCGCATCTGAGCGTCCTTTCACTCTAGATGATGTGGCGGCAATCGAGCAGCGCATGCAGCAGCTGATCGAGAAGGACTACGACGTCATCAAAAAAGTGACGCCGCGCGCCGAGGTTATTGATGTCTTCACCGCCCGTGGTGAGGAATACAAGCTACGTCTGGTTGAAGATATGCCGGATGAGCAGGCTATGGGTCTGTACTATCACGAAGAATACGTCGACATGTGCCGCGGCCCGCACGTGCCGAACACGCGCTTCCTCAAGGCATTCAAGCTGACCAAGCTCTCCGGTGCCTACTGGCGCGGCGATGCCAAGAACGAGCAATTGCAGCGCGTTTACGGCACTGCCTGGGCTGATAGGAAGCAGTTGGCGGCCTATATCCAGCGCATTGAGGAGGCTGAGAAGCGCGATCACCGTAAGATCGGCAAGCGTCTGAATCTGTTTCACACCCAGGAAGAGGCGCCGGGCATGGTGTTCTGGCATCCCAATGGCTGGACTCTTTATCAGGTGCTGGAGCAGTACATGCGTGGCGTGCAGCGCGAGCATGGCTATCTCGAGATCAAGACCCCGCAGGTGGTCGATCGCTCGCTGTGGGAGAAGTCCGGGCATTGGGCAAACTACGCCGAGAACATGTTCACCACTGAGTCGGAAAGTCGTGATTACGCGATCAAGCCGATGAACTGCCCGTGTCACGTGCAAGTGTTCAATCAGGGGCTTAAGAGCTACCGCGAGTTGCCGATGCGTCTGGCTGAGTTCGGTGCTTGTCACCGTAATGAGCCGTCCGGTGCGCTGCACGGCATCATGCGTGTGCGTGGCTTTACTCAGGATGACGCACATATCTTCTGTACCGAAGAGCAGATGCAGGCTGAGTCGGCAGACTTTATCAAGTTGACTCAGGCTGTTTACGCTGATTTTGGCTTTACCGATATTCAGCTCAAGCTCTCCACGCGTCCGGATAAGCGTGTGGGTTCGGATGATTTGTGGGATCGTGCCGAGGCAGCGTTGGCGGCGGCGCTCGATAGCGCTGGGCTGGCTTATGATCTGCAGCCGGGTGAGGGTGCCTTCTACGGGCCGAAGATCGAGTTCTCGCTGAAGGACTGTCTGGGTCGTGTCTGGCAGTGTGGTACCTTGCAGCTGGACTTTAACTTGCCGGTGCGGTTGGGGGCGGAGTACGTCAGTGAGGACAATAGCCGTAAGCATCCGGTGATGCTGCACCGTGCGATCCTCGGCTCCTTCGAGCGCTTTATCGGGATTTTGATCGAGCACTACGAAGGTGCATTCCCTGCTTGGTTGGCGCCGACTCAGGCCGTGGTGATGAATATCACTGATAAACAGGCTGATTTTGCCCTCGAAGTGGAGAAATCGCTCAATCAAAGCGGTTTTCGTGCCAAGTCCGACTTGAGGAACGAGAAGATAGGCTTTAAAATCCGCGAGCATACTTTGCTCAAGGTTCCCTATCTCTTGGTTATCGGAGATCGGGAGGTTGAGACGAAAACTGTCGCCGTGCGCACTCGTGAAGGTGCTGATCTGGGCTCCATGCCCGTCACTCAATTCGCTGAACTTCTTGCGCAGGCGGTTTCCCGGCGTGGTCGCCAAGATTTGGAGTAATCATTATTAAGCGTGAAATGAGACAAGATAAACGAGCTGCACCGAAGGCCCCGATCAACGAGAATATCTCGGCACGCGAGGTTCGGTTAATTGGCGCTGAGGGTGAGCAGCTTGGGATTGTGTCAATTGAAGACGCGCTTCTTAAGGCCGAAGAGGCCAAGCTGGATCTGGTAGAGATTTCTGCCGATGCAGTGCCACCTGTTTGCAAGCTGATGGACTACGGCAAATCGATCTTCGAAAAGAAGAAGCAGATTGCTGCTGCAAAGAAAAACCAGAAGCAGATTCAGGTTAAAGAAATCAAGTTTCGTCCAGGGACGGAGGAAGGGGATTACCAGGTAAAACTACGCAACCTGGTACGTTTCCTTAGTGATGGGGACAGGGCCAAGGTATCGCTTCGATTCCGCGGCCGTGAGATGGCGCATCAGGAGCTGGGCATGGAGTTGTTGAAGCGAGTTGAAGGTGACTTGCTTGAATACGGCACCGTTGAACAGCATCCAAAGATGGAAGGACGCCAGCTGATCATGGTCATCGCCCCCAAAAAGAAGAAGTAACCACCAGGGCACGGCAGGCCTTGCGGTTATGTTTATCAACTGAATGCGGAGTATCCGAACATGCCAAAGATGAAAACTAAGAGTGGTGCAGCCAAGCGTTTTCTCAAAACCGCTAACGGCTTCAAGCACAAGCACGCTTTCAAGAGCCACATCCTGACCAAGATGTCCACTAAGCGTAAGCGTCAACTGCGCGGTAGCACCATGGTGCATCCGTCTGACGTAGCAAAAGTGGCGCGCATGCTGCGCGTTCGTTAATTGGTCAAGATAGAGGAAATTACTCATGGCTCGTGTTAAGCGCGGCGTTATCGCTCGCAAGCGTCACAAAAAAATTCTGAAACTCGCTAAAGGCTACTACGGTGCGCGTTCACGCGTATTCCGCGTTGCCAAGCAAGCGGTCATCAAGGCAGGCCAGTACGCCTACCGCGACCGTCGTCAGAAAAAACGTCAGTTCCGCGCTCTGTGGATCGCTCGTATCAATGCTGGTGCACGTGTTAACGGTCTGTCTTACAGCCGTTTCATTGCGGGCCTGAAAAAAGCGTCCATTGAGATCGACCGTAAGGTACTGGCTGATCTGGCAGTGAACGAAAAAGCGGCGTTTGCTGCGATTGTCGAGAAAGCGAAAGCCGTACTGGCTTAAGTCCCCGGCAATCACCGGGCTCGCCCGGTGCTAAACGTCACCAATAGGGGAAGAGCCTTCAAGCTCTTCCCCTATTTCGTATCTGGAGTCTGTAAATGGAAAATCTGGATGTGCTGGTCTCGCAAGCGCTTGAGGCCGTTAGCCACACCGACGATGTGAATGCCCTGGAGCAACTGCGGGTTCACTATCTGGGCAAGAAAGGCGAATTGACTCAGGTGATGAAGACCCTGGGCAATCTGTCGGCAGAAGAACGTCCGCAAGCCGGTGCGTTGATCAATGCCGCCAAGGATCAAGTTCAGGATGCCCTGAACAGCCGTAAGGCAACTCTGGAACAGGCCGCGCTGAGCGCCAAGCTCGCCGCCGAGAAAATCGACGTGACCCTGCCAGGTCGCGGTCAGACTTCTGGTGGTCTGCACCCTGTCACTCGGACATTGGAGCGCGTTGAGCAGTTTTTCACCCGCATTGGCTACGGCATTGCCGAAGGCCCGGAAGTGGAAAACGATTACCACAACTTTGAAGCGCTCAATATCCCAGGTCATCACCCGGCCCGGGCGATGCATGACACCTTTTATTTCAACGCGAACATGTTGCTGCGCACCCACACCTCTCCGGTTCAGGTGCGCACCATGGAATCGCAGCAGCCACCGATCCGCATTGTTTGCCCCGGTCGCGTTTATCGCTGCGACTCCGATATCACTCACTCGCCGATGTTCCACCAGGTAGAAGGCCTGCTGGTCGACGAAGGTGTGAGCTTTGCTGACCTCAAGGGCACCATCGAGGAGTTTCTCCGGGTGTTCTTCGAAAAGCCTCTGGGCGTACGTTTCCGTCCTTCGTTTTTCCCTTTCACCGAGCCATCGGCCGAAGTCGACATGCAATGCGTGATGTGCAGCGGCAAAGGCTGCCGCGTCTGCAAGCAGACCGGCTGGCTGGAAGTCATGGGCTGCGGCATGGTGCACCCGAATGTGTTGCGCATGTCTGGCATTGATCCGGAAAAATACTCCGGTTTCGCCTTCGGTATGGGTGTTGAGCGTCTGGCCATGCTGCGTTACGGCGTCAACGATTTACGGCTGTTCTTCGATAACGACCTGCGGTTCTTGGCGCAATTTCGCTAGCGCCCTCGCATTCCGTAATCGAATTGGTTCAGGAGAACAGACAGTATGAAATTCAGTGAACAATGGCTGCGTAGCTGGGTAAACCCGCAGGTTTCCCGCGACGATCTGGTTGCCCGCCTGTCCATGGCTGGCCTTGAAGTTGACAGCGTATCGTTGGCTGCCGGCGTATTCAGTGGCGTAGTGGTGGGTGAGGTGCTGAGCGCCGAGCAGCACCCCGATGCCGACAAGCTGCGCGTGTGCCAGGTCAGTAATGGTGCGGAAACCTTTCAGGTGGTGTGCGGCGCGCCCAATGTGCGCCCTGGTCTGAAGATTCCGTTCGCCATGATCGGTGCCGAACTGCCCGGCGACTTCAAAATCAAGAAAGCCAAGCTGCGCGGCGTTGAGTCCAACGGCATGCTTTGCTCGGCTTCTGAGCTGCAGATCAGCGAAGAAAATGACGGTCTGATGGAGCTGCCGGCTGATGCGCCGGTGGGCCAAGATATTCGTGTCTATCTGGATCTGGATGACGCCAGCATCGAAGTCGATCTGACTCCGAATCGCGGCGATTGCCTGTCGTTGGCTGGTCTGGCGCGTGAAGTCGGTGCTTTGTACGCCGCGCCTGTCACTCGCCCGGTAGTTGCGGCAGTTGCGCCGAGTCATGATGAAGTGCGCCCAGTTGAAATTCTGGCTGCGCAGGCCTGCCCGCGTTACCTCGGTCGGGTTGTACGCAATGTCGATTTGTCCAAGCCCACACCGTTGTGGATGGTTGAGCGTCTGCGTCGCGCCGATGTGCGCAGTATCGATGCTGCTGTCGACATCACCAACTACGTGATGCTTGAACTGGGTCAGCCACTGCATGCGTTCGATCTTGCTGAAATCAATGGCGGCATCCGTGTGCGTATGGCGGAGGAGGGCGAGAAGCTTGTCCTGCTTGATGGTCAGGAAGTCAGCCTGCGTAGCGATACGCTGGTGATCGCCGATCACAGCCGTGCCTTGGCCATTGCCGGTGTGATGGGCGGCGAGCACAGCGGTGTCAACGAAAAGACCCGCGATCTGTTTCTTGAAAGTGCGTTCTTCGACACCATCGCCATCGCTGGCAAGGCTCGCTCCTACGGTTTGCACACGGATGCGTCGCACCGCTTCGAGCGTGGTGTGGATTGGCAGTTGGCGCGTGAAGCCATGGAGCGCGCGACTGCGTTGCTGCTGGAGATTGTCGGTGGCGAAGCTGGGCCGATTATCGAAGCCGTCAATCAGGAGCATTTGCCGAGTGTTGCGGCGGTTACGCTGCGCGCTGAGCGCATTGAGCAGATGCTCGGCATGAAGATGGATTCTGCCGAAATTGTCCGTTTGCTGGCGGCTTTGGGCTTGGACATTCGTGCCGATGGCGAAGGACAGTGGCAGGTTGGTGTGCCAAGTCATCGCTTCGATATCAGCCTGGAAGTCGATCTGATCGAAGAGCTTGCCCGCTTGTATGGTTACAACCGCTTGCCTGTGCGTTACCCGCAAGCGCGCTTGGCTCCGCAGGCCAAGGCTGAAGCTGCAGTCGAACTACCCGCGCTGCGCCGTTTACTGGTTGCTCGTGGTTATCAGGAAGCGATCACCTACAGCTTTATCGATCCCAAATTGTTCGAGCTGTTCAATCCTGGCGTTGCTCCGCTGATGCTGGCTAACCCCATCTCCGCGGATATGGCTGCGATGCGATCTTCCTTGTGGCCAGGTCTGATCAAAGCGCTTGAGCACAACTTGAATCGTCAGCAATCGCGTGTGCGCCTCTTCGAAAGTGGTTTGCGCTTTGTCGGTCAGCTCGAAGGCTTGAAGCAAGAGCTGATGCTGGCGGGTGTGATTTGTGGTGGTCGCTTGCCAGAAGGCTGGGCGCACGCTCGTGATAATGTCGACTTCTATGATGTGAAGGCCGATGTTGAGGCGCTGCTGGCCAGTGCGGGCGCAAGTGCTAGCTTTGCCTTTGTGCTTGGTGAGCATGCCGCGTTACATCCAGGGCAAACAGCTCGGATTGAGCGTGACGGGCGTCTTGTGGGGTACCTTGGCGCAATTCATCCTGAGTTGTCGAAAGCGCTGGGCTTGGATCAAGCTGTTTTCATGTTTGAGCTGGTGTTGGGCGAAATCACTCAGGGGGTTATGCCTAAGTTTCAGGAGCTGTCCAAATTCCCTGAAGTGCGGCGTGACCTGGCTTTGCTGGTGGATCGTGATGTGCCAGCGCAGGATTTGCTTGGTTCTATCCAGGAAACGGCAGGCGAGTGGCTGACTGACCTCAAGCTATTTGACGTGTATCACGGTAAAGGTATTGATCCTGATAGAAAAAGCCTTGCTGTCGGCTTGACCTGGCAGCATCCATCGCGCACTCTAAATGACGATGAGGTGAGTACCACAACGCAAAATATTCTCACCTCCCTGGAACAAAGGTTCAACGCCACGTTAAGGAAGTAGCGTATGGGGGCTCTGACGAAAGCTGAGATGGCGGAACGTCTGTATGAAGAGCTGGGCCTGAATAAACGGGAAGCCAAGGAGTTGGTGGAGCTGTTCTTTGAGGAGATCCGCCAAGCGCTGGAACTCAACGAACAGGTCAAGCTCTCGGGGTTCGGTAATTTTGATCTGCGCGATAAGCGTCAGCGCCCCGGTCGCAATCCAAAAACAGGAGAGGAGATTCCGATCACGGCGCGCCGTGTGGTGACTTTCCGTCCAGGCCAGAAACTTAAAGCCAGGGTCGAGGCGTATGCTGGAACCAAGTCATAACGACGAACTGCCCGTAATACCCGGCAAGCGCTACTTCACCATCGGTGAAGTTAGCGAGCTTTGTGCTGTTAAACCGCATGTGTTGCGTTACTGGGAGCAGGAGTTCCCGCAGCTTAACCCGGTCAAGCGGCGTGGCAATCGCCGTTATTATCAGCGCCAGGATGTGCTGATGATTCGGCAAATCCGTGCACTCTTATACGATCAAGGTTTCACCATCGGAGGAGCGCGTCAGCGTCTTTCTGGTGATGAGGCTAAAGATGACAGTACGCAGTACAAGCAACTGATCAAACAAATGATTACTGAGCTTGAGGACGTATTGTTGGTACTTAGAAAGTAGTTACGCTATTCAAGAAAGTTTCCATATTTCAGAAGCTTAATGTATAGTTCGCGACGTTTTCAGGTATCCGAAAATAGATTCACGCCTAGTCGGGGCGTAGCGCAGTCCGGTAGCGCACTAGCATGGGGTGCTAGGGGTCGAGTGTTCGAATCACTCCGTCCCGACCATATAATTCAAGCATTAGAGCCTGGTCAGTGATGACCAGGCTTTTTTGTGTCAGGGACTTTTGCGGGACTTTTCTCATCCGGCCTTCCTCCTCAGTATTGTCAGCGCCGGCCCACGTGAGTCGGTAGCCGATATCTTGTTGGCTTCATCAATGAGCTTGCCCAGTTCTGCGCCCGAGTAGTGGCTGGTGATGCTTCCGTTCTTGTGGCCTAGCAGGGCCTTCCTGTCTTCCTCAGTTACCCCAGCAGCCCTTAATCTGCGACCGAAGGTGTGCTTCAGGTCGTGGACGCGTATCGAGGCGAAGCCTGCGGGAGCGGGGCGCAGGAACTGCTCCTGAAACCGCTTAGCCGCTCGAACCCTGGCTTTCTTCCATGCCGAGTCGTTCATTCGATGAACTGGGTTTGTTGTGCCATCGTCGTCGGGTTTTCCATAAGGGAATACCCAGATGGGGTCCAACCCTCGTTGCCCTTCGATGACAGATCTCGCCACATTGTTGAGCACCACCAATCGTTCGTCGCCATTTTTGACCCCAGAGTTCTCATGCCTTCCACCAAAGTCAGCAGGTATGAGAAAAACGCTGGTCTTGAGCTCCAGCACCGGTATTTCCCAGTCCCAACGAAGTTTTACGACTTCCTGCTCGCGAGAGCCGCTGTTGACCTTGTACAGAGCCATGCGACGCAAATGATCGGGTAGCTCGGCGAAAAGAATGGATTGTTCCTCCCAAGACATCGGGTAGGGGGAACGACTCGTTTTCTTCTCTTCAAGCTTGGTGATCATCGGCACTACGTCGAGCCAGGGACGTTTCTGCTCATCACGCCATTTCCTAGCGCAAAGATTGAGAATTCGGATAACCCGCTCTAGGGCGATGTTCACCGTCCTGAAGGAAACCCCAGGCTTTACCTTGCCGCATGGCGTTTTGCTGGCTTTCAGGCGATCTTTGATGAACGGAGTTAGCGTCTCATCATCGATATGAGTCAGAGGAATATCCCCTATATATGGATCCAGCTGCTTCAGATGGATGGCAGTGAGACCAATTGAATCGCCCCGGATTTCCTAGACACTTTCCAGGCTCAGTAAATGTCGCTTCTCGAACTCTACCGGTGACAGTTGGTTGTTGAAACCGTGTCGGC
>NZ_JBITTY010000009.1:0-16013 GCF_044542155.1 Pseudomonas sp. NPDC079086 | reverse complement strand
TCGATCTCCGGTCGTGGCACCGTGGTAACTGGCCGTATCGAGCGCGGTATCGTCAAGATCCAGGAAGAAATCGAGATCGTTGGTCTGCGTGATACTACCAAGACCACCTGTACCGGTGTTGAGATGTTCCGCAAGCTGCTCGACGAAGGTCGTGCTGGTGAGAACTGCGGCGTTCTGCTGCGTGGCACCAAGCGTGACGACGTTGAGCGTGGCCAGGTTCTGGTCAAGCCAGGTTCGGTTAAGCCGCACACCACTTTCACTGCAGAAGTGTATGTGTTGAGCAAAGAAGAAGGCGGTCGTCATACTCCGTTCTTCAAAGGCTACCGTCCTCAGTTCTACTTCCGTACTACTGACGTAACTGGTAACTGCGAGCTGCCGGAAGGCGTTGAGATGGTAATGCCAGGTGACAACATCCAGATGACTGTCACTCTGATCAAAACCATCGCAATGGAAGAAGGTCTGCGTTTCGCCATTCGTGAAGGCGGTCGTACCGTCGGCGCCGGCGTCGTAGCCAAGATCATCGCGTAATCGATTGATCTGTTTTGATCGGGCCGGCATAATGGTCGGCCTGATTTTGTTTTTAGGTCAGTAGCTCAATTGGCAGAGCGACGGTCTCCAAAACCGTAGGTTGGGGGTTCGATTCCCTCCTGACCTGCCATTTTCCTAGAATTTGGCGCGTCTTTTTACAGGATATTAGTAGATGAATGTTAAGGCTGAAGCCAAAGACTCTCGCTTCGATCTGCTTAAGTGGCTCGTTGTTGCTGCTCTGGTAATCGCAGGCGTAGTCGGTAATCAGTATTTCTCTGCTGAGCCTATTCTGTATCGCGTTCTTGCCTTGCTGGTAGTTGCAGCGTTGGCTGGCGTGATTGCCCTGCAAACAGCGAAAGGCAAAGCCTTTTGGGTGTTGGCAAAAGAAGCTCGCGTTGAAATCCGTAAAGTCGTTTGGCCAACTCGTCAAGAAACCACGCAGACAACGTTAATTGTTGTTGCTGTTGTTCTGGTTATGTCGCTTCTTTTGTGGGGCGTTGATTCGTTGTTGGGTTGGCTTGTTTCGTTGATTGTCGGTTAAAGGTGTCCCGTGGCTAAGCGTTGGTACGTTGTGCATGCTTACTCGGGTTACGAGAAGCATGTTATGCGCTCGCTGGTAGAGCGTGTGAAGCTCGCTGGTATGGAAGATGTTTTTGGTGAAATTCTGGTCCCTACTGAAGAAGTAGTGGAAATGCGGAATGGCCAGAAGCGTAAAAGTGAGCGCAAGTTCTTCCCTGGCTATGTGCTGGTGCAGATGGAGATGAGCGAGGCTACTTGGCATTTGATCAAGAACACCCCTCGCGTCATGGGTTTCATTGGTGGTACTGCGGATAAACCTGCGCCTATCACTGAGAAAGAAGCTGATGCCATTCTGCGTCGCGTTGCCGATAGTGGTGACAAGCCGAAGCCGAAGACATTGTTTGAGCCAGGTGAGATGGTGCGTGTGACCGATGGTCCATTTGCCGACTTCAGTGGCGTTGTTGAAGAAGTTAATTACGAGAAGAGCCGCATCCAGGTGGCAGTGACTATCTTTGGTCGCTCTACACCGGTCGAGCTGGAGTTCAGTCAGGTCGAGAAGGCATAACTGACATAAGCATCCCTTACCCCGCAGCCCTGGGCTGCGGGGTTTTGTCGTCACTGGGATAAATAGGCAATAACTGGGGAGCCGAAAGGCGCTAGAACCCAAAACTGGAGTAGCTCATGGCTAAGAAAATTACGGCTTATATCAAGCTGCAAGTAAAGGCTGCGCAAGCCAACCCGTCGCCACCCGTAGGCCCGGCTCTGGGTCAGCATGGCGTTAACATCATGGAATTCTGCAAGGCGTTCAATGCCCGTACCCAAGGCATGGAACCTGGTCTGCCGACTCCAGTGATCATCACTGTTTATAGCGACCGTAGCTTCACCTTTGAAACCAAAAGCACCCCTGCTTCGGTTCTGCTGAAGAAGGCTGCAGGCCTGACCAGTGGTTCGGCTCGTCCGAACACCGTTAAGGTTGGCACTGTGACTCGTGCTCAGCTGGAAGAGATCGCCAAAACCAAACAGGCTGATCTGACTGCCGCTGATATGGATGCAGCTGTGCGTACTATCGCCGGCTCCGCTCGTAGCATGGGCCTCAACGTGGAGGGTGTGTAATGGCTAAGTTGACCAAGCGCCAAAAGGCAATCGCTGAGAAAGTTGAAGCTGGCAAGGCTTACAACTTTGTTGAAGCGGCCGCTCTGCTGGCTGAGCTGTCTGCAGTCAAGTTCTCTGAGTCGGTAGATATCGCCGTCAACCTCGGTGTTGATCCGCGTAAATCTGACCAGGTTGTTCGTGGCGCTACCGTGCTGCCGAACGGTTCGGGCAAAAGCGTTCGCGTTGCCGTGTTCACCCAGGGTCCAGCTGCTGAAGCCGCTCTGGCTGCCGGCGCTGACCGCGTAGGTATGGACGATTTGGCTGCCGAAATGAAAGGCGGCGACCTGAACTATGACGTGGTAATTGCTTCTCCGGATGCAATGCGCGTTGTTGGTCAGTTGGGTCAAGTGCTCGGCCCGCGTGGCCTGATGCCTAACCCTAAAGTCGGTACCGTTACCCCTGACGTAGCTACCGCTGTGAAGAATGCCAAGGCTGGTCAAGTACGTTTCCGTACTGACAAGAACGGCATCATCCACGGTTCCGTCGGCAAGGTTGGTTTTGACGCCGAGAAGCTGAAGCAGAACGTTGAAGCGCTGATTTCTGACCTCAAGCGTCTGAAGCCATCGACTTCGAAAGGCATCTACGTCAAGCGCGTAACCCTGAGCACCACCATGGGTCCAGGTCTGGTCATCGACCAAGGCTCGCTCGACGCGTAATACATAGACGCAGCGCAAGTGATTGCGCTGCTTCGATACTTTGGGGTCCCTGCTTTGCGGGGGCTATCCAAGACCGTAGGTGGCGAAAGTCTTAAAGTAACAGCCTACGCAGATGGTGCTCCCGGTTCCTTACCGAATCAGACACCAAAACGACATCCGGCTTCGGCCAGATGAAACGGTAACAAGCAGGAGTTAAACCCGTGGCAATTAAACTCGAAGACAAGAAAGCCATCGTCGCTGAAGTCAACGAGGCTGCCAAAGTCGCCCTGTCCGCTGTCGTGGCTGATGCCCGTGGTGTGACTGTAGGCGCTATGACCGGACTCCGTAAAGAGGCCCGCGAAGCTGGCGTATACGTGCGTGTTGTACGTAATACCCTGCTCAAGCGCGCTGTTGAAGGCACTGATTACTCGGTCCTCAACGACGTGTTCAAAGGCCCGACCCTGATTGCATTCTCCAAAGAACATCCGGGCGCTGCTGCTCGTATTTTCAAAGAGTTCGCCAAGGGTCAGGACAAGTTCGAGATTAAGGCAGCTGCGTTTGAGGGCAAGTTCCTCGCAGCAAACGAGATCGACGTTTTGGCTTCGCTGCCAACTCGCGACGAAGCCATTGCGAAGCTGATGAGCGTGATTCAAGGCGCTACCAGCAAGCTGGCTCGTACTCTGGCGGCCATTCGCGACCAGAAAGAAGCTACCGCTGCTTAAGGCATCGCAAACTCTTTCAAAATCATATGTTTAATTTGATGGCTGCGTAGGCTGTCACCCCAATACAGGATTTAAAGTCATGTCTCTGACTAACGAGCAAATCATCGAAGCAATCGGCCAGAAAACCGTTCTGGAAGTTGTTGAGCTGATCAAAGCAATGGAAGAAACCTTCGGCGTTACCGCTGCTGTTGCCGCTGCTGGCCCAGCTGCTGCTGCCGCTGTTGTTGAAGAGCAAACCGAATTCAACGTGATGTTGCTTGAAGCCGGCGAGAAGAAAGTAAACGTGATCAAGGCAGTTCGTGAACTGACCGGTCTGGGCCTGAAAGAAGCCAAGGCTGTAGTTGACGGCGCTCCTGCCATGGTTCTGGAAGCTGTTGCGAAAGACGCAGCTGACAAAGCCAAAGCTGCTTTGGAAGAAGCTGGCGCCAAAGTCGAGCTCAAGTAAGCGACGACCTTGCGTCTACAGCCGAAGCGACTCGCGTAAGGCTGATGGCTGGTGGCTTTTGCCACCGGCCTTTTTCCGTTCTAGGTCGGCGAATCATTCGCGGGTCTGGAGCGCGAAATACCCGCCCGATGTGGCGGCGCAAACCTAGGGTTTGCAAGAGTTTCTGGCAACTCCCGTCGGAGGGGCCAAATAAGCAGGTGACCAAGCTGGGGAACGCTGATGGCTTACTCATATACTGAGAAAAAACGTATCCGCAAGGACTTTAGCAAGTTGCCGGATGTCATGGATGTGCCTTATCTCCTGGCCATCCAGCTGGATTCGTATCGCGAATTCCTGCAGGCAGGGGCGACCAAGGACCAGTTCCGCGACATTGGCCTGCATGCGGCCTTCAAGTCTGTTTTCCCGATTATCAGCTATTCCGGCAATGCTGCTCTGGAGTATGTCGGTTATCGCCTGGGCGAGCCGGCTTTTGATGTCAAGGAATGTACGCTGCGTGGCGTGACCTATGCCGTGCCGCTGCGGGTTAAAGTCCGTCTGATCATTTTCGACAAAGAATCGTCGAACAAAGCGATCAAGGACATCAAAGAGCAAGAAGTGTACATGGGCGAAATTCCGCTCATGACCGAGAACGGTACCTTCGTTATTAACGGTACCGAGCGCGTTATCGTCTCCCAGTTGCACCGCTCCCCAGGCGTGTTCTTCGACCACGACCGTGGCAAGACGCACAGCTCGGGCAAGCTGCTGTACTCGGCGCGAATCATTCCTTACCGCGGCTCATGGCTGGACTTCGAGTTCGATCCGAAGGACGCCGTGTTTGTACGTATCGACCGTCGTCGCAAGCTGCCGGCTTCCGTGCTGCTGCGCGCGCTGGGTTACAGCACTGAAGAAGTGCTGGACGCGTTCTATGCGACCAACGTTTTCCACGTTAAGGGCGAATCCCTTAACTTGGAATTGGTTCCGCAGCGTCTGCGTGGTGAAATTGCCGTTCTCGACATCTTGGATGACAAAGGCAAGGTCATCGTTGAGCAAGGCCGCCGGATTACCGCGCGCCACATCAACCAGCTGGACAAGGCCGGCATCAAAGAGCTGGAAGTGCCGATCGATTACCTGATCGGTCGTACCTCGGCCAAGGCCATCGTGCACCCAGCTACCGGTGAAATCATTGCTGAGTGCAACACCGAGCTGAACGTCGAGATCCTGGCCAAGGTGGTCAAGGCTCAGGTTGTGCGCATCGAAACGCTGTACACCAACGACATCGATTGCGGCCCGTTCATCTCCGATACCCTGAAGATCGACAGCACCACCAATCAGTTGGAGGCGCTGGTCGAGATCTACCGCATGATGCGTCCTGGCGAGCCGCCAACCAAGGATGCTGCCGAGACCCTGTTCAACAATCTGTTCTTCAGTGCTGAGCGTTACGACCTGTCGGCCGTAGGCCGCATGAAGTTCAACCGTCGTATCGGTCGTACCGAGATCGAAGGTTCAGGCGTGCTGAGCAAGGAAGATATCGTCGCGGTTCTCAAGACCCTCGTCGACATCCGCAACGGCAAAGGCATCGTCGATGACATCGACCACCTGGGTAACCGTCGTGTTCGCTGCGTAGGCGAAATGGCCGAAAACCAGTTCCGCGTTGGTCTGGTGCGCGTTGAGCGTGCGGTCAAAGAGCGTCTGTCGATGGCTGAAAGCGAAGGCTTGATGCCGCAGGACCTGATCAACGCCAAGCCGGTTGCGGCGGCGGTGAAAGAGTTCTTCGGTTCCAGCCAGCTCTCGCAGTTCATGGACCAGAACAACCCGCTCTCCGAGATCACCCACAAGCGCCGTGTTTCGGCTCTTGGCCCGGGTGGCCTGACCCGTGAGCGTGCTGGCTTCGAAGTCCGTGACGTACACCCGACCCATTACGGCCGCGTGTGCCCGATCGAGACTCCTGAAGGTCCGAACATCGGTCTGATCAACTCCCTGGCAGCCTATGCTCGCACCAACCAGTATGGCTTCCTCGAGAGCCCGTACCGTGTGGTGAAAGACACCCTGGTTACCGACGAAATTGTGTTCCTGTCCGCTATCGAAGAGGCCGATCACGTGATCGCCCAGGCTTCGGCGACCATGAACAACAAAGGTCAGCTGGTTGATGAGTTGGTGGCCGTACGTCACCTCAACGAATTCACCGTTAAAGCGCCTGAAGACGTCACCCTGATGGACGTATCACCTAAGCAGGTAGTTTCGGTTGCCGCTTCGTTGATCCCGTTCCTCGAGCACGACGACGCCAACCGTGCGTTGATGGGTTCGAACATGCAGCGTCAGGCTGTACCGACTCTGCGCGCTGACAAGCCGCTGGTCGGTACCGGCATGGAGCGCAACGTAGCGCGCGACTCCGGCGTTTGCGTCGTGGCTCGTCGTGGCGGTGTGATCGATTCCGTCGATGCCAGCCGTGTTGTAGTTCGCGTCAATGACGACGAAGTTGAAACTGGCGAAGCCGGTGTCGACATCTATAACCTGACCAAGTACACCCGCTCCAACCAGAACACCTGCATCAACCAGCGTCCGCTGGTGAGCAAAGGTGACAAGGTTGAGCGCAGCGACATCCTGGCTGACGGCCCGTCCACCGACATGGGTGAGCTGGCTCTGGGTCAGAACATGCGCGTCGCGTTCATGCCGTGGAACGGTTACAACTTCGAAGACTCCATCTGCCTCTCCGAGCGCGTGGTGCAAGAAGATCGTTTCACCACTATCCACATTCAGGAACTGACCTGTGTGGCGCGTGACACCAAGCTCGGCTCGGAAGAAATCACTTCTGACATCCCGAACGTCGGTGAGTCGGCACTGAACAAGCTGGACGAAGCAGGCATCGTGTATGTCGGCGCTGAAGTCGGTCCTGGCGACATTCTGGTCGGCAAGGTCACGCCAAAAGGCGAGACCCAACTGACTCCAGAAGAGAAGCTGCTGCGTGCGATCTTCGGTGAGAAGGCGTCTGACGTTAAAGACACCTCCCTGCGCGTGCCAACTGGCACCAAAGGTACCGTTATCGACGTACAGGTCTTCACCCGTGACGGCGTTGAGCGTGATGCTCGTGCTCTGTCGATCGAGAAGAGCCAGCTCGACGAGATCCGTAAGGATCTGAACGAAGAGTTCCGCATCGTTGAAGGCGCAACCTTCGAACGTCTACGTTCCGCTCTGGTTGGCAAGAAAGCCGAAGGCGGCGCTGGCCTGAAGAAGGGTGCAGAAGTCACCGACGAGTTCCTCGACGGCCTCGAGCGCGGCCAGTGGTTCAAGCTGCGTATGGCTGACGATGCACTGAACGAGCAGTTGGAAAAGGCTCAGGCCTACATTTCCGACCGCCGTCAGCTGCTCGACGACAAGTTCGAAGACAAAAAACGCAAGCTGCAGCAGGGCGATGACCTGGCACCAGGCGTACTGAAGATCGTCAAGGTTTACCTGGCAATCCGTCGTCGCATCCAGCCGGGTGACAAGATGGCTGGTCGTCACGGTAACAAGGGTGTTGTCTCGGTGATCATGCCGGTTGAAGACATGCCGCACGACATCCACGGTACTCCGGTCGACATCGTACTGAACCCGCTGGGCGTACCGTCGCGTATGAACGTTGGGCAGATCCTCGAAACCCACCTCGGCCTCGCGGCCAAAGGTCTGGGCGAGAAGATCAACCGCATGCTCGAAGAGCAACGCAAGGTCGCTGAGCTGCGCAAGTTCATGCAGCAGATCTACAACGAGATCGGCGGTCGTCAGGAAAGCCTGGATGAACTGAGTGATCAGGAAATCCTGCGTTTGGCGCACAACCTCAAAGGCGGTGTGCCAATGGCCACCCCGGTGTTCGACGGTGCCAAGGAAAGCGAAATCAAGGCCATGCTGAAACTGGCAGATCTGCCTGAAAGCGGCCAGATGCGCTTGATCGACGGTCGTACTGGTAACCAGTTCGAGCGCCCGACCACCGTTGGCTACATGTACATGCTGAAACTGAACCACCTGGTGGACGACAAGATGCACGCGCGTTCCACGGGTTCCTACAGCCTGGTTACTCAGCAGCCGCTGGGTGGTAAGGCGCAGTTCGGTGGTCAGCGCTTCGGGGAGATGGAGGTCTGGGCGCTGGAAGCTTACGGCGCCGCCTACACCCTGCAGGAAATGCTGACCGTGAAGTCGGACGACGTGAACGGCCGTACCAAGATGTACAAAAACATCGTGGACGGTGATCACCGTATGGAGCCGGGCATGCCCGAGTCCTTCAACGTACTGATCAAAGAGATCCGTTCGCTGGGTATCGACATCGATCTGGAAACCGAATAACACGTGACGCGAATCGGCGGTGGAGCACTTTGCTCCATCGCCAGCTCCGCCAGGAGGAAAGGCCTTGAAAGACCTACTGAATTTGCTGAAAAACCAGGGTCAAGTCGAAGAGTTCGACGCCATCCGTATTGGGTTGGCATCGCCTGAGATGATCCGTTCGTGGTCGTTCGGTGAAGTTAAAAAGCCGGAAACCATCAACTACCGTACGTTCAAGCCTGAGCGTGACGGCCTGTTCTGCGCCAAGATCTTTGGCCCGGTTAAGGATTACGAGTGCCTGTGCGGTAAGTACAAGCGCTTGAAGCATCGCGGCGTGATCTGCGAGAAGTGTGGCGTTGAAGTTGCACTGGCCAAGGTTCGTCGTGAGCGCATGGCGCACATCGAACTGGCTTCGCCGGTTGCCCACATCTGGTTCCTCAAGTCCCTGCCGAGCCGTATCGGCTTGCTGATGGACATGACCCTGCGTGATATCGAGCGCGTTCTCTATTTCGAGAGCTATGTCGTTATCGATCCGGGCATGACTACCCTTGAAAAAGGCCAGCTGCTGAACGACGAGCAGTACTTCGAAGCCCTCGAAGAGTTCGGTGATGACTTCGACGCCCGTATGGGTGCTGAAGCCGTTCGCGAACTGCTGCACGCGATTGACCTGGAGCACGAGATTGGCCGTCTGCGCGAAGAGATTCCGCAAACCAACTCCGAAACCAAGATCAAGAAGCTGTCCAAGCGTCTGAAGTTGATGGAAGCCTTCCTCGGTTCCGGCAACCTGCCTGAGTGGATGGTGTTGACCGTTCTGCCGGTTCTGCCGCCAGATCTGCGTCCGCTGGTTCCGCTCGACGGTGGCCGTTTCGCGACCTCGGATCTCAACGATCTGTATCGCCGCGTGATCAACCGTAACAACCGCTTGAAGCGCCTGCTTGATCTGTCCGCGCCGGACATCATCGTGCGCAACGAAAAGCGCATGCTGCAAGAAGCGGTCGACGCCCTGCTCGACAACGGCCGTCGTGGTCGCGCCATCACTGGCTCGAACAAGCGTCCGCTGAAATCCTTGGCTGACATGATCAAGGGTAAGCAAGGTCGTTTCCGTCAGAACTTGCTCGGTAAGCGCGTGGACTACTCCGGTCGTTCCGTTATTACCGTGGGCCCGACTCTGCGTCTGCACCAGTGCGGTCTGCCGAAGAAGATGGCCCTCGAGCTGTTCAAGCCGTTCATTTTCGGCAAGCTGGAAATGCGTGGTCTCGCGACCACCATCAAGGCCGCGAAGAAGATGGTCGAGCGCGAGCTGCCAGAGGTTTGGGACGTTCTCGCCGAAGTGATTCGCGAACACCCCGTGCTGCTCAACCGTGCACCAACCCTTCACCGTCTGGGCATCCAGGCGTTTGAACCGGTACTGATCGAAGGTAAGGCCATCCAACTGCACCCGCTGGTCTGCGCCGCGTACAACGCCGACTTCGACGGTGACCAGATGGCTGTGCACGTACCGCTGACGCTGGAAGCCCAGCTGGAAGCGCGTGCGTTGATGATGTCGACCAACAACATTCTGTCGCCAGCCAACGGTGAGCCAATCATCGTTCCGTCGCAGGACGTTGTATTAGGTCTGTACTACATGACCCGCGAAGCGATTAACGCCAAAGGCGAAGGCCGCGTATTCGCTGACCTGCAGGAAGTTGACCGGGTTTTCCGTGGTGGCGAAGCCTCGCTGCATGCTCGCGTCAAAGTGCGCATCAACGAAGTGATCAAAGATCGCGACGGCACCATCACCAAGAACACCCGTATCGTCGACACCACTGTCGGTCGCGCGCTGCTGTTCCAAATCGTTCCGGATGGCCTGTCGTATGACGTGGTCAACCAGTCGATGAAGAAGAAGGCGATCTCCAAGCTGATCAACCAGTGCTACCGCACTGTTGGCTTGAAAGACACCGTAATCTTCGCTGACCAGCTGATGTACACCGGTTTCGCTTACTCGACTATCTCGGGTGTGTCGATCGGTGTGAACGACTTCGTTATCCCGGATGAGAAGGCGCGCATCATTGACGCCGCTACCGAGGAAGTTAAAGAGATCGAATCGCAGTACGCCTCCGGCCTGGTAACCCAGGGCGAGAAGTACAACAAGGTGATCGACCTCTGGTCCAAGGCCAACGATGAAGTATCCAAGGCGATGATGGCCAACCTCTCGAAAGAGAAAGTGGTTGATCGCGAAGGTAATACTGTTGACCAAGAGTCCTTCAACTCGATGTACATGATGGCTGACTCCGGTGCTCGTGGTAGCGCCGCGCAGATCCGCCAGCTGGCAGGTATGCGTGGTCTGATGGCCAAGCCAGACGGCTCGATCATCGAAACGCCGATCACCGCGAACTTCCGCGAAGGTCTGTCGGTTCTGCAGTACTTCATCTCGACGCACGGTGCTCGTAAGGGTCTTGCGGATACCGCGTTGAAAACCGCTAACTCCGGTTACCTGACTCGTCGTCTGGTCGACGTGGCGCAGGATCTGGTGGTTACCGCAATCGATTGCGGCACCGAGCACGGTCTGCTGATGACGCCGCACATTGAAGGCGGTGACGTGGTTGAGCCGCTGGGTGAGCGCGTACTGGGTCGAGTAATCGCCCGTGACGTGTTCAAGCCAGGCACCGAAGACGTTATCGTTCCAGCCGGTACTCTGGTTGACGAGCAGTGGGTTGAATTCATCGAGCTGAACAGCATTGACGAAGTGATTGTGCGTTCGCCGATCAGCTGTGAAACCCGCTACGGCATCTGCGCCAAGTGCTACGGTCGCGACCTGGCACGTGGTCACCAGATCAACATCGGTGAAGCAGTTGGTGTTATCGCTGCCCAGTCGATCGGTGAGCCGGGTACCCAGCTGACCATGCGTACCTTCCACATCGGTGGTGCGGCAAGCCGGACCTCGGCTGCTGACAGCGTACAAGTGAAGAACGGTGGTGCGATTCGCCTGCACAACCTGAAGCACGTTGAGCGTGTCGACGGCAACCTGGTGGCGGTTTCCCGCTCCGGCGAACTGGCGATTGCCGACGAGTTCGGTCGTGAGCGCGAGCGCTACAAGCTGCCGTACGGTGCCGTGATTTCTGTGAAGGAAGGCGACAAGGTCGACGCTGGCGTCATCGTCGCCAAGTGGGACCCGCACACCCACCCGATCGTTACCGAAATGAAAGGTACCGTGACCTACGTGGGCATGGAAGAAGGCATCACCATCAAGCGTCAGACCGACGAATTGACCGGTTTGACCAACATCGAAGTCCTCGATCCGAAAGATCGTCCGGCTGCCGGCAAAGACATTCGTCCTGCGGTGAAGATGGTTGGCGAAGATGGTAAGGATCTGCTGCTGCCAGGTACCGACGTACTGGCTCAGTACTTCCTGCCGGCAAACGCCCTAGTGGGTGTGGCGAACGGTGCGAAGATCGCGATCGGTGATGTTATCGCTCGTATCCCGCAAGAAACTTCGAAGACCCGCGACATCACCGGTGGTCTGCCGCGCGTTGCCGACTTGTTCGAAGCGCGTCGTCCGAAAGAAGCCTCGATTCTGGCTGAAATCAGCGGCACCATCGCGTTCGGTAAAGAGACCAAAGGCAAGCGCCGTCTGGTCATTACCCCGAACGACGGTAGCGATCCGTACGAAGAGCTGATTCCGAAGTGGCGTCACCTGAACGTGTTCGAAGGTGAGCAGGTCAACAAGGGCGAAGTTATCTCCGACGGTCCGAGCGATCCGCACGATATCCTGCGCTTGCTGGGTGTCAGCGCGCTGGCCAAGTACATCGTCAACGAGATCCAGGACGTGTACCGCCTGCAGGGCGTGAAGATCAACGACAAGCACATCGAAACCATCCTGCGCCAGATGCTGCGCAAGGTTGAAGTGGCTGAGTCGGGCGATTCCAGCTTCATCAAGGGCGACCAGATGGAGTTGACCGCGGTACTGGGTGAGAACGAGCGTCTGGCTGCAGAAGACAAGTTCGTTGCCAAGTACACCCGCGTTCTGCTGGGTATCACCAAGGCGTCGTTGTCGACCGAGTCGTTTATCTCGGCGGCATCCTTCCAGGAAACTACCCGCGTTCTTACCGAAGCGGCCGTTACTGGCAAGCGCGATTACCTGCGTGGCCTGAAAGAAAACGTGGTTGTGGGTCGTCTGATCCCAGCCGGTACCGGTCTGGCTTATCACAGCGAGCGCAAGCGCAAGCGTGAAGCGGCTCAGCCAGTACGTGTTAGCGCCAGTGAAGTGGAAGCCGCACTGACCGAAGCGCTGAACTCCAGCAGTAATTAAGTACAAAGCCCCGCTAGTTTGCTAGCGGGGCTTTGTCTTGACTGGGGCGGTGAGTCTCTTTAGACTCATGCACCCCTAAATTTGGCAGGGCACGTGCTCTGCCATTTTGTTTGTAGGGCAATAGCGTCGCAAGACAACAGTGGAGCTTAAGATGGCAACTATCAACCAGCTGGTACGTCAGCCGCGTAAGCGTATCGTCGAGAAATCCGACGTGCCTGCGCTGCAGAACTGCCCGCAGCGTCGTGGTGTGTGCACTCGCGTGTATACCACTACGCCGAAAAAACCTAACTCGGCACTGCGTAAAGTATGCCGTGTACGCCTGACCAACGGTTTCGAGGTTTCCTCGTACATCGGCGGTGAAGGCCACAACCTGCAAGAGCACAGCGTCGTACTGATTCGCGGCGGCCGTGTAAAAGACTTGCCAGGTGTGCGTTATCACACCGTGCGCGGTTCGCTGGATACCTCCGGCGTTAAAGACCGTAAGCAGGGTCGTTCGAAGTACGGTACCAAGCGTCCGAAGTAATAGGCGTCTGAAGTACCCGGTGCGTGCACCGAATTGCAGTTTTTTATTTATCTGAGTCGATAAGAGTAAGGTCGGGCATCCATCTAGCGATGCAGTCCCGGGCTAACCTGAAGACCGTTTGAGGGCTTATCAAATGCCAAGACGTCGTGTAGCAGCCAAGCGCGAAGTGCTTGACGATCCAAAATACGGAAGCCAAATCCTGGCCAAGTTCATGAACCACGTGATGGAAAGCGGCAAGAAAGCCGTTGCCGAGCGTATCGTTTATGGCGCCCTGGACAAGGTTAAAGAGCGTAAGAACAGCGATCCCCTGGAAATCTTCGAGAAAGCTCTCGACGCCATCGCTCCGCTGGTCGAAGTGAAGTCGCGCCGTGTAGGCGGTGCTACTTACCAGGTTCCGGTCGAAGTTCGTCCGTCCCGTCGTAATGCTCTTGCCATGCGCTGGCTGGTAGATTTCGCCCGTAAGCGTGGCGAGAAGTCTATGGCTCTGCGTTTGGCTGGCGAATTGCTGGATGCCGCTGAAGGCAAAGGTGCTGCAGTTAAGAAGCGTGAAGACGTGCACCGTATGGCTGAAGCCAACAAGGCTTTCTCGCACTACCGCTTCTAATTATCGCGCTTCTAAATTTGCGAGGGCTTTATGGCTCGTACTACACCGATTAACCGTTACCGTAACATCGGTATCGTGGCTCACGTGGACGCGGGTAAAACCACGACCACCGAGCGTGTGCTTTTCTATACCGGTAAAAGCCACAAGATGGGCGAGGTGCATGACGGCGCCGCGACCACAGACTGGATGGTGCAGGAGCAGGAGCGTGGTATTACCATCACTTCCGCTGCCATTACCGCCTTCTGGAAAGGTTCCGAGAAGCAGTACAAAGACGAGCACCGCTTCAACGTCATCGATACCCCCGGCCACGTTGACTTCACTATTGAAGTAGAGCGTTCGCTGCGCGTACTCGACGGCGCTGTTGTTGTGTTCTGTGGTACCTCGGGCGTTGAGCCTCAGTCGGAAACCGTATGGCGTCAGGCCAACAAGTACGGTGTTCCGCGTCTTGTTTATGTCAACAAGATGGACCGTGCCGGCGCTGACTTCCTGCGCGTGATCGGTCAGATCAAACAGCGTCTGGGTCACACTCCGGTGCCGATCCAGTTGGCTATCGGTGCTGAAGATAACTTCCAGGGTCAGATCGATCTGATCAACATGCAAGCTGTCTATTGGAACGATTCTGACAAAGGCATGGTCCCTGTTCGCAAGGACATTCCAGCTGAATTGCTGGAAGAGGCCGAGAAGTGGCGCGGCAACATGGTTGAGGCTGCGGCCGAAGCCAGCGAAGAACTGATGAACAAGTACCTTGAAGGTGAAGAGCTCACCAATGAGGAAATCAAGGCTGCTCTGCGCCAGCGTACTATCGCGGGTGAGATCGTCTTGGCTGTTTGCGGTTCCTCCTTCAAGAACAAGGGTGTTCCCCTGGTTCTCGACGCCGTTATCGACTTCCTGCCTGCTCCAACCGACATTCCTGCTATCAAGGGTACCAACCCGGATAACGAGGAAGAGGAAATGGAGCGTCATGCGGACGACAGCGAGCCGTTCTCGGCTCTGGCGTTCAAGATCGCTACCGATCCATTCGTGGGTACCTTGACCTTCGTTCGCGTTTACTCGGGCGTGTTGGCCTCCGGTGACGGCGTGATCAACTCGGTTAAGGGCAAAAAAGAGCGCGTGGGTCGTATGGTGCAAATGCACGCAAACGCCCGCGAAGAAATCAAGGAAGTTCGCGCTGGTGACATCGCGGCCTTGATCGGCATGAAGGATGTCACCACTGGTGAGACTCTGTGCAACGCTGACAGGCCAATCATCCTGGTTCGCATGGACTTCCCGGAGCCGGTTATTTCGGTTGCCGTAGAGCCTAAGACCAAGGACGACCAGGAAAAAATGGGTATCGCTCTGGGCAAGCTTGCTCAGGAAGATCCATCTTTCCGCGTTAAAACTGATGAAGAGACTGGTCAGACGATCATCTCCGGTATGGGCGAGTTGCACCTGGACATCCTGGTCGACCGCATGCGCCGCGAGTTCAACGTTGAAGCCAACATCGGTAAGCCTCAGGTTTCCTATCGTGAGCGCATCACGAAGAACTGTGAAATCGAAGGCAAGTTCGTGCGTCAGTCCGGTGGTCGTGGTCAGTTCGGTCACTGCTGGGTTCGCTTTGCGCCTGCTGACGAAGGTCAGGAAGGTCTGCAGTTCGTGAACGAAGTAGTGGGTGGTGTGATTCCGAAGGAATACATCCCGGCTATCCAGAAGGGTATCGAAGAGCAGATGAAGAACGGCGTTGTTGCCGGTTATCCGCTGATCGGCCTGAAGGCTACCGTGTTCGATGGTTCCTACCACGACGTCGACTCTAACGAGATGGCGTTCAAGGTGGCTGCTTCCATGGCGACCAAGCAACTGGCCCAGAAGGGCGGTGGTGAGTTGCTCGAGCCGATCATGGCGGTAGAGGTTGTTACCCCGGAAGACTACATGGGTGATGTGATGGGCGACCTTAACCGTCGTCGTGGCATGATCCTGGGTATGGAGGACACAATCTCCGGCAAGGTGATTCGTGCTGAAGTTCCGCTGGGTGAGATGTTCGGTTATGCGACCGACGTCCGTTCCATGTCTCAGGGTCGCGCAAGCTACTCCATGGAATTCAAAAAATACAATACGGCTCCGTCGCACATCGTCGAGTCGGTAACCAAAAAACAAGGCTGATTCAGCCCCTTTAAGCTAGGAGTTAATTGTCGTGGCTAAAGAAAAATTTGAACGTAACAAACCGCACGTCAACGTTGGCACTATCGGTCACGTTGACCACGGTAAAACCACTCTGACCGCTGCTCTGACCCGCGTCTGCTCCGAAGTATTCGGTTCGGCCAAGGTTGACTTCGACAAGATCGACAGCGCCCC
>NZ_JBITTY010000008.1:0-18241 GCF_044542155.1 Pseudomonas sp. NPDC079086 | reverse complement strand
CAGCAGGTAACGCTGTTTGCGCTATCGAACCTGTGGATGGTGCGAAAAAAATTACTGATTGCAGGAGAGGTGCGTCTGTAATGGAGGGGATTACCCCTGCGAAGCGCGCTTCAAGGGCAAATCCATGCATTTGAAGGTGGAAACTAGCCCGATTTTCGATTGAGGCGCTGTTTTTTTGAGTAGTCGAGAAAAACAGCTGAAGAAGTCGGGGCTAATTCAGACCTTCCTTAACATTCTGCGTAGATGTGAATGTTTTGTGAAATTCAATAAATCATATAAATTTATTATGTGTTTCCCTATCGGTAGCTTAATTTTTTTCGATAAAAATACATTGCGACAGTGTGCGGGATGTAATGAGCGGCAATTTCGGACTCGTTCTGGGCAAGTATCTGAACGCGTGGCCATGGATCCTTATATTGCTTATTAATTTTTTTCTATGCTTCGTAGTCTTATTTATAATAATTTACTACTTCGTTTGAGATTTTTTTGTTGTGAAAATTAAATATATAGATGATTATATTTTAGGGCTCAACAGTAGAACTTGTGGAGAGAATCTTGAATACTCCGCAGAGTTTATTGAGCTTGAGCGGCTGGTTAGCGGTGGCGGGGACGTCGAGTACGGTGAGTACGTATATGCCTCTGATGATGTTGATTGGGTGGCTGCTGAGCAACTTTGCCGTACGTTGTGCGAAATTACCCTAGATCTCAGACTCATGGTGATTCTCGCCCGGTGCTTACTTGAGCGTTATGGGTTTGATGGATTTATCGCAGGGTTGCGAGTGATCTCATTGTTGCTACGTCAGCACTGGAATAACTTCCACCCGAACTTAGTCGCCGAAGACCGGTTTGATCCGTTGATCCGTATTAATAACCTGGCGGAGCTTGCTGTGCCTGGCATTATGGTGGCGCTAAAGCGCCAGACATTGGCCAGCACGGAAGACGGACAAGCATTGTGTTTAGCGGATCTTGATATTATTAGTAATGGCGAAGGGGTGACTCAAAACTTGCTGTACAAATTGCTAGGGAAGTTGATAAGTCCTAATTGTTCAGTTGAGCTCGTTCGTAGTCTTGGTCAGATCAATACTATCTGCAGTGAGCTCAATGAAATTACTAGGTGTTTGGAAGAAAAAACTGCAAACCACGGTATTTCGCCTCTGCAAAATATGACAAATATGTTACGCAGCTGGGCTCTAGTTGTTGAGGAACATTTCCGTTCTGTATCCTCCCAATTGCCCGCTTCTACACCTAAAGAGTGGTGCGTTGCAGCGCGGTCAAAGTCAGGCAATAGCGAGCGCTGGGTTAATAGTTGTGAGTCGCGTGAAGATGTTGTGCGTGCATTGGATGCAGTTTGTGCCTATTACCAGCAGCAAGAGCCCTCGAGCCCAGTTCCTTTTTTACTCGCCAGAGTGCGTCGACTCGCCAACATGAGTTTCATAAATATTATTGCTGAGCTGGCGCCTGATGCTTTAAGCGACTTGCGTCGTTTAGGTGAAAGTTCAATAGATTAACTAAAAGCCAGTTAGGTAACTGAATATGTCGAGTAGTGATAGTGGTCAAAAATTTATTGGCCGTAATCGTGCCCCGCGGGTGCAGATTGAGTATGAGGTTGAACTTTATGGTGCGGAGAAAACCGTTGTCATTCCGTTCGTTAATGGTGTGTTTGCCGATTTGTCCGGGTCTAATCGTAGCCAGCTACCGTTATTGGTTGAGCGAAAATTTCTCGATATTGATATGGAAAATTTCGATGAGCGCATACAAGCAATCAATCCGCAAGTAAGTATGAGGGTGGCCAATAAGCTTAGCGGCGAAGGAGAGATGGCAGTGTCTCTGAGCATGAAGAATATGGACGACTTTTCTCCCGGCGCCATTGCCCGCAACGTTGAACCGTTGCGCGAGTTGCTCGAGGCACGTAATCAGCTGGCTAACTTGCTGACTTATATGGACGGTAAAAGTGGAGCCGAGCAACTGATGGCCAAATTGCTGGAGGACCCGGTGTTGATGAAATCTTTGCTGGAGCAAAGCAACCAAGCTTCCGACTGCTCATCCCAAGCCTGACGTGTCTATACATCACTTTCTGTACAGGTAGTAAAATATGCCAGAAATCATTGCGCAATCCATTCTTGTTACGCCACCTTTAATATATTCAAGCCTTGATTTCAATGATGTGTTGGAACGCGAATTTAAGCCGCGAAGCGAGCAGGCGCGAGGTTTGATTGAGTCGGCTGTGCAGACGCTGGCCAAGCACGCGCTGCGCAATACTCAGCTGATTGCCGATGACACTCTAAGTACTATTTCTGCGTTAATCGCCGAAATTGACCTGAAGTTAGCAGAGCAAGTTAATAGCATTCTGCATCATCCCGATTTTCAAAATTTAGAGTCGGCGTGGCGCGGGCTGCAGTATTTAGTGTGCAATACCCAAACCGATGATCAGTTGAAAATTCGTTTTTTCAACGCCTCTAAGGCAGAACTCGCACATGAACTGAGAAAGTTCAAAGGCGCCGCCTGGGATCAAAGTCCGCTATTCAAGAAAATCTATGAGCATGAATACGGACAGTTTGGTGGTGAGCCTTTTGGCGTACTGATTGCTGATTACTATTTTGACCACAGTCCACCCGACATGGCGCTATTGGCATCCATGGCGAAGATAGCGGCGGCTGCCCATGCGCCGCTAATAAGTGCTGCGGCGCCTGCAGTGATGATGATGGACTCGTGGCGGGAGTTGGCTAATCCGCGGGATCTGACAAAGATCTTTCAGACTGCCGATTATGCTGCGTGGCGTAACTTACGCTCCAGCGAGGACTCTCGGTATGTGGGACTGACCATGCCAAGGTTCCTTGGTCGCGTGCCTTATGGCGCCAACACGGAGCCGGTGGAGGAATTCGCCTTTGAGGAAGTAACCGAGGGTGACTCTGAAAATTACCTCTGGGTCAATGCCGCTTATGCCATGGGGGCGAGTATTAACCGCTCCTTTAAGGAATATGGCTGGTGTTCGCGTATTCGCGGTGTTGAGTCCGGCGGCGCCATTACGGGCTTACCTTTGCACAGCTATCCGACACTTGATGGCGGTGTGGACATGACCTGTCCAACCGAAATCGCCATCAGTGATCGACGTGAGTTGGAACTGGCTAAGAATGGCTTTATGCCGTTAGTACATTGTAAAAACTCGACGATGGCCGCCTTTATTGGCGCTCAGTCGCTGCAGCAACCCCAGGAATACAGCGACGCTGACGCGACCGCCAATGCCAAACTATCTGCACGCTTGCCCTACCTGTTCGCTACCTGCCGTTTCGCGCATTACCTCAAGTGCATTGTGCGCGACAAAATCGGTTCGTTTAAGTCGCGCGACGATATGCAGGGGTGGTTAAACAATTGGATTGTCTCCTACGTTGAACACAATCCAAGCACCGCCAGTGAATCTGATAAGGCACGTAAGCCGCTGGCTAGCGCTGAGGTGGTGGTCGAGGATGTGGAGGGTAATCCGGGATTTTACCAGGCCAAGTTTTATTTGCAACCGCATTATCAATTGGAAGGTCTGACGGTCTCGCTGCGCTTGGTTTCTCAACTGCCTTCCATTAAAGACTAGTTTGCTTCCCATAAGGATTTTTTAATGCTTATGGAGTTTGGTTTTGCAGTTTTTACTTGGGTTTAAATATACACTTAAAGGATATATATGATAGTTTTGAAGTTTGACACGCAAATCAAGGGTACCTGTACAGAGCCGAATCACGAAGACTCGATCACTCTTGAGTCCTACACCTTTAGCTCAAGTCGTTATGTGCAAATTAATGACGGCGAGCGGGAAACCGGCGTAGCTAAAGTATCGGAGCTTGTTCTGACTAAGCTAGCAGATATTTCGTCGCCTGAGTTGTTTCTGCAGTCGTGCAATGGAAAGTCATTGGGCACTGCAACCTTGAGTGTTTTACAGACGGGTGGCAGTACCGAGAAACCCCAAGTGTATTTAACTGTTATTTTGAGCGATGCGCTAATTACCGGCTATCTTGTTGAAGGTCTTGTCGGTAGGCCTACCGAACGTATTCATGTGAGCTTCACAAAGATTAAATATAAATACATTGAATTCAGCGGCGATGTAAAAAAGGCGCCAGTAGAGAAAACTTATAACATTAAGACGCGCTCGGCGGAGTAGTTTCTAAGCGCCGGCTATCTAATATTAAATTCACTACTTTACTGGTTAGCCCCTATGTCGGTTGTAGCGCCCTTGCTTGATCGCTTGACGATAGATTTTAGCAGCAATTTTACTCGCCCAAATGCTATCGGCGGTTACATTGATCAGCTGTGTAATGATCTTGAGCTTGTTTTCAATTCGGCAGGGCTAGGCAGTATGTATGAATTACATAACCACCCACAGGTAGCATGCTCGGTACTCAATTACGGCATGGGCAGTTTTGCCGGCGTGACTGTATCTAGCATTGATTTAGTACAACTCGAGCGTCGTGTTCGTAGGCTTATTCGGGTTTTTGAACCCAGAATACTTAGTCGTAGCCTAGATGTTGTGCTGCTACCGAATGATGAGGTTAACAGCGGTTTTAAATTTTTGTTGCGCGGCGAAGTCTGTGCGCGCGGCTCACAGTATTCATTTGCACTGCACTCAACCTGGAATACCGAAAGTGGTGAAGTGTGCGTTCGGCCTTGTGGAAAACATTATGGATGACCGTTTGTTGCGTCACTATGAGCAAGAGTTGAGCTTTTTGCGTGAGGCGGGTGATGAGTTTGCCCAAGAGTATCCACGCGTGGCGGGTGCATTGGGCTTGCGCCTTGACGAAGTCACAGATCCATCGGTAGAGCGCTTGCTGGAAGGTCTGAGCTTTCTGACCGCTCGGGTGCAGCTGCAAATGGACTCCGAGTTTTCCACCTTCACACAAAACTTGTTGGCGCTGGTTCAGCCTCAGTCTTTGCTGCCAGTGCCCTCGATGACGGTGGTTCAGTTTGCTCCAGACCTGCAAGAGGGATCCTTGACATCCGGCTTCACCCTCGTAAGTAACACCGTATTGCGCACAGTCAGCACTGGCCAAGACCTACAGCCACGTTGTGAGTTTCGCACCCTGAGGCCGGTTACCTTATGGCCTATTCGTCTTGAGTCAGTCGAATACTTCCCGTGCACCAAATTACTAGCAGGCTTGCCGGTGGCATTAGCCGATCAAGCCGCCTGTGCACTGCGCTTGCGCGTGCGCACCACCTCGGGATTACGTTTCGAGCAACTGGCCCTTGAGGAGTTGACGCTTTTTCTACCCGGCGCCGATTCATTGCCGTTGATCTTGCAGGAAGCGCTTCTTGCACACTCCATGGGCATGCTTGTAAGGCCTGCTGAGTGCGACGCCCCATGGGGCCGCTTAATTGGCCCTGAACATATTACTCAAGCCTACCAAGAGCTGTCTGCTGGGCAGAATCCGCATTCCTCTAGTGATTTGGCGTTCACGCAGCTCAGACGATTTCTGGCGTTCGCGCCGGGGCAGCGTTTTATTACCCTGGGAGGTCTTGCCCCCGCGGTGCGTCAGTGCCGCGGTGACCATCTAGAGCTACTTATCCTGTTCAAGCCATTGTCGCTGCAGTTACCAACACGTCTGGATGTCAGTAGTTTTGCGTTGTTTTGTACGCCGGCAATCAATCTGTTTCGTAAGCACACCGATCGTATTGCTTACGACCCGCATCGTCAGGAGTTGCCCCTGGTGGTGGATAAATCTAAGCGCTTGGCCCATGAAGTGCTTGAAGTTTTGTCGGTCCATGGTTACGCCGCCGGGGCCACAGAGCGGCAAGTGTTCTTACCCCTCTATGCACCACATGGATTGGCGGGAACCGATATTTCGCCCGCGGGCTTCTATCAGTTGCATCGCACCCCAAGTAGGCGCGCTAGCAAGATCGGCGCCCAGTCGTCTAACTATCAAGGCACTGACGTCAGTCTCTCGCTGCTGATTACGCCGCCAATAATTGATGGTGATGGCCTTGCGCAACTGGCAGTGGAAGTTCTGTGTTGTAACCGCGACCTACCATTAAGCATTCCGCAGTGCACGGGCAAGACCGATTTTGTTCTGGACATCAGTGCACCTGTGTTGTCCGTACGTTGTGTCGCCGGCCCTTCCAAACCTGTGCAAGCGCCTCTGCAAGGCGAAAGGCAGTGGCAAGCGGTGCGCCAGCTTTCACGCAATTTTTTGCCCCTGACCGATGGCGATGGTAAGGCCGGAGCTCGAGCCTTGTGCGATCTACTGTCGGTGTATGTCGGCGACGATAGCCTGAGCGCTAAGTTACTGCAGGCTGTGCATTCATTACGTGCAGAGCCCATCACGCGGCGGCTGCCGGGTCCTGGTCCGGTCACTTTCGGGCGCGGACTCAAACTGATTCTGACCTTGGATGACGCCGCCTGTGAAGGCACTGGAACCTACGCGTTTGGCTCGGTACTGGAAACGTTCTTTGCGCATTATTCCGCGCTCAACTCATTCACCGAAACGGAGTTACACAGTGTGACACGCGGTCATATCAAAACGTGGCGGGCGAGGGCGACCCAATGCATGACCTTGTAACGCGTCTACCTTCCCTTGCCACGAAGCCTTGGCGTTACGAGTTCTTCAGCGCCATGCGTCATATTGAGTCTGCTTATCCTCTGGCGCCCCGCTGGGGAACTGCCCAGCACCTGCGAGATGAGCCGATACGGCTGGCACAGAACATATCCTTGGCTTTCCAGCCGGCAATGATCGCTGGCTGGCGTCTGCGTGAAGGAATGGCTGCCTGCCTGCAGGTTAATTTCTTTGGTTTGACGGGTGTCAACGGTCCGATGCCACTGCATTTCAGTGAAAAGTTACTGTTCTTACAGGTCAATCATAATGACTCTGTAGCGGTACATTTCCTGGATGTGTTCCACCACCGGTTATTGACTCTGCTCTATCGCAGTTGGGCCATGGCACGACCTGTAGTGTCAGCCGATCGACCTTTGCAGGATCGCTTTTCCGACTACGTAGCGGCTTTTTCACCCGGTGAAATGAGTGCACTGCCGGGTGTCGAACGTTACTACGCCAGTCAATTGGTGGACCAGCGGCGTAGTGCGCAAGGTCTGATCGCGGTTGTCAGCGACCTCTTGCGAGTTACTGTCAGTGTACAAACCCTGGTCGGGCGGCGGACGCCTTTGCAACCTGAGCAATACCTGCGTCTTGGCCGTCGACATCAGTCAAGTCAACTGGGCGAGTCAAGCTTACTGGGGCGGCATAGCTGGAATATTCAACACAGTTTCATCTTACGCCTCGGTCCTTTGTCTTGGTGCGATTACCAACGTCTGTTACCTGCAGCACAGTGCCTGTTGCCGCTCTATGAGTTGGTCGAGGTTTATGCCGGAAAAATATTCCAGTGGTGCCTGGAGCTACATCTGGATCGAACTCAGATTCCCGATTTACGCCTTGGTAGTCAGCAACCCTTGGGGCAGGCAACTTGGTTGGTCGCCTCTGGTGAACAGAAGGATGGTCGGAGTTGGCGATTCACCCCCGCTCGTTTTTTTAACCGCAGAGCCGGGCGCAGCGTTTTTGTTCATTGAGTTACAGATGTTGCGATTGATAACTATCGCAACGACCTAGTGGCTTGCGACCGTTTACCAGAGAGGAAATATGCCTGCGCAAGTTGTCATGGGCGCTTCACTGCGTTGCTCATTCGGTAATGCACAGGCCAAGTTGGTTGTGTTGCCCATCAACCGCACCCACACAGAAGGCCATTTGGCGGCGAATATCATGGATCACTTGTCGATGGTGAATATTCCACCGTTCGGTATGTGCAGTTCCATGGCCAATCCCCAGGTCGCTGCAGCCACTTCGGCGGCACTGGGGGTATTAACGCCAATGCCGTGCTTGCCTGTCACGCTTACACCATGGACGCCTGGTGCGAGCAAAACACTAATCGGCAGGCTTCCGGCTTTGGGTAGCCATGCAATTTGTAACTGCACCTGGGCCGGCGTCATTGAGGTCACAGATCCATGCAGCAAAAAAACCACAATATTTTGACCGAGCGAAACGCGTTATGAGCAATTTCAAGGCCAGCCAGATCAAGGCTCCCTACGAGGCGGGGCCGTTATCACTGATCGAGTTCGAGGCTCGTGAGGGGCTTAGCCAGCTTGCGGATTACACCCTCCGAGTGCAGGGAGACAGGTCAGGGCTGGATGCCAACCAATTACTCGGCAAGCCGCTTAGCGTGGGGCTCATGGCCTCTGATCAAGGTATTCGCTGGGTGCACGGGTATATCAGCGCAGTGAGCCAGGACGAGCATTTCGGCCAGCAAGGGTTTTTAACATTATCCCTTCGCCCTGCGCTGTGGCTGTTGACCTTGGCCAGCCACAATCGGTTTTTCGAGCAGAAAACCATTATCGATGTGTTGCGTGAGGTGTTTGATGACTACCCCGGTATTACTGTCGATTGGCAAGTGACCGGCAGTTATGAGGCGCTGGAATACTGCGTCCAGTACCGCGAAAGCGACTTTACTTTTATCAGTCGGTTGATGGAGCGCGCCGGTCTTTATTATTTTTTTACCCATCAGAAGGACGCGCATCAACTGGTTGTAGTCGATTCAATGACTACCCATAAAACCGCAGCTCTGTGCAGCAAAATGAGCTACAGGCCGGAGCAGGATAATTTCATTGCCGGCCTGTCCAGTTGGTCGCAGCGCTCTGAGATGGCGACGGGCAAGGTGTGCTTAACAGACTTTGATTTCAGCAAGGCCAATAACCGTGAGGCCAGCGTTAAGAGCGTCGATGCCGCTGTTTCTGCCGGCTGTGGTCTGAATGATTATGGGAGAGCCGTGTTTCCGGGGCTTTTTACCGATCACGACGCTGGCGACACCGCAGCTAAGGTTCAGGTGGAGTCCTTGCTGGCACGCCAACGCCATGTGCAGGCCCGACACTCATGGCCGTACCTGCTGGCGGGTCATTGTTTCGAGCTGACAGACCACCCTCTAGACAGCCAAAACGGCAAGTATCTGGTCATCCAATCGACCCTGATTGGCACCTGTGCGGAGGATACCGGCGGGTCAGCTGAATTTCGCTTCTCGGGGCAGATAGAGGCGATTAAAACCAGCCAGGTATTTCGTGCGCCCATGAGCACCCCAAGCCCGGTTATTGCCGGGCCGCAGACGGCCTTTGTGGTCGGTAAGTCCGGTGAGAGCCTGTGGGTTGATAAGCATGGCCGGGTAAAGGTTCAGTTTCACTGGGACAGCAGCGGCCTGACGAACGAAAACTGCTCCTGCTGGGTTCGCGTTGCGCAGCCGCTGGCGGGCAAACGCTGGGGGACGATGTTCTTGCCGCGGGTGGGCCAGGAGGTGGTAGTGCAGTTTCTTGACGGCAACCCTGATCGGCCCCTAGTGATAGGGGGCGTTTATAACGTAGGTACCCAGCCGCCTTGGGATTTACCCAGCCTGGCCTCGCGTTCAGGGCTTAAGTCACAGTCACTGGGCGATTTACAGATTTATAACGAGCTGCGCTTTGAGGACAAGGACGGCGGTGAGCAATTGCTAATGCATGCCGGCCGTAATCAGGACATCACGGTGGGTAAAGATGCGTTCGTCACTATCGGCAACGATTGGCATAGCAGTACCGGCGCCAACCAATTCGCCAAGGTGGGCAAGGATTTCCACGAGTCAGTGGGAGGGGATCGTAACGTGCAAGTGGGCAAGGACTGCTCGCTGAATATTGACGGAGATAGCCATACCAAGGTTGCCGGTAAGCAGTTTTTAACGGCCGACAGTGTCGACTTCAAAGGTCAGCAAACCATCATTATTGAGGCCGGTAGTCAGCTGACCCTCAAGGTGGGCTCCAGCGCTCTGGTTCTCAGTGCATCAGGCGTGTCCATCAATGGCATCAAAGTCACGATTGATGGTTCCAGCAAGGTTGACATCAACTCCGGGGGGGGAGGCGATGCTGCTAGTGCCACCGCTGCCCAGCCAGTTGCTGCGACGCAACCCCAGGAAGCCGATAATGGCCAGAGCTAAGCGTTTGGCAAGAGGGCTGCTGCTTGGCTGCATGCTATTGGTCTGCGTTAGCGGTTGCAGCTGGTTTTCTGAAGCTCCGTTAGAGCCTTTGGACCCTCACCTCACCCTCACTTTGCACGCTTCACTGGACACCAACCGCAATCTCTATGGCAGGCCGTCGCCAGTCGTTGTGCGAGTGTTTCAACTGGCCAATAGCCAAGCCTTTCAGCGGGCAACGCTGTCGCAGTTAAGCACTAATCCCGAGCAGGTCTTACGCGCGGATTTGCTAGGCCAGGAGGTGTTTTTACTACGCCCCGGCCAACGCTACCGCTATCACTTCATCCCTGAACCGCGCACGCGCGATATCGGCGTGATTGTAGAGTATCGCAGCATAGATGAGGCTCGCTGGCGGGTCGTCTCCAGAGTGGACCAAAGCATGACTCCCGACGAGTTCGTGTCGATCGGACGCAATAGCGTCGAGTTCACGACGCCATCATTCATGGAACAACAAAGTAATGACTAATCAACATAAAGTCGTGTGGTCTGAAGGCATGTTTCTTCAGCCGCAACACTTCCAGCAACAGGAACGATACGTTCAGGCTCAGCTTGCTCAGGCTATGGGTGCAATGCAAGTCCACACCTGGGGTTTTACCGCGTTGAAAATAGACCCAGGACAACTGGCTCTAGGCTGCATCGTATTGACGGAGTGTGCTGGGATTTTGCCTGATGGCAGTTTGTTTGCCCTTGGAGGAGATGAACTGGCACTGCTGCGCTACACGGTTGACGAGGGAGAGCGTGATCTAAGCGTGGTTTTGGCGCTGGCGGTGCAACGCCCTAATTGCGTCGATACAGACGCGGTGCCCCCCCCGGACAGCCTGGTTCGCTACCGTGTGGTTGAGGCTATTGTGGCAGACAGCAACGCCTATGGCAGCGAAGAGGCAACGCTGCAGTTAGGCCAGCTAAATCTGAAGCTGGCTCGTGAGCAGAATGTATCTGTCGCCCATGTTTTTCTGCGGGTCGCCAAGGTACTGGAGCGATCGCCCGGGGGCCAGGTGTTGCTGGACGAAGGGTTTATAGCGCCCGTAATAGCTTGGCGTCGTTCGCCAAGGCTGGCAGGGTTTGTCGATGAGATCATCAGCCGTATTCGCCAGCGGGCCTTTACGCTGGCTGCCAACATGGGAGTACAAGGCCTAGGCGGGGTCTCGGAGGTTCGGGACTTTCTAATGCTGCAAACCGTCAACCGAGCCCTGCCATTGCTGATGCATCTGGCCAGCCAGGAGGGGCTGCACCCGGAGTATCTCTACCGTGCGCTGGTCACATTAGCGGGTGATCTGGCAATTTTCTTTGAGGAGCACAAAAGGCCCAAAGAGTACCCGATTTATCGTCACGATCAGTTGGCTGAGTGTTTCAGCCCTGTCATTCGGGACTTGCATTATGCATTGGGTACCGAGGCCGGCTCTGATGTGGTTCCGTTGACCTTAAGCGACCGAGAGTTTGGATTGCGTTTTGCGTCTGTCCCCGATGCTGAGCTTTACAAGTCGGCGCGCTTCGTCCTGGCGGTGCGCGCGCAGTTGCCTGACGATGAACTGCGCAAACGCTTCCCGAAAAACCTGAAAATGGGTCCGGTCGAGCACATGCGTGACTTGGTTGATCTGCAATTGTCCGGCTTGCAGGTTCATGTGCTGCCAGCGGCGCCGCGAGAGCTTCCCTATTATTCTGGATTTAGCTATTTCGAACTTGAAAGTGAACATCCGCTATGGGCTGACCTTATCAGCGGACCTGGTTTTGGCTTGCACCTTGCGGGTGATTTCCCTGGGCTGCAATTGGCCTTCTGGGCCATTAAGGATAGCCAATGAGCTCTGCTAACCCGGACGTTTGGCGTCGCTGGTTACCGCGCCGCAAGCAATCGCTTAACGAAATTGTCGACGAGTCCGCGAGTACCTTTTTAGTGCCTGAAAACGAGGTTCTGGTACAACTCGCGGAGCCATTGCTCTACGAAGTCGTGTCGCTGCGAGCCTTGAGCCATGCACCTGATATTGACGAGTTGCGTGCCAGGCTTATTACCCAAGTGCGAAATTTCCAGCGAGACGCCATGGAGGCCGGAGTTGATCAGCCCGCTCAGGAACATGCCAAATACGCCCTATGCACCTTGCTTGACGAGGTGATCGCTACCTGTGACTGGGGGCAGGGGACGTGGTCCAAGCAGAGTCTCTTGATGATTTTCCATAATGAAACAACCGGCGGTGAAGGTTTTTTTGCGCGTCTTGACGCGGCTGAGCTCAAGCCCATGGCGAATCTGGCGCTGTTGGAGTTGATGTACTTGTGCCTGGCGCTGGGATTGGAAGGACGCTATCGCATCCAAAGTCAGGGCCGTGCCGTCTTAGCGCTGCGGCGCCGTCAGTTATACGAAAGCATTCGTTTGCATCGTGGTTATCACCCCAAGGTACAGTTGAGTGAACATCTGCAGAGCTTGAGTCGCGACCATTTCACTCGGCGTGAGCGCTCCCTCTGGTGGGGAATCTGCCTGTCGTTGGTGATTCTGGCCGGGTTAGGGGCGTACTACCTTGAGCAGCGCTCTTATCAACAGTTGCAAGTGCTACAGGCCTTGCGACCTGCGCAATCTACGGCTGTAGCGCAGACGCTCACCGAGAAGCTTGCCCCCGACATCCAGGCTGGCCGCCTGACACTGATTGACGATGGGCACAGGGTGCGGATTATCTTGAGTTCTGCAGGGCTTTTTGCCAGCGGAAGTAGTGAAATCGTCGAGCAGACCCGTCCGCTTTTGCTGCGCATCGCATCGGCATTGGAAGACTGGAAGGGGCGCATTGAGGTTATTGGGCACAGTGATGATATGCCTGTAGCCCGTCGGTTGGTCTCCAATGAGGCGTTATCGCTGGCGCGAGCGCAGTCCGTTCTCAAATTCCTGGTCGGTAATAACATCGACGCCACACGTTTTCAGGTCGAGGGCCGTGGCGCTTCAGAACCCTTGTTCCCCAACGACAGTGCCGATCATCGAGCGCGTAATCGGCGGGTGGAAATATTGGTTTATGCCCGTCCGACGAGCACTTGAGCTGTGCATCGTTCTTTCCTTTCTCTTGCGAAGATAATTGATGTTTTGGGTTTTTTTTAAACTGCTGTTAAGGGTCGCTCTGATACTGTTGACCTTGTATTGGGCGACGGTATTGGTTCGCGACCTTGGCTCTCGTCTATCCATCGACGGTAGTTCATTGCTCGCACAGACATGGCAACAGTTGAGTGTCCTATTGCCGGTATACCTCGGGGCGCTAATCTGGTTCTGCCGGAGTTGGCGTAATTCTGCTGTGCTTACCAAACGCAAGGTTCTCGAAGCTAAGGCCGAACTTGAAGTCTTGTTTTCCCCATCAGCCTCTGAGCTGCGTTTGCGCGAGCAGATGAAACAGTGGCGCCTACAAGTGCAGGCCGAGGGCGGTCGGCCGACTTATTTACTGTTCAATTGGCCGCTGGCTGAAGAACATAACAAGGTTGGCCTTGCACAGCCGTCGGCCTTAGAAACCCAATCTAAGGAAAGCCTACGTATCGATCGGGTTGGGCGTTACAGCGTACTAACTGTGAGTGGTTGCCTGCTGTCACAGTACGAGCCTGATGAGTCGCGCCTTTGGCAATACCTGCTTGAGGAGCTTAAAAATGTACAAGGCGGCCCATCTGGCTTAGTCGGGGGGGTGTTGGTAGTCAACGCCGAGAAGTTAAGGTCCGGCAGCGAAGATCAGGACTTGCAGGCATTGAGCTTGAGGGAGCGTCTGGAAGAACTCGCTCGCGCCATAGGTAAAGGTTTACCTGTTCAAACAATAGTAACCCACTGCGCGAGCCTGCCGGGTTATACCGCGTCGATCTCGGGATTGCCGGCCGAGGAGCGTGACTTGGCCGTGGATTTCCCCCTGTGCGCCAATCAAAGCAACCTTAAGCACCTAGCCGAACACATGAACAAGCGCCTTGCGCGTCTTGATGACAGCTTATTCGAACGCTTGCAAATGGAGCCCTCAACCTTGTTGCGTACCCAGTTATATGGGTTTGTACCCATGTGGCGTCAGTTCAGTGGGCACGTGCAGGTATTTTTCCAAACGGTCTTTCATGATCAGGCGCGTTTGCAGTCGTTGCGCTTCAGTGGCAGTGCATTGGCGGAGGATCAGGCATTAATTTCAAGCTCAGCGCTGTTGTTGAGGACCTTGCAGCAGTGCGAGCGACATGGTGTATGGCGCACACCCATTAAGTACCTAGGGGTTTGGTTACGCTCGTACTCGCGCTATGGGTTAATGGTGATTGTGGTCCTTGTAAGTCTGTTATTGATCAACAACTATCGTCATCACACACGGGTGCTCGATTACCTAGCGCAGCAGCAAAATGTGCTGAAGAACCTACCGCAGGCCTCAAGTCAGGAGGGGCTCGAACGGCTCAATATTCTGGCTAGCATGGTTAAGGTTCCCGAGGATAACTGGCTGCAACCGAGCTTGGGCTTGTATCAGTACCAGCGGCTGGTGAGGCAGGTTCAGGACTTATACGAACAGTCGTTGCAGGAGGCCTTTACGCCCCTTGTCACAGCCGGGATGACGACATTGCTGAGCGATCCCAAGGCCGACATCTACGATAGTTTTCGGCTGTATCTAATGCTCGGTAGGCAGATCAGTCTTGATCTTGATTTTGTCGAAGACCGACTCTGGACCTTGCTGGAACCGAGAATGCGTCAGCAACTAAGCGGCGCACAGCTTGAGTCGTTGGGCGCCAATTTGCAGCGACTTTTGCACCAGGTAACGGCTGCACCGGTATTGCCGGTCAATGAAGCTTTGGTAGAAATGGCGCATGAGCAAATCGCCCGTGAGTCGTTATCGCGGCGTGTATACCGGCAGCTATTGGCATCGTTACAAAGCTCAACACACAAGGACGTAAGCGTCGCCAGCGTAACGGGAGCAGAGGGCCTGCTGCTTATTCAGTCGCGAGGAGGTAAGCCTGTAGATGTGCCATGGCTCTATACAAAAGAGGGCTACAAAGCGTTCAGCAAGCGACTGACGCCATTTGTTACCAAGGCACTGCGCGTTGACATGGGCATGGGCTTAAACCGCCAGCAAGACTTTGGCCATGTGTGTGACGAAATACTCAGCCTGTATCTGAGTGATTACATTCAGAGCTGGGAGCATTTCATTGCTGATCTAAAGTTTGCAGGCCTCAATACCCCAGAACAACTACCTCGCCGTCTTGAGCTCTTATCTCAAGACGGCGCTATCCTGAGCAAGTTACTTCAGGTGATCAATCGCGAAACACGGCTGGGTGGCGGCACCCATAACGAAGGCATGATTAACCGCGTGTTTGAGCGCCTATCTACGCTGACGCTACGCCTGGGTATTAGCGACGCCAAGATGCCCGAGCGCGAACTGGAACAAAACCCGGTGACACAGCATTTCGCTTCGTTTCATCAGTTGGCTGAGGGGGTTAACGGGCGGCCCAGCCCATTGGAGCAATTACGTGAAGCGCTGGCCTCCACCGGGACTTATTTGCTGGCCCGCGAAGCGGCCACAGCCTCACAATTGTCGACTCCTGACATTAATGCCCTCGATAACTTGCGGCGGTTGACGGGCAAGTTACCGCAGTTGCTCAGACCGTTGTTTAACGACATTGTGGAAGCAGGTAGCGGCTGGGCCCGTGAGAACTGGTCCACGACGCTCAGCAATGAGTGGGCGAAAAGTCTGGGGCCTTACTGTCAGCGGGTTGTTGGGCATAGCTATCCTTTTGATCGCCAAGCGAGCGCTGACGTACCCCTGCAGGATTTCAATCAGCTACTGGCCCCAGACGGGCTATTACAAAGTTTTTCCCGGGCTCGGCTGGAGGGAGTCAATGCCTTACTCAGCTCTGCTGATACGCAGTTTGCTGGAGCCGGTATAGATCCTGTGGCATTGATGCAATTTCATCGTGCAGAGCGTATCAGCAAAGTATTTTTCCCCGCAGGCAGCAGCCAGGCACGGATTGATTTTGAACTCAGTCCAGTGACCATGGACGAAGAGATCGCCTCCTTCAGCTTGACCCTAGATGACCGCCAACTGAATTACTCACATGGGCCCATTTTGCCGAGTTTGTTCACGTGGCCGAGTCAGGCCTTGGGGTCGCGACTCAAGGCTGAAGTAACCCTGTTTGACGGGCGCACCTTGCAACTGTCTGAGCATGGTCCGTGGGCGTGGTTCAGGTTGCTTGACCAGGGAATATTGAACAGCGGACCAACCAGCGACTCGCAGTGGCTGACCCTGAATTTCGAGGGTTACAAGGTGGTGATACAGATACATAACGATAGTATTGAACGTCCGTTTGGTGACCACACGCTCAATGAGTTTCGTTGCCCCAGTATATAACTTTCACAGCTTTAAGCAGCTGAGCAATTCCTCAGAGTTGCAGCTATTGAAAATAGGCGTTTTTTATGATTAAAAACAAAGTGGCTGTTCAAAGAAAATGAGCAGCTTTTGGTTTTCGGAAAAAGTGCGGCGCGATATCGGCTTAAATGTATTGAAAAATAAAATGATGATTATTTTTGCCGCAAAACTAATCGCAGACCCAAGGTCAGCTTTGAGTGTTTTTATCGATCTGAGTGAGCAGTTATTATAAATTATTTCTGATTCTCGGTGTGTCGGGCTACCCGGCCGGGAATTTTTAGCGTTCTTGGGGGCAGATGCTGGTCCGGTGGGGTGGTGGTTTTATAGTGCAAGCCCATAAAATATTTGGTCGCATAGTATTGCTTTTAGATATTGTTTATGTTCCTCTTGAATTGCCCCGGATGGGTTGGCCACCTATTATTAGAGGCTCTCTCATTCAGCAAGGCGGCCTTTGCGGGGAACGCAGAGTAAGCCCACCAGTTTTATGCCCCACGCTGGACGTTAGAAATAACATTTTTGAATTTTGTGCATGCGGTCGGTGTTTGACAGGTTTTATGGGGTCTTTGTATTGCAGTTGAGAAACGACCTTTATTAGGCGTTATAATTACGATACATGTGATTTCAAGCGTTCGCTTTCGTCAATACTATGTTCAGAACGAAGGCGGGTGGTGCGGTGGTATCGGCTTAGCTGCCATTACCCATACTCAGCCCAGCTTTAAATGTAAAAGTGCAAAATTAATACGTAACTCCTGAGTCCTCGGTTATCTAAGAGGGCGGCAAATGTGTGTGTGCCGCAAGATTACTTTCACACACAACAGAAATGTAGAATCCATGAGTTACCGCGAAGAAGCCATCAAAATTTTACTAAAGAGTTATCCCGAGAAAGTTCCCGAGTTTAAAAGAGTGTATGATTTGGGCCGGGCTAAGATTCTTGCCGCACAATATTTGTTTCGACTTATGTCAAAAGAAAAGGCCGCGGAATGGAGTCGTGTTGCACCACCAATATCTAAAAAAATGGATGCAAGTTTGATGCGATACCTATTTGTAGGTGGCGGCGGCTATACATCTAAGTGGTTCACTTTCGACCGTCCTTATCTTTTTCGACGACAGACCATAAATCAGCTGGGAGGGCGCGAGGGACAAGGCCTCCTCATGGTCATTCCGCTTGAGCATGAGATGAAGAATACATTGATAAAAAAGCTACCGGACACGAATCTTGAAGGCGTCCCTCAGCACATGAAGACGGATTCTTGTCGCTGCAAAGTGGAAGGCGGAACTATTACGCTTGTGATATCACTTCCAGTTCTAGAAAAGATGGCAATTAACATGAGTATAGCGCATCTAGGTGCACGAATAACACCTCATTAATCGGCTGAGGAGGCCTTGCTAGACATTACACGCGGACTCGTTGCGCTCCCCGGTAAATTCGGTGTTGGGCGCGGTTAAAAGCACTAGGAACAGCCAGAATTATAAGGATCTATCTATCATGCTTCTACTCCCACAGTTAGATCGGTAATTTCGTCAACCGATTATTTAGTGGCATCATCTGGGTGAGGCGCGACCACAGTTCAATTTTGCAACCAGTCCTGAGTCAATACAGCTGACATGCAAGAGTCGTAACCCCGCAAAATTGCCAACACATCTTTTTAATTTTCCTCTGAGAATGGTTGTCTATGGATAAGAATTGTAGGGAAATATCAACAACATGAGAGTCGTTGAGGTCGTCAGAAATGACCGCATCATTGCTGAGTTAATGAGGGTTCCGGGCGGTAGTTGCCATGAGTGCGCGATCCGGGTTTCGTAGATTCTTAAGGAAACTCTGAAAAAGACTTCCAGATTCTGGTCAAATATATCCACCCAGTTTTTCGAGCTCCCCGATGAAACAGATCTCCTTCGCTGATGCT
>NZ_JBITTY010000007.1:0-24901 GCF_044542155.1 Pseudomonas sp. NPDC079086 | reverse complement strand
CAGCAGGTAACGCTGTTTGCGCTATCGAACCTGTGGATGGTGCGAAAAAAATTACTGATTGCAGGAGAGGTGCGTCTGTAATGGAGGGGATTACCGTCTGCGCCACCAGAGCTTTCAGGAGCTCACGGTCTTGCTCATCGTAGATCGCCGGTCGTCCGGACTGAGACTTGGCCGTGAGACCATTCAAACCATCGGTCTTCCATGCCTTCAGCCAGATCGATACGGCCCCTCGCCTGACGGCGAGAATGTCGCTGATCTGGTTGATGGTGTAACCCTTGTTACTGAGCAAGATGGCATGCGCGCGACGACGCAAGGCCGGCTTTTCGCCCTGTATGTAGGCATCGCTCAAGACCTGGAGGTCGGTGTCGGAAAGAGGCGACACACATTTCATGGATAGAATCCTGATGTACGCTGAAATAGGGTGCTAACTATGAATGAAAATTTCAGTTCGGGTACTAAAAGCCAAGAAAACTGCAAATTTACAAACTTTAGTCCACTGCCGGCACTTTGCCTGCTGCGCTTGGCATTTGAGCGCTGCAGCAGTCCACCCTGCAATAAATGCGATAAGCACCAAAGGCGCTCAAGTGCGCTCAAACCCCGTTAATTAGTGTGAATTCACAGCTTTTGATTTGGTATTTTTAGGTCGCCCCATCATGGTGGGTGGAGAACTTAGTTAGGCCTCGGGTTAAGCCGATGCAATGTTCTTACTTGCCAAGGCAGGTGAAATTATTAACGACACATAGATAAACTATAGGTATGAGTATGTTTAAAAAAACAATGTTGGCTGCAGCTGCTACTGCGCTTGGCTTCGTGAGTATCTCGGCCGCGGCGGTAGATTATAGTATTAGCATCGAAGCTACAGTTCCGAGTCAAGAATTTGCGGTTGTGCCGTCTGATAGTAATATGACGACGCAAACTCAGACCATGAAGTATACACCGGTTTCAGGTTCCGATGGTGGTCGTTTAGCCCCATTAAATATTATCTTTGATGTAAAAAGTACAAATATTGTAAAAGCCAAGCTGAATCAGCCAGCTGTTTTAGAAGCTAATGGTGGTAAAACGATCCCACTTACAGTTTTGTTTAATGGCGTTGCATTGGACGCTGCCGCGGCACAAGAGGTGTCGAAAGGTACGGCTAGTGCTGTAGCTAAAATGGCTCTTAAAATTCAAACTACAGATGAATTCGTTTCTCAAGTAGGCACCTATACTGGCTTCGTTTCCGTGGTCTTCGATGCTGCAGCATAAATATTGATCATGGCAGTCGCATGCATATAAATCAGCAGTAATAAATTTGGCAATCTTATTATAAGATTTTTTGTGTGTGATGCGCCTATGGTTAAGGGAGATTAATTCCAGGGATGGTATTAATCTCCCATTTTATTTTTTGGAAGATGTATTGTTGCTATTTTATAGAAAATATTATGTACATACGCTTATGCATCATGTCCGCACTATCGTTAAGCTTGGTACTTTCTTGCAAGCTATTCGCAGCGCCGCTTCAGGCGTCAAGCAGCCTGCTGGAGCAAGCGCGCGGTATGCCTGCTGAGTTCTCTGAATATTTTTTTAATGCGCCCCTCGCGGCAAAAATTCTACTTAATAACCAACTGCTCAGCGAAGCTTTGCTCAGCGTGACTATCGATGAGCGTGTCACCCTGCTGGAGTTGACCGACAGTTCAGGCAGTGACCTGCCCGCTAATGAGCGCCAGCGCTGGGCAGACTTCCTGCGCCTGGGTGTGCCACTGGGTATCTGTGAGCGCAACTGCCCGTCCCAACTGTTGGCGGTACATTACAACTTGGAGACTTCGACGCTCTCCATTATTACCGAAACGGCCGAGCGTACGGCGGACGAGTCACGCTATATGGATCTGCCTGTAGACGGCAGCCATGGCCTGCTGCTGAACAATAGTTTGAGCCTCTTCGGCGGCCAGGGTCAGTCACTCAGTGGCAGCAGCATACTGAGCAGCATCAGTAGCCTAGGCAATTGGACACAGAGTGCCAGCCTGCTCCTGTCACGTGCCAGCAGCGCAGACAGCGGGCTCCTGCACAACCTGCGAGAGCTGTATAGTCAGCGCGAACTCAGCGGCCGCTTTGTCCGGGTGGGCTACTTCATGCCTGATAGCCAGGGCCTGAGTCGCCAAGCACGCACACTTGGGCGCAGCGCTGGCAGCCTGGCCGGAGTTATGTACGGCAGCTCCGACAGCCTAGCCATCGACAGCCCACAGCCTAGCGTCTACCCGATCTACGTCACTGCCAATCGCCAAGCCGCCGTCGAGATTTACCGCAATGGTGTGCTGATCAGCACCCAGGCCGTAGCCCCGGGCCTGCAGACGCTCGACACTCGCCGCCTGCCCGGCGGCATCTACGATGTGGAAGTGCGTCTGGTTGAGGATGGCCAGGTGATCTCAACGACTCAGGAGCTGGTCTACAAGCCCAATAATTGGCGCAATCCGGACGAGCGCTGGCGTTATAACCTGTATGCCGGCCAGGAAACCGAACTGCTGAGTAATTGGCAGGCGCAACGCGAGCGCAGCCTGAGCGCCGGTGCGGTAGTCAACTACCTGATGCACCCGCGGTTGGTTACTGGGCTTTCTGTGCGTCAAGTGCAGGATAAGATCCAATACGGTACCTCGGCCGACTGGATGGTCGGCGACAAGAGCAGCTTTTACGCCAACCTGTCCCATACACCTGGCCAGGGCAGCGGCCTGGATTTGTATAACAATATCAACTTCGAGTATGTCAGCCTTGGGCTTAGCCATAGCCGGAGCTGGCTGGACACGCGCAACGCCTATCAACAACTCGCTAACGGCGACCGCGTGCGTTCAACCTCCAGCTACAACGGCCAAACCAGCAACACCGGCGTCTCCGTCAACTACCGCTTGAGCGACAGCACCAACCTGAGTGGGCGCATCACCCATAGCCAAGGGCCAAGCAATGGCACCAGCCTGGATTTGAGCTGGTCACGGCGCGGCCAATTATTCGGCAGCGACGCCAACTGGGGCGTTGCTTTGTTCGACCGCCCAGGCAGCGGCACGGCAAACGAGCGTGATCGCGGCATTGACCTGAGCCTGAGCTTGGCTCTTGGCGGCCCAAGGCAAAGTCTGTATGGCACCATTGGCAAGCGCAGTGCCCGCGATGGCGGCTCGGAAACAAACACCTCGCTCAACTATTCGCGCCGTTTTGAAGATTTTTTTCTGCAGAGCGTCTCCCTAGGCGCTAGCCAAGACAGCTATGGCACCGGCCTGAACGGACAAACTGTTTTTGCCGGCAAGCACCTCAGTGGCACCGGTTACCTGCAACGTTCCAGCTACCAAGGGCAGCTCAGCGGCGGCCTGAACCTGGACAGCAGCCTGGCCATCGGCGCCGGTAAAGTGGTGCTCAGCAGCCAGGCCGATTCATATAGCGCTGCGGGAATGATTATTGATGTGGAATCCGACCTCGAGCAGATTGTCCTGCGCGCCGACGACCTCAGCGGCCTTGGCGCCACCTTGCACCCGGGGCGCAACTTCATCCCTGTCGCGGCCTACAAGCCAGGCCACATCAGCTTCGAGCTGGCCGATCACTCGGCGGAGGCAGCCGGCGCCGTCGAGCCTAAGCAAGCTAGCTATCACCTGAACAAAGGGGGGGTGGCCTATCAGCGCATCCTGGTCATGAAAACCGTCACCGTGCTGGGTCGCCTACTTAACCCGCAAGGCGAACCGCTCAAGGGGCACCACATCATCAACCATGCCAGCCGCGGCATGAGCGAAGTGGACGGCTTCTTCTCCCTGGAAATGCGCGCCAGCGCACCGACCCTAGACGTCAGCTACAACAACCAACTTCGCTGTCAATTCCGCCTGGACCTGGACAAATATCGCCAGGAAGACGATGTATTGATGGTTGGCGATCTGCTCTGCGTGCCCAATGACCTCGTCAGCGCAAAATAACAGTCGGCATCGAAGAGCTACACGGCTCCCAGCCACTACACTTAGCAGGTGCAGCCGCACAGCGGGCTGCGCAACTACTCCGACAAAGGTAAAGCCATGAAACGCCTCTTGCACATCGCCCTACTCGCCACCTTGCCTTTACTCGCCCAGGCAGGGCCGCAAATTCATATTGGCTCATTCTACGACTACCTCGCCCCCGACAAGAGCGTGCAGCTCAAGCGAATCTACAACACCGGCGATGCCACTGCGTACGTCAAGGTCGAAATCGAGGAGATTGTCTATGCCGCCGACGGCAGCAGCAAGGAAGTGCCCCTCGCTCTCGACGCCAGCAGCGTCACCCGCAACGGCCTGATCGCCAGCCCGGCACGCATGATCATCCCCAGTAGCGGCTCCCAGAGCACCCGCTTGGTGTTTATGGGCGAGCGCAGCCAGGAACGCTATTTCCGCTTGCGCTTTCTACCCGTAGTCCCCGAGAAAGAGGACCAATTTGCCATTAGCGACGACGATCGCCAGGACTACAAAGAGACACTCAGTGCTGGTCTCAACGTGATGACCGGTTTTGGCGCCGTGTTCGTCGTGCACCCTAAAGACAGCCGCTACGACACCCGTCTCGACGACCGCGCACAAGAGTATCAAGTGCGCAATGCGGGCAATGCGCTGGTGATGATCGATGAATTCACCGACTGCCCCAAGGACAGCGATTGCCTGGCACCGAGCAAAACCCATGTGCGCCCCGGCCAGAGCTACAGCTTCAGCAAGCAGCCCGGGCACCGATACAGCTTCAAGCTGATTGAAGGCGCCAGCACCAAGGCCATCCAAGTGCACTAAGCACCGCAACCCGCCCCAAGGTGGCCCGTCATGCGCAAAATTATGCAACTTTTCATCACCTGCTTGGCGCTGTTAATGGCCGGTAGGGCTCTGGCAGTCGAGGAGGTCTCGTACGAGGTCTACGTTGATATTCCAGTCGCTAAACTCTATGTGCTCCCCGTTAATCCGGCGGTGCTTATTCAGCTGCAGCATCTGCAATGGGATTTCCGCAGTAAGAGCTTCAAGCCATTTCTCACTCGCTTTAACGTGCTCAACAGTAGCGGCGGCTTTAGCGCCAGGCTGGTCAAGGCTGCTGTTTTACAGCGCGGATTTGATCATCCTGGGGAGATTGCCCTGCAGGTGAGGCTTAACAATGTTCTGCTGAGCACAACTTCTCAGCAGGTCGTTGCCAGTGCCAATACCCAAGTTCAGTTGCCATTATATATTACCGCTGTACAGCCGGCAAAAGGATATAGCCCAGGCAAGTACCTGGGCAGTGTCGAGTTGATATTTGAAGCGTCCACTCTCTAGTGAGTCAGTAAATTCAGCTGCAGTGTGGCTAAGGAAATACCTATGCTAAATCGTATAACACAGTTAAATCCCGTTAGGCTTTTATGGGGTCATGTTTCACAGCTGGGCGCACGAGAATGTGAGGCTTTCTACCGAGCCAATAAGTCAAATCTCCGTATGAAACGACTGCAAGCTATTTTGGTCGCGCTTTTGAGTTGTGTTTACGCCTCTTCGGGAAACGCTAAGTACGCCACTACTACTATTAATGTTTCCGGAAATATTACTAGCACTAAAAACAATGTCGGCGGGAATGCTATTAAAATAGAGCACGACGGTACTTGTGAAAATGCGGTGGCAGGTGATTGCCAGAATAGAAAAGAAAATTATGTATTTAAGATTGGAGGAGGAGGGTCGACGAGTATTCTGCAGTCTCCACCAATTAGCTTGAATGAAACGCTTAGCTTACCATATTTTATGATGCAAAACCCTAGGCGCGATATTGAAATGAGAAATGAAAATGGTGATAGTTTTCATTTGACTTTGGATATTACCGATGTGGGTGGCCGTTTTTATTTCGGACACCTTCACAATTTTGTAAAAGAAACATTTTACAGCTACAATATTTTTCGATCCCCCACGTGCAAATCAAAAGCCGCTTCTCTCAAGTGGGGTGATGTTAGAGAGCTATATACGTTTAGTCAACCAGGTTGCAGCACTTCGGTAGCTGAAGCTAAGCCAGGCGCCGTTATTAGTATTTGGTCTATGTCTGAAATGTATTTAGGAACCCGATTTGTTGTGCTGGAAACGGCCGGCATAAAGGCTGGCCGCTACAACGGCGTTGTTAAGTTCAATGTAGGCCCGAATCCCGCTGATGATATATATATTGGGGAAAAGAAGTCATATAGTCAGACCGTGATTTTTAATATAGTACTCACCGTCGAACACCAACTTAAGGTCGAGCCGCTCACCGGCACCCGTGTGGCCTTACAGCCCAAAGGCGGTTGGCAAAGCTGGTTGTTCAGTAACCGTGCACCCACGCTTTTGAGCGCCGACAGCACCTTCAGCCTCTCTACCAATTCTAACTTTAAGATGCGCCTGAAGTGTCAGTATCCGGGCACTAATAATAACTGCGCCCTGCAGAGCGCGCGCGATAGCACAAAAAAAGTGACAGTCAAAACCTTGGTCAGTTTACCGGTGGGCATCAGCGCTAATGGTCAAGCCGTACATCGCTCTGCGTTGAGTTCCAATATGGGCGATAGCGTATTCATACCCTCGAGCTATACAGCTGCGCGTAACGGGACCTTGCATTTCGAAATGGCTGAGGATCAAGTGAGCAGCATGCTTAATGATGGCGAAAATATCGCCCGTCGCTACAGTGGCAATATTACGGTCGTGTGGGAGGTTGCTATCTGAGTATAATAAATTAGGCGCTCTGAGCTGAGTTGAGCGACACCGCCAAGCCAAGGCTGTTGGCCGGATATGCAAACTTCCAGCTTTTTTCAATGTTCTTAAAAACAAGGGGCTGCACCCGAGTGCTAACACTATGCTGAGCAGTATGTATGTGGCCAAACATCCTGATGGGCGGCAGGTTGTTATAACCATCACCGTTGGGATGCCAGCGCCAGACCCTAAATCGCTAGGCGGCGCTTATCGTTGCCAGGTGAAGGTATGGGGGCTTGGCTTGAGCACATACGCGCATGGGGTTGACGCGATTCAAGCACTTTGTTTGGCGCCGCGCTGCTTGAGGCATTTGATAGAACCCTTGAGCGCTTCAGGCTGGAGGTTTTATTTCCCCGGCCACCTTGACTGGCCAATAGATTTTTCTACTACTGGTTATTTCTAATTGTTAGCGTGTTAAGTAATTGATATGCCGCTCGGCAGCCAGCTACGGCCATTAAGGGTCTAAATAAACTTGCTGTTGCTGTTAGATATAAATTTACAGTGGCTGTATAAGCATGAGGCAATATACCGCTAGTTGCCGCTGCGCAGCGATACATTGCTGCATTTCGAAGGGGGCTATGAATTCGGTGTTGTGCTACTGCAAGCAATGCCAGGCGTGTATGGGCTTTGGTCAGTGGTATGGATTATGTGCGCCAACAGAAAGTTTAAATTCACAAAAAGTTCGCCTGGTGCATTTTTACCGGTGGGTGATTCTGGCCAAGCTATAATCTTTACATTTGCGCTGCCTGCGGTAGGTGCAGATATAACGTTTGGTAACTTTTATTCAGTAGTGCCTCCGCCAATAATTGGCGATCATAAACGTTCTGCCGAAATGGCAATTTATATGGCGTCAGCAGCAAAATGGGCAAAATTCCCTGAGCGCGTGCGAAAATTTAAAATTTTACCTCCTGCTATGGGTGCTTGCTTACCCAGCAAGCCAATCGTTCGCTGCCCAATCGGGCTCGAGGTATAGCCGTGCCTGAACCTAAGCGCTAGGCTGCATTCAAGGATATTCAATGGATATTTTGGTGCGCGACAGTCGCGAGGTTGATTTACCTGAGCTTGTAGATATTTACAATCAATCGATAGCTGGGGCGTGGTCAACCGTCGATAGCAAAGCAATTTCCGTTTCTGAGTGGATCGATTGGTATGGCAAACATAATCCGGAAAAACGCCCATTGTGGGTTGCAGAAATCAACGCACAGATAGTTGCCTGGTTCGGGCTGAGATCTTTCCATAAAGGGGGGGGCTGCATATGATGCGACGGCGGAGGTTAGCCTCTACATCGCATCCGCATTTCACAAGCAGGGCATTGGCACGTTCCTTAAACAAAGAATGATTGAACACTGTCCCCGCCTGGGAGTCACTTCTCTGGTAAGCATCCACTTCGATCACAACGCAGCAACCGCGCGAATCAACCAGCAACTAGGTTTTGAGCAGGCAGGTTATTTAAGCGAAATTGCCTTGGTGAATGGCGAACAGCGAGGTCTTATTGTTTCAATCCTACGCATCCCTCCAACCGCTAGCAGTGCGTAACGCCACCTTTGCGATTGCCAGCATGCCTAACCCGGTGCTCAACTGCGCGCCCTTCGCTGCTTGGACGCGGCGCCGTGTAGCTCTAGGTTAGGCCTTATCAACCCACCCAACCACTCAGGAGTCAGACATGGGCAGCTACGTCGACAGTGCACTTGCAAAAGGCGAACATGTAATTTATCAAGGTAAGACCAGTATTTGGTCGTTACTGCCGCGGATAATCCTGGGTTTTATTTTTCTAGGGCTTTTTGGTCTCGGACTGTTGTTCTGGATTGATGCCGCGATAAAATACTTCACTACCGAGCTTGCCATTACCAATAAGCGCGTTATTGCCAAGTTTGGCTTGATCAGTCGTACAACCATTGAAATCAACCTGCAAAAAATCGAAAGTATTCAAGTGAATCAAGGCATTCTTGGGCGTATCTTCAACTTTGGTTCAGTTATTGTATCTGGCGCGGGTAATCCTCAAGCACCCGTGCCGGGCATATCCAGCCCTCTTAATTTTCGCCGCGCATTCCTCGAAGCTCAAGAAACAAACGCTCAAACACCCATGGTCACAGTGGGGGCGTCTGCCTAATACACAGCAATCATTCGCTGGACTCTCTGGGGCCCATGCTGTGACCCCTGAAGCTTACTGTTAGGCCCTATCAACAAGACACGAGGAGATGCCAAAAATGCAAGATCAAGAAATCAAATATGCTGGGTTCTGGGTTAGAGTAGGAGCCACAATTATCGACGGACTACTTGCAGCGCTAGTCACTTCCCCGCTTCTCATATCTATATACGGATGGGGTCACTTCGACGGTGAAGCTAAAGACTTAATCGCTGGCCCAGCAGATTTCATTATAACGTGGGTGTTTCCTGCGATTGCAGTAATTGCGTTCTGGGTGCTTAAGCAAGCTACACCAGGGAAAATGGCAATTACTGCAAAAGTAGTTGATGCTGCTACAGGTGAACGTGCAAGCACGGCCCAATTAATCGTGCGTTATTTTGCATACTTCATATCATCGCTCCCACTTGGTCTTGGCTTTATTTGGGTTGCCTTCGACAAGCGTAAGCAGGGTTGGCACGACAAAATTGCAGGAACTGTTGTAATTAAACAAATCAGTACAGGGTGCGTGTGAATACTTGTGATCCATGTGTAAGGCTGCAGTGATTCTGTAAATAACCAAAAGTCTCCCCTGATCCTCAAGTAAGGCATATTTGCATGCCGTTAATACCTGACGCCGGTTAACACCGCAATATAGGTTTTAGCGCTGGAGTGGCCATTGGCTATCAATGGCCTGGCAAGTTTGCCTCGAGCGCAGGGTGGGGCTTGGCACTAAAAGCTCGGACACGAATAGATACGGTATATATCAAGTCTAAGTTGAAAGATCCTGATAGGCTATTTTAAGTGCTTGTTTTAATGCGCTGCCATCTGCTGCTCAGGGCTTATGTTTGCGGGCATTCACATGCTCCGGGCAAAGTTGAGTGGGCAGTAAATAATTCAATAAGTACTTGAGGTTTTGTAACTAAATTACGCCCGTCTTTATTAAAGGATCAATTGATGAGTAACAGTGGCATGCCAGAAGTTTGTTCTTCCCGGGGAGAGTCGTCAGACTTTGATCAGTTTTTTGGGCTATTTAAGCAGCTCTCACTCACGACAGTCGATGCGAAAAGGGCGATGACGGCGCGACTCCAAATAGCTCAGTTGACATCAATATTTATGATTGCGCAGTATGAGGAGGATCGCTTTTTGATCATCTACGGCGCAGCCCTGGAAGGCTGGGCACGGGATATCTATGGTGCCGCGCGGCGACTGGTAGCCCAGCATGAACACCAGTCTTTGCTGGATACCATTCACCGTCGCCACGCCGCCTCGCCAGAAATCGCGGCACGCGCGCTGGCGGGCAGTACACCTGTCGCATTATCATTTCAATCGCTGTTTAAGGAGTCTGGGGAATCCCTATGTGCCCCCGGTCAAATTGAGGCCTGGGACTCTCCCGCCGCTTATTTAGTGTCGTTGTATCGAAAAGTGCGGCAGTTCGAAACCCTAGCCCCCAGCCCGGCGCCACTAAAGCTGGCCGAACTCTCATTGACAAAACGGCGCACTGATTTACTGGGCATCGAGCTGAGTGACGATCAATTGCATACGTCAATCCAAGCTCTGGCGCTTATTAATCCGTTACTGGAAAAATCCGTTATTTGTCACAGCTCACTAGCCGACGAAGCCGCGCTCTATAAAAAACTGGCAACCACCTACTATCCATTATCACTGCCTTTTCATTTGCCCTATGTCCAGATTAAACGTGCGCTTGAGGAAAAACACACCAGTCCGGGCGAGGTTTTTGCTCACGTGCAGGATTTGCTAAGTGAGTTGTCGCCATTCACTCCGTATAGCTCGGAATATATGCGTGAGTATTTAGCGTGTAGCCCGTCAGAATATGCATTGTGGTTTGCGCGCTCAAGTGAGAGCACGAATTTTATTGACCCCCGGCTGATGCCTGTAAAGGGCGCTGTTGCACTGACGGTTTTTTGCACGGCCACTGGCTTGAGCAAGCTGAATGTAGAAGAGTTGATTTGTAGTGACGCGTTTTCTTCACTGAACGCTGAGGGCGCTGCGGTACTGGGCGGTGCACATTACATTACCGGCACTGAAACAGCCGTGCAGTTGGAGAAAGGCGCAGACGGCCAAGATTTTTTACGCTGTACTCAACCACAAGTATTACGCATGCTGCAGATGATTCGCCTGCAGCGCTTGGTGGATGTGCCATTTTCTCAGTTGGATGGATTAATTGAGGCATGTAAAAACTCTAAGAATGCTCGGGGCATGCCACTTAACGTATTGGGTCTGTTCGGTTACTTGAATCGCCAGTACGCAGTATCAGTGGAAATTTTGACTGTTTTGCTGAGCAGCTCGATGCCTGTAGTTGGTACGCTGGCTAGCCCTTCGTTGTTTGACCGTGTTTTTAACCAGCCGGGTAAATTTGCGCAGCCGCTGGATTTCAATCAGTTACCGGCCAGCGCTGAACAATTAACGAACTGTGCTGAAACAACCCGCCGTCAGTTGTGTGCTGGTATGGGTGTGAATGCCGCAACCCTTGACCTATTAGCTGCAACCCTTGATGCCAATGGTGATAATTCTTCGCCAAGTGGTCTGGGTTACTGCTCAACACTCTACTCATTTACCGCGCTGTCGCGCCTTTTTCGGCTAAAGCCACAAGAGCTGCTGCTGCTGGGCGATTGGCTTGGCATCAAGCTGCTGGCTCATTCATCTACCTGCGAACAGACGATGGATAACATCCGCCGGTTGAATGCTGTGGTGGTGTGGCTGCGGCAACAGTCGTTGACGGTCGCTGCATTGCAACCGATCTTGTCTACTGAAATTGCTGTGCTGGATTCAGATGAGCCTGTGACGCAACTGCTGGAACAACTCGCCACTTTGGCGGTGCAGTTTCCCGACCCGCCGGCCCTGGACAATGCGGTCATACAAGCGGTGGCTCAGTATTGTGCGGTGCCACCGGAGCAAGCCGTTTATTTATTAACCGCCGTAGGCCAGACAACTAATAAACTTGTCACCTTGGGTCAACGCTTTATGACTGCAGCGTCCGATAAACAGCAGCCGGCGATAGACTGCGCAACCATCTTTACCTATGACCTGGTTCGCTATGCCAGCGCATTGGCCTTTAGTGGGTTGAGCACCGCAGGTATTGAAGCTTGGATGAACAACCCACAATGGTTTGGTTGCACAGATACTAAACTTTCATTGTCCGCCCTGTATGCAATGCGCCAATACGCCTTATTATTGAACGCCGCCAGCGTAACTGAAGCGCAGTTACTCAATTACCTGAAGATGGCCAATAGTGCGCAAGGCTGTGATTTGCTAACGGCGGCGCAACTATTCTCAATTAAGCTAGACGTTTTTTATTCTAAAGCAGCACAGTTGCCAACAACCTCGCTGCAGCTCAGCGCTTTAATTAAGTTGCAGACGTTTGCCGAAACAACCGAATTGCCGATAAAGACTCTTGTCGATCTGTATACGCTGCTGCTCCGTTCAAATGCCAATGTGGAGGGTGGTTATGCTAAATGGCAGCAAGTGGCGGAGCCAATAACCCTTAGCGTGTATCAGCGTCCAGATTAATATTTCTATTATTAATTTAAACCTATGTCGGATGACGTTACCCCTGGGTTGCGTCGGCTTTTTGTGTTGCTTGGAGTTTCGCTATGAGTCAACTATTTTTGGATGCGATCAATTGCGCTAAACGCGATGCGTTGGTCAGTTATTACCTTGGCAACAACATCGCTAACAATCTTGCGGTGCGCACGGCCGAGGATATCTATGATTACTTGCTGGTTGATCCGCTGGTCCACAGCAATGTCATGACCAGTGAATTGGGCGAAGCCATTGCCAGTGTTCAGCAATACCTCAATCGCGCGCTGAAGGGACTGGAGCCGGCACTCAGCGCTACCCCGGACGAAGTCACGGCCTGGCAGCAGCAAAGCAGTCGTTATGCGTTATGGGCGGGTTATCAGCAGTTGCGTGCCTATCCAGAAAATTATTTGGAGCCGACCCTGCGTATCGACAAGAGCGAACTGTTTACGGGCTTAGAAATGCGTTTAAATCAGGGCCGAATCAACGATGACGGCGTGCAGGAAGCCGTGCTGGATTATCTTAATCAGTTCGAAGAGATCAGTAATCTTGATGTGGTGAGCGGCTATCAGGATGGCGTTAGAAGCGATAAAGACGTGATCTACTTTATTGGCCGCAGTAAAAAAGCGCCGGACCGTTACTATTGGCGCTCATTGAATATGGACTTGTATGCCGATGGCGAAATTCACCCCAATGCCTGGGGCGAGTGGAAGAAAATTGATGGCTTGGCTACCGCCACGCGCGGCTCGGTACAGCCGATGTGCATGAATGGCCGCTTATATGTGATCTGGTGTGAGGCGACGGAACAAAAAGAGGCTACGTTAAACCCAGGCGAAGCCAATAAGCCGGTAAGCTATAAGCTCTCAGTGAAATTAGCTTTTAAGCGTTTCGATAATAGCTGGAGCGCGCCGCAGGAACTGCACAGTGGTGTGACTCAGGTGTTACCTGCGCGACTAATCGCGGTTAAGGATATTAGCACCGAGCAAAATGCACTGCTGCGAATTGGTGTCTACGCTGAAAATAAGACCCTGCTGGTTGGCCAAACATTTGATGCGTTACTGAACGCGCTTGTCACGGATCCACCACCAATAGATTTACTTGATATTTATACGCCCGCCGCCGTGCAGCATCCTTATAATTCACGGACAACGAGCTACACGTTTACAGCGCAGCCCCCTATGGGTATAGGGAAAAATGGATATCTGGCCCTGTACGGCTCTTTTAAACTGGATGCTAGCTTCGAGGTTGTGAATAATGCAATCTTTATCATGCCGTTTGGGAGTGGAAATTCTATAATTTTTCCGGGTGGGTCTGAATATCGGATTTTATCTGGTTGTAAACGTGCGCCGATCGTGCTTAGTTTAAATCCGGCAGACTTTAAGGATGGCAAATACAAGTTTCCAGTTGAGCTTCTCAGTGAGGATGAAAATCAAAAAATTGTTCACTCGTTTATGTATTATATTCCGAGTATGTTTGGCCAGATGCAGGTAGAAATGCAGCAAGATATAGATGTGCACTACCTGAAAGCCACCGCAAACTCAGTATATTCGATTGTTGAAGAAGCAGGTTTCATACAAACGCTGGTCTTAAATCATGTCAGTACCGGTAAACCTATCCGTTTGAATACGTTATTCGCTAAAGAGCTGGTACGCCGTGGCGAGAACGGTATTGACGGCGTAATGGCCGCCGCCCATGTTGCTGCGCCGGGTGAGAGCGGCTCGGCCATGACCTCAACGCTCGATTTTAACGGCTCCAATAGCTTGTATTTGTGGGAGCTTTTTTTCCATATGCCTTTTTTGGTGGCGCATCGACTGAACCAGGAGCAACGGTTTGACGAGGCGGCTCGGTGGTTGCATTACCTGTTTGATCCTTCCTGCGCGGCCAACCCATGGACCGGACATACCTTGGTCGACATAGGCGGGGCGGCGAACTTTGTTTCCGACAATTTGACCGACCCCAATACCCGCGCAATGGCCGATCCGGTGCTGTATCGCAAAGCAGTTTTTTTCAGCTACGTAAAAAATCTTATGGATCAAGGGGATGCCTGCTACCGCGAATTAACCCGCGATGGCTTGGCCGATGCTAAGCAATGGTACAAGCAGGCCCAAGCTCTATTGGGGCAACAGCCACTTGAAAGCACTGCGCCGCGTTGGCTGCCGCAAACCACAGAGCGTGCTTTTAACGCGGATAGTGCGGCGCGCGCAAAGGAGCTGATGGGCAGTCATCTGCACCTGGGGATCTTTGCTTTACCGCGTAACGCGGCGTTGCAGCGGTATTGGACGCAACTCGATACGCGGCTGTACAACCTGCGCCATGGTTTGAATATCGATGGGCAATTGTTGTCGTTGCCATTGTTCGATGCGCCCATTGAGCCTCTCGCACTGTTAGCGTCGCGCAGCGCCGGTGGCGATTTAAGTCGGCCGGCATCGGCGGGCAAGTTGACTGTCCCGCACTATCGATTTGCGGTGATGATGAACAAAGCGAATGCCGGGGCTGAGATGCTGATGCAACTGGGCAATGCCTTGCATAGCGCTCTTGAGCGTAAAGACAGTGTGCAGTTAGAAGCCCTGCAACAGGAGCAGCAGTACAACTTGTTGACGCAGTTCACCCTGGGTATCCAGCAAGAATCCATTGAGTTGAGTGTTGCCAGTCAAGCGGCACTGGCCGTCAGCAAAGCGGCCGCCCAGTTGCGGGTGGATCACTACACGCCTTTGGTGACCCAGGGGCAGTCTGCCCTAGAAACCGATGCCCTGCGCATGCATAGCGCTGCCATTATCATGTCTGCGGCCAGTACTGCCCTGCGCTGGGCGGGAGGACTAGCCGATTCTGCCCCGAATGTGTTTGGTTTGGCCAATGGCGGAATGCATTACGGCTCAGCCCTGTATGCAGCCAGCGCGGGTGTTGAGATGTCTGCATCGGCAGTGTCACAAAGCGCCTCGGTGATGGAAAGCTCGGAGCAGTACCGTCGGCGTCAGGCGGAGTGGACGTTGCTGCGTGATCAGGCCCAAAAGGATGTTGAGCAGATTGATAAACAGCTGGCTGTGGAAGCCCAGCAGCAGAAAATTCAGCAACAACAGCTGTCGCAACTCAAGGAACAGCAGGCTCATGTAAAGGCGACCCGCGATTTTCTTTCATCGCGCTTCTCAGGTACGGCGCTGTACCAATGGATGACCGGGCAGTTATCGGCGCTGTACTTCCAGGCGTATGACGGTGTGATGGGTTTGTGTTTGGCGACTGAAGCGGCTTGGCAATACGAAACAGGCATTTTCGATGGGCCGCGCTTTATCCAGCCCGGTGCTTGGAATGATCGCTATCGCGGTTTGCTGGCAGGCGAGGGCTTGAAGCTGAGCCTGCAGCGCCTCGATCAGGCGTATCTGGTGCGCAATGAACGCAAGCTGGAGATTGTGCATACCGTCTCACTCAAGACCCTACTTGAGGGGCAAGGGCGCAGCGATTGGAAAGCACCGCTGATCGAGACAGGGACGCTCAGTTTTGACTTTACAGAAAAGCATTTTGCACAGCGCTATCCCGGCCACTACTTGCGCCAGATTGCGGCGGTTTCGGTGACGTTGCCCGCGCTGGTAGGCCCTTATCAGGATGTGCGCGCGGTGTTGGTGCAGACCGGCAGTATGTTTAGTACCAAGGCTGATGACGCTGCAGTTGCTTATCTCATGGGTACAGCCACCGGCGATAGCTCGTTGGTGCAGAGCAATCTGCGCGCCAGTCAGCAAGTTGCGCTATCCACCGGCATGGATGACAACGGCGCCTTTCAGCTTAATTTTGGCGATGAGCGCTACTTGCCCTTTGAAGGCACTGGGGCTGTCTCGTCCTGGCAACTGAGGTTTCCCAACCATGATTGCGATGAACAGAAACAGATGCTGAGTTCACTGACTGACATCATCATCCGGGTTCGTTATACCGCACGTGACGGCGGGGATGAGTTTGCCAAAGCGGTGCAGAGCCTGCTCAAGACGGCTGAGGCTGCTTCGGCTTTACGCAACTGACGCAGGCGTCAGCTGACTTTCTGAATTCTCGCGCAACGTGTCTGCTGCCTTGAAGCCCCCGCACTCAGGTGTTGGGGCTTTTTGCGGGCAGGTGCGCACACGATGTTGGAGTTACGCATGCAATCCCATTCTCCCGTCCAGATTCCTGAACTCGCTCTGCCCAAGGGCGGTGGCGCACTTCACGGCTTGGGTGATGCTGTTGGCATTACCGGGGTTTCCGGTGTGGCTACCTTGTCTGTTCCGTTACCGGTCAGTGCCGGTCGTGGTTTTTCGCCCGGTTTAGCCCTGCAATACAGCAGCGGTGCAGGCAACGGCCTTTTCGGTATCGGCTGGGGCCTGCCTTTGCCCGCTATTAGCCGGGAAACGGTTTATGGCGTGCCGCGCTATACCCCTGAAGATACGTTGCTGGGCCCCAGCGGTGAGCGACTGGTTGCCGAGCGCGATGAGCGTGGGCAGCTCAAATGCGTGCCGGCCACGCTACACCCGCGGTGCACGGTCACCACAGCGCACCACGTGCAGCGCTACTTTGCACACACCGAAGGTACGTTTGAGCGGGTCGAGTGCTGGACACCCGATGCCGGAGGCGCGAGCTTCTGGCTGGTACAAGCCGCTGATGGCACGCTGCATCAGTATGGGCGCACCAGCCAGGCGCGGATTGCCGACCCGGCCCATCCCGACAGTCACATTGCCCAGTGGTTGCTGGAAGCTTCGCTGTCGGTAAACGGTGAGCAAATCCGTTATGAATATGCTTCTGACGAAAACACCGTAAACGCCGAAGGCCGAGAGCAAGGCACGTCATCTGTCCTTAAACTGATACGTTATGGCAACCGCCAGGCATGCGCCGATCTCAGTGCACCGATTGCGCCGCAGGACTGGCATTTCACTCTGCTCTTTAGCTATACCGACGCGGCTGCACCGCTAGAGCAGCAGGCCGCGTGGGACGATGTGGTGACGCCGCGCCAGGATGCTTTTTGCCGCTACGACTATGGCTTTGAGCTGCGTACCCGGCGCTTGTGCCGGCAAGTGCTGATGTACCACCGTTTTGCTGAATTAGCCACGGATGCCTGGGTGCTGGTCAAACGCATGGGCCTCAGCTATATCGAAGACGGGAGCGTGTCCCGCTTGCAGCGCGTCGATTTGAGCGGCTTTGCCGAGCAGGGTGAAGCGCATGCGCCGCCGACCATCTTTACGTATGCAGAATTTGATCTGGCCACCCTGGTGGCGCAACGCCGCTTTACCCCAACGCCTGATTTTCCCGACTGCGGCACTGGCGGCTATCAACTGGCCGACCTGTACGGCGAAGGTGTACCGGGCATCCTGCTGCAGGAGGGGAGCGGTTGGCGCTACAGGGCACCGCAACGCAACAGCGCACTTGGTGGCGATGCCGTTAGCTACGCCGACTGGGTGGCGCTGCCGCAATCGCCTGTTGGGCAGGCCAGTGAGTCCAGCCGGCGCATGCTCACGGATTTTACCGGCGATGCGCAGTTGGACTGGGTGATTACGGAGCCGGGAATGGCGGGGTTTTTCTCGCAGCGGCCCGATAAAACCTGGTCGGACTTTACCCCTTTCGCGGCCTTTCCTGCGGAGTTCGCCGCTGCGCAGGCGCAACTCACATCGTTAGTTGGAAGCGGTTATCAGGACCTGGTGCTGATCGGCCCCAAGAGCGTGCGCTTATATGCGGGCCTCGGAGCGCAGGGTTTTGCAGCGGGGATCGATGTCATTCAAGGCGAGGCGGTTTGCCTGCCGATGCACGGCGCACGGGATGAGGTGATTGCCTTTAGCGATATGCTCGGTTCGGGTCAGCAGCATGTTGTTAGGATTCGCCACAATAGCGTGGAGTGCTGGCCGCATCTGGGGCATGGCCGCTTCGGCAGCCCGATCCCTCTGGCTACTGGCGTGTGCTTTGCTGAGGCCGCCAGTTTTGATCCGCGTCGGGTATTTTTGGCCGACCTTGACGGCAGCGGTGCGCCCGACCTTATTTATGCGCATACCGATTACTTGGCGATCTATCGCAACCGTTCGGGTAATTGCATTGACCCGCAGCCGGTCCGGCTTGAATTCCCCACAGGTGTTCAGTTTGATCAACTGAGCGTGCTGCAATTTGCCGATACGGATGGCTCAGGCTGTGCCAACCTGCTACTGACCCTGCCGCAACGACCGGCGTCTGAGCGGCACTGGCGTTTTAACTTCACCGGCGGGCAAAAACCCTGGCTGCTGACGTCAATGAATAACAGTCAGGGCCTGAGTTCCTCGATCACTTATCGCAGCTCGGCGCAGGCCTGGCTGGATGAGAAGCTCATCCAGCCAGCCGCCGTCTGTCATCTGCCCTTTGTGGTGCATACCGTCGCCAGCCTGGCGCAGCATGATGAGGTGGGCGGCACGAGGTTGACACAGACCTACCGTTATCAGCGCGGTTATTACGATCGTCAGGAACGCAAGTTCCGAGGTTTTGCGCGGGTGGAAACAACCGACACTGAGTTGCGAACCGAGCAGGGCGACATGGCTGATGCGCTATTTAAGCGGCAACAGAGCGCTCAGACGCCCTTTGCGCCGATAGTCACGCGCACGTGGTACCACCAAGGGACGTTGCAGTGTGGCACTGATCGGCGCGACTACTGCCAGGATGACCCGCAGGCCATGATCTTGGCTGCGACGCTGTATGTGTCGCGCGCAGGGCAAGCGCTGCAGCCCGAGCAGCGGGTGGTGATGGCGCGTGCGCTGGCGGGCAGTGTGCTACGCGCCGAAGTATGGGGCATGCCGCCAGCGGAGCAGATTTGCAGTGCGGTGCTGTATAGCGTCAGTGAATCGCGCTATCGGGTTGAGCTGTTGTCATTCCATGACCCCAAGGCTGCCGTGGTGATGCCACAGCTGTTGGAGACTTTGCAGTACCAGTACGACGGCGTTGCCAGCGATCCGCGTTGTACGCAGCAAATCAATCTGGCTTCGGATCTTTATGGAATGCCGACGCACAGTGTGGCGGTCACCTATCCACGGCGGCTCGATAGCACTGCGCAGCCACCGGCCCAATACCCAGAGGAGTGGCAGCAGACCTGGTGGCGAGACTCCCACGACGCCTCACAGCGTGCCTTGGTGCTGACCGAGTTGCGGCAAACCTGGCTTCATTTGAGTGAGGTGAATAGTTGGCGCCTGGGCTTGGCGAAAGAAAGCTGCAGCGTGGTGCATGAGTTTTTGCTCGACGGTGGGTTTAGCCGCAGCGCCGCTGGGATGGCCTGGCGGGAGTCGCCGCTGCTCAGCTATGAAAAGCTGACAGAGGCAACCGCAGGTAATCTGTTGCTGGCCGACGCGGCCGATACTCGTCAAATGACGGGGCGTCAGGTGCAGCACTATTACGATCAGGCAGGCATGCAAGGCCAGCCGACCTTGCAAGGGCTGCTGCACCATACCGAAAGTGCCGAGCTTGATGCCTTGGCATTGTCGGTCTACGAGCGGCTACCGGAGTTCAACCAGACGCTCGACGCGGCGCTTGAGCAGGCGGGCTACCATCAAATGGCGTGGGGCTTGTTCGATCCGTGCACCAGTACGCTGCGCATGCCGGACGTAGAGGAGCAACCCTTGTGGGGCATTCAGTCTGATTTCTGTCGGTATGCCCCTGCGCAGCAGTTTTACCGCTTGACGCAGCATCGTCCGAGCCAACGCATAGAGTCAGAAACGACCTTTACCTACGACCGCTATGTTTGCCAGGTTGAGAGTATTACCGACCCGCTTGGGCAAACCACGCACGCCTACTACGACTACCGCACCATGCAGCCGTTGCAGCTGGTGGATATCAATCGCAATACCCAGGAAGTGGTTTTTGATGGGTTGGGGCGGGTGCTGGCGACGACTTTTTATGGTGTGCAAGAGGGTAGGCCGGTCGGCTTCGAGCCACTCTACGACAATGGCTGCGATGCTGACGGCATACGCCAGTTGCGCCCGCTTTTTCGGTGCTCTGACCTGCTGCTCGACGCGGCGATTGCGCTGTTGGCCGCTGCCGATAAGCGTGGGCCAACTGCCCAGCAATCAGCACGCGCGGCAATTCTGGGGCCATGGGCTTCGGTAATCTATTACCTGCCTCATAGCTGGCGCGAGACGGGGGTTGCGACTCACACGGCAGTCTTTTCCACTGACCGTTACCCGGCCGATCCTGCCGGGCAGGTACGCGTGGCCATAACCTATGCCGATGGATTTGGCCGTGCGGTACAGACCTGCAGCAAAGCTACGTCCGGGAGTGCTTACCTCGGCGATGCTCAGCAGCCTATGGGCATCGAGCAAGCACAGAGCACCACGCACTGGCTGGTGTCCGGCGGTCAGGATTTCAACAATAAAGGTTTGCCGATACGCACTTACCAGCCTCGCTTCCTCGATACCTATCGTTATGTGCGTGATCGAAACGACAGGGAGGATGCCTACTGCATTCAGCATGACTATGACGCGCTTGGACGAGAGGTTCGTACCACTCGCCCAGACGGTTATTTCCGGCGCACCACCTATTGGCCTTGGTATGTCATTACCGAAGACGAGAATGATACCGCGTGGGAGCTTGAGCCCATCGACGCTGACGTACCGTCCCCCGCTTATCAGGAGGCCCTATGAGCGTCGCCATAGTTCACCGCCACACACCGACCCTGCAAGTGTGCGACCCATCCGGTGCGCCCGTGCGCAGCGTCGCCTATTACCGGCGCACTGCACAGGAACAAGCCCAACCCCGCGTCACCGCCAGTGCCTCCCGGCGTGCTGGGCGGGTGAGCCAGCAGTGGGACTCACGCTTGTTTGCCCTGAGCACTGCGTTAACAGCGGACACCGCCAATCTGACCGGCCTCTCGTCCCTCTCGGGGCGGCCCTTGCTGACAGAGAGTGTCGACGCCGGATGGCGTGTGCAGTTCTGGGGCGCGGCAGGCGAATTGCAGGTCGGCTGGGACGGGCGCGGAACTCGCACACGGCACACTTACGATGCAATGCAGCGGCCCATCGCTGTTTTTGAGCAGTGCCAGGACGCGCCGGAATGCTGCATTGGCTTGACCACCTATGGCACCCAGGCTGCAGCGTCGGTGGCACTCAATCAGTGCGGCCAGCCGGTGCGGGTGGACGACAGCGCCGGTAGCCGTCAGGTGCATGGCTACAGCCTGCAAGGCGCGCCGCTGGCCGAAACCCGGCACTTTTTACAAGCCTTAGCGGAGCCGGACTGGCCGCAAGCTGTTGCGCAGCGTGATGCGTTGCTGGAACCTGAGGGCGCGACCACGCGCTGGGGGTACGACGCACTGGGCGCGCTGTTGCAGCAGACCGATGCCCAAGGCAACCACCAATACACCGACTACAACATCGCCGGGCAGATAGCCGGCACCCGCCTACAACTGCGCGGGCAAGTTGAACAGACATTGATCCGCGACATCGCCTACAACGCCTTTGGCCAGATCACCGCTGAAACCGCAGGCAACGGCGTCACCACCCAAGCTACCTACCGAGCCGATACCGGTGTGCTGCTGGGTTTGCGGGCACAACGCGCGGACAAAACCTGGCTGCAAGACCTGCGCTATACCTACGACCCAGTCGGTAATGTGCTGAGCATTACTGACGCAACACAGTCAGTGCGCCACTTCGCCAATGCGCGCATCGTGCCGGTTAATAACTACGCCTACGACACTCTGTCGCAACTGATCCGCGCCACTGGACGTGAGGTGGGCAGCAGTGGTTACGGCCCTGAATTACGGGTATCTGCGGACCCGACCCAGCTGGTCAACTACACGCAGACCTACCACTACGACACTGCCGGTAACCTGCATACGCTGCAGCACCTCGGGGCGCAATCTTACACGCGCAAGATGCAGGCCGCCGAGCACAGCAACCGTAGCCTGGCCCGGAAGGTGAACGATCCGCTGCTCAATGCCGGTGAGTTCAGCGCAGGTTTTGATGCCAACGGCAATGTGCAGCACTTGCAACCGGGGCAAGTGCTGTTGTGGGATGGTCGCAATCAACTCTGCCAGGTCACGCCGGTGGCGCGTGATGAAGGGGCTGACGACACTGAACGTTACGTCTATGACGAGGGCGGGCAACGGCTGCGCAAAGTGCGTATCAGCCAAGCCAAAAACGTTGCTCATATCGCACAAGTGCGCTACCTGCCGGGGCTGGAGATACGCGAAGACAGCGCCACAGGCGAAATACTGCATGTGATCACTGCCCAAAGTCCGGGCCGCAGCAGTGTACGTGTGCTGCACTGGGTGACGGATACGCCCATTGGCGTCAGCAATAACCAATTGCGTTATGGGCTGGGCGACCACCTGGGTTCCAGCAGTTTGGAGTTGGACAGTGAGGCCCAGCTAGTCAGCCAAGAAGGGTATTACCCCTACGGCGGAACAGCCTGGTGGGCGGCGAGCAACCGCACCGAAGTCAAGTACAAGACGGTGCGTTACTCCGGTAAAGAGCGTGATGCCACGGGGTTGTATTACTACGGTTTTCGCTATTACGCACCCTGCTGGGGACGCTGGCTGAATCCGGATCCGGCGGGCACGGTGGATGGGCTTAATCTATTTAGGATGGTTAGGAATAATCCGCTCACACTTATTGATGATCAAGGGCTATCCCCAACAAACCCCAAGGAGGGCGTTCTGTATGCACCCTTTGTTGCCCCTGATATCTTGGTGCAAAGTCTAGGCCGCAATCTTGTTCGCCAGAGTAGTGGTAAGTCGTTACAGCCACTCATAGTTCCCGATGATAGTTCTAGGGACGAACTTGAGCAGTTAAGAGAGAGTCTAATAGACAAGTATAGCGAAAAAATAAATAAACTAACGGCCGTGTTTAACAGTCTGGCCAGCAAAGGTTGTTCGCTCGAACTTATAAGGGCTAATTTTGGGCCAGAAGCTTTTGATGGAATGATGGCTAATCATGGAGCTATTTCGTTGCAGGTAAATATTCTAAAAAGTATGGAAGTCAGAAGTAACTCAGGTGGTCAAGCATTGAGTGCGCTCAGTCCTGGTACAAATAAAATATACATCCTAGGGCATGGCGGTGCAGGAATGGATGTACTTGCAGCAGATCAAGAAATGAAACTGGGTCACATCACCTCGAGTGGCCTTGCAAGACAACTTTCTGACGGGGGGCTGCCTAAATATTTTCAGGATATCCGTTCGACTGCATGCTTTAGTGCAGATACAAGACAACCTACTTCATTTGCACCCGAGGAATTGGATAGTGCCGCCAAGATGATGTCTGGTAAAAAATCCCATTTTTTCGGTCTGCTTGGTCCTCGAACTCCAAGCAAGCAATCGTTTGCCCAGTCTTTGAGCGGCGCTTTGAAGAAAAATGGTTTTTCGCAAGCGCAAGTCACTGGCTACCATGGCGCGGGCGTGACGTTCAGTCGTACAGGGAATTATCTCCGCAGAATCGTAGGTGTCCCTAATATTGATTTGCGGAGTTCAAAGGCCAGGCGTGTATTTAAATAATTAAAGCGCCATAGAAAATTAATTAAGTAAATAGAGAGCAAGGGGCGGGCTTGAAGCCGCCCCTTAATAAAACCTTAGACATAGGAATATGGCCATGGCGACGCGTACAGCCTCTCGCAGTTCTCCGTCCTGCTTCAGTTCGCCTTTCTTACGAAGTATTCGGAGTAATTCGCAGCGGATGCAGGGCGCGGAGTTCCCGTTTAATATTCCAGCATTCCGTAATGGCATAAACCTTGATCTGCCGACCCCAGTCACCTTCTTTGTCGGAGAAAACGGAAGTGGTAAATCTACTCTTCTTGAGGCATTGGCCGAAATCTCTGGTTTCAATCCAGAGGGGGGTAGTAGAGATCATTATCGAGAGGGAGTGGCGCAGAGATCTGAGCTGGCGCCGGCACTAAAACTTTCATGGCTGCCGAAGATGACCGAAGGGTTTTTTATGCGTGCCGAGAGTTTTTATAACTTCGCCAGTTATATAGACGGTGTTTCTGATCTTCAGCGCTACGGCGGTAAGTCACTGCATCGCCAATCTCACGGCGAGTCATTCTTAGCACTGTTCCAAAATCGATTTCAGCGAGGCTTATATATCCTGGATGAGCCTGAGGCGGCCCTTTCTCCACAGCGTCAACTCACGTTCTTAAGAATCATTCACGAGTTAGAAGCCACTGGCCAGGCTCAATTTCTCATTGCAACTCATTCGCCAATTCTCTTAGCGTATCCCGGGGCTAGATTGTATCAGTTTGAGGTAGAAGGTATCCGGCAGGTGCGCTACCAAGCAACGGAGCATTACCTAATCACCAAAGATTTCCTCAACTGCCCCGAGCGTATGCTCAAGCATCTTTTTTCCGATGAGCAAGCATATGAGGCCTAACCTCTTGTGGGCGATTAGTTTCATGTAATCGCCGGGTTAGAGTCCCGGCGAGTGCTGCGCGGTATTAGTTTGATAGTGCAAGTCGCCTCGCCGCAACAGTCCAAGTTTAATCACTCACCCAGCCTATTATTTTAATTCGGGCGGGGTAATAGCTAGGGAAACTCTGAAAAAGACTTCCAGATTCTGGTCAAATATATCCACCCAGTTTTTCGAGCTCCCCGATGAAACAGATCTCCTTCGCTGATGCTGAG
>NZ_JBITTY010000006.1:0-194632 GCF_044542155.1 Pseudomonas sp. NPDC079086 | reverse complement strand
TTTGAATTCTTCGGGATAACGCGGGTTGCTCATGGCACCTCCTAATGGACCGTATTATGAGGCCTGGAGGTGTCTACGAAACTAGGGGCGATTCATTGAGGGGGTCGCGACAGGACGAGCAGACATTTACGTTACCTTCGGTGCATTCCGTATCGTTTTTGAAATGAAACGGCACCATGGGCATCTAGATCGAACATCAGCGAAAAGCTATTGCAATCAAGCTGTCAGCTACCAAAACACCAATGTGAAGCTCGGCTTCTTGGGAGTCTTGGAAATCGCTGAGCGCAACGGGCCACCTCCTAGTCTCGAGGAGTGCGTGTGGTATGAGTCCGTAGTACCAGAAGGTAGCGAAACGGTTCGTCATCTTATCGTTTTCCGAGTCCCAGGAAATCTCAAACCACCTTCGTCAATGTCCCCAAAAACACAGAAGCCTAGAACGAAGAAGCCTCGGGCTAAAGCCGCTCCCCAGCTCCCAGACTGAACACTTCAATCCAACTCTTACCTGCATCTGAATCGCTCCTGATTTCTCAGGCATATTGAGTTTCTGCCTTTGGCCGATTGTTGTCCGTTGCGACCGACGAGTAGCGCTTAATCAGCGGATCGAAACGACTTTCCTGTCCCGACTTTCCGTCATTGCTGACACCGACATGTTGCCGGTAGCTGCTTCTTGAATGTGCTCACTCCACCAGGCCATCATCGGCCGTCTACGGTCTATGTAGTCCGCCCTGTTATAGGCGCTTCGCACTTCGTCCTTGTCTACGTGAGCTAGCGCTACCTCAATCAGCTCAGGATCCCAGCCGTGTTCGTTGAGGATCGTGCTGGCCATTGAGCGCATGCCATGGCTCACCAGGCGCCCTTCGAAGCCCATGCGCTTTAGCGCCATGTTGGCGGTCTGGCTGTTGCAATGGGTGCGAGGGTCACGGTCTGCAGGGAACACGTACTCCCGGTGCCCGCTGTAGGGCTTGATTGCCTCCAAAAGTGCCACTGCTTGATCCGTTAGCGGCACGATGTGCGTACGTCGTTTCTTCATGCGTTCAGCAGGGATCGTCCAGATTCGCTTTTCGAAGTCGATGTCGACCCAGCGGGTAGTGGCTGCTTCTGCAGGGCGGGTCATGGTGTTGAGCTGCCATTCGATAAGACAGCGCGTGGTTCTTTTTATGCTGGCATTGGCAATGGCCACCATGAGCTCTTTCAGCTCATCGGGAGCAAGTGCCGGCATGTTCTTCTTTTTCGGTTTCTTGAAGGTGGAGCGAATCCCGCCAAGCGGGTTTGCGTGAATCAGTCCCGAGTTGACCCCGTAGGTCATGATCTCGTTAAGTCGCTGAGACAGCCGTTTAACGGTTTCAAGGCTGCCTTTGGTTTCAAGTGGTTTGAGCAGTTTAATGACTTGAGGTGCGCTGATGGCTGATATAGGTGTGGTGCCCAAATCCAGAAACACATGCAGCGTCAGTGAGCGCCAGATGTCCTCAGCATAAGCAGGCGTCACTGAGTCTTTTTTGAGCTCGTACCAAGCCGTCGCTACGTTCTGAAATGTGTGCTCAGTTTCAGCCTTCTTGGCTTGCTTCAGGCTATCTCGTTGCTCTTTCGGATCGATGCCAGTAGCAAGAAGCTCCCTTGCCTCAATGGTCATTTTCCTTGCCTGGGCAAGAGACAGCTCAGGATATGCGCCAAGGCCCATGTTGATGCGTTTCTTAGTTACAGGATGGTAGTAGTTAAAGTTCCAAAGCTTAGAGCCATTGATTCTCACTCTCATCTGTAGACCGTCACCATCAACCAGGACGTAATCCTTCTCTAAAGGCTTGGCGGCTTTGATCTTGAGTTCAGAAAGGCGAGTAGCTTGAGCGCACATTGGTATTCCAAAGAGGGTTTTGGTATTCCAAAAATTAGCACCTGTGGGCTTGGAATACCATTTGGAATACCGAAAGACATAGATCGTGCTGGACGCTCGTGGACACTGATGGCGCTGAAGGCCCCGTATTTGCTGGATTTCAGGCGCAAAAAAAGACGTCCGTGGACGTCTTTAGATGATGTAATGGTGGAGCCGGGGGGATTTGAACCCCCGTTCATTCCGCAAAATCACTGGTCTTGACGCCTATTGTTGCTGAGATGTTGCTGTAGCAGCGCTTTTAAGCCTTAGATCAAGGGTGGTCACCACCGGCAGTGCGGTTCAGTTCCCCGTTGGGGATTTGAACCGGCGTCCCGAAAAGCGCCGCAGCCTTGCCGCCGGATGTGTCGCCTTCGTTCGGTATCCACCGCCCGTACACTCTGGCAATCATAACCCAGCTGCTGTGACCCATCTGCTTGGCCACCCACATGGGGTGCTCGCCTGCACTGAGCATCATTGATGCGTACGTGTGCCTCGTCTGGTACGGGTTGCGGTAGCGGACCTTTGCCCGGCGGATCGTCGGTATCCAGAATGATTTACGGATAGCCTGGTCACCGTCGAACGGTTGGTTGTAACGCGGGTCATGGAAGACCTGGCCGCCAGCGATGTAGGTGTGCTCTTTCTGCGCCTGCAGCGCCTCAAGCGCCATCGGCAACAGCTTCACGTCACGCAACCCTGCCGCCGTCTTCGGCAGCTCTGCTTCCTTGGCTGCCTTGGTCAGCCCTCTCGATATGCGCACCTCGCCGCGCAGCCAGTCAATATCCCCCCACTCCAGCGCCACCAGCTCACTTGTCCGCAGGCCCGTCCATAGGGCGAACTGCAGCAGGTTCCGGTATTGCCCGGTGGCCGCGTCTAATATCGCCCGCTGTTCATCCTTGGTGAACGGGTCGATCTCGTCTTCAGCCTTTGGCTTGCCCTTCACCGAATACGTCCAGCCCGCCAGCGGGTTTGCCTCTATCAGTTCATCATCCACTGCATCGCCCAGCGCAGAACGCAGGCAGCTCTGCACGTTGGCCAGCCTTTTGTTGGATGCTTCGATAGTGGTGAGCGCGTCCTTGATCATCTTCCTGGTGAGCAATACCAGGGGAGTTTTGCCCAGCTTGGGGGCCAGCACGCCGTTGATGATCTTTCGGTAACCGTCCAGGGTGGACGCCTTCAGGTGCGCTTCTTTGCTGGTGAGCCAGTTGTCGAGGTAGGTTTCCAGCGGGATCTGGCCTGTCTTGTATCCGACTCGGGCCGCGCGCTTGGACTTGGGGAAGGTGGCTGCGTAATCGAACGTGCCGTTGTAGATCGCCAGTTCGATGGATGCCTTGTGCTGCTCAGCCCGCTTTAGGTTAGCGGGGCTGGGGACAAGAGGTACGCGCTCGCGGCATTGCTGCCCTTCGAACATGAAACTAATTTCAATGCTCGATCGGGAAGCTGCTCGGACGCCAGTTCGCCTTCCACCCATGCGTTATACCCCTCAACACTGATCAGCGGCTTTTTGTCGGGCGCGCGTATCCACACCTCGCCCTGCTTCCAGGTGCCGTCTTGAATTTTGGTTCTGATTGCCGCCTCAGTGTAACCGCTCTCAAGGGCGAACTTCTTTATGGTCTGATATTTGGCCATTGCCATATGGATACCTCTCTACCCCTATGCCGGGGAGGGTGGGAAGGGGTTAGGCTGCTTTGCTCTGGCTGGTTCTGGCGTTGCGCCGGTTCGCCATCTGCGCCTGCAGGCGGTATGCGTGGAATCTTCGACCATCGCCACTGCCTATCTCTGGCGCGAGATAGGCAAGATCCTCTTCGAGCTGACCAAGGGAAAAGAGATAGTCGCCGTCAGTTCCCCATTCAGGCTGAGCGGTAGCCCAATCGCGGACAGCAACGCAGCTAAGGCAGGTTTTGAAGGCGTCCATCACGCCTTCCCAGCTGCCAGATATCAACTGGTACTGCTGGCCTGGCTGGATGTGGCCCTGACACTCGCCGCACACATGCTGCTTTCTGGCGGTCGGCGTGCTGGTTGATTGGAAATCAGGCATAGCGAATACCTCTCCACCGGCTCAAGCCGGCACAGTTGATTGGGGTTTGATCGGGGTTAGGGGTTACTGCGGGGAGGCGGCGGCCAGTAGGGCGCGGAGTTCTTTTAGGCCCTCCAGCAAATAGGCCGTGCTTGTGAATGGGTCTGAAATCCGGCGCAGCAACTCCACCGGCACAGCATCAGGCTCTGCCAATTGGCCAGCCACGCAATGCGCGCAGTAAAACGGCTCATAGTTGCCTTTCATCTGCGGCGACTGTGCGTCGTAAACCTTCTGCGTCATGAATCGCTTGCAGCCCATAACGCCATCGCGGCGCTTCCATGCAATCTGATTTGCAGGCCCTGCCACTTGGTCGGCTGGGTGGGTGTAGAGCGGAACAATCTCTCCGCCGTATCGGCACTGATTTTCCAACAGCAAATCACGCTGGAACTCAAGCATGCTTCCGCCGACTGCATCAGCAAGCATCCACGCTACCGCCTCGCCCCCTTGGCTTGGAACCTGGGCGTATGACAGCACGCACAGGCCATCAGGCAAGCCGTAGCCGGTTTGAACGTGCGTGATTTTTCTCGCCATCACGCGACCGGTGAAGTCGTCGGCTATCTCATGTAGCTGCACGGTGTCGCCTGCCTGGAAGCCTCGGTCGTTGTTGCGGACTTCGCAGGTCTTTGCGCCAGACAGCAAGTCGTTGAACGGCTGTTCGTGGATTTTCAGTTCGTGGTGAGCCATGTCAGTTACTCCGCTGCTGGTCTGTGCGCATGCAGGGGTTTACGCAGCCGCCGATAGCTGGGCATCGGTCGCACTCGACAAGCTGAACCGGTTCGCGCTTGTGCTCGCACGCACCATCAAATCCGCACTTGCTGGCGTTGATTACTGACTCGCAGATGGCACGACCGCCGTATAGAACACCGCGCACGGCGCATAGTGATTGTTCGCTCATTCGCCTTGCTCCTGACTGCCTGATGATGGGGCGGCGGCTCGATCAAGGCGTTCAATCTCGGCAAGGATCAGCGCACCGGATTTAACGAGCATTCTGCGAGCCGTTCCGGGCTTCCAGAACCTTGCCTGCCATGGCCATGTTTTAGGGATTCTCTGGTCGCCTGCATTTGCCGCGTAGCAGGCTGCAGCTTTTGCAAGCGCTCCATCGCTATGGGCGTCGTCATGCTCTGGCGTCCAGCCTTCTGCGCTGATCTGGCGTTGACGCTCAGCAATAACGTCACTCCAAGCTGGCAAAGGATTCGCGTCGGCAAGGTAGAAATCGCCGCGAACTGTTTCCCACTGCCCGGTTGAGCGGTTAAGCCCTTGGGTCGCTATAAAATATTTGTCCGAACTGCCACGCACCTGCTCACCATGGCTAGGCGCTGAGAGGGCGGCGCGGGCTACCCAGCCTACCCAGCATGCGGTTACGCGCTGTGCTAGCTGGAAGCCTTCAACCGAGTCGCGAGTCGGTAGCCATTGGTGCGTGTTTGCATCGTAGTAGACCCGCCCTTCGAGTTTTAAGTCACGGATAAACGCCGCCCGCTCATCCACCCCGCCAACCGTCAAGGATTGCTTGATAGTTGCGCCATCAAGCACAGTCAGCGCATCCGAAACAGCAGCGGCCAGGTTGCCTAACCCTTGCGACTTCAACACGCAAACCGCCGCGACTAGCCCGTCACGATCAGGCACCAACGCGCTCGGCTGGGCTTTCAGGGCGGCAAGCTCTGCCTTGCACACCTTGCAGATAGTCGGCCCACCACAGCGGGTGCGGCTCCCGTCTGCGTTTGGCGTTACGTGGCCATGGCCTTTGATCACAGCTGCTTTCTCACTCATGGACTTGCCCCATTACTTGCCCGACAAGCACGGCGCTTTCCTTCAGCTCACTGAGCAGAAGCTTTGCGTGGTCGTCGGAGGTTGCGTAGAAGTAGCCGCTTGGCCTGCCATCTGGCGACTCGTAGTCGAAGCTGTACAGGTTCCAGGTGTGGCCGTTGACGTGGCTGGATAGCGGGAGGGCGAGGTAGCCACTCACGGCATCACCGGAAGGATGTGGTTGTCGACCCATTTGCGCATGCGCTGCCAGCGATGCTCGGGAGTCTCTGGCCCCCACTTCCCGTCAGGCCCGCGCACACCTGGGTATTCGTCATTCTCGTAGACGATTTCACGGACCATCGCGGTGGCGATCCCGAACTTTTCGGCAACGCCTTCCGGATCATCTGGCACAAGGTCAGACAGCGGCATCCCACGCGCCGCACCCAGAGCGCCCAGCGTGCAGAACTGGCCATCCGCCGACACCAGGGAGTCGGCGGCCAGTTGCTTCACCGGCATCGCGTCAAGCGCATCGCGGATCTCGAGCAATGCAGCCTGGCCTCGCTTGCCCTTGAGCGCAGAGTTAACGGCACCACGCCAGCAGATCAGCGTCCATCCGTTGCAATCATCGTCGTATCCACTGCGGCTCATGGCAGGCGCTCCCATATCTCGTTGTTGTCCAGGGTGTCGCGGGTTTGGTGGATGCAGCGACGGCCGATGCCTTCCAGTTCGCAGGCGCCGCCGAGTTCGAGAATCAGGACATAGCTCTTGTTGGTGACCCGGTGGCGGTAGCGCTCGCGCTTATCGTCCCGCGACCGTTCTGGCTCAGCGGCTAAGCACTGGGCGTTGATGCGCTGCACCTGGGCGCTTTCGGTCATGCAGCCTGACATTGCAAAGCCTCCTGAATGGCTGAAGCGTTGACGATTGCCATGCCTACCTGCTGCGCCGTGTAGCGCTCAAGCGTTGCGCCGCGGCTATCAATCCAGCCGGGGAGCAGGGCAACGACTTCGCAGGTGAGCATCTGGCGCAGGGCTGTGCGTAGGTACGCCTCCCAGGTTCCGCACGCTGGCGCCGGGTTCTCGGCTGGGTTCTCGACGTGGTAGCCGAGTGCGCGCAGGCGGGCGGCTTCGGCGTGGAAGGCGGGGTAGTTGAAGTCAGCAATGCCAGTCATCGGACCGGCAAGATAAATGCGGCGCATGGTGGTTACTCCGGCTTGATGGGCTGGCAGCGCAGGCAAGGGCATACGGCTACGCGCAACCCGGCGCCACGGCAGAAGGTGGGGGTGGTCATGCGGGCGCTACCTTGAGGTTGAGCGTTAAAGGGCCTTCGCGGAAATCGCCATCGAGCGTGCCGTCAAGCTCGTTGCGTTCTGCCTTGGTGAGGTTTCGCCACTTGGCGATTATGTAATCGCCCTTGAGAACACCTACCGGCTCGCCTCGGCACGTACTGCCGTAGCTGTAGCCGTTCTCCTTAAGCCAATCACAGGCGGCGTAGAAGGCTTGGAATGTGCCTTGTTGCTCGAATGTCTTTTCAAATGGCATGGTTATCCCTCGCCAGTGGCGTGAATTATTGGAAGTGACTAGGGTCTATGTTCACCACCCTCCCGCCCGAGCATCAGGCAGGGAGTGGGCGGGTAGGGTGGTTACAACCGGCGGCCGCGCCTCGGATTGAGAAACGGCTTGCCGCGCTCGCCTGCTGCTGGCACGAACTGGGTGCAGATGACCACCACGTCTGTTCCGTCCTGCCGGTGCACTGGCATGGTGTGGAAGGGAAGGTCGCTGCAGTTGTCCAGGCGCTTGGAGCAGGATTGGCAGCGGCTGCGCTTGGGGTGGTGGGTCATGCCTTGGTTTCCTGATCGTCCTCCGTCACCGATGCAACGCCGGAGTCGAGGTCACGAAGATCTTGAATGGTGAGCGTGTTGCTTCCATCAGTGACCGCCCACTGATTCAGTTCCAGACTGCGGAACGTGCCGCAGAAGTGCCGGTATGCGCCAAGCGCGGCCCGGCGGAATGACTTGGCCGCAACAGGGCCAATCGAAATATCCTTACCCCCCCCTGTGAGAGTGAGGTTGTACGTGGCCAGGTCCGCGATACGCTTCTGTGCAGCCCGAACCGTGCTCGGCTGCAGCTCCATAAGCTCAGCCACTTCACTGATCGACTTGCCTGCAAGGGCGTTGAATATGTCCTGGTCGCGCTCAGGGTTACGCAGGCCGGCATAAAGTACGTTGGGCATAGCTTTCTCCAGGCAATAGCAGCCCGTTGCGCTGCTGGCGCTGGGCTTGGGTGGGTGAGTTACGTCAGGTCGTCGGCGTCGAGCTTGGCGGCTCGGCGTGCGCCCTGCTGGTACAGATCGCGCGCCACGTTTTCGCTTATCTCGAAAGTGTGGCGCGGTGGTGTGGTCAGTGCTGCAAAGGCCAGATCATCGAGGCCTTCCATGTTGAGCAGCACCACCTGCAGCAGCTCGCTTGTTTCGGTGATGCCTGCGCGGGCCTTGTTGCGCTCAAGACAGGCTTTGGTGCCTGGGCGCACGCGGTGGCGTAGCTCTTCGTCGCCGAGGCGCTCGCGTTTCTCTTTGGTGTTGGCGTCGCGCTGCTGTTGGGTGAGTGCCATCACGCCTCCAAGTTCATCTTGGGGCCGCGCGTGATCTTGAACTCATCTAACAGGCTCAGGATGGTGCGTGGCGTGCAGCCGATGGCGCGGGCCATGCCGATGATGGTTTCACCGGTGGCCGCCATGGGTTTGATCTGCTCGGCCTGCTTTGCGCGGCGCTCCAAACGCATCTGGTTGAGGCGCTCGCGGGCACAAATGATGCCGGGCACCGAGTTCTCTTGATCTAACCCGCGCACCTCTTTTGCTATGCGTTGCCTTGCTTGATGCTGGGCGTAGCGCCGCGGGTGTTTTGCTGGGTCGAGGTTGGCCGCGCAGCCAAGCATGGCCTGCTGCTGTGCGTGGCTCTGAAAGTGTGGGGTGGGGATCATGCTGGCCTCCGGTCAGGCGTGTGCCTGGTTGTGGGTGCCGTTCTCCAATGCCTGCTGCAGCCAGCCGGCTTCCTTCGGAGTGCGACGAAAGCCCAGGCAGCGGCCACTGGTGCTGTCGATGACGTGCACCATGCCCTTGCCGGCCATGACGGCCTGGGTTCGATCCGGGCGATAGCCTTGCGAGAGGTTGCGCCCAGCGAATGCCTCGCGGGCTTTGCGTGCCAGTTCGAGCAGATCGGTAAGTTCGTTGACGCTGGCCTTGGCTTGTTGCAGTGCGTTCATGGTGTGGCACCTCGGTTGGTCATAGCCATAAGTCAGCCGCACCAACACGCCAGACTTCCGCAAGGTTGCGTGCTGGATTGGCTGCTTATGGGTACGGGGGAAGGGTGCCCAGGCCCGCTACTGGCGTCGGCCTGGGTGTGTTGCGTCAGCGGTGATCGTCGTCGTTCGGGTGGGCTACCGGTTACCCGGCCCATGCGCGGTGACATGGACGCCACAATTGGCCGCTGTCTGCCGGCTTACGGGCGCAGCCTTCAGGCTTACTGCGCCGCACGGGTGTATCGATGGCTTAACTCATGGCTTGGCTCTCCTGCTGTGCGCTCACTGGGCAGGCAGTGGCCACCTGTTGAATTGGTGCCGGCTCGCCACGCCGGCTGATCTTCGGGTGTAGTGGGCCCTGGGGCTTCGCTCCTGCTCTGCCTGATCCGGTGGTGTTGCTACCTTCTTGCCCAGTGATCGCAGTTAAACGGCCATCTGGTTGTGATGCGCGATATTGCGCATCGGGGTGTAACCGGCGTGGGCGTCCCCGCCGAATCGCGTACCAGCATTTGGGCTGGATTTGGTTGCCGATCACACTCCGATACGCCCTGCATGCAGGTGATCGGTGCCTTATGCCCAGGCGGCAAACCTGCTTATCACCGGGCGCTGCTTCATGCGTTGCCCGGCGGCGTCCCGGTCGTGTTGCGGGATTCATTCATTCCAGTAACTCAACTCTTCGTCCGCGCTCTCGATGGGGTCAGTATCGGGACCGTCCAGCTCATCCCAGCTGACACATGCGCTTTCCCAACTGAGAGACCAATCTTTCCAGCAATCGCCTGCGATACGCCGGTAAAAGTGCCGCGCATAGCGGATCTTCCAAATCAGTGATTTCATTGCGTTCAACCTCGCTTGTCATCCCAAGCAGCCCTGTCGCCAAGGCTGCTCAGTGATGCTGTCCGTCCTATTCGCGGTGGATCTCATCCATCTGGCGGAAGTACGACTCCAGAACGGCAGCCTTTGTCATCTCGATCATCCCGACGATCAGCTCTACGGTGAGCCCTGCGGCCTGAGCCCGATCCAGGGCTTCGTTCAGCTCGGTGTGCAGCTTCTCGGTGGCGGCATGCGTTGATGCTGTCAGGCCTTTGCGGCCCAGTTCGGAAACGCCCATGGCTACCTCGGCTGGTGGTGCAACTGGTGTTTGAATTTCGCAGTCGTCGCACAGGAATAGCCGCGCGGCCCGGCTGCGTGGGTCGAGCCCATGCGGTCCGCAATTCATGGTGCAGACCTTCGAAGCTGGATCGAACTTGGCCAGCTCAACCGGATCGGCCCGCGTCCACTCAATGGGCTTTTCTTCTGGCGCCGGCGCTTTGCGTGACCTCAAGGCCATGGCGCGGATCTCCGTTGTTCAGGCTGCAGGCTTGCGCCGCACCTTCATCCACAGCGCCGCACCCAGCAGCAGGCCCGAAAGCACGCCGAAGATGTAGGTAGTGGAGAGGATGTGCAGCAGGGTGGAGCTGGCGAGTAGGAAGCCCGCCAGCACGATTACCAGGGCGAAGCGGAGCATGGTCAGCGCACCGCTTTGACGATGCTGTTGATGCCCTTGTCTACGCCACGGCGAAGCTTTTTGTCGCCCTGGTGCCAGTCGTTGTTGTAGACGATCTGGGCGCGCAGGCAGTAGGTGTCCGGGCTGCCGAAGGTAGACGTCTTGAGGCCGCTGGCCAGCTTGGAGTCAACCGAGCAGGCGGTGTACAGCGGGTTGCCGTTGGCGTCCTTGGCGTTGGCAAACGAGCTGTCGTTGACCTCGCCAATCAGAATCTGAGTCCCAAAGTCTTCGGTAATGTCGCTCGTAATCTTGCCAGGTCGGCCGATGTAGAGCATGCCGGCGATTTCCACCGTGACGCCTGCCTTCTTTACGTAGCCTTGCGCCACCGCTTCGGCTGCGGCGTACCAGTCGTCAAATTCAACCGGCACCGCGCCCTTATAGTCGTCGTCGGTGTCGATCCAGTTGTTCAGGGTTACCAGTGCGCCAGAGCCTGCCACGGCCGCGAAGGCGTACTTCTTGGCAACAGCGTCGTCTTCCATCTTGCCGAAGTCGTCAATGCCGGTTTTACCGTGGAGCCAGTAGACCTGTTCCATGTGCCCGTCGACGATCTTCACGTCAGTGGGCAGCGGCTTGGTGACCGCGGCGTCAGCTTGCATGATGGCAATGTCGCACTCGCCGCCCTTCATCAGCTCGGCATTCTCGACGCTGCCGCCGGTGGTGAGCACGTTGAGCTGGATCTCGGTGTTCTTGGTGATGCTGTTTCCGATGGCTTTGCCAAGGTCCTGGTAGAAGCCACCTTCGCCGCCAGTGCAGAAGTTAAGGGTGCTTGGTGCTGCGCTGGCCATCGATGAAACGCTGATGAGCAGGGCGAGCAAAAGTGCTTTGGTCTTCATTGGGCGTCCTTTGGTTGCTGGTGCTGGGTTGAGTTGTAAAGCGATCCTTTACTACTGGTGTCCTGGCGCCCTGGTTGCTGGGTCTTCCTCGCGGTTCGGTCATCACCTCGTCCGCCGCAGCCCCTCTGTTGGCTGGTGAAGCGGTACGCCGGTCGCCGGCTTGCAGTGCGCGTGTTACTCACCTGACTTTCTGTCGCCCCACAGGTGATGGCCGGGGCTGCCTCGCCGGTTTCCCGGCTAGCTGTTCATGGCGCGTGTTGTTAAAGAGTGGCGGCCTTTCGGCCTGGCCGGTGTTGGCCGGCGATGGGTAAAATATAAGCTCGCTTATTTGGTGAGTCAATAAGCATGCTTATATATTTTTAGGTGATGGTCTGATCTTCCATCTTGAGCAAATCCAAATTACTGTATGCGCATACAGTAAAAGGAGAGTCAGATGGCCAAGAAGAAAGCACCGCAGCAGAGCCGCACTGAACTGACTGGATTGGAAAAACTTGGGCTGCGGGTTTCCTCGATGATCAGTTCGCCGAAGGCGCAACTAGAGCGCCAGGCGAGGATTCACCGACTGGATGCAGATACGGATGAAGCTTGGGGTGGGGTGATGGAGTTGCTCGCGGAGACGGACGGCCTGCGTCTGGAGTATGCGGAGGAGGGTGATGTGATCGTGCGCTGGGATGCCCCTACGGATGACGATCGGATTGCTGACGCAGAGGAACTGGTGCCGCTGGAGGAGGCTGCACCGTTCTAGAATTGCAGATAGGTCAGCCGCTTACAGGGCTCGATGGCTTAAGCCCAGTTACGTCCCAATTAATCCAGTGAGCCGTGACTTTCATGTAGAAAGGTATGGTGATGAAGTGCTTGGTTCTATCTTCATCCTCATAAAGAGAGCAAACAACCTCATTGCGCGACATCAGCTCTAGCACTGTTTTCTCGGGTGGTTCATCGGACTCTATCCGATGAATCTTGGCCCAATACGCCTTGCGCTCATCAGTAGTAGGCTCACCCTTGCACGCGATATCTTCCTGGATGCTTAGGTAATCGCGGCGAAGGTCGTTGTGCAGGGCGCCGCGCTGGCTGATTCCAACAATTAGGTCAATTGCAGCGGCCACGGTGACAACCAAAGCCAGCAAAGCAGTCGCCCACTTTGGCCAGCCGGCGATTAAGGTGGCTGCAGCTGCAGAGCCGAACAGGACACCAACAAAGGCTATGAACCGGCTCCACTTCGTGAAGAAGGCATAACGTCGAAGGTGATAGCGAATATTGCGCCTGACGTAGAACTCAAGAGCAAAGTTGGCTTCAGATTCCTGTTCGGTTTCGGTCATCGCTTGGGTCTCGGCGGTGCAGGGCGGCTTTCAGATATCGTGTTGTCGCTGTTGTGCTGAATGCTTTTCCCGCTGTCTTGGGCTGTGCCTGGGTGCGGCTGCGGCCGCGGAGGCGGCGGTGGTTGGCGGGTCTTGTCATTCATCCTAGCATCACTCCATCGTTATTGTTCGGGCGCTATAACTTCTTCGCGTTCCACACCAGAAGTACCTTGGCGTGAATGGTCACGTCCTCAACTGGCACTGTTCGGTCTTTGTGTTTTTCGTTGTCAGAGATCATGTCGAACCGGCCAGCATCAGCTTTCTGCAGGCGCTTGATGTAGAGATCGCCAGCCCATGTCAGAACGTACACGCCATCACCCGCAAACTCGTTAACACCTCGGTCCACGATTACGGGATCTTTGTCGTTGATCGTGCCTTCCATCGACTGGCCCCAGCCGGTGATGATCGAGAGGTTCGCGGGGGAGGTGTACTCCAGGCCAAGCCGCTCAAGCTGCGGGCCGCTAACTACAACGTTGCGCACGAAGTCGACGTAATCAGCCGGCACCTGGCCGTGACCCATCGACGCGCGCACATCGTATTGAGGTATCAGGACGTCGCTGTCTGTAAGCCGAGCTGGGCGGGAGAAGTCGCCAGTGATTACGTTGTTTGCTGGCGAACTCTCGTCGCTGCCAGCCTCTACAGCCGAGATGATTCGATCCCTGGTTTCGGCGGGTAGATTGCGGCCACTCCTTTCCAGCATCCTTCTGACTATCTCTGCAGAAGACTCGCCCGGCTTGGCAGTTATCGAGTCAGCCCCGCCAGGAATCATCTCTCCAGCGCCTTCAGCCAGCCACGCTGCATCCACTCTGCATGTGTTAGCGATCTTCACTAGGTGAACGCTTTGCAGGTTTTCGCCTTTCTCAAGTTGAGAAATCACAGGCTGCGATACGCCAACCTTCTTCGCCAGCTCTAGCTGGGTCAGGCCTGCATGCGCCCTAGCGCTCTTGATGCGGTCTTTTAGGTTGCTCATGACCGTCAATCTATAAGCGCGCTTATGCCCTTGCAAATAAGCCTCCTTATTCATAGTATATAAGCGTGCTTATTTCGAGGCCGCACGATGAACCCCATAGAAAAACTGGTCGCCCACTTTGGGGGCCAAACCAAGACAGCAAAGGCCCTGGGCGTTTCCCAGGCAGCCGTCTCGTATTGGATATCCGGAGCCACTTCAATTACTGCGGAACACGCTTTTAAGGCTGAAGAGCTGACTGGCGGCCTTGTTACTGCCCGCGAGCTTTGTGCTCGCCAGGGTTCAAGCAACGCCGCCTGATCGTTCGACCAAACAACAACTGGGCCGTCTTTCCATGGCTCAAGAATAGGGAAGGGGTAGCCACGTGACATCGTCCAAACCAAGACAGCTTTCGCAAACCCGTGACCAGGTGCTGGTGGCGCATGCCGCCGAGATGATCGCGCGCACCTCGCTGAGCCAAGACAAGTTCGCCCAAGCCCTGGCCGCGCAGCTGCATGCGCTGGTGCCGGGCAAGGCTACTGATGCTGGTGTGCCGGACTTCGATGCGCTGGCCGCTGGCAATGACGTGGCGGCCTTCCTGAAAGGCTCTGGCAGCTGGTTGAAGCGTGTGCAGCGCTGGCTGGCTGGTGACATCGACCTGCCGAGCTGGGTTGAAGAGGCCTGGGTGCTGGCGCTGGACGCCGAGTACCGCGAGCGTTGTGTGAATGAGCTGGCCAGCCGCCACGGCCTGCTGGGCGCGCGTGAGCTTGGCGCTGATGCATGCCCGGTGCTGGCCTTCGGTCAGTTGATCGCCCGCCTGGGCGAGGCCGTTGAGGCCACTGGCGGCGTGCTGGCAGACGGGAAGATTGATGCGGCTGACCTGCCACACCTGCCTGAAGCCATCGAGCGCCTGCTGGCAGTCGAGAGCCGCGCCTGCGAGGTGCGCAGGCGCATGGAGAACGTGCTGGCAGAGCACACCGGCCAGCACAAGTTGCGGGTCGCGAACTAAATACCGGGCACAAAAAAGCCGGTGGCTAGACCGGCTTCTTCAACAGCAACAACTTGTGAGGCCGATTATGCACACCGAACCCCACCCAAGCAATACCGCCCACCGCGCGCCACGTTTTACGGTTGCGCAAAACGTGGCGCGGACTATGTCATCCCGCGAAATCGCCGAGCTTGCCGGCAAGATCCATAAGAACGTGAAGCGCGACATCGCGGCCATGCTGAAGGACCTGCAGGCAGATGCGCTCAGTTTTGAGCACATCTACCTGGACGGCATGAACCGTGAACAGACCGAGTATCTGCTCGACCGCGAACACACCGACTGCCTGTTGACCGGCTACAGCGCCCCACTGCGGATGAAGGTGATCCGCCGGTGGCAGGAGCTGGAGCAGGCCCAGTCCGCCCCGACCCTACCGAGCACGTTGCCTGATGCGCTGCGCCTTGCCGCCGACCTCGCCGAGCAGTGCACGCACCTGCAGCTGGTGGTGACCGACCAAGCACCAAAGGTTGCCGCCCTGGCGCGCATTGCTGTTGCCTCTGGGTCTATGTGCCTGACAGATGCAGCTAAGCACCTCGGCGTGCAGCGGCTTGCCCTGATCGATTGGATGAGAGCAAACCGCTGGGTATACCGCCGCTCTGGCAGTGATCGCCTTGTGGCCTTCCAGCCTCGCCTTGATGCAGGTTTGCTCGATCACAAGGTGACGCTGCTGGGTGTGGATGAAGAGGGCGCTCGCCGCCTTGCCAGCCAGGTGCGCATCACGTCGAAGGGCCTGGCCGTGCTGGCGCAGAAGATTGGAGGCGCAAGCCATGGCCGGTGATTGGATCAAGTTCGAGCTGATCACCCTGGACAAGCCTGAGGTTTGCCAGCTGGCTGACCTGGCTGGCATCGACCCTGATGCGGTGGTGGGTAAGTTGTTGCGGGTGTGGGGTTGGTTCGATCAGCACACCGAAGACGGTAACGCTCCGAGCGTTAGTAAAAAGTTACTTGACCGTTTGGTTGGCGTTACCGGCTTCTGCGATTCGATGATTTCAGTCGGTTGGATGGTTGAGGTTGATGGTGAGGAAGGCCACTGGATTGCCCTGCCAAACTTCGGCCGGCACAACGGAGAGACCGCTAAGAAGCGGCTTCTAGGGGCTAAACGCGCTGCCTCCCACAAGGCTCGCGGCACTGCTGCTAACGCTAAAAGTAACGCTGGCAGCGTTAGCGATGCGTTACCTAGAGAAGAGAAGAGAAGAGATAAACAACAACACCAACACGCGGTGGACCCTCGCGCTCAGTTCGAGCTGTTCGAGCAGTGGCAACCCGATGAGATGTCGCTGAAGACTCAGACCAAGATGCAGGGCGTAGACCCCGCTTTGATCACTCCTGAGCTTCTGGCTGAGTTCGTGAGCTTCTGGGTGAACAAGCCAGTTGCTGACAGCCAGGGTGGTTGGTGCCACAGGCTGGTGAAGCGTGCAGGCGTGCTGAAAACCATCGCCGCAGCTAAGCCAGCGGCAGCCGAGGGCAAACCAGGGGATTGGTCAGATCAGGAGGTGATCCTGTGAACGCCCCTGTGTCTGCCGCTGACGTGGCCAAGATCCTTGCAGATGCCCCCCAAACTGCCGTTGCGCCCGCGCCGCTCCCCGGCACTCGCGTGAAGATTGACCCGGCCACACGCGCGGTGGTCGATGATCTGTTTCTTCGACTGAAGGGGGCCTGCGGCGCCTGGCGCACTTCGTGGCCTACGGATGCTGAGTGCGATGCAGCGAAGCGTGAGTGGATCGCCGAGTTCATGGTGGCCGGCATCCGTGATGCGTCACAAATCAGCTACGGAGTCCGGATGGCCAGGGCGCAGTCTGGTCCTGGCTATGTGCCCTCGGTCGGCGCCTTCGTGCGCTGGTGCTTTGCTCCTGAGGCGTTGGGCCTGCCTGACGTTGAGCGGGCCTACAAGCAAGCGCTGCGCAATACCCACCCATCTCAGGTTGGCCACTGCAAGTGGTCGCACCCAGCCGTTTACCACGCATCAGTTGCCGCCGGCTGGTACAGCCTGCAGCGGCTTGACCGTGCACTGGGCTTGAAGCGCTTCGAGGAAAAGTACCTGGACCAATGCAAGAAGCTTGGCCGCGGTGAAGTGCTGGCGCCGGTGCCGGTTGCCGCGCTGCCTGAGCATGCCGGCCCGTGCACGCCAGAGGTTGGTCGGGCGGCGCTGGCGGAGTTACGCAAGAAGATCGGAGGTGGTCGTGGGTGAACAGATTCGCTGGAAGCCAAAGCTTGACCGGGATCGCAAGCCGATACCCGACTGCTGGCTCACCGATGCCGGGTATACCGTGGCCAAGGTCCGCACGCCCGTCGAGCGTTTCACCATCACTCGCCCTAGCGCCCCCGCGCCATTCGCCTACACCGATGCTGGAGATGATGTGCCGCTGCTGATCGCCGCCGATATCCAGGCCAGCAAGCCAGCGGGTGCCAACTGATGGCTGGGAAGGGCGGCGAGCTGCGAACCACTGGCGATGTGTTGCTGTGGTGGTTGGAGCGGGTTGAGCAGAAGCGCGAGACATCGGCCAGCTACAAGCGCAGCACCCGCTCGATGGTCATCAAGAACATCGTTCCGGCCGTCGGCAAGGTGTCGGTTGCGAAGCTTGATCGGCGTGTTCTTGACGACAAGTTGATGTGGCCGATGATGCAGGCCGGCATGAAGCCAGGCACTCAGCAGAAGGCCATTCAGGCCCTGCGCCAAGCCTTCCTGATGGCTGAGCAGACCGACCGCATCAAGACCAACCCGATGGCCTCGGTGACCTTCAAGAGCTTTGATCGGCGCCCGATCCAGAGCAAGAAGGCCCGGCTGGCGCGTATTGATCTGCTGGGGCTGGTGCAGCAGCTGGCTGAGGCGTTTGACCGTGACCCCGTTAAAGGCCTGCTGCCACTGATGATGCTGGCTCACGGCACGCGCCTGACCGAAACGCTGCATGCCAGGTGGGCCCATATCTCGCGTGGTGAGCGGTTGTGGGTGCTGCCTGAAAACAAGTCCAGCCGCATGCATGAGCTGCCGCTAACCCCGCAGGTACTCGCCTTGTTGGCTCGGTATCGCCAGGCACTGCCAGATAACCGGGCCCAGGCTGATTGGCTCATCCCGGTGCGCGGTGGAAGTCGCCTGTCCACCTCGGCGGCGTGCTCAATGTTCCGGGAGATATCGGGCGGCAAGTGGTCGAGCCATGACCTGCGCAAGCTGATGCGAGATTGCCTGGCTGACCTTGGCGTCGATTACTTCATCGCCGAACGGCTGATCAATCACAGCCTGGGCAAGACCGCTGAAACCTACCTCACCCGCGATGTAGCAGCCCGATGCCGAGAGGCGTTGGAACGCTGGCATGCCCGCTTGGATGAGTGTGGCTTTTCCATCGCGCACGGCCTGAATGTGGCTGTTCCAGCATTTTCACAGAATGACTCAAACGCAGAAGCCCCGGCACCTGTAGCCGAATCCTGTGTTTTCACCGGTAGAGGATGAAAAATGCTCACAAGACGCTCGTTTTTGAAGTTGATGGGCATTGCTGCGGCGTCCGCCGTGGTGGTTCCTGCGTTCCAGATCGGCCGGCAGCCATACGTGCTTACTGGTGAATCGGTTGACTACATCGGCGCCCGCCCTGGCGGCTTTCTGGGCGCCTGCAGCGTGGCTGAAGTTCATCCATGGGATGGCGTTGGCTTTCCAGTAGACCTTCGCCAGAACACTTTTGGTCGCGACCTGCCTTTAGTTCGCTACTACGACGCCGACCTGGCAAATCTGCGCAGAGATGTTCCCGCTCGCTTCTGGCACGACCCGGCTAACAGCCGATTCAACAACGTCCACACCTATGTCCGCGTTAAGCGTTTCGGTGAAACCCTCGAAGAGGCCGTGCGGCACCTCAACTTCGTTTCTTCGAGGGCCGCATGAGGATCGACTACGAAGGCAACGAGCAGGCCGCGCTGATGCGCTGGCTTCAGTTTCAGCACTCGGCCGCGTTCGCGGTGACCTGGCACACGCCGAACGGCGGCCAGCGCAACAAGGTGGTTGCCGCAAAGCTCAAGGCCCAAGGCACCAAGGCTGGCGTGCCTGACCTGCAGCTGGCGATGGCGCGTGGTGGTTACTTCGGCCTGTTCATCGAGTTCAAGGCCACGCCGCCGCATGACGCTGCGGTGTCTTCGACGCAGAAGGAAATGGTTCAGCAACTTAAAGCGCAGGGCTATCTGGCTGTGGTTTGCAAGGGCATGCGGTCTGCGATGGAGCAGATCAACGCCTACCTGGCTATGCCTGAAACCCTCGGCGGCCAGGTGGTTGGCTGATGAGTCGGCGCATTGCACTCATCCCGCTGGCCCGGTGCGAGATATGCCAGGGCAAGGGTGTGATCAAAGGCATCTTCCACACGATGGATTGTGCCGGCTGCAATGGCGCCGGCTTGGTTGATCGGCAGACCTGCGAGGCTCTGAGCCCCGAGGTGATGGTGCAACAGCTTCGAGTAAGGCTGAACCGGGCTAACCGTCAGGTTGAGCAGCAAAGAGAACAACTGGAGCGCGCTGGCTTGGTGCCTGTCACAGGCCCAGCAGCAGACTACCAGGGCAACAACAAGAGGGGCGCGGGCGGCGCGCACCTCACTGGCGATTAGGGGATAGCCATGGCGATGATTCGAGACACCGAAGAGATGCTTGAGCAGTGGGGCTTGTGGGTGGTTCAGGGCTCAGGGGTTTACTGCTGCGCAGCACCCAGCGAAAGCCGAACGCCAGCCATCACCGATGATGAGGCGCTGCTGATCGACCGGCTGATGGGTCGGCTTGGCAAGCGCTACCCCGAGTGCGGTGAGGTGCTGCTGCGCTACTACACCAGCAGCAGCTCTTTTGCCCAGGTAGGCAAGCGCATGGGCTTCGGTGAAGAGAAGACCAGGCAGCTCTGGAAGGCCGGTGTGGCATGGATCGATGGGGCGCTTGAGGCTCGAAAAGAGGCCGCTTGACGCCCCGGGCCGAAACCCCTATATTTCAGCTACTTTGCGGTTTTACCGCTTGAAAAGCCCTGGCCACCGCGCCGGGGCTTTTTCGTTTCTGATCCCTCAGCTGTTACCCCAACAGCTTTGCCCGCCATCACACGCGGGCTTTTTTACAACCCGAATGAGATCGAGCCGATGCCGGAAAAAGACCCGACGTTGTGGGCCGCGCTTTGGGCCGTTCTCTCCACCTCGCCAACCTGGCAGGGGGCAATCATGGCCAGCATTATCGCCACACTGCGCATCCTCTATGACGGTAAGGAAACCCGCTGGACGCGCATCCTTCTGGAGTCGCTGATCTGTGGCTGCCTATCCTTGGCTGCATCAAGTGGTATTGAGTGGCTGGGCTGGCCTTCGAGTATGGCTGTTGCCCTTGGCGGCGCCATTGGCTTCCTTGGCGTCACCGCTATTCGTGATTGGCTGGTTAAGTGGACTGGCAAGAAGGCCGAGCAATAAGCAAATGATCCACGTCACCTTCAAGGGCTTGCGTGAAAGACTGCAGACCCTTGATCGGCTTGAGCGTGAACAGCTGCCATTCGCTGCTGCTCTGGCCCTGACCACCACCGCCCAGGATGTTAAGGCGGCCTTGGTGGAAGAGATGGCCTCGGTGTTCGACAGGCCTACACGCTTCACCCTGAACAGCCTTTTTGTTGAGCCTGCAACCAAGGACAACATGAAGGCCAGGGTATGGATGAAGGACAAGAGCCAAGAGAGTGGCGGACGCCCAGCCACTGAGTGGCTAGCCCCGCAGATCTTCGGTGGTGGTCGTGAAGAGAAGGCCAGCGAGAAGCGCCTGAGTGATCGCGGTCTGCTACCTGCAGGCAAGTACATCGTGCCAGCCAAAGGCGTGAAGCTGGATGCATACGGCAACATCAGCCGCGGCACGATGAACAAGATCGTTTCCGGCCTTGGTGCACAGTTCGATAAGTATGCGAACAGTACGACCAGCCGCCGCAGTGCTGGCAACCTGAAGCGCTACTTCATCATGAAGAAGGGCAACCGTCCTATCGGGATAGGTGAGCGCACAGGCAAGGGCAGGGCGGGCATGCGCATGGTCGTGGCCTTCGCCAGTCGCCCTCAGTACAGCAAGCGCTTCGACTTCTTCGAAGTAGCAGAGCGCGTTGCAGATGATCGCTTACCAATCAGGTTTGAGCTGGCTCTGGCCCGGGCGCTGGCAACCCGGCGGGTATGACCCTGCCATGCACCGTTATGGGGCGGCCTTGGGTCCTCCCCAGGGGGTGGCCCGGTGAGGGTAATTCGGACCCCGCCTTTCCACCATATATGACCTTTTCCGACAGGTTGGTTGTTGTTTAGTCATGGCTAAAAATGAAACAACCAGGCAGCCGGGATGGTTGAACAAATCCGAGATGGCCAAGAGCCTCGGGATTTCCCCGCAAGCCTTTGATAAATGGGACGTGGCGCCCATTCAGCGGGCGGGCCGTGAGGCCTTCTATCGTGTGCAAGATGTGGTGCAAAACCGGCTCGAGCACGCGGCGCGCAAGCAACAACCTGCGGGTGATGACTCGGAAGATATCGATCCGAAGATTGAGTACAAGCTGCTGCAGGAGCGTCTTCGGCTGACTTCCGCCCAGGCATATGCCATGGAGCAGAAGAACCAGGTCAACGACAAAGTCTTAGTGCCGGCCCCGTTTGCCACCTTCGCACTGGAGAAGATCGCGGCCCAGATCGGTTCGAAACTGGAGACGGTGGGCAAGACGGTGAGTCGGCGCCACCCGGAAATCGACCCGCGCATATTGGAGTCCCTCGAGCGGGAGATAGCCCTGGCGCGGAACATCGCTTCGCAGTTCGGCGACTTCCTGCCTGGATATCTTGATGAGTACCTCTCAACCCTGGATTCGTGACCTCGGCAAAGCGGTCACCCTTGGGTTACAGAGTCTCTACAAAGAACCGCCGATGACGGCAGTTCAGTGGGCAGACGAACACTTTTACATGTCGTCCGAGTCCTCCTACAACGAGGGCAAGTGGACAACAGACCCGTTCCAGGTCGCCATCCTCAACGCAATGGGCAACGACCTGATCGCGGTCGTCAACTTCGTGAAGTCGGCGCGCATCGGTTACACCAAGCTGTTGATGGCCAACATCGGCTACAAGCTGCAGCACAAGCGCCGCAACATCGTGATGTGGAGCCCGACTGACCCGGACGCCGAGGGGATCAGCAAGCGGCACGTCGACGGCCTGGTGCGCGATGTGCCGGTGATCAAGGATCTGGCGCCGTGGTTCGAGAAGAAGCACCGCGACAACACCCTTGCTCAGAAGGTTTTTTCCAACCGGAAAAGCCTGTGGATCAGGGGCGGCAAGGCATCCCGCAACTACCGTGAGCTGTCGGCCGACGAAGCAATTTATGACGAGCTGTCGAACTTCGATCCCGACATCGACGGCGAGGGTGATGCGGTAACCCTGGGTGATAAGCGCCTGGACGGGGCCACGTTCCCCAAGTCTATCAGGGGGTCGACGCCCAAGAAGGCCGGCTCCTGCCAGGTCAGCAAGGCCGCAGAAGAATCGCCGATAAGGCTGCGCTTCCACATCGCCTGCCCACACTGCCAGCACGAACAGACGCTCAAGTTTGGCGGCAAGGACTGCGGCTACGGACTGAAGTGGGAAAAGGATGAGCTCGGACAGGCCACCAAGGCCTGGTACGTCTGCGAATGCTGCGGGGACAATTTCTACCACCAGGACATGGTTGAAGCCTCCAAGGTAGGCCGCTGGATCTGCGAAGAAACCGGCCTTTGGACGCGCGATGCAATGGATTGGTTTGATGCTGATGGCGAGCCAGCGCGCACGCCACGCAGCGTTGCCTTCTACTGCTGGGCGATCTACAGCACCTGGAGCACCTGGCTAAAGATCGCCATCGAATGGCTGAAGATCAAAGGCGACCGCGAAAAGCTGATCACCTTCACCAACACCACCCTGGGCGAGACCTGGGAAGAGGTGCAGGGCAAGGTCGATTGGGAAGCCATGTATGGCCGCCGGGAAGTGTGGGCCGGCCAGGTCCCCGCCACTGCTGTGGTGCTCACCGGGTTTATCGATACCCAGGACGACCGCTACGAGGGTCGAGTCTGGGCTTGGGCGCCGGGTGAGGAAGCCTGGCTGGTTTACCGCTTCATCCTGATGGGTGACCCCGCCAGCGAAGAGCTGCGCCGGAAGGTTGGCGTTGAGCTGCACAAACAGTTCACCCGAGCGGACGGCATGGTGATGAAGGTTGACCGTTGGGGTTGGGACTCCGGTGGTCACTACACCGACGAAGTGTATGGCGAGAGCCGCAAGCACGGCGTGCTCTGGGTGATCCCTACCAAGGGCGCCAACGTATACGGCAAGCCCGTCGCGAACATGCCGCGAACGAAGACCAAGCACAAGGTTTACCTGACCGAGATTGGCACCGACAACGCCAAAGAGCTGATCTACAGCCGTTACCGGCTGGACGTCGATACGGCCAAGTCGCAAGCCGGCCTGCCGCAACCCGGCGTGGTCCACCTGCCAGCCAATGATGACGTCTGCGACGAAAGCGAAGTCCAGCAGCTCACCGCCGAAACCAAGGTGATGAAGGTTGTGGGCGGCGCCAGGGTTTTCCGCTGGGACGCCAAGGGCCGCCGCAACGAAGCGCTGGACTGCTTTGTTGGCGCCCTGGCCATGCTGCGCGTATGTCAGCAGCGCTTTGGTCTGGATCTCGACCTGCTGGCCGTCGCGCCGCAACCCGGCGGCGACTCTGCTGCTGATGCTGAAGAACGCCCACGGGCCAAATCCAAATACTGGAAACGCTGATGGCCTATACAAACGAGCAGTACCTAGCGCTGAAGGAAGCCATCGCCGGCGGCGAACTGTCTGTGCGCTACGCCGACCGCAACATCACCTACCGCAGCATCGACGAGATGTTGCGCATCCTGCGCCTGATGGAAGCGGAGCTCTCGCCAAGCACGGGCAGTAACACCGGCGGCCGGCGCCTCACTTCGTTCTTCAAGGGCTACTGACATGGGCTGGATAGATAACCTGCTTCCCGGTTACGGAGCGAAGCGGGCAGAGGCCCGTGTGCGCATGATTCGAGCAAACGCCATTGCCGAAGCCATGGCTCGCCGCTTTGAAGGTGCCGCAGGTGGCCGCCGTAACGAAGGCTGGCGCGCCCATGGCGCTGACGCCAACGCCGAGATTGGCCCGGCCCTGCAGCGCCTGCGCAACCGCGCGCGGGATCTGCGCCGGAATAACCCGTATGCAGACCGCGGCATCAGCGGCATTGCAGACAACGTAGTCGGCGCCGGCATTGTGCCGCGCCCGAAAGCCAAGAGCGCCCGCGCCAACAAGAAGCTGGCCGCTAGCTGGGAAGCCTGGGCGGAAACCACCCTCTGCGATGCGGACGGTCTGGAAAACTTCTACGGCCTGCAGCATAAGGTCATGGAAACGACGGGCGAGTCTGGCGAGTGCTTGTTGCGCCGCCGCTGGCGTAAGGCCAGCGATGGGCTGCCAGTTCCCATGCAGGTACAGGTGCTTGAGCCTGACTTCCTCGACGAAGGTAAGAACGGCACCAGTGGCGCCAACCAGGTTATCCAAGGAATTGAGTTCGACGTCCTTGGTAAGCGCGTTGCCTACTGGCTGTTCGATGAGCACCCGGGGGCATCTGTAGGCATGACATCTGCTGCCTCGCGCCGCGTACCGGCCGAGGACGTTGCACATATCTTCCTGCCTCGCCGCCCTGGCCAGGCGCGCGGCTACACATGGCTTGCGCCATCTATGCAGCGCCTGCGCAACTTCGACGAGATGGAAGATGCGGTGATGGAGCAGGCCAAGATTGCCGCCTGCTTCGCTGCATTTGTGACTGCCGGTGATTCGACTAACGGTAACAAAACAGCTCCGCTGATTGAGCGCATGGAGCCTGGTATCGTGCAGTTGCTGGGCCAGGGCGAAGACGTCAAGTTTGCCCCACCACCAGTGTTCAACGGTTACAGCACCTACTCATGGCAGGCATTGCACGCCGTCGCTGTGGGGCTGGGTGTGCCTTACGAGCTGCTCACCGGCGACTTGAAGGGCGTCAACTTCTCCAGCGGCCGCATGGGCTGGCTGCACTTCGCCCGCCGGGTGGATGTGTGGCAGTGGCGAATGCTCATCCCGCAGTGCTGCGAACGTGTGTGGGGCTGGTTTATGGAAGCCCAGGCACTTACCCCAGGCGGCGTGCTGGAAATGGCAGGCGCCGAATGGGTGCCGCCACGCCGCGACATGGTCAACCCGCGCGAAGAAACCGACAACGTAAAAGACCGTATGCGCCTCGGCCTGCTGACCTGGCCGAACGCCCTTCGCGAGCTGGGCATCACCGACCCAGACGCCCACGCCGAAGAGCTGGCCAAGGCCAATGAGATGTTCGACAAGCTCGGCCTCGTGCTCGATGGCGACCCACGCAAGGTTTCGAACGCTGGCCTTACCCAGGCCCGCCCGGTAGGCACGCAGCTGCCTTCCACCGACATCAACCCAGTTGCTGATGAGCAGCAAAAAGACGAGAGCGCGACCAATGACCTCGACCAATAAAACGCATGAGACCCCAATGCTCCAACTACGCGCCTTGGTCCGCGAGGGCTCGGTCGATGTAGAAGCTCGAACTGCTGAGCTCGTATGGACGACCGGCGCCAAAGGCCCTCGCTGGTCCTGGGATGTCGGCAGCTACATGGAGGAGCTTGAGGTTAGTACCCAGGCCGTCCGCCTTGAGCGACTGAACAATGGAGCTCCGCTGCTCAACACGCATAAAGCCGATGATCTTGATGATGTTATCGGGGTAGTAGAGCGGGCCTGGATCGAGGGTGGTGAAGGCCACGCAGTAGTCCGCTTCAGCAAGCGTGATGATGCCGAAAGAATCTTCCAGGACGTGATCGACAAGATTCTCCGGAAGATCAGCGTCAAGTATTCGGTGCACCGCTACCAAATCACCGATGACAGCGAAGAGAAAGTGCCCACTTACCGCGCCGTTGATTGGGAGCCGCTGGAGCTGTCCATTGTCCCGATCGCGTTTGATGACGGCGCAAATTTCCGCAGCGCCGCTCCATTGGTCGAATACAAAGGCCAGCGCTTCTCCACGATTTTCGAAACACGGGAGGCTCCAGAGCCTGCCGAGCAACCGGCCGCCGTGGCCACCACCCAAGAGGAAACAGTGATGACCGAAGCAGAAATCCGCGCGGCCGAGGAGAATATCCGCACCGAAGCGATCAAGGCCGAACGCCAGCGCAGCACTACTATCCGTCAAATGGCCGAAAAAGTTGGCCTTGGCGATGCCGCCACCGACATGATCGAACGCAACCTCACCCCAGCCGAAGCCAGCGCTGAGCTGCTGGATAAACTGGCCGAGCAGCAGGGCAAGTCCCGCAGCGCTCAGCCTACTCGCGTAGAGGGTGCGGTTGACTTTGCGGTCCTCACCGCCAAACGCACCGCCATGCAGAACGCTTTGCTGCATCGCTGTGACCCAACCGTGAAGCTGGAAGAAGCCGCTCGCGAGTTTCGCGGCATGCGCCTGATCGACATGGCGCGTGAGTCCGTTGAGCTGGCAGGCGGCAGCGCTCGCGGCATGACCCAGCAAGAAATTGCCCGCGCCGCCCTGGGCTGCGACCGCAACGCCTTCCGCGCCGCGGGCATGCACACCACCAGCGACTTCCCGCTGCTGCTGGGCAGCACCGTAAACCGCACCCTGCGTGCGGCTTACGAGCTCGCCCCACAAACCTGGCGTCCGCTGGGCCGCCCAACCACCGTGCCGGACTTCCGTGCTGTAACCCGCGCCGCGCTGGGAGACATCGCCGCGCTGGAGAAGGTCAACGAGCACGGTGAATACAAGTACGGCACCCTGGATGAAGATGGCGCGCCGATCAAGGTCACCAAGTTCGGCAAGATCATCGCCATCACCTGGGAAGCGGTGGTCAATGATGACCTCTCAGCACTTACCCGCGTGCCTCAGTCGCTCGGTGCTGCAGCCGCTCAGACTGAGTCTGACCTGGTGTGGGCGCTGCTGCTGGGTAACCCGAACTTCACCGATGGCACCGCAGTTTTCCATGCCGATCACGGCAACCTGGCAGCCGCTGGTGGCGCAATCAACACCACCACACTTGGTGCTGCTCGCGCTGCAATGCGCAAGCAGAAGTCTAAGGCTGGTCACTTCCTCAACATCGGCCCGCAGTTCCTGGTGGTTGGTCCGGATAAAGAGCTGGAGGCCTACCAGTTCACCAGCTCCAACTACGTGCCCGCCAAAAACTCCGATATCAACGACTCGCGCAATGCTGCGCTGGGCGTGATCGTCGACGCTCGTATCACCGGCAACCAGTGGTACCTGTACGCCGCGCCGGGTGTGGTGGATACCTTCGAGTATGCCTACCTGGAAGGCGAGCAGGGCGTGTTCACCGAAACCCGCGAGGGCTTCGAAGTGGATGGCATGGAAATCAAGGCTCGCCTGGTATTCGGCGCTGCCTGGATCGACTACCGCGGCGCGTACAAAAACCCAGGCGCGTAATCGCCAGCCACTGACCATGAGAGCGCCCATCGGCGCTCTCGTCGTTTCTGCCATACCGATTTTGAGGAACGCTCAATGAAAAACTTCAAACAGCACGGCGACATGATCACCGTACCGGCACCAACTGGCGGCACCGTATCCGGCGGCCTGTATCGCGTTAACGGCCTGATTGGCGTTGCTGCAACCACCGAGGCCGAAGGCGACCCGGTAGAACTGAAAACCACCGGCTGCTTTGAGCTGGGCAAAACCAGCGCCCAAGCATGGGCTGTTGGTAATCCCATCTACGCAATTGCCGCCACCAACGTACTTACCAACGTGCCTGGCACTGGCAATTACCTGGTGGGCGTGGCAACTGAAATTGCGGCCAACCCTTCGCCAGCTGGCACCGTGCGCCTCAACGGCACACTTGGCCTTCCGGTAACCGCCTAAGCCATGGGCTGGGCTGCAGCGCGTGACCGGCTTCACAGCCGGGTCACCGCCACCTTCAAGGATGGCCTGGCCACCTACACCGGCCCCAACGGCGAACCGCCTGTTTCGGGTATCAGTGTGATCATCGATCGCAACCTGATGCAGAACGGCCCGGATGGGATTTTCAAAAGCGATGCGGTTGGTCTCAGCTGGCGTGTTGTCGAGCTTTGCCGGGCAACGCGCGGTGGCGTATTCGCGATAGGCGCTGAGCGCTTCACCGTAGAAGAAGCCATTACCGATGACGGCCACATGATCACCGCCGCCTGCATGGTGACTCCATGAACCGTTTAACCACAGGCCGCAACGCGCTAACCGATCGGCTTTCGGTTATCAGCCCTGCCAACGGCTACGAAACCACCGCTGGGTCAAACGTCAGAACAGGTTGGTTCAATGAGGTCATCACCTCAAACGAATCGGGTTTCCCTCTGATTGTTGTTCAGCGTGGCAAAGGAAAACCGCCTGAGCAGGGCGCCGGCGCCATTCGGGCTTACCCATGTTTCAACGTGATCGGAGCCGTCGATGCTGGCCTTGATGGCTATGAAGATGCGCTCGATGACATAGAGCTTGATCTGCTCAAGTGCCTGATGCCTTCGGGCGGCCAGTTTGTGGAGTGGGCCAAAGGCATGGGTATCACCGGGTTCACGCTCGGCGCATCAGAGCACTACCCGCCAGGCAATGGCGAGCGCGCCGCCAGCGTGCTGATCCCCGTTTACATGCACACCGTTATCACCTCCGGAGAGTGACCCATGAGCACTAAATCGCAGACGGCTGCTGAGCAGCCCGTCTTGGTCGAGGTCGTCCTCGATAAAGCGCACAACCACAAAGGGCAGCCCTACACCAAGGGCGACAAAATCAAAGTTACCGAAGATCAAAAAACCTGGCTTACAAAGCATGGCGTGATCGGCGGCCAGCAGAAGGAGTCGAGCAATGGCTGATTTACGTGGCGCTTACCTGGGCGTAGGCAAGATTTATCTGGAAGACCTGGACGACTCTCAAGGTTTGATTTTCATCGGTAACTGCAACTCGTTGAACTACGAAGCGACCCCCCAGGAAATCGAAGAACAGGACTACACCACCCCCGGTGGCGGCTTGGATTCCTCGGTTCAGCGCATCCAGGCTTTGAATATCACCTACAACGCCCGCCACTTCAAAAAGGCCAACATGGCGCGCGCCATCTACGGCGCTGCCGCTGATGTTGCCGCAGGCACGGTTACCGGTGAAGAGCATGTCGCCAACCCTGGGGCCATGATTATGCTGGGCAACCCCGGCGCCACCTCTGTTGTGGTCAAGGATGAGGCCGGCACGACCACCTATGTGGAAAACACCGACTACGTGATCAACGCAGTTGGATTCCCTGAAATCCTTGAAGGTGGCGGCATCGGTGCGGCTGAAACAATCCAGGTGGATTACTCCTACGCTAAGCACGCCACGATCCAGGCGTTGGTTAAGTCCGGCAAGCGCTTCCGTATGGTCTTCATCGGCCTCAACGAAGCCAGCTCCAGCCAGAAGGTGGTGATCGAGGTTTATAAGGTCAACCATTCCCCAGCATCGCTTAGCTTCATCGGCGATGAGTTCCAGGGCATGGAGTTCACAGCCAAGGCTGAGAAAGACGGCACCAAGGTTGGCACCGGCATCTCGCAGTACATGGTGATCAAGGACGTCGACTGATCGGCTGGCCATGGATGGCCGTTTATTCAGCCAGCCCGAAGCGTTTTGCCATGTAGTCGAGGGCTTCCTGCTCGGTAGCGGTTACGTGCTTTTGCGTATTTACGATGGTTTTGCTGGCGATCAGCAGGCGCTTCATCATGGCTGGATTGCCGCGCTTGGCCACCTTGCCCACGGCGATCTTGAAGCTGTGGAGGCTGGGTATGCCAACAGAATCAATCAGGTCATTGGCAATTTCTTCGGTAATTCGAACGTCGCCAGTGATCACCTTGCAGGCTGCGGCTATGACCTTGCGCTCTTCCGCGCGCAGTTGGCCATCGGCCTTGCCGACATACAAGAGCACCTGCAGGGTTTCGTAGTGGTTGTGGTAGAGCAGGTCTGCGCTGTAGCGCGGAGACTGCTTGTAAACATCCTGCAGGTAGGCGTTTACGTCTTGGATGGCTTCGCCGGTTTTCACATCCACGCAAGAGGATATGCGGCTGTAGAGGAATGTCCGGTTCTGCTCGCGCAAGTGGCAGAAGCCGACAATCTCATGCTCATCAAACTCTGTGACAGAAACGCCGCGCTGCGTAATTTCACCACCGCCGCTCTCGTAGCAGATGCTCAGAGTCACGATGGTGTTGGCTGGGCGATTTGTCATGTCCGGTCCTTGGCTAGATAGAGGCTATTGCAGGCTACTCCCTGATGCGCTGGGTAAGTAGCTGGCTTTTTTTACAGCTTGACGCAGTGCCGAGGTTCAGAGATATTGCCCGTGCCGCTGCAAATTCAGCGGCCTGGGATTGGTCTCCCGGAACTGTAGGCGGACGCAACCGCCGCTCTGAGCGGTTTTTTTGTGTCCGCAGCATGGCAAGCCTGTTATGGGCGGGCCGTGTGGGCACCCGTAAGGGTGGCCGGTTCCTACAGCCGGTAGGCCAACCCGCACGGTTCCGCTCACCCGATTGGCCTCGGGCGCGGACTCAACCTTCTGTAGGAGTTCCGCCATGCAAACAGCACAAGTCATCCCATTCAGCTTTGAAGCAAATCAAGTGCGCACCGCAATTGTTGAAGGCGAACCATGGTTTGCAGTCAAAGACATAATTCGTTCTCTTGATTATTCAAAGGCAAGCGCGCCAGCCAAGCTTGTTGATGCAGTGCCTGTGCAGTGGAAGGGTGTGAATCCGATTCACACCCCTGGCGGATCTCAGAAGCTTTTGATGTTGTCTGAGCAAGGCCTGTATTTCTTCTTGGGCCGCTCCGATAAGCCCAAGGCATTACCTTTTCAGATGTGGCTGGCCGGGGAGGTTTTACCAGCCATCCGCAAGCATGGCAGCTACGCTGATACGCACAACAAGATGGGTACCCTGCTCGGGGAGACCATCGGCACCAACGGCTTCAACATGCTTGGGTCTTTGATCAAGGGCAAGGTGGTTAGCCTACCTGCGGTTAACCGCGCCAAGGCCACGGCTAAAATTTGGTCTCAAACCCACGCCGCTTTCGGGGTGCGCTCCGGTGCTGACATTCCTGCCAGCCAGTTGGACGCCGCCCGAAACTTCATCGCTGCTTATGCGCTGGAAGGTGAGTGGCTGCCAAAGCAGGAGGAAGTGGTGGGTGTGCTGGCTCTGGATGTGTACCAGGCCAACAGCTTGACCTGCTTGCTGCATTACGTGGACTGGGTTAACTACCGCTGGCATCAGGGTATCGCTGAAGCTGTGAAGGCGCTTAACCCTGACTTTTACAGCCATACATGGGAGTTCTTCAGGGAGCTGCACCAATCTGCAAAGCAACTGGAGAAGTCGCCAGAAATTGCAGCATTGTGCAAAACCGGCAACGCCAAGCGCCCGCATGAGTGCGCTGCCGCTGGGTTGAGCGCTTAACTAGAAACTGTTCATTGCGGCGTCACCTGGGCTAAAGTCCCTTCCATTCAATTGGGAGGGATGCCCTATGCAGTGCCCGAAATGCAAGTACGAACCTACGATGGCTGAGATGCAGGGCAGTCCAGATTCATGCCCAAAATGCCAGGTTGTTTACAGTAAGGCTGGTCAAAATAAGGCTTCTTCGGCTGCCTTAACAAGCGCACGAAGCTCAGCAGGTATGCTGAAAAAGGCTGTAATTGTCTGCGTTTTTATTCTGGCTCTAGTTGGGGGCTGGAAGTTCTACGAGCATCGGCAAGCAGTTGCTGCCGTAGAAGAGCAGGTTCAACTTACTTCAGTCTACGTGACGCAAATAATCACAGCACTGGATGACAGTGGATCTATGACGTTTGCAGAGTTCTTCGAGAAGGCTAATAAGGCGGTTGTCGAGATTGACTCGTCTGTGGTCAAGGTCTCTCTTGTATCCGCAGCGCCTGACGTCTCCAGTGCGGCAGTGACGTATATGAAGAAGTCGCAGGAGGTCATTAGGGCTTTATCAGGATCAATGCGAAATATGATGAAGCTCTCATCGGCAAAGGATCGCGAAAAAAGTGCTGAGGCAGACGAATACTCAAGCAATAAATACATTCAGGAACGTGCCGCCAAAAATAGACTTGAAGCGCTGAATGATCAGCTTGAGCTGATTGGCGAGATGAAAAGCTATCGTGAAAACCTGCTCAAGTTGCTTGCCGATATGAGGGCAGCTGGCGAATCAATACCTAGTGTAAATAGCGCGGTGCTGGTCGCGCCGCCGCTGTACGAACGATTATCAAATGCCAAATAAAACAAACCCGCTTCGGCGGGTTTTTTATTACCAGGAGAAAAGCATGAATGAATTAGGCAGTACCACGCTGGTAAAGATTGGCGAAAAGGAAGTGATCTGCCGTGAGCTGACGGTTGCGGGTGTGCGTCATCTAATCGCTTCGCCCGGCACGGGCGAGCTGATCAAGGATGCTCTGTTTCCAGACCTGCGCCTTGGCGACCTGCCGGCGCTCACTAACCTCACCGAAAGCGACATTGACGCCATGCGCCCAAGCGAGTTGGCGCAAGTGGTGGCTGGCTGCAAGAAGGCCAACCCCGATTTTTTCGCGATGCTGGCCCGGCTCAAAGCGCAGACGCAAGCCTAAGCCAGCTCGACAACCTGATTTGCAAGCTCACGGTACTCGGCCACCACCGTGTTTTGGATTACCCCTGGTCACTCTTTTGCCGCGCCTTGAAGGGCTAACCCATGACTGATATCGAACTGCGTCTGACGGCCGATGTGGCCCAGGCCACCAAAGGCGTGGGTGGCTTCCGCAAGGAATACGAGCAGACGGTTAAGGCGATTGAAAAACCGCTGCGCCAGATCGACAACCTGCAGAAGGTACAGGAGAGCGCCAAGCAGGCCAGCGCTGCCTTCTTCGACGCGCGGCAGAAAGTCACAGGTCTGCAGCAGGCGCTGGAGAAAGTAAGCCCTCCAGCCAACAAGCTTGGCCAGGCCCTGGGCCAGGCTGAAAAGGAGATGAACCGCGCAAGTGCTGCGGTTGACCGGCAGAAGCAAAAACTGGATGCCCAGCGCGGCGCTGTATTGGCCACCAAGCAGGCGCTGGATGCGCTCAAACAGTCGCAGGCTGGTGTAGATGGCAGCCCAGCCGGCAAGGGTGATACCGCGGCGATGGCTGCCGCCAAGCAGGCAGTCGCCGCCGCCACGGCTGAATATGAAAAGCAGCGCACCACCCTGGCTGCCCACCAACAGGCGCTCAACGCCAGCCGCACCAGCGTCAAAGTGCTGGGCGATGAGTACGAGGCTGCGGCGCAGCCGGTGCGCATTCTGGAAACGGAGCTGAGCAAGGCAGAGCGCAACCTGGCGCGCACCACGCAAGAGTTCGACCGGCAAAAGACCAAGGTGCGCGAGCAGCGCGCCGAGTTGAAAGCCGCTGGTGTGGATACCCGCAACCTCGCTGGCGAGCAGCAGCGTCTACAGGCTGAAATGGCCAAAGCGCAACTGGACGGCCGCCGCACTGAGGCTGTGCAGGGCATACGCGCCCAGAGCGCAGCGCTCGGGCAGTTGGCCCGTGAACAGCGCCAGGCCAACCTGGAGCAGGCCAAGGCCGACTTCGGCATCACCCGCGCGCGGCAGTACGAGAATGCCCTTGAGCAAATTCGGCAGCAGTACGCCTTATTGCGCAGCAGCGGCAAGCTGACAAACCGCGAGCTATCGATTGCCCAGCAGGCCTACACCCGCCGGATCATCGAAACGAAAACCGCCATGGGCCAGTTGCAGGCAGAGCAACGCCGCTTAAACGCTGGCGGCTCGATGCTGCCTGGCCTGGTTAGTGGGGTTGGCGCTGGCTTTGCCGCTGCAGCCGCGCTGAGGGGGATTACCAACCAGGCGGACGCCTATAATCTGATGAATGCACGCCTGAAGTTGGCGACCGACTCGCAGCAGGAATTCACGACAGCTCAGGCTGAATTGGCGCGGATTGCCCAGGCCACCCAGAGTCCAATTGCTTCCCTGGTAACCCTTTATGGCCGCATCAGTCGGCCGCTGAAAGAAGCCGGCCGCAGCCAGGCGGATATCCTGAAAGTAACCGAGGCGGTGGCCACATCGTTCCGGGTTTCCGGTGCGACAGCTGAAGAATCCCAGAATGGCGTTATCCAGTTCGCTCAAGCGCTCGGAGCCGGGGCGCTGCGTGGCGAAGAGTTCAATAGTGTTGCCGAGCAGGCCCCGCGTTTGATGCAGGCCCTTGCCGCTTCCATCGGCGTCCCGGTCGGTGCATTGAAAGAGATGGCGTCCCAAGGCCTGCTGACAGCTGACGTTGTTTCTGACGCCCTGGTGAGCCAGCTTGATGTGCTGCGCAAAGAGGCCGAGACCTTGCCGGAAACGGTTGGCGGCGCAATGACCGCTCTGATGGATCAATGGAATATGGCAATTGGCGGCACAGATGTTCAGCCGCTAATTGACCAGATCAAACGATTATCCTCGGCCATCTCTGACCCAGCCTTCCAAGAGGGGCTTCAATTTTTTACCGGCCTTCTTGTAAAGATGAGCGCACTTGCTACGGGTTTGGCTAGTGACTTTGCCCGGCTCGGCCCGGAGTTTGGAACCATCGCTGCTGCTATTGCAGGAAACCTAACTGAGCTGGATCGCCTGGATGCGAAGATTAAGATGCTGCGCACCACCCTCTCAGATTCAGGCCCGACTGATGCAGTCTTCAATTTCTTTACCGGCACTACTGACGAAGAAATACAGGCAGAAATTGACTCGCTCTCGAAGGCCCGCGCGGCTCTAGTAGAGCAGCAAGGCGGGCTTAATGAAGAAATGCAGTTCCTTGCTGAGGTCGCGGCCGCCGCTGCCGAAGCTGGCCGCCAGAAAGAGGTTGACGCCAACACCAAATACATCGGCGAACTGAAGAAGCTGCAGGACGAGCAGGTCGCCAATGCCAAGAAGGCTGGCAAGGCCCTGGCGGCCGAAGAGAAGAAGGCGGCCGCCGAGCTTGAGAAGGTCCGCAAGGATCGCCTCGATATCGATAAACGCTACAAGGAAGCGCTGGCCGGCCTGGGTGGTGAAGGTGAGCCTTCATATAACGCAGCGCAGGACCTGAAAATTGGCGCTCGTAACGCGCTGGCATCTGGTGATGTTGAGGGCGCCCAGGCCCAGGCCCAAGCAGCATTGAAGATGCTGCAGGACCTGGCAGCCGCCGGCGAGAACACCTACGGTTTCAGCGGCTTTATTCAGGAGCTGCAGGCCATCGAGCTGGCCGCCAACGACATTGAGAAAACCAATGCTGAGACCAAGATCGCCGCTATCCGCGAGCAGATCAAAAGCCTTGAGGCCGATGCCGCCAAGCTGAAGGATATGCCGCTCAGCATTAAGTCGGACGAGGCGAGCATTGAGGCCGTGCGCTCTCAGATCCAGCAGCTGGTTACCGACATGGGCAAGCAGGAGATTGTTCTGCCTGTGCGGGTTATTCACCCGGACGGCCCCATTGTCAGTGACCTGCCGACTTATTCCGGTGATTACGTGCTACCGCCTTTGCCGCAGCTCGCAAGCGGCGGCAAGCTGCGCGGCCCCGGCACCGGCACAAGCGACAGCATTCTGATGTGGGGTTCAAACGGCGAGTTCATGCAGCCGAAATCAACCGTGGACTACTACGGCGAAGGCTTTATGGAGGCGCTGCGCCAGCGCCGCATTCCACGGTTTGCCGAAGGCGGATCGATCAGCAATCGAGCATTGCCAGCAATCCCAGCGATGAATCCTGCGCTGATGGCAGGCCCAAGCTTCCCAGACCTTGGGCGCGTGGCCTTCGATTTCGGCGGTGGTAACGAGGTCAGCGTTTATGCCAGCCCTAGCGAGGCGCTCAACCTTCAGCGCCTCGCCGCTAAGTTCGGCCGCACTCGCGGCTAGTTGCTTTGAGTAATGCCCAATAGCCCGCCACGCGCGGGCTTTTTTATGCCTGGAGTTCCCTGATGTCCGTACCCCTCATGCTTGGTGGCGTTGAGTTTCTGCTGCATGCCGGCGCGCCGGAGTTGAATGAGGACGCTATCGGCGGCGAGGGCGATGTGCGCCTGAGCAATGGCACGCTGGTTTCCATGACTCGTTGGAGCAAAGCCTCGGGAGCGATTTCTGTGCAGGGCTGGATACAGCCCGGCATTGATGCCCTCGACTTCACGCAGATCATGGAGCTGCGCAGCACCCAAGTGCACACCGCGCAGGGGGCAGGTCTGGTATTTGAGCTCACCAGCACCCCGCGACCAGACCAAGCACCTTGGGCCTGGGCGGTTGTCGATGGTGAGCTGGTGCCGGCGGAAGTCTCCACGGTAGGCAGAACCGCCACTGTCACCGCGGTTGCTGGTGCCACGTCCTATCAGGTGTGGTGGATGCCGGTATACCAGGTGAAGGCGCGCCGCCCATCAAAAAGCCAATCCGGCTCGGCTGGCACTCAGGCTGCAGTTATTAGCTGGGTGGAGGCGTGATGCTCAACGGCGAAACCCTCAACGGCAACGAGCTAAATGGCGGCGCAGGCCCTGCAGCAGCTCCAGGCCCTGACCCTGAATACGTGGTAGCGGGCATCAGCTACCTCTGGCGTGATCGGGTTGTGGTTGATGGCGTGGATGTCAGTGACCAGCTGGTGGGCGGCCTGGATTACGACCGGGAAGAGGGCGCCGCCGGCGTGGCGGGCTTTGGCATCTTCCTGCCGCCCGGGCCGGTTGTGCCATCTGACTGGGTTGGGCTCTCGGTAATCATCGACTACATCACCACGACCGAGGGTGTGACCACCGAAGAGCGCCGCTTTACTGGCGTGATTGCTTTGCCGCCGGACTGGAACAGCGAACTGCGCGTGCTCAACTGCGAGTGCAGCGACTCGCTGCAGCAGCGGGTTGAGGCCATGCCACAGGGCGAGATCGACACCCTGACTGGCGGCATGTGGTCAGAGGATCTGTTCGAACCCCTGGCTGGGCGTAGCCATTGGGATTACGCCGTTGAGCGCATGAGTACGCGCACGGCCAGCCTGGATTGCGACCCGCTCGGTGTGCCGCGCGTGACCAGCTGGTACGCCAAGGCCACGCCGGACTTTGTGTTTGGCCCAGGCACCACCATTGATCAATCGGTAAAGGTTGAGCCTGCCGGCCTGGTCGGCCGCACCAACCGCATTGAGCTGGAGGTGAGCTTTCGCTATACGCGGCTGTGGCAGCGCAACCAGAGCTACAGCTGGCTGCACCCGGAGACCGATGGCACCGAAGGCATCCCCGGCTTCTGTAACTGGCGCGGCTACCCAAGCGAGTTGCCGACCATCAGCATGATCGAGGAAGCGTCCCAGCAAACCGGGCAAACGGTGATCAGGCCGCTGTACTACCTGCTGCCCCCCACCATGCCAAACCCCTGCGGTGATGGTGTGCCGTGGATCAACCGCTTTACCGACCTGCTGCTGGGTGCCGACTGGACCGGTGCCCGCCGCTGGGTGCAAACCATCACCGAGACCTACCGCATGGTGCTGGCCACCACGGCAGGCGTTGGCACCACTAGCCGCATCGTGCAGCGCAATGGGTACACGGTTGAGGTGGAGAACACTGCAGCAGAAGCCTGGGAGGCTGACCCGATTACCGGCGGCACCGGCGGCCATACCGACTTGAATGACGAAAGCCGTCGCGGTGCGCTGGTGGAGGCATCGCAGCGTATCGCTCTGGCTGAAGTCGTAGCGGCCCACCGTGAAACAACGGTGAGCTGGCAGGTGCCAACCAGCATGGCGCTTGGCATCGACCTGACTCATACCCTGGAGCTGAATGACCAGGGCGTACGCGCCCGGGGCAAGTGCCGCCGCATTGCTGGTAGCCATGATCCGGAGACTGGCCTGGCCATCACCACGCTGAGCATTGCGGTAATGCGCGGCGGCGGTGTGAGTGATGCCCTGACAGTGCCCACCAGACTCGGCCTTGCCGATGACCCAGGCGGTGGCGGTGATGCCATCCCAACCATTCTGCCGACCCAGATCAGCGGCTTCGGCTTGCCTGACTATGACCCAGAGCTTGACGGCTTCTCTGGCAACAGCGATGCCGGCGGCGGCCCGTCGCAATTCCCGCGTGAAATGGTGGTGCCAGCAGATGAGGTGCCCGAGGAAGCGCGCGATGAGCGCGTGCTGACGGGTGATTACCTCTACCGCGTTGGCATCCCCAATGACCTGTTGGAGCTCTAAGCATGAGCCTATCTGATGAGCGCCGCGCCATCCGCAACGGTGTTGCAGCTGGCCGCGCGCCAACCTCGGGCGCCCAGCGCCAAGCCATTGGCAAACGCCTGGAAACTGAGCGCCGCGGTGCGCAAGTGGTCGCAGACCTCAATCGCCTGCAGCGCGTCCCGCAACAGCGGCGCACGCTGCGCACTGTGGCCCCGGTTGGTGCCGTGCCTGCTTCGCGCGGCCGCGCCACCTACAAGCCACCCGCAACAGGCGGCAGCTTTGATGGCGAGTTCACCGAAGTTGAGCGCGTGTATTCGCCTGACCCGATCTACCTGGAAACCATCGACGGCAGCGGCTACTTCGCCGTGCGAAGGCTGGAGTCGCTGACCATGGAAGGCGATGCCGGCTCGGTGGTGGTGTTCCGGTTCCCTGAACTGGTGCTCGGTCCATGACCATTCAAGGCCAGTGGCCGTACCCGCTGACCATCGATGCCGTCGACCCGTACCCATTCCACGGCCTGGCTTACATCGATGGCGGTGGTGACTGGCTGGACCCCATGGATGGGCGAGACCGCATACCGCTGCCGGCCCTGCCGGGGTTTGATTCGCAATGGACCCGCTTTCTGCCAAAGATCAATTCGGCGCTTTGGGACATTGGCAAACCAGACCCACCGCAGACAGCTGGCCTTATTGCTGCTGGCGGCCTGTCAATCGGTCGCAAGCTAATGGCCTTGGAACCGGTGTTTGTCGCCAGAGTAGCCGGCGTGTCCAGGCGCTTGTCGCTGGAGTGGTTCGGCATCGGTCGGTTTGAGCTGCGCGACGTGGATAGCGGCGATCTGCTGGCCTCGCTGGAGATAGACACTGACCTGGTATTTGACGGCGAAACGCTGATCACCAACCAGGACAACCAGTTCGATATCGTGCTGGCCACCTCAACGCAGCTCAGCCTGTTGGACATCGCACCCGATGGCCGCGAGCTGCTGGTTGCCCTGCAGGCCACGTACTACTCCGCCGCGACAACCATCAACACATCCTGCTTCGTTGCCGTGCTGGTGTTGGGCATTACCGAAAGTGCTGGGCTGTACGGGCTGAACTACAGCGTGGCTGCTGGGCTGCTGGATTGCCTGGGTGCGCTGACCATTGAGCGCGAGTCCGACCGCTACAACTACACGCTGAACGCCAGCACCGGAGAGGTAACGCCGGCGGCCATCCCGCCGGATACCAACACGCTTGAGGCTGGGCGCGGCGGCTACCAGGTGCCGCACTTTGGCAGCTTCACTGAAGGCTGGTCCCGTACCGGGCAAATCATCGGCGGCTACTTTGCCGGTGGCGGGGTGGAGTTCCTGCGCTTCGACAGTAGCTGGCAGGCAGAGACAACCGGCACGGCTAGTCTGGAGACCGAGCTTGCCGGCTCCAGCTACCGGGTGAAGCGGTTGATCTCATCGGCCACGCGCACGCAAACCTCAAGCATGCGCCTGCACCGTGGCTTGGCTGAGGTAACCGGCGAGTACAGCTATGCCATACTCGGCGCCCTGGACTACCAGTACAACTACGAATTGAGCGGCAGCTTTGATGACGCCGACTTCACCTTCACCACGGACATCGAAGAAAGCGCCACCGAACTGGCTGACGAAGTGCGTGATACCGAGTTCACCCAGACCGGCTCGCTGATCAATGCCGCCTCGTTTGCGGATGCCTATGTGCTGGCCGGCAGCCCGCTGGACCCCGGCAAAATCTACGCCCCCGCGCGGCCGCCGTTCCCTGGCCTGCTGCAAACCTGGCTCTGCCTGACAGGCAGCACCAAAGCCATGGCCTTGGCCAGTGCCCGCACAGATACGGACGTATGTGCCGTGAGTGGCGCGCTAACCCCAGCCGGCACCGCCGGCGACTGGGAGGCCGGCAGCGGGTACAGCCCAACGCTGCGCCGGGTTGTATCCGTGGTGGCCTACAACCCGATGACAGGGCAAGTTGCCCGCGCCGTTGATATGCCAAGCCGCACCATCACCGGCTGGCTCTAGGAGAAACCATGCAGCTGTTTATTGATAACTGGCGCACCACACTGCTGGCCGATGCCGCAGCCGCTGACACCTCGCTCAGCGTGCTGCCGGCAAAGGCTGACCAACTGGTTGGGCTTGGCGCCGGCGACTACTACGAGCTGACGCTTGCCCGAGTGGTTGAAGGCGTGGAAACCGCCTGGGAAGTGGTGCGCGTGGATAACACCAGCGAAGGCATGCTGGCCGTCACGCGCGGGCCAGACCCGCTGGACTGGCTTGAGGGTGAGCTGATCAGCGCACGCCTGACGGCCGGGGCGCTGCGCACTATCCAGGCCGAAATGCCAGTAATTTCGGGGTATGGAGCTCCAGTTGATGCGCCTACCGGGCGAAGCATGTACATCAACGACTACACGCCATTTGGCGTGTGGATCGCCATCTATAAAAACGGCGAGTTCTGGGCCTGGGAGCGCTTAGCGTTCTACACCGATCTGCCGGAATAACTGCCGAGCCCGCCAAGTGCGGGCTTTTTTACGCCTGGAGAATTTATGCAGCCCGCCCGCCTAGAACTCCCTCTCTTTCGAGCGAGCACAAATAGAATCCCGCTGTGGCTGATGCAGCCGCAGTTCGTTTCCCCGGCGCCCGAAATCACCGAGATACACCGCACCGCACCGCTGCGTATGACGGTGCCAAGCCACGGCTTGCCCGGAACCTGGCCAGTGTGGATTCGTGGGGTGTCTGCCGGCGGCTCGCTAAACCGAGAGCCAGACCGCGAAGCCTTCTACATGCCACATGTAATCGATGCCGACACCCTGGAGTTTAACAACCTCGACGGCGTTGACAGCCGAGCTACTGGTGGACGCATCACCTACCGGATACCGCTTGACCTGACCGGCTGTAGCGGTCGCTTGCTGCTGTGCGGCAAAGGCGAACAGCTTGAGTTGACCACAGAAAACGGCGGGTTGGTGGTTGAAGGACTTGGCCAGATGATGATTGTGCTAACCGAAGAGCAGAGCGCTGCTATCACTTGGGTACGCGGGACCTACGAACTCATGCTGACGATGAGTGACGGCGACGTTATCCCTTGGCTTTTCGGGGATGTGCTCGTCAGTGGTGGCTGCCATGGGTGACTGTTGCCCTGCGGTGTCTGTTGCAGCACTGCCGTTTGTGGTTGTGGTTGAGCCTCGCCAGGCCCCGGTGGTCGTGGTCGCTGCAGGGCGGCAGGGGCCTGCTGGGCGGCCGGGCACGAACGGTGGCGAGACATTCCAGTTTGAGCAGGAAGATCCGCTAGCTGTCTGGACCGTACCGCACAACCTACAGCGGCGCCCCAGCGTCATGGTCACCGACCTGGCCGGCAATGCCGTGATCTCCGATATCCGCTACATCGACGACAACATCATCCAAATCACGCACGGCCGGCCTGTGTCTGGCTTCGCCTACTGCAACTAGGAGCGCCCATGAAAATCACCAACCACCTAAACGCCGATGGCTTCCGGGTTCAGAACCTCGCGGATGCAACCAGCGCCCAGGATGCTGTAACCAAGGCCCAGCTTGATGCTGCCGTGCAGGGCTGGAAGTGGAAAGAGCCAGTGCGCGCCGCAACCACTGCAAACATCACGCTCTCTGGTGCGCAAACTATCGACGGCGTGAGCGTTGTGGCGGGCGACCGCGTACTGGTTAAAGATCAGAGTTCAGCCTCAGCCAACGGCATTTATCTTGCCGCCACTGGGGCCTGGTCTCGCGCTGCAGATTTTGACTCAGGTGCTGAGGTGGTTGGCGCAAGCGTCTTTGTTTCAGAGGGCACCGCAAACGGCAACAGCCAGTGGAATATGACCACTGATGCCCCGATCACTATTGGCACAACTGGTCTTGTGTGGGCTCAGGTAGGCGGTGGAGCGAGCTATACCGCCGGCAACGGCATCACCATCAGCGGTGGGGTTATTTCCATTGATGATGCTGTAGTTGCGAGTAAGGTCAGCGCCACAATCGGTGACAACACCGCCACCACTATCTCGGTCACACACAACTTTGGCACACGCGACCTGATCGTGAGCGTTCGGGAGGTGTCGAGCAATGCCGGCGTTATCGCTGATTGGGTCGCCAACACCGATGACACAGTGCAGATCACTTTCGGCGTTGCCCCGACCACTGGGCAGTACCGGGTCTCGGTGGTGGCATGAGGCACGTAGGCCTGCGGAGCAATGCCAAAGACATTGCTTCGCAGGAGCAGCTAGACCCGCTCGCCCTTCTTCCCAAGGGGCGCGTAGTTATCTCCATCGCTGCCGGGGTTCTTACGGTGCGCAGCTCTTACGGAATTAGCATTACTGTAACCAGGTCAAGTGCAGGAATATTTAGCGTGTCTTTCGCCAACCAAGGGGATACCTACTATCCAATCCGGGTAAGCGCTACAGCATTTTCAGGCGTGGTCAACCTAGATTCGAATACGTACAGCAAAACGACCACTGGCTTCTCCATCAACTGCTACGTTTTTGGCGGGTCAAGCACTGACCCTGAACATTTAGTTATTGAGGTTGGCTGATATGGTTGCCCACTTTGTTACGCCACCACCGAAAGGCCTTTTCATTGCGACCTATATGGACGGCCGAACGCCAGGCATTCCGCACGTAGAGGTTCCATCGGCACCTACCGATGGCTCGCAAGTGTGGCTATTCCCAGGATGGAGCGCGCCAGCTGTTATCGATGAAAAGGCTGAAATCAAGGCTCGTCGGCTGCTTGGTAATAATGATTCATACGAAAAGGCCACGCGCTTCATCACCACCGACTACCCGCAATTGGAAAAGGACACTTGGCCCACTCAGGACAAAGAGTCGAAAGCCTGGGTGGCCGATCCCGAAAATGCACTCACGCCCTGGATTGACCGCGCCGCGGCTACGCGCGGAATTGACCGGGATGAGTACCTGCGTCGCACCCTGGCCAAAGCTCAGCAGTTCGAGATGGTTAGCTCCTACCTAACCGGTACCCGGCAGAAGTATGAAGACCAAATCAAGGACGGTGGTGATCCAGTGCTGGATTACGTAATCCCCGCCAGCCTCTACGCTGAGATGCAGGCAAAAACGCTGCAAATCATGACTACAAACGCAACAGAGCTGCAGGAGCTTTTCTGATGCCGGCAGAACTCGCGCTTTACAAAGGCAAGGGCCAACTCGGCAACGCTGCCATACGCTGGTGGACGGGCAGCCCATACAGCCACTGCGAACTGGTGGTGGACGGCTGGTGCTACTCCAGTTCAGTGATGGACAAGGGCGTGCGGCGCAAGCGGGTAGGGCCTGGCGCTGATGAAATCAGCCTGGGCGAAGATCACTGGGATCTGATCGAGCTGCCTTGGGCTGATAGTGCCGCCATCGTGCAGTACTTCGAAGCCACGGACAGCGACGTATACGGCTGGCCATCACTGATCGCCAGTCAGGTGTTCAACCGAAACCGGCCGACCGAGCATGCGGCGTTCTGTTCCGAATGGTGCGCCAGAGCTCTGGTGCTGCCGGCGCCTTCGATCTACAACCCGGACACTATCGGCAAGGTGTGCAGCTGGCGTACTGCCGGTTGGGCTTTGCCGGCGTCCCTATAAAGTTATCGATCCAGCATCTCACTGCGCAAGATCGTAATCCCGGCTGGCGCGCTGATGTCTAGCCGTACATTGGTGCCAGAGTCATTCATCTCATGCACCCTGATTGTCAGCCCTTCCGTTAACTGCTCAATGAGCAGCGCAGGATCAGCGCCTTGCTCGGCGAACAATACGATCTCTTCGTTGAGTTTGCGGGCGATGATCAGTCCCATCGATAGCATCCTTGCATAGATAAGTGGGTGCGCCTTGCGCGCAATCCACAGCCTAGACCATGCCCGCCCAGTGCGGGCTTTTTGTTGCCTGGAGAAAAGTATGAGTCAGCGAGACCAAGACATCGATGTGCTCGCCCGCACGATTTGGGGCGAGGCCCGCGGCGAAGGCCAGGCTGGGCAGATTGCTGTGGGCTGGTGCATCCGCAACCGTGTAGAGATTGACCTGCACGGTGACGGCAAGCCGGATTGGTGGGGGGAGGGCTATGCCGGCGTGTGCCGTGCGCCCTGGCAGTTCAGCTGCTGGAACCGCAACGACCCGAACTCGGCTTACCTGCGTGGCGAGAAGCAGATCCCGGCTGCGCAGTTCATCCAGTGCCGTGAGGCGGCTGTCGCGGTGATCGATGGCCACGAGTCTGACCCGACCGGGAATGCCACGCACTACTACTCAACCACGATGAAAACCCCGCCGGCCTGGGCGAAGGTCGCTGCCCGAACCAAGAAGATCGGCCGGCACATCTTCTTCAAGGACGTGCCGTGATGACCGCGTGGTTGAAGCTGGTACCAGCATGGGCGTGGTTGGTCGGTGCTTGGGCGCTTTCCCTGGTGCTTGTGGGTGGCGTGCAGCAGCTGCGGGTGGCAGGCGCTCAGGTTGTGGCCGCCGGCGCTGTAACTGCGCTGGCCAGCTACCGAACAGAAGTCAGTGAGCGCGATCGCCGCGCGACACTGGCAGCCTTAGAGGAAACCAAGCGCCGTATGACGGCCGCAGCAAAGGTGCAGAAAGATGCTGAACAACAGATTGAAGTGGCCCGCGCTGATGCTGCCGCTGCTGGTAGTGCTCTTGAGCGGCTCAAGCTGCGCCTCGAAGCAGTTGAGCAGCGGAGCCGAGCAGCCGGCAATACCATCACTGCCCAGCTCAGCCAGGCAACAGGCGCCGAGGCCAGAATGCTTGCCGACCTGCTCGGCAGGATTGGCGAGACTGCTGGACTCTATGCTGACATCGCCGACGACAGGGGAATAAGGGGCGCTTCGTGTGAGCGGCACTATGATTCATTGGGTGGTGGGTGATCGTGGCCAGGACGGCCGTGGAGGGGGCAAATAAAAAAGGTTGCTGAAAAGTCGCTGAACCTGGCCTAAAACAGCCTTAATCCACAGCAACTTTCAGCAACCTTTTCTACTGCGGCCCAGTGTTTCCGGGCCTTGTTTGGTGGAGCCGGGGGGATTTGAACCCCCGTCCGCCAGTTCTCCACTTTCGGTACTACATGCTTAGCCGTGTCTATTGAGTTAATCCGCAGCCGCCCGACGGGCAGGGTGCTTTGGACGAGTTGTGTAAGTTTTAGCCGCTTTGTCCACAACGTACTACGCGGCGATCCTGTTCTGCATGACAATCACTTCAGGTTTACAGGCATCCCCTAGTGATCGCTGGAGCCGAAGCTACCAGAAGGACTAGTCGCGCCGCTTACGCAGCGAGAGCGTAGCCCTCGTAGTTTTCGTCATTGGCAACTATAGAAAGTTGCAACAGTGGATTTACGACTTCTGTTACCAAGTCGGCATGCACCTAGAGCTTCGCTACCGGCGTCGAATCCTAATCGGCCCCGAAACTTTTGTTGCTGTTACTGGGACGCGAGTTTACGCCAAAGGTTCCACAGCGTCACCCGGCAATTGCCTGGCGGACGCTGATGGGGCTTGCCGACTATGATCGCATCCTGCACATTCGCTATGTCTTTTGGATGAGACCCTCGTATGCCACGTGCGTCGCGTTACCCTTTGCGTCAGTGGATCTGGCGCGCTTTTGTGCAGAGTGCCCTGATTCCGCTGATTCTGGTCGAGTCGGTGTTGATCACGGTTTACCTGCTGAGCAATGCGGCGATTCGCGATGCGCAGATCGAGCATTTGCAGCAGAGTGCGCTGGATGATCTGTCAGCGGCGGTGGCGCGTGAAGGCCAGGTGATCGATGGTCGCCTGCGTTCGGTGGAGGCGCAGGTACAGATTTTTCGTGATGCTGCGCTCAATGCCCTGGATAACCGCACATTTGAGCCCGATGCGCTGGAGAGGCAGCGCCATGCCTTGACTGAAAACGGCGTGTTCTACAGCCGCAGCGATGATGGCCGGGCGGCATCCTTTTATGCCAACAGCACGCCGCTGTCCCTGCAGGACCACGACAAGGCCCTGCGCCTGTCGCAGCTCGACCCGTTGATGCGTTCGATCCAGGCAGCCAACCCGCGTGTGGCGGCGGCCTATTTCAATACCTGGGACAGTTACAACCGCATCTACCCCTTCTTTATGACGCCCGAGCAGTATCCCCATGACATGGTGATACCCGATTACAACTTCTATTACCTGGCGGACGCCAAGCACAACCCCGAGCGCAAGGTGGCCTGGACCGATGTTTATCTCGACCCAGCTGGTATGGGGTGGATGATGTCGGCAGTGGCGCCGGTGTATCGCGCTGATTTTCTCGAAGGTGTGGTAGGGCTGGATATCACGGTCGGGCAGATGCTGGGTGAGATTGGCGAGCTGGATGTGCCCTGGCAGGGTTATGCCATGTTGGTGAGCCGAGATCACAACATCATGGCCTTGCCGAGTGCCGGCGAAGAAGATTTCGGCCTGCGCGAACTGACCGAATATTCCTATGCTGAGGCGGTGCGCCGCGAGGTGCTCAAGCCCGAGGACTTCAGCCTGGCCAAGCGTGCCGAGATGCAGCCGCTGCTGCAGGCTATGGCGGCCGGGCAGGGCAATGTGCAGGAAGTGGTGCTTGGCGGTCGCAATCGGCTGATCGCCTGGAGCGAGATTCCGCAGACAGGCTGGCAGCTGCTGCTGGTGGTGGATGAAGAGCACATTTTCAGCGAGACCAATCGCCTGGCCGAGCGCTATTTGCATATCGGCTACTTATTGATCGTCGGTTTAGCGCTGTTCTACCTGCTGTTCTTTGCCCTGATGTGGCTGCGTTCGCGGCGCCTGAGCGAGCAGTTGGTGCGGCCGATTGATGGGATTGTCGGGATGATGCGCGAGCTGGGTCAGGGCCACTACCAGCCTGCCGCACCGACTAGCAAGATCGAGGAGTTGGTCAGCATGGCGGCAGCGGTGCAACACACCGGCGAGCAGCTGCAGGCCAGTGAGGTGCAGCGGGTGGAGGCGCAGCGGATTCTTCAGCTGGTGCTGGAAAGCACCACGGAAAGTCTCTGGGAGGTCGAGGCAGAGGGTATGAGCATCACTCTCAGCGAGCGCTTCCTCAGGCGCTTTGGTTTGACTCATTCGATCATGAGTTTCAGTGAGTTTAATCAGCGCGTGCATCCTAATGATGTTGAACGTATTCGCCATCTGCGTCAGCTGTTTGCCAGCAGTGGTGAGGATAATTTTGAGGCGGAATACCGCTACGCCGATGCTCTGGGTGAGTACGTCTGGCTACTGAGCCGCGGCAAGGTGCTGGAACGTGACGGCGAGGGCCGAGCCCTGCGCGCGGCAGGCACTCATGTCGATATCACGCGGCTCAAGCAGGTGCAGGAAGACCTGCGTCGCGCCAGTCTGGATGCTCAGGCCGCCAGCCAGGCCAAGAGCCGCTTTCTGTCGAGCATGAGCCATGAGCTGCGCACGCCGCTCAATGCGATTTACGGCTTTGGCCAGTTGATCGAGATGGAGGCGCAGGACAAACCCGAGGCCAAACTGGAAGCCGATTACGCCCGCGAGATCGTCAATGCCAGCCGTCATCTGACCTCGCTGGTGGACGATATTCTCGACCTGTCGAGTATCGAAAGCCGGCGTCAGCAGCTCAAGTTGCAGCCCGTGGAAGTTGGCGCGCTGCTGCATGGTTGCGCCGAGCTGGTACAGCCGGATGTGTTGCAACGTCAGTTACAGTTGCAGGTTTTGGCTGAGGCCGACACTGGCCTGTACGTGCAGGCGGATATGCGTCGAGTGCGCCAGGTGGTACTTAACCTGCTGTCTAACGCGATCAAGTACAACAGCCCGCAGGGCCTGATTCGTATGGGTTATGAGGTGCGCTCCAACTGCGTGCGGTTGTGGGTCGAGGACAATGGCGCAGGGCTGACGGCTGAACAACAGGCCAATCTGTTCCAGCCGTTCCAGCGTCTAGGGCGGGAAAATTCCAGCATTCCCGGCACCGGAATCGGTCTGGTGCTGTGCCGTGAGCTGGCCACGTTGATGGCGGGCGAAATGGGCTTTAGCAGCAGCGCCGGCACGGGCAGTCGCTTTTGGATTGATCTACCCGGCGCTGCGGCACCGACAGTACAGGCGGCTGATGTGGAGTCTGCGTCAGCGCAGTCCAAGCAGCTGGCTGAAGTGTTGTGTGTGGAGGATCACCCGGCCTGCCTCAAGGTGGTTCAGGAAGCGCTGCGTGAATTTGCCCAAGTACGTGGCGCCGGCTCGGTTCAGCGGGCACTGGCTGAACTGGAGCAATGCACACCGACGCTGCTGTTGCTTGATCTGGATCTACCCGATGGTGACGGTATGCAGGTGCTCGATGCCATGCGCCTCAACCCGCGGTTGCAGGCTGTGCCGGTTTTGGTGATCAGTGCGGCGGCGGATGAGGCGGTGTTTGCCGAAGCACGTCGGCGCGGCGCCCAGGCTTGTCTGGCCAAACCGATTGACCTGGCCCAGGTGCGCCGTGTGGCGCTTAGTCTGCTGGGGCAGGCGCTTTAAGCTGCGCCTTCGGCAGTTCTGTCGAAGGCGTTCAGCCTGCTCGGACTATTCGCTGGTTTCGAGTAGCTGCAGCGCTTCACCCAGCACTTTGACCGATTCGCCGTGGTTGCCGGCCTTGTGCAGGGTTTCGCCTTCGGCGCGTAGCTGCTGCACTTGTGCGAGTACTTTGGCATCGCTTGGCGGATCGGTTTTCAGCAGATCATCGATCTTGGCCATATCCGCTGGGCAGTGCATGGCCCAAAGCGAGGTGCTGAGTAACGCGGTAGCAAAGAAAACGGCAAGACGGCGCATGGCGAGTCTCCAGCTGAGTGGGTGAGGCCTTCAGTATAGAAAGCCTTTACCCGCTGGCTGGGCCGTTGGTCTATCTGGGCTTAACCCTTGGCACGGCTGACCCGGTCCAGCAGATACACCAGCCCGTGATAATCGATGCCGCCATGCTGACTTAGGCCGATCTCGCAGGTGCGGCTGGTGCTGATGCCTTCCTCGCAGTACTGCACCACCGATTTCAGGCTGCGCAGCGCGTGGCCGTTCAGCTCCGGGGTGGTAAAACCCTTGTCGCCGGCGAAGCCGCAGCAGTGGATACCTTCGGGGATGACGACCTCGCTGGTGCAGCGGCGGACTATATCGATCAGTCCCTGCGCCTCGCCCAGATGCTGGGTGCTACAGGTGACATGCACGGCGACCGGTTTGTCCTGTGGGGTGATCGTCAGCCGGTCGAGCAACTGCTCGCGGATAAACTTCACCGGGTCGTGCAATTTCAGCCGGGCGTCCAGGCCGTCTTGCAGCAGGCGCAGGGTGCAGGGGCTGGTGTCGCAGTAGATCGGGTCGAGGCCGCCACGGCTGGCCTTGAGCAGCGCATCGATCAGCTCTTGTTTCTTGCGCTCGGCCTGCTCGCTGTAGCCCTTGGAAGCAAACGGCTGGCCGCAGCAGAGGTTGTCCAAGTCAGCCGGGAACACCACCTGAAAGCCGCCTTTTTCCAACAGGGCGCGGGTCTTGTCGAGTAGCGACATTTGCTCGACATCGCTTGCCGCCGGGCCCATGGCGCGGGATACGCAGGCGGCCAGGTAGACCACCCGTGGCCGTGCATCGTCATTGGCCTTGGGCAGTTGCAGGCGTTGCAGCGGTTGCGGCATCGCTGGTGTCCACTGCGGCACGCGACCCTGACTGGCTTTGCTGAGCGCCGCCGAGGTGCGGCTGAGCAACGGTGCGCCCATCAGCATGCGTGCGCCGTTGGCCACATGCAGCATCAAGCGTGCGCCTTGCATGGCGCGGCGGAAGTTGCTCGCCAGCCAATCGGCGCTGCGCTGGCTGTTGGCGTCGCGGCCACGCAGCTGACGCACTAAGTCGCCGGTATTGATACCCACCGGGCAGCGCTGGGCGCATAGACCGGTAGCGGCGCAGGTGTCGATGCCTTGGTATTGATAGGCGGCTTCCAGCTCGCGGGTATCGATGCCTGCGCGCTTTTTGGCTTGAATATCGCGCCAGATCACAATGCGTTGGCGCGGGCTGAGTGTCAGACCCTTGGACGGGCACACCGGCTCGCAGAAGCCGCATTCAATGCACTTGTCGACGATCTCGTCGGCGGCCGGCAGCGGCTTGAGGTTTTTCAGGTGGATGTCACGATCCTCGGAAAGGATCACATCCGGATTGAGAATGCCCTGGGGGTCGAGCAGGCGCTTGATTTGCCACATAAGTTGATAGGCATCGTTGCCCCATTCCAACTCGACGAAGGGGGCCATGTTGCGCCCTGTGCCGTGTTCGGCTTTAAGCGAGCCGCCAAACTCCACGGCCACCAGCTGCGCCACATCGTCCATAAAGGCTGAGTAGCGGGCGACCTGCTCAGGTGTTTCGAAGGCCTGGGTAAATACGAAGTGCAGGTTGCCTTCCAGGGCATGGCCGAAAATGATCGCTTCGTCATAACTGTGTTTATCGAACAGCTCAAGCAGGCGATTGACGCCTTCGGCGAGCTGTTCGACGGGGAAGGTCACGTCTTCGATAATCACCGTGGTGCCGGTCTGGCGCACTGCGCCGACAGCAGGGAAGGTGTCTTTGCGGATCTTCCACAGCAGGTTGTAGACGGCCGGGTCTTCGCTGAAATCCACCTGTTTTTCCAAGGGGAAGTCGGCGATGGACGCCATGACCAATTGCAGCTGTTCGTGCAACAGGCTCTGGCTGGCGGCACGGGATTCGATCAACAGGGCGCAGGCGCTGTTGGACAGGCCCTTGACCCATTCCGGCATGCCTGGCTTTTCCTGCACTGAGCGCAGGCTGCGGCGGTCGAGCAGTTCCACGGCGGACACCGGCTGCTGCTTGAGCAGAGTGACGGCGCGGCAGCAGCTTTCCACATCGGGGAACACCAGCAGGGCGCTGGCCTTGTACGGGTGATCGGGCACGGTGTTGTAAGTCACCGCACTGATAAAACCCAGGGTGCCCTCGGAGCCGACCAGCAGGTGGCTGAGGATATCCAGCGGCTGGTCGAAATCTACCAGGGCGTTGAGCGAAAGGCCGGTGGTGTTTTTTAGCCGGTATTTATGACGAATCTTTGCGGCCAGCTCAGTGTTGGCGCGGGTGCTGCGGCCCAGCTCGTTCAGTTGCGTCAGCAGGTCGGCGTGGGTGGCGAAAAAACGCGTCACGCTGAGCGGGTCTTCAGTGTCCAGCACCGTGCCGTCGGCCAGCACCAGGCGCATACCGGCCAGGGTGTGGTAGCTGTTCTGCGCAGTGCCGCAGCACATGCCGCTGGAGTTGTTGGCGACGATACCGCCGATCTTGCAAGCGTTGATCGAGGCGGGGTCGGGGCCGATTTTGCGCTGAAACGGCGCGAGCACGGCATTCGCCTGTGCGCCGATCACTCCAGGTTGCAGGCGGATCTGGCTACCCTGGCCACGGATTTCCCGGCCGTTCCAGTTATCACCGAGCACGATCAGCACCGAATCGCTGATGGCTTGGCCAGACAGGCTGGTGCCGGCCGCGCGGAAGGTCACGGGCACTTGATGCTTGCTGGCCAGCTTAAGCAGGTCAACCACCTCTAGTTCCGCCTCAACGCGCACCACCAGTTTGGGAATCAGCCGGTAGAAGCTGGCATCGGTGCCGAAGGCCAGGGTCGACAGCGGGTCGTCGAAGCGCCGCTCGGCAGGGATCAGGCGCTCGACGGCGGTGAGAAAGGCGGCAGGCAGGCTCATGCAGGCTCCGAAATTAGATGCAGCGTCAGGACGCGGCGTGGTGCAGTTCGCGCACCAGCGAATCAGCAGTGATTTCGCTGATCGATTTGGCTCCGGTCAGCACCATGGCCACGCGCATTTCCTTCTCGATCAAGTCCAGCAGGTTGCTCACGCCAGCCTCGCCGTCAGCGGCCAGGGCGTAGATAAACGCGCGGCCGAGCATCACCGTGTCGGCGCCCAGGGCAATCATGCGCACTACATCCAGGCCGGTGCGAATGCCGGAGTCGGCGAGAATCGCCAGCTGGCCTTTCACTGCATCGGCAATCGCCGGCAAGGCGCGGGCGCTGGACATCACACCGTCGAGCTGACGACCACCGTGGTTGGACACGACGATGCCGTCGGCACCGAAGCTCACCGCATCCTTGGCATCCTGCGGGTCGAGGATGCCCTTGATCACCATCGGGCCGTCCCAGAATTCACGAATCCATTCCAGATCCTTCCAGCTGATGGAGGGGTCGAAGTTGTTACCCAGCCAGCCGATATAGTCGGCCAGGCCCGTGGGGTTGCCCCGGTAGGCGGAGATATTGCCCAGGTCGTGGGGTTTGCCCAGCAGGCCAACATCCCAGGCCCAGCGTGGGTGGGTCATGGCTTGCAGCATGCGCCGCAGTGGCGCGTTCGGCCCGCTCATGCCGGAATGGGCATCGCGGTAGCGCGCGCCGGGCACCGGCATATCCACGGTAAATACCAGGGTGGTGACGCCGGCTGCCTTGGCCCGCTCCAGGGCGTTTTTCATAAAGCCACGGTCTTTCAGCACATACAGCTGAAACCACATCGGCCGGTCGATGGCCGGCGCGACTTCTTCAATCGGACATACCGAAACGGTGGACAGGGTGAAGGGGATGCCCTTTGCAGCGGCGGCCTTGGCGGCCTGCACTTCACCACGGCGGGCGTACATGCCGGTTAGGCCGACCGGGGCCAGGGCCACCGGCATGCTCAGGGTTTCGTTAAACAGACGGGTTTCCAGGCTCAGTTCCGACATGTTGCGCAGCACGCGTTGGCGCAGGGCAATGTCCGCCAGGTCGGTGACGTTGCGCTTGAGCGTGTGCTCGGCATAGGCGCCGCCATCGATGTAGTGGAACAGAAACGGCGGCAGCCGGCGTTGGGCGGCGGCGCGGTAGTCGGTGGAGGCAGAAATGATCATGGAGTCACCCAGGTGGAGAATGAGGGTTGTTACAACGCTCGGGCGCGCGGTTTGGCTCGCGCGCCCGAGCGCTTATCAGCCTGCCATCAGCGGATCGCTAATGCCCAGCACATACACGGCAAACAGTGCGATCAGGCCGGTAAACAGCACGTAGTAAAGGGTAGGCCAGACGGTCTTGCGCAAGATGCTGCCCTCGCGACCCAGCAGGCCAACCGTGGCTGAAGCCGCGACGACGTTGTGAATTGCCACCATATTGCCGGCGGCCGCGCCAATCGCCTGCACCGCCACAATCAGCGCACTAGAAATGCCCAGGCTGCTGGCCACGCCAAACTGGAACTGGCTGAACATCATGTTGCTGACGGTGTTGGAACCGGCAATAAACGCGCTCAGGGCGCCAACGCTCGGCGCCAGCAACGGGTAGATAGCGCCCACGCTGTCGGCCGCCCAGCGCGCCATCAGGATCGGCATGCTCGACAGCTCGGCGGCGTTAACCCCGGAGTTGATTAGGATGCGTACCATCGGCACGGTAAACAGCAGCACAAAGCCGGCGCTCAGCAGCACGCCCGACGACTCTTTCACGGCGCTGCCCAATTCGCGCAGCTTCATGCCGTGGAAGAAGAAGGTGGCAAGCACCACGGTGACCAAAATCCCACCCGGCAGGTACAGCGGCTGGAAGTTGGCACTGACACCGGTTTCACCGAGCAGGTCGGGGAAGTTCAGCATCACCGCTTTCAGCGCGGCACTTACCTCGGGGAATACCCGGCTGATCACCAGCAGCACGCCAACCAGTACGTAAGGCAGCCAGGCGCGCAGGGCACTCATCGGCTTGGCGGTGAGTTGGTCGAGCTTCATTTCTACGGTGCCCAGCCACTCGGCAGGCCATTTGTCCGCCGGGGCGAAATCCCAGGTGGTTTTTGGCAGCAGAAAGCCCATGCGCGCGGCGCTGGTGACAATCGCCAGGCCAATCAAGCCACCGGCCAAGGAAGGGAACTCTGGGCCGAGAAACACCCCAGTCAGCGCGTAGGGAATGGTAAACGCCAGGCCGGCGAAGATCGCGAATGGCATCACTGCAAAACCGGCTTTCCAGCTTTTCTCGGTGCCGAAGAAGCGCGTCAGCATCAGCACCATAATCAGCGGCATCACGGTGCCGACAACGGCGTGGATGATTGCCACTTCACTGGTGATCAACTGCAGAAACTGCGCCCAGGACGAACCTTGCTCAACCAGCTGTGCACCAATGGTGGCTGAGTCCAGGCCGGTATTGACCCCAACGATGATCGGCGTACCCACCGCGCCGAACGACACCGGCGTGCTCTGTACCAGCATGCCGAGCATTACCGCAGCCATGGCTGGGAAGCCGATGGCGACGAGCAATGGCGCAGCGATGGCCGCGGGGGTGCCGAAGCCGGAAGCCCCTTCGATAAAACAGCCGAACAGCCAGGCAATGATGATTGCCTGAATGCGCCGGTCTGGGCTGATGGTGGCAAAACCGGCACGAATGGCAGTGATGCCGCCGGAGTGCTTGAGGGTGTTGAGCAGCAGAATCGCGCCGAAGATGATCCACAGCAGGCCAAGGGTAATCAGCAGACCTTGCACGGTGGAGGCCAGTACGCGGTTAAAACTCATATCCCAGGCAAATAGCGCAACGCCAGCGGTGAGCAGATAGACTAGGGGCATGGCATGTTTGGCCGGCCAGCGCAGACCGATCAGTAGAATGGCAGCTAGCAGGATGGGGGAAAAAGCCAGTAGGGCAAGAAGACCCGTCGACATAGTGGTCTCTCCTTAACGCTGCGCAATGCGCATGGGTGAGTGCGGATGCGCATCGGCATGCAGCGCTGCGGCGGGGGTAAGCAATAGAGCCGGCATAGGGAGACCTCATGGATTCTTGGAATTGTTTTTGTTTGGTTAATTGGTAATACCAATTAACACGACTGCGCGGTCAGGGTAAAAGTGTGGGCTCCAGCCTGTCAATTAGCTGCCTTACGACTTTGGTCGTAAAGCTGCGTCTTGCTAGGCAGCTGAGGCGGCGATAGGCTTGCCGGCAGCGGGTCGCAAAGGCCCATGGCAGGTGGTCAAACCAATGGAGTGCGGGCTATGGAAGTGGGATCGGTGCGTCAGCGCCGTTTGTCGGACGATATCGTCAGCCAACTGGAGACCATGATCCTCGAAGGCACACTCAAGGCCGGCGAGCGCCTACCGGCGGAACGGGTGCTGGCCGAGCAGTTCGGCGTGTCGCGGCCGTCGCTACGTGAAGCGATTCAGAAACTGGCGGCCAAGGGCCTGCTGGTCAGCCGCCATGGTGGCGGTAACTATGTGGCCGAAACCCTGGGTTCGACCTTCAGCGATCCATTGTTACACCTGTTGGAAAGCAATCCCGAAGCGCAGCGCGACCTGCTGGAGTTTCGTCACACCCTGGAAGGATCCTGCGCCTTCTATGCCGCGCAACGCGCCACCGAACTGGATCGCCAGCGCCTGACCGATGCCTTTGCCGTGCTGCAGGATTGCTACAGCCGCAGCGGCAAGGTGACCCGCGCCGAAGAGGGCGCCGCCGATGCCAACTTCCATTTGGCAATTGCCGAGGCCAGCCACAACGCCGTGCTGCTGCACACCATTCGCGGGCTGTTCGACCTGCTCAAGCGCAACGTGGTGACCAACATTGGCGGCATGTATGCGCAACGCGATGAAACCCGCGACATGCTGATCGAACAGCACCGCACGCTGTACCAGGCGATTATCGAAGGCCGCGCCGAAGACGCCCGCACGCTGTCCAACCGGCATATCGATTATGTGCAGGAAGTGCTGGCCGAAGTGCAGCAGCAGGCGCGCCGTGAGGAGCGCGCCCTGCGCCGGGGTGTTAGCTCAACACGTTAGCGCTTGCGTGGCAGGCGCACTGCCACCTCAAGGCCACCCAGGTGGGAGTCGCCCAGGCTGATGCTGCCGCGGTGTAGCTCTACCACGCGGCGTACGATGGACAACCCGAGTCCTGCCCCCTGGCCCGTGCCGAGGCGGTAGAAGCGTTCGAAGAGTTTGTCGCGCTGCGCCTCACTTACGCCTGGGCCGCTGTCTTGTACGCGCAGCACAATGGCGTCGGGCTGGGCATCCAGCTGTACCTGAATGTGCCCGCCGTCGGGGGTGTACTGCACGGCATTGCTGACCAGGTTTTGCAGCAGGGTGCCCAGGCTCGGGCCGTCGGCCAGCAGGTGATAGTCCGCCAGGTCATCGGTGTCGAGATTGAGCTCCTGGTGCCGTTCCAGTGCCAGCGGGATCAGCTCTGCCAGCTCATTGCGCACATAGCCGAGCAGGTCCATTTCGCGCATGGCCAGCTGCACCACGTTGGGGTCTAGACGCGCCATTGTGAGCAGTTGCGCCACCACTCGGGTGGCGCGTTCCACGCCGCTGCCCAGCTGACGCAGAGCGTCGTCGCGGTCCTGCGGGTCGGGTGCTTCCAGCGCGTTTTGTGCGTGGATACGCAGAACGGCCAGCGGTGTGCGCAGTTCGTGGGCGGCGTCGGCGATAAAGCGCTTTTCCTGATCGAGCAGCTGATTGACCTGCATCAGCAAGCGGTTTATCGAGGCTCCCATGGGCTCCAGTTCGTAGGGCAGGGGGCCAAACATCAGCGGGGCGAGACTGTCCGGCGCTCGAGCTTTTATTGATTCAGCCATGCGCTGCAGAGGCTGCAGGCCCCAGCCGACCGCCAGCCAGAGCAACAGGGCCAACAGCGGTAGGCCAACCAGTAAGGGCAGTAGGCTGCGCTGGGCAATTTTGCTCGACAGTTCGCCGCGCACATCCTCACGCTCACCCGCCAGTACCCAGTGATGATCGACGTTGTCATGCAGGACAAAAACCCGCCAACGGTGCTCACCCAGGGTCAGGGTGTGATAGCCGCTGAGGTATTTGGCCAGGCGGCTCAGGCGCGCGCTCAATGGTTCTTCTGCATTTGGCAGGCTGAGGCCGAGTTGGGCAATCATCTCCATCAACAGCCCTTTAGGGGCGCTGGCTGACTGGAACACCAACTCCCCATTGTCATCGAGCATCTGGAACGCCAGCTTACTTTCGTAGTCGTGGCCCAGGAGTCCCTCGAGGTTGCGTGAGCTGTGTTTGAGCAGCAGGGCTTCGTCCAGCGCGGCCTGCAGATCGCGGCGCGAGTCGTTGGACAGCTCGTGGCGGACCAGGCCCATGAGCATGCGAGAGGTCTGTGCCAATTGGGCGTCGAACAACTCTTCCACTTCATGGCTGGCATCGCTGTAAATCTTGTAGCTGATCAGGCTCAAGCTCACGGTCAGCAGAGACAGCAGCAGTACCAGTAAGCGTGCGCGAATCGAGTGCAACAACTTCGGCATGTTATTTATCCACCAGGTAGCCAACGCCGCGCACGGTGCGGATCAGCTCGGGAAAGAACTTCTTGCGCAGGTGATGCACATGCACCTCCAGGGCATTGCTCTCCAGCTCTTCATCCCAGCCATAGAGCGCCTGCTGCAGCTTGTCGCGGGTCATCACCCGGCCCGGCTGGGCGAGCAGTTCATGCAGCAGGAGGAATTCCTTGCGCGGCAGATTGACCGTCTGGCCCTGATAGCTGACGGCCTGGCTGACCGGGTCAAGGCTGATGCCACGGTATTCCAGTGCCGGTTGCGGGCGGTTGAAACTGCGCCTTAGCAAGGCGCGCATGCGGGCTTTAAGTTCGGCGACATCGAAGGGTTTGACCAGGTAATCATCGGCCCCGGCATCCAGCCCGGCGATGCGGTCGCTGGTCGAGTCGCGGGCGGTCAGTACAAGTACCGGTACCGGGTTAGCGGCAGCACGTAGGTGCTTGAGTACTTGCAGGCCGTCCATGCGCGGCAGGCCAAGGTCGAGGATGGCCAGTTCGAAACTCTCGCTGCTCAGCGCATGCAGTGCACTGCTGCCATCCTGTACCCAGTCGACGGTGTAACCCTCGGGTTTGAGTGCGGTGCGAATCCCTTCGCCAAGGGCTTTGTCATCTTCGACCAGCAGAATACGCATGCAGCCACTTCCTGTTTTTGATTCAAACGTACGTGCTGAGACTAACAGACCCTTGCAAAGCCTAGGCGAGGAAGTCGAGGCTGTTTTAAACACCTGATCTACCCCACAAGGGACCGATCAGGTGGGTTTTAGCGGCGTATTACTTGAGCTCGGCGTTGACCTTGCTCAGCAGCGCCTGAATGTCCTGTTTGCGTCCAGCATCGGCCGATAGGCGATTAGGTCGCGCCGGCGCTTGCAGGGCTTTTTCCAATGCCACTTTGGCTTCGGCATAGCGCTTGGCACGGGACAGATAGTCGGCATAGAAGTAGTTGGGGTCGATGCCATCCGGATTGATGGCCAGGGCCTGCTTGAGCATGGCTTCGGCTTTTTCATCATCGCCAAAGCCGATTGGCCAGCCGGGCACTTGGTAATACAGGCTGCCGAGGCTGGTGTAGGCCGAGCCGGACAGCGCTTTGGGGTCCAGGGCCAGGCCTTGTTCCAGGCTGGCTTTGGCCTCCTTGACCAAGCCGAGTGCGCCCAGGCCGCCTTTGGCTCCCGCGTAGGTGCTGAGGATGATGCCGTTCCAGATATGCAGCTCAGCGGCGTCTGGCTCGGCGCTGACGGCTTTTTGCGCTTGCTCGCTGAGGCTGGCAAAGGCTTTTTCGCGCTGCTCTTTAGGTACCTGATAATTGATCTCGGCCCAGCGGTCTTGCAGGCTTTGCAGTTGCGTCTGGCCTTGTTCGCTTAACGCGAAGGCGGGCAGGCTGGCGAAGCAGAGCAGGGCGCAGGCGGCGTTACGGATAGGGTTCATACAGGCTCCTTAGGGTTTGCTGCGGGCAAAACGCTGAATAATCGGTAGTTGCTTGCGCAGGGCCTGGTCGACCACACGGGGTAGCAAGCTGTTGAGGCGTACGAAGAGTTTTTCCGGCCAGCCGAGGTAGCGCTCCTCTTCCTCGCGGCGGATGGCGGCCAGCAGTTGCAGGGCTACGCTGTGCGGGTCGTCCATGGCGACATTGAGTTCGTCATTCATGGCCACCACGTTGGCGGCGTTCATGCTGGTTTGCGTCGCGCGCGGGGCGAAGTAGAGAACCTTCACCTGAGTGTCCGCCAGTTCACGGCGCAGCGCCTCGGAGAAACCGCGCAGGGCGAACTTGCTGGCGCAATACGCGCTAAAGCCGGGGTAACCGATGGAGCCAAATGTCGAACCGAGATTGACCACCAGCGCGCGGCCTTGCTGGCGCAGCATGGGCAGCAGGCGGTGGGTCAGTTGCAGGGTGGCGGTGACATTGAGGCCGATCAGATCAGCGATGGCCGTTTCATCATGCTGCTCGAGCAAACCGAAGTGATTGACCCCGGCAGCGTTGATCAGCGTGTTGATGCCGCCGAAGCGCTGCGCGGCAGCAACCACGGCTTCACGGCCGCTGCGCCCGCGGATATCGGCCTGTACCACTTGGACCTTGCCGCTTTGCGTCTGCGCCAGCGCCTGCAACGCCTCTGGCTGACGGCCGACCAGCAGTAACTGTGCCCCTTCGGCCAGTAAGGCACTGACCAACGCCTGGCCGATACCGCCGCTGGCACCGGTAATCACGGCGCGGCATTCAGAAAGTTTCATCGAAGCTCCTATGCGCTCAGTGGCAGGCTGCGGAATATGTCGCCATACAGGCGATAGACGACTTTGGCGGTGTGGACCACCGCAGCCTTGTCATCATCGTTGTCCAACTGGTTCATCAGTTTTTTGAAGAACTCGATGTGATCCAGGTCGAGGCTGCCGTGGGAACTCAGGTAGCTGAAGGCCTTGTTCGGCAGTTGCAGTTTGTCCTGAATCACGCCGGCCACTTGGGTGGCCAGGGCGATGCTGGTGCCTTCCAGCACATTGACCATGCCGAAGAAACTCACCGGGTTATGCCGGGCGATGCGGTCGTAGACGTAGCTGACCATCAATTCGGTCGACATATGCGGCAGGCCGTTACGTACGGCTTCCTTGTCCGCGCCGCAGGCGGCGATGTCATTGAGGACCCATTCCTGGTGGCCTTTTTCTTCGTCGATGTACTCAGCAATGGCTTCGCGCAGCCACTCCAGGCGCTCCGGCAGGCGCGAACCGCAGGCCATCAGCAAGGGTACGGTGTGTTTAACGTGGTGGTAGGCCTCGGTGAGAAAGGCGATGTAGCTGTTCAGGCTGACGGTGCCGGCCATGGCCTGGGCAATGATCGGGGCGCCAAGCAGGTAGTTGCGTTCAGCAGTGGTTTGTTCGAGCAGGGATTCATAGAAGCTCATCAAGCATCTCCATAGCAGGTTTGGTCGGCCATCAACTCTTCGATGGCGCTCTGGTAGTGGGAAAACAGGGCATTACGGCGCAGCCGGCCATTACTGGTCGCCAGCTCGTTGCTGCTGCTGAACGGGTGTGCGGCGCGCAGCCAGTGGTGCACGCGGGCGTAGTCAGGCAGTGATTGGTTGGCGGCAGCCACGGCTTCGGCCAGTTGGCTGTCGCTGGTCGTCTCGAAGCGCGGCACCAGTACGGCGACGTTGCCGGGTAGGGCTTCGCCGTGCAGCCAGGCTTGGGCAATGGGCAGTTGTTGCACCAACTCGGCCTCGACCCACTCGGGGTTGACGTTGCGGCCAAAGGCGGTGATGAACTGGTGTTTCTTACGCCCGTGCAGTACCAGAAACGGCCCCTCGAAATGGCCGAGGTCACCGGTGCCCAGCCATTCTTCATCGGTAACCGGTTCGCCGAGATAACCCAGCAGGCGCGGGCCTTTGACTTGCACTTCCTGGTCGGCTCCGAGACGAACCTGCAAGTGTGGCAATGGTTGGCCAACGGTGCCGATACGGCGCTGCTCAGGGGTGTTCAGGCAGACCACCGACGCACACTCCGACAGGCCATAGCCCTCGAAGATCGGCAAGCCCAGCGCATCGGCACGTTGCAGCAGTTGGCTGGACACACGGCCGCCGCCGACGGCAATAAAGCGCAGTGAGTCCGGTACGGGCAGGCCGCGTTCGGCGGCGCTGACTAGCGCCAATAGCAGCTGCGGTAGCAGGATCAGGCTGTTGGGTTGCGCCTGACCCAGCGCCGTCAGAAAGCGCGGCAGGTCAAATTGACTGGCGCCCAGCAGGCCGACTTGCGCCATAGGCATCAACTCGATTTGCGCGCCGGCCAGCAGGGGGGCGTAAATACCGGCGATATTCTCCAGCAGTGTGGCCAGCGGCAGTACGCACAGGTGGCGTTCTACCTGACAGCTGGCACTGGCCTGCACCAGGCTGTGGGCCACGGCCAGTTGTGTCGCCACATCCAGGCACACGCCCTTGGGCTGACCGGTGGTACCAGAGGTGTAAGTAATCTTGCAGGTGCCGACGGGTAATTCGCTGACCACAGCGCGCGGCCGTTGCAGCACACCGGCTGCGCTCGCTGTTGCACTCGCACTGAAACCCAGCGCGCTGTACAGCGTATTTTCCGGGCCGACCAGGCAGTCGATGCTGGCACTGTCGAGTACATGCACCTGCTGATTGGTGGAGAAGAAGCCCGGTACGGGCACGCACACCAGCCCGGCATGCAGGGTGGCCAAGTCCCAGAGTACCCAGTCAATGCCGTTATCCAGAGCCAGGGCAATGCGTCGGGCGCCTAGCTGTTGCAGGTGTTGGCTGCGGACTTCGATCTCGGCCAATAACTGGGCATAACTCAGGCTTCGGCTGCCTTCACGCAAGGCGATGGCGTCACCGAGGGCGGCCAGGTGGTCGAAAAGCGGTTTAGCGGCAGGCCACATTGGGCATGTCCTCCAGGGCATAAAAGGCTTGGTGGGCCAGGCGGGGGTATGCGCCCAGCTGCAACAGGCGCTGGTGCCCGGCATAGATGTCACCGGCCATAACTTGCGGCTGGTTGTCGTAATAGGTGCCCCAGTCGGCCTGTTCATCGCCCAGGCAGTCAGGGTTGGCTGGGCCCAGCGCTACGGGTGTTAGTCCCAAGCGTTGGAAGCTGTTGAGCAGGGCCAGGGTGCCGGTGAAAGTCACCCAGCGGTAACCCAGCGCCACCAGCAGGTCGGTCAGCGCCACAATCAACAGACGGGCGGCGCCGGGGCTGCCCGCAGCCAGGTTGCCGACTTCCACCAGTTGCGTGCGCTGCGGTGCATTGGCCACTTTCTTGGTGGCAATCACCTGCTCTGCCGGTTGCTGCAGATAGCGCTCAAGGAACAGCGGACCCGCGCCGGCGCTGCGCAACCCCACCGCGCCGAGCAGTTGACCGCTGCTGTCTTCCAGGCTCAATAGGCACGGCATGAAGTGGCGGATACGCGCCTGATGCTGAACCGCGAAGCGCTCGCCGATAAAGGCTTCAATGCCTGCCCGGCGTGGGCTTGCGCTGTTGGCCAGGTAGAGGCTGAGCGGTTGCTCACGGCCGATCTGTGCAAGTGCAGTATCTTGATACACCCAAGGCAGCTCCATGGAAGGAACCTCATCTGAGAACTTGGGTGTGAGTTTCTGCTCGCAGTCTTAACGCTAAATTAAGGCAGTAAATATTCTGCGCAGGCGGCAACGGGCATTTCATTGCTTGCACTGCAACCACTCCAGCCCATAGCCTGCAAAGCCCTACTTGCCGTGTGACGGCAGGTTTGATTTGCCCTGACCTTAGAGGGTGGTTACAAACGTAGCGAGCGAAGGCCAGGCAAGGCGAAATCAGCCGAAAAAGCGCAGTGTACGAGTTGTACATGAGCATTTTGAGGCTGATTTCAACGCAGCATGGCCGAGCGCAGTAGTTTGTAGACACCCTCTTACAACGCCAAACGCTCGGAGATAGTTATGCCCCCTATGGATACTGAGCAACAACTGGCGGCCCGTCTGGCCATCCTGGAAAACCCTGAAGCGCAGGACTGCACGGTATACCGCGCGGATGATCAGGACCCGGAAGCCGAGGAAGTGGATCTGGGTGATGCCAAGGTGCTGTTCTGCGGCCCGTTTGAGGCGCCCGCTGACTGGGATGCGGCAGAACGTGAAGATTATTTCGGCGACAGCGCGCCTGAGCTGTTCGTCAATGCGCGCATCGAGTGCGAGGCCAAGCCAGGCTCCAAGAGCCATTTCACTGTGGATATCGGTGATTACGTGGCGGCTCAGCCCGGCCTTGGCGAAGTGGTGATGTTTTACGTGTACGACTACCTAGAAGATGACAGCGGTTGCACCTATGTGCTGCTGCGTGATGAGGAAGTGCTGGAGTAACGCCACCTAAGCGCTGAGCTGCTTCAGGTGGCTCAGCGTTTTTCTTTCGCCGCCGTCTGTCCAGGATTTGCCCTGTAGTACCGGGTTATTACCCACGCCGGGCTGATCAGGACAACACTCTGTGCTTCTCAATCAATAAAGGGAGCAAGCACATGGCCGCGAAAAAGATTCTCATGCTGGTCGGCGACTACGTCGAAGACTACGAAGTGATGGTGCCGTTTCAGGCGCTGCTGATGGTCGGTCATCAGGTGCATGCCGTGTGCCCAGACAAGACCGCCGGGCAGAGCGTACGCACTGCCATCCACGATTTTGAAGGCGAGCAGACCTACAGCGAAAAGCCGGGGCACAACTTTGCCCTGAATTTCGACTTTGCCCAGGTCAAGGCCGATGCCTACGACGCCCTGGTAATTCCAGGTGGTCGTGCGCCGGAATACTTGCGTTTGAATGAGCAAGTGCTGGCGCTGGTGCAGGCGTTCGATAAGGCCGGTAAGCCAATTGCTGCGGTTTGCCACGGTGCGCAGTTGCTGGCCTCCGCCGGTGTATTGAAAGGCCGCGAATGCAGTGCTTATCCGGCCTGTGCGCCAGAGGTGAAACTGGCGGGCGGGCAATATATCGATATCGCCGTGGACCAGGCCCATGTGCAAGGCAATCTGGTCACCGCACCGGCTTGGCCGGCGCACCCAAACTGGTTAGCTGCGTTCCTGAACGTGCTGGGTACCCAGATCACGCTATAAACGCTAAGCCATATCTGGGGCCTGCGTGGCCCCAGCATCCACCGAGGGAAGCTGATATGTGCGAGCTTTACGTTAAAGCCGACCCGATTCTCTATGAGTCCCGCGCTCGTTCGCTGCGCATTCGCGGCGTGGTTACCACCCTGCGTCTGGAAAACCAGTTCTGGGACATCCTGCGCGAGATCGCCGAAGTCGATGGCATGACCACCAATCAGCTGATTACCAAGCTGTATGACGAGGTTATGGAGTACCGCGGCGAAGTGGTGAATTTCGCCTCGTTCCTGCGCGTTAGCTGCACCCGTTACCTCAGTCAGCGGCGTGTGCCGGCCGAGTTGAGTGTGGTGCGTTCAATCGGTCAGTAGTGGATATATTGCGCTGGGGTGATTGCCACGCGCAGCTCTGGATGGCCCAGTGGGTGGCTCAGTGCATCGAAGAAGCGCAACTCCACGTCTTGCTCGGCGAACAGATTGGCGTAGTGCTGTTTCTGTTGCTGGATAAACATTGGATTGTGCGGGTAGATCGATATAGCCAGGGTTTTCAGACCCGCTTGCAGCAGGGCCTGAACCAGGTGCTGATCCTGCGCTGCCAGGTTATGGCCGAAGATGCACAGCGTTTCTTTGGGCTGCGATAGCTGGCTGTAGCAGAACGACAGATAGTCGGAACTGCGAATGGCTTTGAGCTTGTCGGCGCTGCTGCCTTCGTTGACGAACAGCGGGATATCACCCAGCTGGTTGATGGCGAAACTGGCCAACAGGGTGCTCTCTGACGAGTTCAGCATGCGTGTGCTGCCATCGATATTCTTTACCAGGTGCATGCCGCCGTGCAGGTAGAGTATGCGTGTGGCGCTGCTCTGGCGGGCATTGTTGCCGAGGTCAAAGGTCGAGTCAGGGCCACGGAACATCTCCTCAAACGCGTCCTGGCTCTGCATCACCGCCCAGTAGTTGAGCAGGTCGTAATTGCCGGAATACACCGTCTGATACTGGCTGAGGGCGCTGTTGATCCGCGTCAGGCTGGATGCCTGCATTTGGCTCCAGGGAATGTGCACCGAGCGTACGGCGTGGATCAGTGCTTCCTTGATGGCGAAGTAGCGATGGCGCGGTGACGACGAGTTGATGGTCAGCGCGGCATTGACCCGGATGCTGTTCTTCAGCGCGCTGAGTACCTGCTCGAAGTTGCTGGTATCCAGCGCGCGGAACACGCTCAGCTCGGTTGGGCTGAGCGGGCGGTTACGGGTGGTCTGGGCTTCGTCAAACAGCGAGAAGTAAGCGAACTTGCGCCATACCGCGAGGCTCGCGCCGTTGCCAATCAACAGCTCGGGGTAGCTGATGCTGCTGTTCAGGGTACTCCAGTCTTCCAGTTCGCCAGTAAATGCCGGGTTTTGCATAATCGCTACTTGTCGCCTTGGGTCGTGTCAGGGCGCGACTTTAACATGGGGCGCGGCAACTGCCGGCTTAGCCGATGCGGCCCATTGCACCGCAAGGATGCTACCCAGCACTGCGATCAATCCCAGTAATGCTACGCCGGTGATGCTCTGCCCCAATAATGCCCAGCCCAGCAGCACCGCCACCAGCGGGCTGAGCAAGCCCAGGGAAGACACCGCCACCGGGGCAAGCCGAGCAATACCGCGAAACCACAGCACATAGGCCAACAGCGCGCCGAACAGCGACAGGTAGGTATAACCCAGCCACTGCAACGGGCTGAGTTGCGGCAGCGGTGGGTCGATCAGCCAGGCCACCGGCAGCAGGAACAGGCCGCCAATCAACAGCTGCCAGCCGGTAAACGCCAGCAGCGGCACAGTCGGCCGCCAGCGTCGCGTCAGGTAAGTGCCGCTGGCCATGCAGGCGGTGCCGACAAAGGCGGCGGCAATCCCTATCGCGTCCCAGCTGGCGCCGGGCGCCAGCAGCAGGGCAGCCATTCCGGCGATACCCACGACGCTGGCGGCGACCGCCACAGACGCCGGCCGCTGGCGATCCATCGACCACACCAGCCCCATCACCAGCAACGGCTGAATCGCCCCGACCACCGCCGCCAAGCCGCCCGGCAAACGGTACGCCGCGACAAACAGCAGCGCCTGGAAGAAACCAATATTCAGCGCGGCTAGAACCAGCAAGCGTGGCCACTCGCTACGCTTAGGCAGGTAGCGGCTGTAAAGCACCAGGAGCAACCCGGCGGGTAGGGCGCGTAACAGTGCGGCAGTAAAGGGCCGATCCGGTGGCAGAATTTCAGTGGTCACAATATAGGTCGAGCCCCAAATGGCCGGCGCCATGGCGGTGATCAACACATCCAGCCAGGTGCTACGTGATGGTGAGCTGTTCATGCTTTTGTCTCGCATTCAAGATAAAATACGAGGCTAATACCGACTTGTCTTGAGTTCAAGATAAATTTTCAGGGGTAAGCCAATGGCAGTTCAGCGACAGATGGATGCAGTCGATGCAATTCTTCAGCAGTGGCACCGTGAACGGCCCGATCTGGATGTCAGCCCAATGGGGGTGATCGGCCGGCTTGGGCGCTGCTCGGCGCTTCTGCGACGTGAGCTGGATAAGGTGTTCAATACATTCGGTATGACCGCCTGGGAGTTTGACGTGCTGGCCACCTTGCGGCGTGCTGGCGAGCCCTTCTGTCTGGCGCCGACTACCCTGTTCTCAACCCTGATGATTACCTCGGGCACCATGACCCGACAGTTGCAGCAGCTCGAGGCATCAGGTTGGGTCAGCCGTTTGGCCAATCCCAGCGATGCGCGCAGTATGCTGGTGCAGTTAACGCCGGTGGGGCTGGAGCTGATTGATCGCGCGGTAACCGCGCATGTGCACAACGAGGCGAGGATTCTGGCCCCGATTGCTGCCGCGGAGTTGGCGCAACTGGATGCGCGGCTATCTGAGTTGTTGGCGGTACTCGAACCAGCAGCTGAGTGATTTTCCTGCAAGCCCGGCCGCAAGTAGGCTTGGCGACTATGACGAGGTGAGTGATGAGCAATGAATTGGTGATCGAAGATATTCAGCTGGGCGACGGCAAGGAGGTGGTCAAGGGGGCATTGATTACCACCCACTACAACGGTTTCCTCGAAGATGGCAGCACGTTCGATTCCTCATATGCTCGCGGTAAGCCTTTTCAATGCGTGATCGGCACTGGCCGGGTAATCAAGGGCTGGGACATCGGCATGATGGGCATGAAAGTCGGCGGAAAACGCAAGCTGTTCGTACCCTCGCACCTAGGCTACGGCGAGCGAGAGTTCGGTGCGCATATCAAACCGCACTCCAATTTGATCTTCGAGATCGAGCTGCTGGAAGTGCTGACGCGGGATGATTAAGAGGCGAGCCTCGGTCCCCATGCCGTGGCCCGCCTCTCGTTCAGTCGCAGGTGTATAGGGTGAGTTGAGCGACCGTCGCGTTGCTACGGACGTTTGCCAACGCTGTGCTAATCAGCGAATCAAGTGAGCTTCTTCTGAAAGAAGAAACGCTGATGTTCAGGGGGAAAGTTGTCGAGTTGGCCGAACGCGCTGAAGCCATGCTTTTCATAGAAAGCCGGCGCCTGGAAGTCGAAGGTGTCGAGCCAGATGCCAACACAGTCTTTTGCCCGTGCCAGGTCTTCAGCCATGTTCATCAGGCGGGTTCCTATGCCCTGGCCTCTTGTATGCTCGGGTATGGCGAGCAGCTCAATAAATAACCAGCGGTAAAATATTTCTCCATATAGCCCGCCAATCACCTCATCGGTATGTTCATCGCGTACCAGCAGCGCGATGGTTTCTGGCTTTGGATCACCGGCCTGTGACCTGTTGTGTTCCCGCAGCGGTTTGAGAATAGCGCTGCGGTGCGCTTCTCCCGGGTTCAGCATGACGTCGATACGATTGCTCATTTAGCGGCCTAGTAGGTGATTCTCTGGGCGCAAATATGGCGGCATCCGAGCGATTAAATCCACTGATCATTGCGCTTACGTCGTACCCGCAGCATGGTCGGCAGAATCAGCCCTGCAAGCAGTCCGCCACCGGCGATGCCGCCGCCGTAGGCCATATAGCGCATCAGCACGTGCTGGTTTTCTTCGCCCAATTGCGCTTGCAGCTCGCGTAGCTCGGAATTGGCCCGGCTTAACTCTATGTCCAGGGTTGAGCGGGCGGTTTGCAGTTCGTCGATCAGGGTTTTGCGTGAGTCGAGGGTTTCCTGCATGCCTTGTACACGGGCTTTCCAGGTGTCGTTGATGCCGTCTAGCTCGGCGCTCAGTTCGGTCACTTTCTGTTCCAGCTGCGGCAGGCGCTCGGCCTGGCCGGGGACGTCCTGCAGGTCGCGGCTGGCAATCCATACCGCGCTGCCGCTTTCACCACGCACCTGGCTGTAATCGCCAGAGGTCTGCAGCAGGGTGACTTTCTGCCCGGAGACCAGTGTGCCGACGATGCGGTAGCCGTCGGTCGGACCGCTGCGTACATAGGTATTCAGGCTGTCGCTGACCCAGCGGTTGTTGCTGGCGTTGTCTTCGGCTTGGGCGCTGGCGCTTGCCAGCAGGCAGGCCGCGAAGGCCAGGTTGTGCAGTGGGGTAAACGTGGCGGGGCGATGGCGGAATAGGGACATGGGGCAATCTTCACATGGCGATTAAACGAAACCCTCAGGCGGGTGCGATAAATGCCGGCCAGGCGCATTGCCGTGAGCAGTTAGGCGGTCGGGATGGTGCGGCGCTATGCAGCTGCTCGCTGGGCAAATGGCCATGCAATCCACCCGGCGGGCCGACAGCACACAGACATCCGCCGGGCGTGGGGAGTTCACTCGCGGCGGGCCGACGATGCCAAGTCGGCCACACTAGCGTCTGCTTGTTGTCGCTTATAAAAGGATCAGGCCCCAGGTCAGACCGATCAGCAGCAGGGCAATAAACTGCGCCGCGCTGCCCATATCCTTGGCTTGCTTGGACAGTGGATGGAGGCTCAGGGATATGCGGTCTACGGTGGCTTCGATGGCGGAGTTGAGCAGCTCGACGATCAGTGATAGCAGCGGCACGAGCATGAGCAGCACGCGCTCACTGCGTGTGACCTCGACCAGACATGCCAGCGGAAGCAGCACAACATTGAGCAGCAGCAGCTGGCGGAACGCCGCCTCGCCGCGATAGGCCGCCTGTAAGCCCATAAGTGAATAGCCGCCTGCGTCGAGAATGCGCCGTAGCCCGGTGCGGCCTTTGAGCGAGAGGGCGTCATGGGTCTCTGCAGTGGGTTTGCCGCTCATGTTGGCAGCTCCAGTTTCTGCAGTTGTGTACGGCACAACGGGGAACCCATAGGGCACAGGCGATTAGGAGTAGGCAGTGCAAGCATGGCTGAGCGTCCGGTAAGGGGGAACGCTCGCCACATTAGGTGTCAGGGCATCAACAGGCTGTTAAAGGGATGTGAAAATTTCGTTAGCGGGTGGGTTGAACCTGACTCTGAAGCAAGTGCCTCCCTCTGCACGGCTGTGTACAGATATTGCCCAACCTTGCTTGGCGCAGATGCGTTTTACCAGTGACAGCCCAAGCCCGAGCCCTTCGCCGCGTGCCTGCGGACCGCGCACGAAGGGTTGGAAAATCTGCTCGTGCTGCTCTTGGGGAATGCCCGTGCCACTGTCCTCCACACGAAAGCCGCCTTCTTCCAGCACCAGGCGAACCAATCCGTGTTCGGTGTAATGCAAGGCGTTGCGCAGCAAGTTAGCCATGACCGTGCCGAGGAATGTGGCGTTGTAGAGGCCGCTATCGTTGCCTTCTTGCGCATGCTGGAAGGTCAAACCCTTGTCATTGAACATCGGCTCCCAGCGCTCTGTCTGTGCGGCAGCGATACTGGCGAGGCTGCTGTCTGCAACAAACGCGGTCTCATTGGCCGTGCTCCGGGCCAGTTGCAAGAAGGTCTGCACCAGCTCGCGCATCTCCTCACTGGCCCTGGCAATGCGCTCAATCTGCTGACGTTCACGGGGTGGTAGGGTGGCTTCTGTGAGTAGCTCGCAGGAGGTGGCAATGACCATCAAGGGCGTGCGCAACTCATGGCTGACATCGCTGGTAAACAGGCGCTCACGCTCCAGCGACTGCCGTACCTGTCCCAGGGTGCTGTCGAAGGCGGCGGCCAGTTGGCCCACTTCGTCATCGGGGTAGTCCGGTGCCAGAGGAGGGGCGAGGGTGTGCAGCTGGTCGCGGTGCCGAACTTGTTGCGCCAGACGGCTGACTGGTGCCATGACCCTGCGCGCCATGACCAGGCCCAAGGCCCAGGCGCCGACGACGGTCAGCAGAAAACCGGCGAGTACGACGTTGAACAAGGCTTGCTCGCGGGCCTCGAACTCGTGCTGCTCTTGCACCAGTTGGTAGGTGTTGCCGTTGATTTCCTGCACATAGACGTAGAAGGCTGTCTCCTCGTTAAATACCTCATTGAAGCCCTTCGGCAGCCCGGCGTACTGCTCGGGGATGGGATAGTCGGGGAGGTTGGAGGCAAAAAAGCGTGTGGAGGCATCCAGCCGAGGGTGGTTGCCTTGTTTGAGGTCTTCGTGCAGCACCGTATCCAGCTCGCGGCTGAGCTCCTCGGACACCAGGTGTTCTTCAAGGACATGCACCACCGCCACGATACTCAGCGAAAACAGGCCGCTGACCAGCGTCGTCATCAGGACAAAGGCGATCAGAATGCGCCTGGCGAACGGTTGCTTAGACGCCATTGGCATGCTCCGCCAAGCGATAGCCGACGCCATGCAAGGTATGCAGCAGCGGTGTCGCGAAGGGTTTATCCAGCACCTGGCGTAGTTGATGGATGTGGCTGCGCAAGCTGTCGCTGTCTGGGCTGTCGTCCCCCCAGAGCGCTTCTTCCAGCGCTTCACGGCGGATCACCGCCGGGCTCTTCTGCATCAGTACGGCCAATAATTTGAGGCCGATGGGGTTGAGCTTGAGTGGCTGCCCAGCACGGCTGACATGCAGCGTATCGAGGTCATAAACCAGGTCGGCGACTTTCAGCTGGCGTTTGCGGCTGCCCTGGCTGCGCCGCAGGATCGCCTCAATACGCGCCACCAGTTCGGACAACGCGAAGGGTTTGATCAGGTAGTCGTCAGCGCCGGCGTTCAGGCCTTGCAGGCGATCATCCAGTGCATCACGGGCCGTCAGCATAAGAATGGGCACCTCATTGTGGCCATCCTCACGCAAGCGCTTGCACACCTGATAGCCGTCAATGCCGGGCAGCATGATGTCCAGCACGATCAGGTCATAGTGGCCACTGCTGGCCAGGTGCAAGCCGCTCAAACCATCTTGTGCGCAATCAACGCTAAAGCCTTTGAGCTGCAGGTAGTCGAGTATGTTGGCCAGAATATCGCGGTTATCTTCGATCACCAGAATACGCATGAGCGGGTGTTCCTTTAGCGTTGACGTTTTTTTCACATTGCTTTGACAAGCGCCTCACAGGTGCAGTTGCACACTGCGGCACGTTCATCCAAGCAGGATCATACGATGCCTCAGCTTCACTTCGCGCAACTTCGTTACCTGTCGATCATCGTGGCGGCATGGCTGGTGGTGTTTTTCCTGACCCGCAGTGCATTGCTGGCCACCCACCTGAGCGACGCCAATGTCAGTGTGCTGCAGGTGTTCAGCCTGTATGGGGTTGGCGTGGTGTATGACGTGAGCTTCCTGCTCTACGCCAGTCTGCCGCTTGCCGTGTACCTACTGTTGTGTCCGCGACGCCTGTGGCAACAGCACTGGCATAAGCAGCTGTTACTTGGCGTGGTCGGGGTCAGCCTTTTTGTCATGCTGTTTACGGCGGTGGCGGAATGGCTGTTCTGGGATGAGTTCGGCGTGCGCTTCAACTTTATCGCCGTGGACTACTTGGTGTACTCCGAGGAGGTGATCAACAACATCCTCGAGTCCTACCCGATCTACCCGCTGCTGGCGTTGTTGGCGATCGTGGCCATCGTTACGACTGTGCTGTTGCGTAAGACGGTGCTGGCTGCGCTGGATGCCCCACGTCTAAGGGCTGCGCCGGCCCTGTTTAGCGTGGTGGGCATACTGCTATCGGCAGCGTTGAGTAGCGCACTGATTGGCCAGGACGCGCCACGGGGAACGGATGGCAACGCTTACCAGCGTGAGCTAGCCAGCAATGGTCCATTCCAGTTCTTTGCCGCGTTTCGTAACAATGAGCTGGATTATCCGCAGTTTTACACCACCCTGGCGGAACCCGAGGTGGCCCGTTTGTTGCGCAGTGAAATCAGTGAGCCCAACGCGCGGTTTATCGGCAGTGATCCGCAGGATATCCGCCGGGTGATCGATAACCCTGGGCAGCCCAAGCGCCTGAACGTTGTCCTGGTGACCATCGAAAGCCTGAGTGCCAAGTACCTGGGCAGCTTTGGCGATACACGTGGACTGACACCCAACCTGGACCAACTGCGTAAACAGAGCCTGAGCTTCAGTAACTTCTACGCCACGGGCACCCGAACTGATCGGGGTTTAGAGGCCATTAGCCTGTCCATGCCACCTACGCCTGGGCGCTCCATCGTCAAGCGTGTCGGCCGTGAGTCTGGCTTCGGCAGCTTGGGTCAACAGTTCAGAGCGCAAGGTTATGACAGTGTGTTTCTCTACGGTGGGCGTGGCTATTTCGACAATATGAATGCCTTCTTCGGCGGCAATGGTTATCGCATCGTTGACCAGAGCAGCGTGGCTGAAGCGGATATGGTGTTCCAGAACGCTTGGGGTATGTCTGATGAGGACATCTACACGCAGACGCTGAAGGTGGCCGACGCTGATCATGCCGCAGGAAAGCCATTCTTTTTGCAGCTGATGACCACTTCCAATCACCGGCCGTATACCTACCCTGACGGTCGTGTCGACATCCCATCCGGTGATGGTCGCGAAGGTGCGGTGAAGTACACCGATTATGCCATCGGCCAATTCCTTGCCCAGGCGCGGGATAAACCCTGGTTCAAGCAAACAGTGTTTATTTTTGTCGCAGACCACACGGCGGGCAGTGCCGGCAAAGAAGACCTGCCCGTGGCTAATTACCACATCCCGTTGTTCATCTATGCGCCGGCGCACATTCAGCCTCGTGAATTCAGCGATGTAGCCAGCCAGATCGACCTGGCACCCACGCTGCTGGGCTTGTTGAACATGGACTATGTATCGACCTTCTTCGGCCGCAATGTACTGCGCAATGACCGCGCCCCGGGCCGTGCGCTGTTGGGTAACTATCAGCATCTTGGGCTGTTCGACGGTTCCAGCCTGGCAATTCTGAGCCCGCGTAAGAGCATGCGCCGCCATGATGATGCGCTAGGCCTGAGCCATGAGGTGGTTGTGGATGCCACCGATACTCTGCAGCGCCGCAATATTGCCTATTACCAGGGGGCCAGCCACGCCTTCCAGAAACACCTGATTGCCTGGCAGCCGACCCTGTTGCCTGACGAGCAACTGAGCAAGCGTTAACCCTAAATCTTTCAGGCACTGCCGCGCAGTGCCTTGGCTGGAGCACCGTTATGCGGGCCAATCGGTCTAGTGAGTTCTCACGTTATTTTGATTTCCGCCTGGGCCTGGGTATTCCTGTGGCGCTGATGGCGCTATTGCTGTTGTTTGACCCCAGCGGTCTGGATTTCGCCATCGAACATTTGTTCTACCAGCCGGGGCAGGGCTTTATTGGCAAACACAGCTTTTGGTTGGAGGACATCCTGCACGACCGGGCCAAGCAGCTGGTTATCGTGTTTGCTGTGCTGGCCATTATTGGCTTTACCATCAGCCTGTTACCTACCCGTTTCAGGGTGTGGCGCCGGTCGCTGGGGTTTCTGGTGCTGGCGCTGGGGATATCGACCAGTGTGGTCACGCCCTTGAAAGCACTCACCGCCGTGCATTGCCCCTGGAACCTGAGTGAGTTTGGCGGCACGGAGACCTTTACCCCACTGCTGAGCGAGCGCGCGGCAACGGAGAGTCCAGGCCGTTGCTGGCCGGGTGGCCATGCTTCCTCGGGGTTTTCCTTGCTGGCGTTATTTTTCCTCCTGCGTGATAAGCGCCCACGCAGTGCGCGTGTTGCGTTGGTATTCGCGCTGGGGCTGGGTGCGGTTTTCTCGGTGGGAAGGATGATGCAGGGCGCGCACTTCCTGTCGCACAACCTGTGGACGTTGCTCTTCGACTGGACGATTTGCCTGCTTTGTTATCGCTGGGTGCTCTATCGCGCGCCGCTGCCTCAGCACGCCGAACAACCTGTACTTAAACCGCTGGAGGGTTAGGTAATGGCTAACGTTTTTAACAGCTCGCGTTTTGGTTTTACTGCACAGCTATTTACAGTTGTTCTGCTGAAGCGGTTTTACACCATGGCATGCAGCGTAAAGGCTGTGTCGAACGTTCAGCTGTGCCCGACTCTTCAGGGCGGTTGAGGCAACCGTGCAGATGAAGACGCCGCCTATCGCCTGGTTAAGAGTACTTGTGCTTGCCGGGTTTGCGCTGCTGGTTTGCGGCTGCCAGAGCACGCGCGAGCTGATGCAGGCCGAAGGTTATCCGCCAGCCTTTGTTGATGGCTTTGAGGCGGGCTGCAGCAGTGGCCGGCAAGCAGCAGGCGCTCTCGATGCTTTCCGCAAGGATGTGCCGCGCTACCTGGCAGCGCCGCTGTATGCCCAAGGCTGGGATGATGGTTTCCGCCAATGTCAGGCCACTCAGCAAAGCGCCATTGAGCGCGAATGGCATGACGACGATTGGCGTGACCGCGAGTGGCGCACACACGTTGATCAGTCCATGGCGCAGGCATTGCGGCATCGCTAAGGTCGCTAAAACAACAAACCCGGCACTTGGCCGGGTTTGTGTTAGCGCTTTAATGCTTACTTGATCTCGACCGCCAGGCTGTCGTGGATCTTCTTGTTCCAGATCGCTGGACCGGTGATGTGCACCGACTCGCCCTTGGTGTCGACCGCCACAGTGACTGGCATGTCTTTCACGTCGAACTCGTAGATGGCTTCCATACCCAGTTCGGCGAAGGCCACCACGCGCGACTTCTTGATCGCCTGGGCGACCAGATAAGCAGCGCCGCCAACGGCCATCAGGTACACGGCCTTGTTGTCCTTGATCGCTTCGATGGCAATCGGGCCGCGCTCGGATTTACCGATCATGCCGAGCAGGCCGGTGCTTTCGAGGATCTGCCGGGTGAACTTGTCCATCCGCGTGGCGGTGGTCGGGCCGGCTGGGCCAACCACTTCTTCGCGCACCGGATCAACCGGGCCGACGTAATAGATAAAGCGGCCTTTGAGATCGACCGGCAACTCTTCACCCTTGTTCAGCATGTCGACCATGCGCTTGTGCGCGGCGTCGCGGCCGGTGAGCATTTTGCCGTTGAGCAGTACGGTTTCGCCCGGCTTCCAGCTCTGCACGTCTTCTGGGGTCAGGGTATCGAGGTCGACGCGGCGCGCGCTCGGGCCGGCTTCCCAGACTATTTCCGGGTAGGCGGACAGATCCGGCGCTTCCAGCTCGGCTGGGCCGGTGCCGTCGAGTACGAAGTGGGCGTGACGGGTGGCGGCGCAGTTGGGGATCATGCACACCGGCAAGGATGCGGCGTGGGTCGGGTAATCCATGATCTTCACGTCGAGCACGGTGGTCAGGCCGCCCAGGCCCTGGGCGCCGATGCCCAGCTGGTTGACCTTGTCGAACAGCTCCAGACGCATCTCTTCGATCTTGTTCTGCGGGCCGCGGGCTTTCAGCTCATGGATGTCGATGTGCTCCATCAGCACTTCCTTGGCCATTACCGCGGCTTTCTCGGCGGTGCCGCCGATGCCGATGCCGAGCATGCCTGGCGGGCACCAGCCGGCGCCCATTTCCGGGACGGTTTTCAGCACCCAGTCAACGATCGAGTCGGACGGGTTGAGCATGGCCATCTTCGATTTGTTCTCGGAGCCGCCGCCTTTGGCTGCAACGTCCACTTCCACCTTGTCGCCGGGGACGATGGAGTAGTGGATCACGGCCGGGGTGTTGTCCTTGGTGTTCTTCCGCGCGCCAGCTGGGTCGGCAAGGATCGAAGCACGCAGGACGTTCTCCGGCAGGTTGTAAGCGCGGCGCACGCCTTCGTTGATCATGTCGTCGACGCTCATGGTGGCGCCGGTCCAGCGCACGTCCATGCCGACGCGGATAAATACGGTGACGATGCCGGTGTCCTGGCAGATCGGCCGATGACCGGTGGCGCACATGCGCGAGTTGATCAGGATCTGCGCCATGGAGTCGCGCGCGGCGGGGGACTCTTCGCGCAGGTAGGCCTCATGCATGGCCTGGATAAAATCCACGGGGTGGTAATAGGAGATGAACTGCAGGGCGTCGGCGACGCTCTGGATCAGGTCGTCTTGCTTGATCACGGTCATGCTTGGCGCTCCTTTTTGTAAAGGTAGGAGTAGGGCAGGAACTTCGAACCACGCTGGGTCACGGCCCGGCGCAGGGCTATCAAGGTCAAAGGACAAGGCCAAAGCACAAGATAAAAAGGCGCGGCAGTATACCGCGCACTCCGTCAGGCGGACACCTGTAAGGGCCCAGACCATGGTCGCTGGTCGGCCATTTGAGCCGACGAATGAACCCTGGGCTGACCCTAGGCATTCTGTGGTCACAGGGGTACAGTGGCGGCTAGATGCCAGCATGGGACGGAGCCCATAAACCCATGAGCCTAAGTAGCCAGCGGGTAACCCAGCGATCTCTGCAAAGCCTGCTGCTGAAACGTTTCGGCATGGCAGTGGCGACCTATGCGCTGACCGGGCTGTTGTGCTGGATTGGCGTATTTGCCGGGCTGTTTCATGCATCGCCCTTGGCCGCTCTGAGCATTACCGGCCTGGCTGCGCTGAGCCAGCTGGTGTTTCTCGGGCTATTTCTGTCCCGCATCAATCTGCGTTTAGCCGACCCCAGCCTGACCGAACCCCAGGTGCTGGTGGCGTTGGCCTGGCTGACCGTGCTGCTGTCGCTGTTCAGCGAAGGCCGCGGCAGCATGCTGGTGATCTATCTGCTGATACTGCTGTTCGGCGTGTTCCAGTTGCCGCCACGGGTGTTCGCCCGCTGCGCGCTGTTTGCCTTCTTCGGCTTTGCCGGTTTGAACCTGTATGAGGCCTATACCCTGCAGCTGAGCGAACCGCGTGTGGCGCTAATGCAGGCGTGCGTACTGGCGGTGGTGCTGGTTTGGCTGTGTCTGTTCGCCAGTTACGCCCAGGCCATGCGTCAGCGTATGCGCCAACGGCGTTTCGCATTGCAAGCACATCAGGACACGCTGCGTGGCATGATGCGGCAGCTCGAAGATCTGGCCGCCACCGATGAATTGACTGGCCTGTGCAACCGTCGACACTTCCTGCGCCTGGCCAGCCGTGAGCTGGAAGGGTTGCACAACGGGCGTCAGCATGGCCTGGCGCTGCTCGATCTGGATCACTTCAAGCGGATCAACGATGTCCACGGCCACGCTGCCGGGGATCGGGTTCTGCAGACGTTCGCCGCCGTCGCCCGCGCCTGCCTGCGCGATGGTGATGTGGTAGCCCGCTACGGCGGTGAGGAATTTGTGTTGTTGTTACCCAATACCGAAGCCGATCAGTTCACCGCCTGCTGCGAGCGCCTGCGTGAGGCGTTCAGTCGCGCTGAGCCGCTGGGCGTGAAGGTGGCCAGCCTGAGCGTATCCATCGGTATGACTCTGTTGACCGTGCACGATGATCTCGACGAAGCCCTGCAACGTGCCGATCAGGCGCTGTACCAGGCCAAACGCGACGGGCGTAACCGTTGCGCGGCGACCTGGGAGGATGTGGATGCCTGAGTTACGGGCCGCGGAACGCTGCCTTGAGGTCGCCCCCGCCAGTAACCTGCTGGATAGCTTGCTGGCTGTCGGCATCGCCGTGCCCTACAGCTGCCGCGCCGGCAGTTGTCATGCCTGCCTGGTGCGCTGTGTGAGCGGCGAGCTGCTTGATGCAAAGCCGGAAGCCCTGGACGCTGCGCGGCGTGAGCAGGGCTGGCGCCTGGCCTGCCAGTGTCGGGTAGTCGAGGATGTGCAGGTCGAGGTGTTCGACCCGCTGCGTGATGCGGCTCCAGCCGTTATTCAAAGTTGCGACTGGCTCAGCAGCGATGTGCTGCGCCTGCGCCTGACCCCACAGCGGCCGCTACGTTACAGCGCCGGCCAGCACCTGCAACTCTGGACTGAGGACGGAATTGCCCGACCCTATTCGCTGGCCAGCGTGCCGGACGATGATCCTTGGCTGGAATTTCATATTGACTGTCGACACGGCGGTGCCTTTGCCAGAGCTGCGCGGGCGTTTCAGCCGGGCGATGGTCTGCGTTTGGGCGAATTGCGCGGTGCAGCTTTGCACTATGACCCGGACTGGCAAGCCCGCCCGCTCTGGCTAATGGCCGCCGGCACCGGCCTGGCGCCGCTGTACGGGGTGCTGCGCGAGGCACTGCGGCAAGAGCATCAGGGCGCTATCCGGGTTATTCACCTGGCCCATGATGCGTCGGCGCATTATCTGGCCGAGCCCTTGCGTGCATTGGCGGCCAACCATCCTCCGCTGCAGGTCGAGCTGCTGGTTGCGGCCGAGTTGCCGGCTGCTTTGGCCGAACTGCGCCTTGTTTCGCGGCAAACCATCGCCTTACTCTGCGGCCACCCCGACAGCGTTGAAACCTTTGCGCGCCGCCTGTATCTGGCGGGTTTACCGCGCAGCCAGGTTTTCGCTGACGTATTTTTGCCTCACGCGCGCTAGCCGTACCGGTTCTCAGCTCGCGGGTGGCCTGCCGTGAGGATTTCTGATGAGCGAGCACCTGCTGGTTGAGCGTGAACAAGGGTTGCTGACCCTACGCATGCACCGCCCCGACAAGAAAAATGCCCTGACCCGCGCTATGTACAGCGGCATGGCCGAAGTGCTGGTGCAGGCCGATCAGGATAAAAGCGTGCGCGCCGTGCTGATCACTGGCGGCGAGAGCTGCTTTACCAGTGGCAACGATGTCGCCGACTTTATCCAGGCGCCCCCGACGGGGCTGAACAGCGAAGTGTTCCAGTTTATGCAGGCGCTGTTCGAGTTCAGCAAACCAGTGGTGGCCGCCGTCAACGGTCCGGCGGTGGGTATCGGCACGACGATGTTGCTGCACTGCGACCTGGTCTATGTCAGCCGCGAGGCCACGTTGAAGATGCCCTTCGTCAACCTTGGCCTGTGCCCTGAATACGGTTCCAGCCTGATTCTGCCGCGTTTGCTCGGCCACGCCCGCGCTGCCGAACTGCTGCTGCTCGGGCAGAGCTTTACCGGTGAGCAGGCTGCAACCTGGGGCATCGCCAATCAGGCGCTGGATAGCGGCGCGGCAACCCTGGCCAAGGCCCGCGAAATGGCCCTGCGCTTCCAGCAATTGGCACCGGCTGCAGTGGTGGACAGCAAACGCCTGATGCGCGCACCGGATCGCGAGCAACTGCGCCGGGTAATCGAAGAGGAGGGCGCGCTGTTCGGCCAACGCCTGCGCTCGCCGGAAGCCATCGAGGCACTGACTGCCTTTATGCAGCGGCGTACGCCGGACTTCAGCAAGTTCGCCTGATGCCTTGAGGCAAACAAAAAGGCCGCTCAATCGAGCGGCCTTTTGCATTGCAGCGCAGCAGTTAAACGAGCGCCTCACCTACATGCAGCAGCTTCATGGTGTTGGTGCCGCCGATGGTGTGGTAGCTGTCGCCCTTGGTCAGGATCACCCAGTCGCCGGCCTGTACCACGCCACGCTTGAGCAGCTCGTCCACTGCGGCCTGGCTGACTTCGGCCGGTTGCAGGGCGGCTGGGTCGAACGGCACGGTGTAGACGCCACGGAACATGGCCGCGCGGGCCTGGGTTTCGCGGTGTGGGGAGAAGGCGAAGATCGGCACCGAAGAGCGGATACGCGACATGATTAGCGGGGTGTAGCCACTTTCGGTGAGGGCGATGATCGCTTTCACACCGGGGAAGTGATTGGCCGTGTACATGGCTGCCAGGGCGATGCTTTCGTCGCAACGCTCGAACTCGGTGCCTATGCGATGGCTGGATTTCTTGCTGGTCGGATGCTTTTCCGCTCCCAGGCAGATGCGTGCCATGGCCTGCACCGCTTCCAGCGGGTAGGCGCCGGCGGCGCTTTCAGCCGAGAGCATCACCGCATCGGTGTAGTCGAGCACGGCGTTGGCCACGTCGGAGACTTCGGCACGGGTCGGCATCGGGTTCTGGATCATCGACTCCATCATCTGCGTCGCCGTGATCACCGCCTTGTTATGGCGGCGCGCGTGCAGAATGATTTTCTTCTGGATGCCGCACAGCTCGGCGTCGCCGATTTCCACACCCAGATCGCCACGGGCAACCATCACCGCATCACTGGCGCGGATCAGGCCGTCGAGGGTTTCGTCGTCGGCTACGGCTTCGGCGCGTTCGATCTTGGCCACCAGCCAGGCGGTGCCGCCGGCTTCGTCACGCAGCTTGCGCGCGTAGTGCATGTCGTCGGCATCGCGCGGGAAGGACACGGCCAGGTAATCCAGCTCCATCTCGGCCGCCAGTTTGATGTCCGCTTTGTCTTTTTCGGTCAGCGCTGGCGCGGTCAGACCTCCGCCACGGCGGTTGATGCCTTTGTGGTCGGACAGTGGGCCGCCGATGATCACTTCGCAGTGCAGGGCGTCTGCGGTTGCGGTTTCTACTCGCATCACCACACGGCCGTCGTCGAGCAACAGCTCGTCACCGACGCCGCAATCCTTGACCAGATCCGGGTAGTCGATGCCGACGATATCTTGGGTGCCGGCAGTCAGCGGGTGGCTGGTGGAGAAGGTGAAGCGATCACCGAGTTTTAGTTCGATGCGCTTGTTGGCGAATTTGGCGATGCGGATTTTCGGGCCTTGCAGGTCGCCGAGCAGGGCAACGTGACGACCGTGCTTGGCAGCCAGCTCGCGCACCAGCTTGGCGCGGGCCTTGTGCTCATCGGGCGAGCCGTGGGAGAAGTTCAGGCGGGCGACATCCAGGCCAGCGATGATCAGCTGTTCAAGCACTTCGGGGCTGCTGCTGGAGGGGCCGAGGGTGGCGACGATTTTGGTGCGGCGAAAGGTCATGCACAGACTCCTGAGTTGCATCTGTGTACGAGGCTACTATGCCGCAAGGCTGTAGTCATTGTTCCTCTGCACTACCTTGACAGGCCTGCTAGCGATTGAGTGCCTGGTCCAGATGGCGGGCGGCCTTGTTGTTCAGCTCGCTGCTGGGGTATTGCACCAGCAGGCGGCGCAGGTAGGTAATGGCCTTGTCGCGGCTGGCTTGGGGGTTGTCCGGAGCCAGGTACATCAGGCCGAGCTGGTACAGGGCCTTTTCCTTGATGTCGGCTGGGATGCCGGGGTCGCTCAAGGCCAACAGATACAGCTCTTCGGCTTCGCCTACGCGATTTTTCAGTACGGCGCGACGCGATAGCAGGGTCATGTCTTGGTCAAGGCTGGGCTTGTAGAGGTCGAGTTGCTGATTGGGCTTCCAGTGTACGAGCAATTCGCGTGAGGTCTTGTGCACAGGTTCATTGGCGCGCTCGCGAATCATCACGATGCGCGCCTCGGCCCGCTCGGCGGCGCGGCTGGCAGGGAACTGGTTGAGCACCTGGTAGAAGTAGTTGAGCGCCTTATTGTCATCGCGCTGCTCGTTGAAGCGGTTCATGTACAGCAGGCCGATCTGGTACAGCGAAATGGCACGCACTTCGTCGCTGAGTTTCTCGTCACGGTAGCCGGTGAGGTACAGCTGCTCGGCCTGCTCGCTTTTGGCATCGCGGATGGCCTGGGCGCTGTAGGTCAGCAAATCGCCTTCATCTTCGATGGCGGCGAGCATGCGGTTGTTCTTCAGGGTCTTGTATTCGACCACTTCGTTGGTGGTGATCTGCGCAATAAACAGCGGCGTGGTGGGGGAACAGGCGCTCAACAGCGCGGTACACAGCAGCATTAGCAGGCGAGGCGACGACGACATGACAGCTCCTGGGCGCAAAGGCCGTTGCGCGCCAGTCTAGTCAGGCGTGTGGGTGCTGGCCAAGTAGCTGGCGGCATTACCCATCAGAGGATATGTTGCTGCAGAATTTTCCCAGGCAGTCGATACACTGCTCATCGGAGGAGAGGCTTATGCGCATACTGTTTATTGTTCTGCTGGTGCTGGGTGTGGCGGGTTGTAACCGTTATTCGTTTGATCACCACCTCAATAGCGCCTATGAGGCCTATGACCGCGGCGAGTGCGAGGCGGCCATCCTGTCGCTGTCCAAGGCTGAGCGCAACAGCCGCTCGCGGCGCTATATGCAGCCGGAAATTTCCCTGCTGCGTGGTCAATGTTTGGAGCGTCAGGCGCTGTTCGTCGATGCCATGCAGACCTATCAGTTCATCACCACCAATTACCCCGCCAGCGAGTACGCCTACCGCGCCCGCGCGCGCATGGATACCCTGCGCCAGCTGGGGCACGAAGGTGTCGATGTGGCGGTCAAGGTCGCGCCGGTCAAACCCTGACCGCTGGTCGTTACAGGCCATAGAAGGCTATTCTCGGCACTAAGCTGAAACTTTACGGGAGGGAATCCATGCGCGTCTTGTTGTGCCTGTTGTTGTTGCCGGGGCTGGCGGCTGCGGAAATCTATCGCTGGACCGATGCCAATGGCCAGGTGCATTTCGGCCAGCGCCCAGCGGCGGCAGGGGCTCAGCAGATTGAGGTCAAGCCGCAGGTGGTCGAGCGCGATCAGTTGACCCGTGAGCGTGAAGAGCGCGCCAATCGGTTCTATGACGCACGCCGCGAGGAGCAGGCACAGGCTTCGGCGGTCGCTGCGGAAAATCAGGCCAAACGCGCTGAGGAGTGCCGCGAGCTGCGCAAGAGACTGGCTTCCATCCCCGAAGGGCGCAGTTATTACCGCACTGAGGCGGATGGCCAGCGCAGCTACTACAGTGATGAGCAGGTTGATACCGCCCGTCAGCAACTCCAGAGCCGGGTGTCCGAACGCTGTTCCTGAAACTGGTTTAAGCGCAGTAGTGGGGCCATACTCAATGGCCATTTATAGCGATTTGCCACTATGCCAAAGCATGTTCAGCGCAGCATCGAACGCCATCAGTTGCCCTATTACCTGAAGGTGTTCAATCGCATTACTGATAAGCCTATGGGTTATATCGGTAACGTCTCCCTGGACGGCCTGCTGCTGATCAGCCAGTTACCCTTGCTGGTGGGCGCGCGCTTCGACATGCGCCTGAAGATTCCTGGGCATGATGCGCCGCACTACATCGATTTCTCGGCCACCTGCCAATGGTCCCGCGAGGATGTCACTCCCGGCTGCTATGACTCAGGTTTCGCCCTGGTCGCCCCGCCCGGCGACTATGTCGAGATGGTCGATGCACTGCGCCATTACTTCAGTTTCCGCTCGATTGCAGCATCCGCCTGATACGCGGCTGACTGATTGAGCAGGCAATAAAAAACCGCCCTAGAGGCGGTTTTTTATTGCTCAGCCCTTTAGGCGCTGACGCTATGCTCCAGTTGCAGCAGTGCATCAGAGCGCGACTGTACTTCGCGGTAGCGCTCAGCGTCGCTGGCGAGAACGTCAGCCATGGCCGGGAACATCTCGTTCAGTTTGGTGCGCCATTGCTCTGACTTCACCTGCTCGCCGAAGCAGCGCTGGATCAGGTCAAGCATGATCGAGACTGTTACCGAAGCGCCTGGCGAGGCGCCGAGCAGGGCGGCCAGAGAGCCGTCTTGGGCTGCCACCAGTTCGGTTCCGAACTGCAGGATGCCGCCGTTCTTCGCATGCTTCTTGATGATCTGCACGCGTTGGCCGGCGATCTCAATGCGCCAGTCTTCGGCTTTGGCCTCTGGATAGAAACCGCGCAAGGTTTCCAGGCGCTTCTCTTCGGACTGCAGCACTTCCTTGATCAGGTAGCGGGTCAGGTCGAAGTTGTCGCGCGCTACGGCCAGCATTGGGCCAATGTTGTTGAAGCGGATCGACAGCGGCAGGTCGAGGAACGAACCACGCTTGAGGAACTTGGTAGTGAAACCGGCGTAAGGGCCGAACAGCAGCGAGGTCTTGCCCTCCACTACGCGGGTATCCAGATGCGGGACCGACATAGGTGGCGAACCGACGGCCGCCTGGCTGTAGACCTTGGCCTGGTGCTGCTTGACCACTTCCGGGTTGTCGCAACGCAGCCACTGGCCGCTGACCGGGAAGCCGCCAAAGCCTTTGCCTTCTGGAATGCCGGACATCTGCAGCAGCGGCAGCGCCGCGCCACCGGCGCCGAGGAAGACGAACTTAGCCTGGATTTCCCGGCTGCTGCCGCTATTCAGGTCTTTGACACTGACGCGCCAGCCTTGACCGCTGCGCTTGAGGCCAACAACCTTTTGGCTGCAGGTGACCTTGGCTTCGTCCTGCTGGCGGAGGTGGTCGAGCAGGTGGACGGTCAGCGCGCCGAAGTTCACGTCGGTACCGGCCATTACGCGGGTGGCAGCGATAGGCTCGTTCGGGTCGCGACCCGGGAGCATCAGCGGCATCCATTTCGCCATGGTGGCGCGGTCTTCGCTGTATTCCATTTCGCTGAAGGCGTGATGAGCGGTCAGCGCAGTAAAGCGCTTCTTCAGGAAGTCGATGCCTTTTTGGCCACGCACGAAGCTTAAGTGCGGAACCGGGCTGATAAACGATTTAGGCGAGCCAAAGCGACCTTTCTCGACCAGGTAGGCCCAGAACTGCTTGGATTCCTCGAACTGAGCATTAATGGACACCGACTTTTTGATGTCGATCGAACCGTCTTCAGCTTCCGGCGTGTAGTTCAGCTCGCACAAGGCCGCATGGCCAGTACCCGCATTGTTCCACGGATAAGAGCTTTCGCTTGACGCTGTGCTCATCATCTCGAGGACTTCCAGCTTGATAGCAGGATCGAGTTCTTTCAACAGTACGGCCAAGGTCGCACTCATGATGCCGGCACCAACCAGCACCACATCCATTGTTTCGTAATCGTTTTGCGCCATTACCACTTCTCCGCAAACCAGCACTCAATAGACGTTAGTCAGCTTGTGTATGCACACAGCCAATCAGCAGTCGGCGAGACGCTCAGGGTTGAAGGGAACAGGCTTCTGGGTGCAGATGCCAACCGCGAGATCGTTCATTTTCGCCACACTCTTGTGAAGTTTTTCAAACCGTTTTTCACGCTCTTTTGGAGTCGTGAACCTCAAAACACGTCTGCCTGGACCGACTTTTCCACAACGTGAAGCGACCATTGCAGCAACTGCATGGCATTTCACAGTGGGAAAAAGCGGTAGCCGGAAGGCAGCGCGAAGTGGGCGACTCTCTGGGGCGCGGCCGATGAATGGTGCATCAGCGTGACGGCAGGGCCCGAACAGGAGGCGTCCTTATAATCGGGGCGAGATTATAAGGGCAAAGCAGGAAAATTGATCGCTTAGTGTGACTTTTCTTCTTCCGCTGGTCAGGCTGCCAGCGTTTGCCGCACGCGTAGGCATGGCGTGACCTGTGCGGTTCTGGCGCCGGCTGGCAGCGGCCGATTAAGCCAGCTGAGGCAGCTTTGTTGCACCTCAACCCAGCCGGAGCCTTGTGGCGCCTGGGCTGACTGGCGCAGGGCGCGGCAGATGCCTTGCACATCGACCAGGGCAAATGAGCGCATCGGACGGCGTGGTACAAGCAGGCTACGCAGTGAAAACATGACGGATCACTCACGAACAGGGAAGACTAAAGTCTTATGCCTGATGCGCATGACAAGGGCGTTACGGGAACCTGTTGGCGCAATAAACGTCTTAGGGTCTGTTGCCGTTTCATCGCGAGCCGCGTTGCCGCGAGAAATGGCTCCCGGTTAGGCGCAGGACGCAGGTAATGGTTGTTCCCTTGCCAAGTCCTGCAACAACAGCGGGGGCCATTTCCCGCGCAACCCGAAGGGCCGGGCCTGTTTTTGCGCGATGCTGCGTTTCTCGACACTCATTTGGAACAACCAAACGTCGTGTCTCGTGCCTTGCCTCGCGCAAAAACAGGCTCCGGTGCGGCCGTGAATGAAATGGCAACAGACCCTTTAAGCAGCGCTGTCAGGCATTTACCGCGCTGGTTATACTGCGCGCCACTTCTACCCCTTATCTATGGAGAGTTGAGCATGCTGCATCGTCTGCTGTTTGGTCTGGTGGCTGTTGCCAGCCTTACTCTGGTGGGTTGCGCCCACAGCCCGCAACAACTCAGCCCACAACCCAAGCTTAATAGTCCGCTCACAGCCGTTGGCCAAGGTCAGCCTGTGGTGGTGCGAGTGGCCGACGGCCGTCCTTCCCCGGTGCTGGGCACCCGCGGCGGTCTGTACCCGGAGACCAGCGCCATCAGCGTGACCGGTCAGGATATCCTGCCCAAGCTGCAAGCCCAGGCCGAGGCAGCAGTGCGTTTGCTTGGTTTCACCCCAAGCGCCAATGCCGTCAATGCGCCGCAACTGACCCTGACCCTGGCCGAACTGAAGTATCAGTCGCCCAAAGAAGGCCTGTACGTGACCGAAGCTGACATGACCGCGACCTTCCGCGTTGATGTGCAGAACAGCAGCCGTCGCTACAGCGGTCGTTATGGCGCGTCGTTGAACCAACGTTTCGGCATGGCGCCAAATCAGGCGACCAATACCAAGCTGGTTGGCGACGTGTTGAGCGACGCCCTGACCCGCGCCTTCAAGGACCCGACCATCGGCCAGATGCTCGCACAGTAAGCCTTGTCGCGGTAATGAAAAAGCCCGGATTATTCCGGGCTTTTTTACACCTGCGTTATGCAGTCTGTCAGGCCGCCTCGCTGTAAAACTCGGGCAGGCTCATGCCGGTGCGCGTATCTATGTCGGGCAGGGCGTAATGCTCGTGGCCGCCCATGGCGCAGTAAACCAGCCAGTGGTCGTCCTGCACATTGAAAGACAGCCCGTCGATGACATCTTCCACGTCATCGAGAGAATCGATCAGGTAGTCGCGGTCTTGCGGTTGGGCATGCAGCATGGTGCGTTCCTCCATGGATGTTTAAGACCTTTCTCCGCCTCGAAGCCATTTTGGCCAAGGCGTTGGGACGAGTGTTAGACCATAGCTCACGCAGATGACAGTGTTTAGACCGCTTGGTCATAGTGGCTGCGATTCGTCGGAATCGAACCGCGAGCCCTGCAACCTTCGGTAGACTCCGCGCCCGTATTTGGACTGCCCGATACTGCATCGGGCGTGCTGTTAATCAGGCGCGGTGTTGATCGCATGCCTTATAGACGTAGAGGTTGAGCATGTCGTTGCAAACGCTCTGGTTGCTGATCGAAGGTCAGCCTGGGCAGTGGCTTAATGGCCTGGCGCTGTTTTTTGCCCTGGCCGGTGCCTGGCTGTTACTGGCCACTCGCATGCGTGAACAGCATGCATCGGCGCGACTGTTGGCCGGCAGTGAACTGAATGGCCTGGCGGATGAAGCCTATGGTGATGAGCCGACACTGCGCCTGAACCAGTTCTTCTACCGTTTTGGCTATGCCTGCCTGGCCTCGGCATTGCTGCTGTCCTGGTTTAGCACGCAGCTGTAACGCGGGTTCTCGGCTAATAAAAACGGCAGCCAATGGCTGCCGTTTTTTCTGGCTGCGTTTTGCTTACAGCGGTAGGCCGGCCTTAATCCGGTACTGGTTATGCACCGGGTTGGCGTATTGCAGGATCAGGTAGGGTTGCTGCTCGCTTGGGCACTTGGCCAGGCGTTGTTGCCATTCGTTTTGCGCCGCACTGAGTTCTGCCGCAGGGAATAGCTCGGTAGCGCTGGGTACGGCTAGTTCAGGGTCGCGATCAGCCCACATGGCATAGGCCAGGTAGTGCACGGGAAACAGCCGATAACCCGTGAGAATCTGCCGGTCCATTTCCGCTGCCAGCAGTTTGCTGTCTTCCAGGCCCTGGCTGACCGGCGCACCGAAGTGCACATGCACGCGGCCTTTGTAGCCAGTAATGCCGAGGGCGATGCTCTGGTCATCCTCGCCTGCCACCTTGGTGTAGCTGCCACTGCTGGCGCGGATAAACAACTCGCGAGCCTTGGCTTGGTCGCAGGGGTCGTACTCGTAGCTGATCGATACCGGGGTCAGGCGCAGGGCGTTGATCACCTCGGCGAACGGCTCGCCCTTGCGGCTCATATGGAACATCTTGAGGATCGCCGAATCGGTGCGGTCATCACCATCCTTGGCACGGCCTTCGGCCTGGGCGATCCAGATCGACTCGCCATCATTGCGGATCGAGTGATTGATATAGGCCGACAGCAGCTGATAGGCCGCCAACTTCTCGCGCCGCCCGCTGATCGAGCGGTGCACGATAAAGCTCTTGTTCAGGCGCATCAGGTCGCTGACGAAGGGCTTTTGCAGCAGGTTGTCGCCAATCGCGATGCGCGGCGTCGGCAGGCCTGCGTGGTACACCGCGTAGTTGACGAACGCCGGGTCCATAACGATGTCGCGGTGGTTGGCGAGAAACAGGTAGGCCTTGCCGGCCTGCAGGTGCTCGATACCGGAATAGCTCACACCATCGGTGGCCTGCTCAATGGTACGGTCGACATAGCTCTCGATTCGCGTCTGCAATTGCGCCACTGAACTCACGTCGCGAAACTCAAGACGCAGGCGATAGGCTATAAGTGGTTTAAGCAGCCAGCCCAGCGAAGATGCCAGGCGCGGGAAGCGGAACTGAGTGAGGATGCCGAGAAACGCATCGTCGGCCAGCAGGCGCGCCAGCACGGCAGGGACTTCGGCGTCGGCGTAAGGTCGGATGGCATCGAATTCGCCCATCATGCTCTCTTGTTGTGGTTGGCTGTGGAGATGCTCACTGCGCTGGTCGCCACGCGTGACAATGGATAGTACGCGACTGCAGGGCCAGCTATAGACCGGCGATTATAACGCCAAGTCACAAGGAGACAGCGATGCTGGAAAGCCAGGACTACCAATGCCCCTACTGTGGCGAACAAGTTGAGGCGTTACTCGACCTGTCGGCCGGCGATCAGCAGTACATCGAAGATTGTCCGGTGTGCTGTCGGCCTATCGTATTTTCGCTGCAGACCGATGGCGAGGACTGGAGCCTGGACGTGCGCGGGGAGAATGACTGATGCAGCGAATCTACGAGCCACAGGACCTGATGGAAGGCGAGTTGCTGCTGGGGATGTTGGCCAGTGAGGGAATCGAGGCTTATCTGACCGGGCAGCATCTGGCTGGCGCAGTGGGCGAGTTGCCTGCCTGTGGCTTACTCGGGGTGATGGTTGAGGATGACCAGGCGCACAGCGCACAACAGCTGATCGCCGCGTACAATACCGCGCAGCCGCTGCCGACGGATGAGCCTGAAAGTTTCCAGGGCTCGCTGCTCTGCTAGATCTAACCTAGCGGCGTATCTGACTTACTGCTTGCTGGCCGCCTGGTCGGTACATTGACTGCTGAACGTTATCGAGTTGCTCATGTGTGGACGTTATGCCCTGTTCCGTTGGACGCCTGCATTTGCGGCGATTCCCGGTTTCCCCGCTGACCAGTTACCGCACTGGAGTATTTCGCCCAATAGCCAGGTGTTACTACTGCGCAACGTCGATGGCGAGCGCCAACTGACGCGGGCACGCTGGGGGCTGACACCACCCTGGTTGACTGACCTGACCAAAACCCCCGCCCAGGCCCGAGCAGAAACCCTGGCCGAGCAGCCGATGTTTCGTGAGGCGTTTCGCCTGCGTCGCGGTCTGCTGCCAGCTAACGGCTTTTACGAGTGGCGGGGCACCGCACGCAAGCGTCCGTACTGGCTCACTGGCGAAACCACGCCGCTGTATTTCGCCGCCCTGTGGGAGGCCTACCCGGTAGAGGGGTGTGTATACCTGAGTGCGGCGGTAGTGACCCAGGCTGCGGCCAGCCAGCGTCGACCGCTGATTCTTGATGAGGCAGGGCAAGCGACCTGGTTAGCCGCGGATACCTCGCCAGCTGAATTACAGGCTCTACTGGCGAGCCCGCCGCTAGCGCTGCGTGAGCGGGTATTGGCCAACTTGATCAATGATCCTAAGTTGGACGCGCCAGAGTGCCTGACGCCGGCTTAGATCTTAGGTGTGGATGAATAAAAAGGGCGGACTGCAGTGCAGTCCACCTTTTTATTGCAGATTGATCAGACCCTGAACTGGTTGATCAAGCGACGTTGCTGTTCGGCCAGTTTGGTCAACTCGGCGCTGGCCTGGCTCGCCTCGTCGGCGCCGCCGGCCACTTCATTGGCCACCTGGCCGATATTGGTGACGTTGCGGTTGATGTCTTCGGCCACTGCGCTTTGTTCTTCGGCGGCGCTGGCGATCTGCGTATTCATGTCGTTGATCACCGATACAGCCTGAGTAATAGACTCCAGTGCCTCAGCTGCCTGGCTGGCCTGTTGCACACTGACCGCAGTCTTGCTCTGGCTGTCTTCCATGACCTTAACCACATCACGTGTGCCCTGCTGCAGTTGCTGGATCATGGCCTGGATTTCTTCAGTGGCTTTCTGGGTCTTCTGCGCCAGGTTGCGTACTTCATCGGCGACCACCGCAAAGCCACGCCCCTGTTCACCGGCGCGGGCCGCCTCAATGGCGGCGTTGAGCGCGAGCAGGTTGGTCTGCTCGGCAATTCCGCGGATGGCGACCAAGATGGCGTTGATGTTCTCGCTGTCTTTAGCCAGTGTTTGCACCACTGTCACCGCGCGGCCGATTTCCTGTGCCAGTGCGGCAATTGCATCCGCTGTGTGCTGCACGGTTTGTTTGCCCTGGTTGGCAGATCGATCCGCATGATTGGCGGCTTCTGCTGCATGGGTGGCGTTGCGTGCCACATCCTGGGCGGTGGCGGTCATTTCATGCACGGCGGTGGGGACCAGTTCGATCTCCGCTAGTTGTTTCTGCACGCCAGTGTTGGTGCGGATAGCAATGTCAGCTGTGTGTTCGGACGAGTCGCTGACCTTCTGCACCGAGCTGACCACCTGGGTAATCATGTTCTGCAGCTTGCCGAGGAAGGTATTGAAACCCTTGGCAATATCACCCAGCTCATCGCTGCGGTTCACCTCCAGACGGCGGGTTAGGTCACCCTCGCCCTGAGCGATATCGTCAAGCATGCTCACCATCTGCCTCAGTGGCTTGGCGATGCCGCGGCTGACCAGCCAGATCACCAGTAGTCCTAACGCAGCAATCAGCAGGCCGACCAGGGTCATATTCAGGGTGTCAGCTTGACGCTGGTTGGTGAGGTCGCCGTGCAATTGCTGCAATTCGGCCATTACGGTGTTGAGCGGCAAGACCAGCATCAGGGTCCAGCGCGCATCGGTATCACCTATGCCGAAGGAGAGGAACAGCTCGATATGGCTCTCGGCTGGATTAGCCTCTTGGTGGATGTCGTAGATGATCTGCCCAGGTTTCAACTGCCTGAGGTTTTCCAACTCGTTGGCATCCAGCAGTTCGGTGGCAGGGCTGCCCAGTTTGTCTGGTGCTTGGGTCGATGCCACCAGGCGGCCGTGGCTTGAAATTAGCGCCATTTCACCTGCGCCGTCATACAGCTGATTGTCAGCGTTGACCAGCAAGTCCTGGATAAAGTTGACGCCCAGATCGGCGCCGACCATGCCCTTGAAGCTACCGTCGATAAGAATTGGGCTGACGAACGACGCCAGCATCACCATCTTGCCTCCCATCTCATAAGGTGCGGGGTCGATCACGCAGGCCTTTTTCGCATCGCGTGGGCATAGGTAATACTCGCCAGCGCGCACGCCGGTGGGTAGCGGCTTCTCGTTCTCCAGGTCGGTCAGTAGCTCCTGGGCCAGGCTGCCGTCATCGTTGCGATACCACCAGGGAATAAAGCGGCCGCTTTCGTTAACCGCCGGATTGCCAATGCCGGCGTAGATGGCGTCGCTGTCATCCAGGCCGTTGACGGTCCAACCGATATAAGAGCCAAGCAGCTTAGGGTGCTGCACCAAGATTTCGCGGGCCAGGTTGTTGAGCTCTTCGCGGCTCATGGAAAGCATGGCGCTGCCGTCCTCAGTCTTCAGGCTAAGTAGACGGTTGGTGTTGGCCAGCTCGGCGGTGATCATCAGTGGGTATTCCAGCTCGGCCTGGATCTGCAGCGTCTGTGTCTGCGCCAGAGCGCTCAGGCGCTGTTTGATCACCTGCTCAAGCAGGTCTTGGGTGCGCGCCTGAGTCAGTTCCTGGCTGCGGCCGCTGGCGTACAGCGCATACAGAATCAGGGCTACAACGATGGCCAGGATGCTGGCACCAGCGAGAGTGGCAATGGTGGTCTGGATCGAGCGAAATTTCATGGAAGCTCCACACAGGAAAGAGTTGCCGTGACTGCTTATCGGCTGCCGGGGAGAAAATCCTTAATCGCCTATCTAACTAAAGATTGCTTGCCTGCATTGAGCAAGCTTGTAGTTGTCCGACGCTGCTCAGCCGCCTAGGATGTCGCAGTTTTCGTAAGGAGTATTAACATGGCCAAATTGTTACCCCTCGCCGCGTTGAGCACGGCCCTGTTGCTGGCGGGATGCCAGGCTGTAAACACCACCAGTGGCGGCGCCGTAGGTGTTGAGCGCAAGCAATACATGTTCAGCATGCTCTCGACCCAAGAGGTCAATCAGATGTATGCGCAGTCTTATCAGCAGACCCTTGGCGAGGCGTCCAGCAAGGGCGCGCTGGATAAAACCAGTTATAACGCCAAACGCCTGCGCACGATTGCCAATCGCCTGATCAAGGAAGCCCCGTTGTTTCGCCCCGATTCGGCGCAATGGCAGTGGGAGGTCAACCTGATCAAGAGCCCTGAGCTGAATGCTAACTGCGGCCCGGGCGGTAAGATCATTTTCTACAGCGGGATCATCGACAAGCTCAAACTTACTGACGATGAAATCGCCGCGATCATGGGCCACGAAATGGCCCATGCACTGCGTGAGCACAGCCGTGAGTCCATGTCTAAAGCCTATGGTGTTGAGCTGGCCAAGCAGGGTGCCGGTGCCTTGCTGGGGCTCGGTTCCGACAGTTTGGCGCTGGCCGATGCCGCCGTGCAGTACGGCATGATGCTGCCAAACAGTCGCGGCAATGAGAACGAGGCGGATCTGATTGGCCTGGAACTGGCGGCGCGGGGTGGCTACAACCCCAATGCCGCCGTCACTCTGTGGCAGAAGATGGCCGCCGCCAATGAAGGCGCACCACCTGAATTTATGAGCACGCACCCCTCGTCAAGCAGCCGCATTGCCTCTTTGCAGGCGGCGATTCCCAAGGTGATGCCGCTGTATGAACAGGCGCGCTAAAGCGCGGTAAACAATAAAGCCCCGATTGGGGCTTTATTGTTGAGCGTTATATGTTCAGGGCAGCGCCTTGGCAGCAAAGGGTTGGGTGGCCAGGCCCAGTTGTGAGCGGAAGCTCTCCATGTCGAACATAGTGCAGATTTCCTGGATTTCATTGCCCGGGGTAATGGTCCAGAAGGCCATGGCCGAGATGCTCAGCACCTTGTCACTGGGCGGGTAGCCGAGCGCGGGTTTCTGGATGGTGCCGATCAGGGTGCTCCAGGTGACAACCTTGTTGTCCTCGGCAATGCACTCTTCGACTACTACCTGCAGATCCGGCATGGCGTGGCGGATGTCCTTGACCATCTGGGCAAATGCAGGGCTGGTCAGTGGCTTGCCGATAAACGAACTCTTATAGAGGAAGTCTTTGCTGTGCAGTTGCTCGGCCAGTGCGGTACGGCCTTTATTCCACGACAGGTCGATGTGGTGGCGTACCAGTTTTTTCCGATCATCCAGTGACATTGGTGCTCCCTGACGGCTGAGTGGGCAGAATGTTGCGCACTGTAGCAGCCGTCTGGAAGCTGGGGTATTGGCCGAAACGCCAGTGTCCTGGCGTCAACTTGATGTCAAATAGCCCCGCTGAATTTCAGTGCCTGATAACCCGCATAAACCGCCAATGCTGCAAAGGAACAGGCTGCCACACGGCGGATCAGCGTCAGCGGTAGACGTTCCGCTGCGAAATTGCCGGCCAACACCACCGGCACGTTGGCAATCAGCATGCCGAGGGTGGTCCCGATGACCACCAGGATAAAGTGCGGGTACTGCGCGGCGAGCATTACGGTTGCGACCTGGGTTTTGTCACCCATTTCCGCGAGGAAGAACGCGATCAGGGTGGTCAGAAACGGCCCGTAGCGCTTGAATTTGGAGCTTTCATCGTCATCCAGCTTGTCGGGGATCAGCGTCCACAGCGCTACGGCAACAAAGCTGGCAGCCAGCGTCCAGCTCAACGTGGCGGGGGAGAAGAAGCTGGCAACCCAGTTACCGATAGCGCCGGCGGCGAAATGGTTGGCCAGGGTAGCGACCACGATGCCGCAGATAATCGGCCAAGGTTTGCGAAAGCGTGCGGCCAATAGCAGAGCGAGCAGCTGCGTCTTGTCGCCGATTTCGGCCAGGGCAACGATTAGGGTTGGAACGAACAGGGATTCGAGCATCAGGCTTTCCTAAAGGGGCGGGTCGACACGGCTATGACACGTACAGCCTTCCCGCCCCGGGTAAGGTGTGCGTGTCATAGGTCTTGTCAAACCGCAGGCTCCACTGAGTGGGCCTTGGGTCGCACGCACCATGCTCTGCTGAGCAAGTATGTTGACGCGTGCCGGGCGAGCTGGCGCTCGCGGGAGACTACTCCCCTAGGACGCGCGCATTCTGCCCGCGCATCCGTGATAGGGCAAGCTCCGTTTAACCTTTGCTGGCGCGGTAGATGCGAAAGCCCTTGGCGTCGGCCAGGGTCTGGCAAGGGCCAAGGTGCTGTTCGATCAGCGGTGGATATTTGAGAAAACTGTTGGCAACCAGGCGCAATTCGCCTTTGCTGGCCAGGTGCCGGCTGGCCTGGCGCAGCAGGTGCTCGGTGGCCTGATAGTGCGTGTGTACGCCCTGGTGAAAGGGCGGATTGCTGAGGATCGCATTCAGGCCCTTGGGCGCGGCATCGATACCGTCACCATTGATCACGTTGGCTTGCAGGCCGTTGGCGGCGAGGGTCAGGCGGCTGCTCTCGACGGCGAAGGCGTCCACATCCAGCAGGGTGATCTGGCTGTCCGGGTAGCGGCGCTTCAGAGCAGCACCCAGCACACCGGCTCCGCAACCGAAATCCAGGATATGCCCGCTGGGTAAACCATCAAGGTTTTCAAGCAGCAGCGCGCTGCCAACGTCTAAGCGGCCGTGACTGAATACTCCTGGCAGGCTGAGTACCTGCAGCGGCCCGTCGCTCAAGGTGAGTTCGTAGCGTTGCGCCAGGTTGAGCAGATCCGGCGTGGCGGGGGGCTGCTCGACCCGCACTTGCCATAGCTGGCAGTGCCGCGCACTGTCGAGCTTGCGTGCCCGGCCGAAGGTCGCCAACTGCTTGGCCGCGCGTTCAATGCCTGCGCGTTTTTCACCGACCAGAAACAGCTCGCGGCCGCCTAGGCGTGCCGCCAGGGCATTGAGCAGGTATTCGGTCAGCTCGCGGGATTTCGGCAGGAACAGTACAGCCGCCTGAAAGTCGCGCTCACCAGGCTGAGTGCCAAAGTGGCAGCGATTGCTGAAACGTGTATCCAGCAACGCGTGCTCGCCGGTATGCCAGCTCCAGCCTTGTGCGTCGGGGAATTGGCCGAGCAGGTCATCCGCCGGCAAGCCGGCAAACAGCAGCGGGCCGTTGAATAGATCGGCTTGGCGCAGCAGTACTTCGCTTCGCGGGTCCATAAGCGCTCCTCGAAAAAAGTCGCGTAGATTAGCTGACAACGCGCATGGGCGTGCCGTTGAAGAATGCCTGGGCGTTTTCACTGAGCTGGCCGACGATGCGTTGCCGCGCTTCGCGGCTGCCCCAGGCGCTGTGCGGGGTGATGATTAGCCTTGGAATATCGGCGGCGAGCAAAGGATTACCGTCTTTCGGCGGTTCCTGGGTCAGCACGTCGGTTGCGGCGCCGCCCAGGTGACCTGCGCGCAGGGCGTCAGCCAGGGCCTGCTCGTTTATCAGGCCGCCGCGGGCGGTGTTGATCAGAAAGGCTGTGGGCTTCATCAGGTTGAGTTCGCGGGCGCCAATCAGATTCAGGGTGTCGTTGTTCAGCGGGCAGTGCAGGCTAAGCGCATCGACCTGAGGCAGCAGCTCATCCAGTGGTAGGCGGTCGGCACGGGCTGGTCGGCCGGGCAGTTGACCGAGTAGTACGCGCATGCCAAAGGCTTCGGCCAGTCTGGCGACTGCGCTGCCCAGCTCGCCATGGCCGAGCAGGCCGAGGGTCTTGCCGTGCAGTTCGATAATTGGATGGTCGAGCAGGCAAAACTGCTGCGACTGTTGCCAGCGGCCGGCGCGAACGTCCTGCTGATAATCGGGCAGGCGGGTGGCCAGCGCCAATAGCAGCATGAGGGTGTGTTGGGCCACCGATGGCGTGCCGTAACCCTGGCAGTTGCTCACGATTACCCCGTGAGCGCGGGCGGCGGCCAGGTCAATCGGGTTGGTGCCGGTGGCGGCCACCAGCACCAGTTTCAGCTCTGGGCAGGCGGCGAACACCTCGGCATTCAGAGGCACCTTGTTGCTGATCGCCACTTGTGCGCACTGTAAGCGCTCGATAGTTTGCGCCTGGGTGCTATGCGGATACAGCTGCAGGTCGGCAAAGCAGGCGTTGAGGTTGGACAGGTCGAGGTCGCCCAGGTCGAGTGAGCTATGGTCGAGAAACACGGCGCGGTGACTGTTACTCATCAGCTGTATCTATCCTGAGGGTTTGGGCGGGGAGTATGGTGGCGAGCCTAACAGAATCATTTCGACGTCGCGGAGCCGCCCCATGTACTGGACCGAGTTTTTAGCTGTGGCCCTCATTCACTTGCTGGCAGTGGCCAGCCCTGGCCCGGACTTCGCGATTGTGGTGCGCGAAAGTGTGGCTCATGGGCGGCGTGCCGGCATCTTCAGTGCGATTGGCGTGGGCTGCGGGATTTTTATCCATGTGGCTTATTCGCTGCTGGGTATCGGTCTGATCGTGTCGCAGTCGATTGTGCTGTTCAATGCGCTGAAATGGCTGGCCGCGGCTTACCTGCTTTACATCGGCATCAGGGCGCTGCGCGCCAAACCGGCAAGCCCGAGCGAAGCCGAGTTGAGTCTTGACGAGGGCGCGCGTTCACCGCGCGCTGCCTTTGTCGCTGGCTTTGTGACCAATGGCCTTAACCCCAAGGCCACGTTGTTCTTTCTGTCGTTGTTTACCGTGGTGATCAACCCGCATACGCCGCTGTCAGTTCAGGCCGGCTATGGCGTTTACCTGGCGGTGGCCACGGCGCTGTGGTTCTGTATGGTCGCGCAACTCTTCAGTCATCAGCGCGTGCGTGCGGGTTTCGCGCGCATGGGGCACTGGTTTGATCGGCTGATGGGCGCGGTGCTGGTAGGGCTCGGGGTGAAGTTGGCCTTCAGCGAGTTGCGCTAGGCCAGGCGCTGGAATGAAAAAGCCCCGCAGTGCGGGGCTTTTTTGCGAGCGCAGAGTCGATTTATTCGTCTTTACCTTTGCTGCGCATGGCGCGCTGCACTTCGCGGTCGGCGTCGCGTTCTTTCTCGGTGTGGCGCTTGTCGAAGTCCTTCTTGCCCTTGGCCAGGGCAATCTCGCACTTGATCAGGTGCGCCTTCCAGTAAATCGACATCGCTACGCAGGCATAGCCTTTCTGCTGCACGGCGCCGAACAGCTTGTCCAGCTCACGCTTGTTCAGCAGCAGTTTGCGGGTACGGGTCGGGTCAGCGATCACATGGGTGCTGGCCGCCGTCAGCGGGGTGATGTGGCAACCCATCAGCCAGGCTTCGTCGTTTTTCAGCAGCACATAGCTGTCAACCAACTGGGCCTTGCCGGCGCGCAGACTTTTCACTTCCCAGCCGGCCAGGACCAAGCCTGCCTCGAACCTGGATTCGACGAAGTAGTCGTGCATCGCCTTCTTGTTTTGCGCGATGGTGCCTTGCGGGTGTTTCTTTTGTTTAGCCATAGGGCGCGCATTATAGGGAGTCACTGGCGCGGACGCTATGTGTGCGGCAGTGCAAAATCAGCTTTGCCAGGCGCCAGATGGTGTACGGCGCCGGCTGCGCTTGAGCCGCCCTGGCGAATCCCCGACAATGCGCGATCTTTTTTAATAGAGCAGGCTAGCCGAGCATGGCGAACGATAAGGTTTCGATACACGGTGCCTGGGCCAGTCGTTGGGTGTTTATTCTGGCGGCGACCGGGTCGGCTGTCGGGCTAGGTAATATCTGGAAGTTCCCCTATATGACCGGCATGTACGGTGGCGGGGCTTTCGTGATGATGTACTTGGTGTGCATTTTCATGGTCGGCTTGCCGATCATGCTTGCGGAAACCCTGATTGGTCGGCGCGGCCGGCAGAGCCCGGTGAATACCCTTAAAGCCCTGGCCATCGAATCAGGCGCATCGCCGAAATGGTCCTGGGCGGCGCTGGTGGGGATGGTTGCCGCTCTGCTGATTCTGTCTTTCTATAGCGTAGTGGCTGGTTGGTCGCTGGATTACATCCTCAGCATGGGCGGCGGGCAGTTTGCTGGCGTGAGTGCCGAGGGCGCTGGCGCGGCGTTTGGCGCGCTGACGGCGGATCCCTGGCGGCTTACCCTGTGGCATACGCTGTTTATGCTATTGACCGGCTTTGTAATCGCCCGTGGCGTGGTGGCCGGCCTTGAGCGCAGCTTGCGCATCATGATGCCACTGCTGTTTGTGCTGTTGCTGGTGCTGCTGGGTTACAGCATGACCACCGGTCACTTTATGCAGGGCTTCCACTTTCTCTTCGATTTCCAGCCGGATCGCGTACTCGATGGCGTGCTGGCCGCCATGGGTCATGCCTTCTTTACCCTGAGCGTCGGTGTGGGCGCGATCATGGTCTATGGCTCATATATGCCGAAGCACGCCTCGATTGGCGGCACCATTCTCACCGTCGGCATTCTCGATACTCTGGTGGCATTGACGGCCGGTATGGCACTGTTTCCCATCGTTTTCGCCGGTGGCCTGGAGCCTGGCGCAGGGCCGGGGTTGATGTTTGTCACTCTGCCGGTGGCGTTCGGCAATATCGCCTTTGGCCAGGTGATGGGCACGCTGTTCTTTATTCTGGTGTTGATCGCGGCCTGGACCTCATCGATCTCCATGCTGGAGCCAGCAGTGGCCTACTTGGTCGAGCGTACCAAGCGCAGCCGTGTGCTGGTGACCAGCGTGTTGGCGTTCCTCTGCTGGGTAGTCGGCATGGGCACGGTGCTGTCCTTTAACCTGGGCGCGGAAGCGAAGTTCTTTGTCTTCGCCGAGGATGGCTTCCACCTGCTCCAGTGGGGCGCAGAGGGCGGGCGGAATTTCTTCGATACTATCGATTACCTGACCAGCCGCATTCTATTGCCGTTCGGTGGCCTGGCGTTCGCCATATTTGCTGGCTGGGTGCTTAAGCGTGAGGCAGTGCGCGAAGAGCTGGCGATGAAAAGCCCGCTGCTATTCAACGTGGTGTATTGGTTGATTCGTGTGGTCGCGCCAATTGGTGTGCTGATCGTATTTGTCGCAGAGCTGAGTAAATGATCGCCTGCATCCTGTTTAGCCAAGTGGTTGGGTTATGAGTACTCATATTCAGCGTTCGGCGCTGCTGCCTTATCCCGCGCGGGCGCTGTTTGATCTGGTCAATGATGTGGCCAGTTACCCGCAGTTCCTGCCCTGGTGTTCGGCCAGCGAAGTGCTTGAGTCGAGCGACACGCATATGCGCGCCAGCCTGGCGGTGGCCAAGGGAGGCTTGAGCCAGCGCTTTGTCACGGCTAACACGCTGGTGCCGGGTGAGCTGATCAAGCTGACTCTGGTTGAGGGGCCGTTCACCCAGCTGTATGGACATTGGGAGTTCAAGGCGCTGGGCGACAAGGCCTGCAAGATCAGCTTGGATCTGACCTTCGACTACGCCGGGCCGCTGGTCCGGGCGACCCTCGGGCCGCTGTTCAATCAGGCCACCAATACCCTGGTCGATGCATTCTGCCAAAGGGCTAAGCAACTCTATGGATAAGCCGAATATCGTGGTCGAGGTGGTCTACGCCCTGGCTGACAAGCAGAAGCTGCTGCGCTTGAGTCTGCCTTATGGCACTAATGTGCGGCAGGCGGCCGTGCAGTCCGGCATGCAGGCGCATTTTCCTGATCTTGACCTGCACAGCAGTCCGCTGGGGATCTTCGGCAAGGCAGTGAGCAAGCCTGATGAGCGTGTGCTGGAGGACGGTGAGCGGGTGGAAATCTACCGGCCGCTGATTGCCGACCCGAAAGAAGTGCGCAAGCAGCGCGCTGCTAAAGCGGCGCAAGCCAAAGCGGAGGATGCTGCGCAGTAGCGGCTGAGTATGCCAGCAGGGATGCAGGTATAAAAAAAGCCCGGACATGTCCGGGCTTTTTTATCAGCAAATATTACTGTGGTGTGCTTTCCAGAGGTTCTGGAGTCGGCACTGGTACGACTTTCACGTCGTCCACTTCGCGTTGAATCTGTTCAAGCAGTGAGCCTGGAGCGGGTTTCTCTTCTACCTGAGGGCGCTGTGTGGCTTGTGGCGTGGTAACGCCGCTGTCTTCGCCCAGTATGGCCTGGTCGCGGCTGACGCCCGGCATGAAGTCGCCAGACAGGCCGACCAGTTGGTCGTCAGCGCCGAAGTTCACGCTGACGCGCTCTTGGAGGCGCTGACCGCCACCCGGCTGAATGCTGTACAGATAATCCCAGCGATTGGCGTGGAAGGTGTCAGTAAGCAACGGGTTGCCCATGATAAACCGCACTTGCTTGCGGGTCATTCCCGGCCGCAACTGGTCTATCATGTCCTGCGTGACGACATTGCCCTGTTGGATGTCGATTTTATAAACCCCGGGGAATGAACAACCGGCGAGTGCGAGTAGCCCCGTAAGGGTGAGGCTGGTCAGCAGCAGTTTGGTTTTTTGCATCGGTGGGCGACTTCCACTATCTTGGCTGGGCAATATAACCCCGGATCATACCCGCATTAAAGGAAGCTGCGAAGCCGCTTCCGTGAGAAAGCAGACCATGGTTGAAAATAGCGAACTACGCAAGGCTGGCCTGAAAGTGACCCTGCCACGGGTCAAGATACTGCAAATGCTCGACTCTGCCGGTCAGCGTCACATGAGTGCTGAAGATGTCTACAAGGCATTGATGGAGGCGGGTGACGACGTAGGTCTGGCAACGGTGTACCGCGTACTGACCCAGTTTGAAGCAGCAGGTCTGGTGGTTCGCCACAATTTCGATGGCGGTCATGCAGTCTTCGAATTGGCGGACAGCGGCCATCACGACCATATGGTCTGTGTCGACTCCGGTGAGGTGATCGAGTTCTTCGATGCCGAGATCGAAAAGCGTCAGAAAGAAATCGTCAAAGAGCACGGTTTTGAGCTGGTTGATCACAATCTTGTGCTGTACGTGCGCAAGAAGACCTGATTGATGCTGGCATGACAAAGGCGACCCTAGGGTCGCCTTTGTGCTTTTTAGGATCTGTGTAATCAGGCTTGGGCGCTGCCGACCATCTGCCGGGCATGGGCCAGTGATTCCTCGGTGAGATCTACGCCGCCGAGCATGCGGGCGATTTCCTCGACCCGCTGCACAGGGCTCAGTTTGCTCACTGCGGTGCGGGTAGCATCGCTTTCACGCACCTTGTGCACGAACAGGTGCTGATGCCCTTGCGCGGCAACTTGCGGCAGGTGAGTGACGGTGAGCACCTGGCCGCGTTCGCCCAAGCGGCGCAGTAGCTGGCCGACCACTTCGGCGGTAGGACCGCCGATGCCGACGTCGACTTCATCGAATACCAGGGTTGGCACCCGCGAGGTTTGCGCGGTGATCACCTGAATCGCCAGGCTGATGCGCGACAGTTCGCCACCCGAGGCGACCTTAGCCAGGGCTTTCAGCGGTTGGCCAGGGTTGGCGCTGACCAGAAATTCCAGCTGTTCCAGGCCGTTGGGGTGTGGCTCACTATTGCTGTTGGCGCTGAGCTTGATGTTGAAACGCCCGCCGGGCATGCCCAGCGTCTGCATTTCCTGCTCGACAGCAGTGGCCAGTTGGTCGGCAGCGTTATTGCGCAGAGTGCTGAGTTCCGCTGCTTTTTCCTGGTAATGCCGTTCGAAAGCGGCCAGTTCATCATTCAGACGTTCGGCGGCCTGGTCGTCGGCGTTGAGGCTTTCCAGTTCTTCGAACAACTGTTGCTGCATGGCGCCCAGCTCGGTTGGCTGGATGCGGTGCTTGCGCGCCAGGGTGTAGATCGCATCCAGACGTTCTTCCATCTGCCGCAGGCGTTCAGGGTCGGCGTCGAAGTGGTCGAGAAAGCGGTTCAGTTCGCCGACGGCTTCTTCTACCTGGATCTGTGCGCTGGCCAGCAAGTTGGTGGCTTCGCTCAGTGCGCCAGGCTGGCCTTGAAAGGCGCCGAGGCGATTGAGGCTGTTGGTCAGGGCGGACAGCACGTTGCCGGCGTCATTCTCGCTGCACTGCTCAATCACCAGTCGGCAGGCACTGAGCAAGCTTTCAGCGTTGGTCAGGTTCTTGTGTTCCTGTTCCAGGTTGTCCAGCTCGTTCTCGCCCAAGGCCAGGTTGTCGAGTTCTTCCAGCTGGTAACTAAGCAGTTGATGGCGTGCGCGCTGTTCGTCGCCGATGCTGGAAACCCGCTCCAGCTCGCTCTTGGTCTGTTTCCAGCGCTGCGCGGCGAGCTGCACCTGGCGCGCCAGTTCCTGGCTACCGGCGTATTCGTCGAGCAGGCGGCGGTGGGTTTCGGGCTTGAGCAGGGACTGATGTTCATGCTGGCTGTGGATATCGATCAGCAGTTCGCCGAGGGCCTTGAGGTCACCTTGTGGGCTAGGCGCGCCGTTGATATAGCCACGCGAGCGGCCCTCTGCGGTGATCACGCGACGGAGGATGCACGGGCCGTCATTGTCCAGATCACGCTCGGCCAGCCAGGCGCGGGCTTCGGGGATGTCGTGCAGGTCGAAGCTGGCGAGTATGTCCGCCTTGTCCGCGCCGGGACGCACCACGCCACTGTCGGCGCGATCACCTAGGGTCAGGCCGAGGGCGTCGAGCATGATCGACTTGCCGGCGCCGGTTTCGCCGCTGATTACGCTCATGCCGGCGTCCAGCTCTAGATCAAGGTGTTCAACGATGGCGTAGTTGTGTACGGACAGGTGCACCAGCATGGCGAGGGCCTCCCAGGTTCATGTCTGTTTATTTATACAGTGTTTTTTTGTGGGCTGACAATCCGTCTGCTGTCCTTGAAACCACATTTTTTGACCCCATATAGCGGTCAGGCACGTGAGTTAAGGCTCGCGTCGGATTTTAAGAGGAGAGACGCATGGCTGACGAACAGACCCTGGATACGCAGAACCCCGATGTACAAACAGCTGCCGAAGCGGCTGCGGGTGATGACCTGGTTGCCCGCGTGCAAGCGCTGGAAGAACAACTGGCCACTGCGCAGGATCAGTCGCTGCGCATGGCTGCCGATCTGCAGAACGTGCGCCGCCGCGCTGAGCAGGATGTGGAGAAAGCGCACAAGTTCGCTCTGGAGAAGTTCGCCAACGATCTGTTGCCGGTGGTGGATAGCCTGGAGCGTGGCCTTGAACTGTCGAATCCTGATGATGAGGCGATCAAGTCCGTACGTGAAGGCATGGAACTGACGCTCAAGCTGTTCGGCGACACCCTCAAACGCCACCAGCTGGAAGCGATTGATCCGCATGGCGCGCCGTTCAACGCTGAGCACCATCAGGCGATGGCGATGCAGGAAAGCACCAGCGTTGAGCCTAACAGCGTGCTCAAGGTGTTCCAGAAGGGCTACATGCTCAATGGTCGTCTGCTGCGCCCTGCCATGGTGGTGGTCAGCAAGGCGCCGGTAGAAGTGCCGCCATCGATTGATGAGCAGGCTTGAAATTCGCCGAGCTGCCCCCATTAAACAGTCAAGCGTTTTAGTGCTACCGCCGCTGACAACGATCAGCGGCGGGATTATCAAAGTTTCGGGAGAGTAAAAGATGGGCAAAATTATTGGTATCGACCTGGGGACCACCAACTCGTGCGTCTCGGTTCTGGAAAACGGTGTCGCCAAAGTTATCGAAAACGCTGAAGGCGCGCGTACTACGCCGTCGATCATCGCGTATGCCAACGACGGTGAAATCCTGGTTGGCCAGTCGGCCAAGCGTCAGGCAGTGACCAATCCGCACAACACCCTGTATGCGGTGAAGCGTCTGATTGGTCGTCGTTTTGACGAAGAAGTCGTGCAGAAAGACATCCAGATGGTGCCTTACAAGATTTCCAAGGCAGATAACGGTGATGCTTGGGTTGAAGTGAACGGCCAGAAAATGTCGCCGCCACAAATCTCGGCTGAAATTCTGAAGAAAATGAAGAAAACCGCTGAGGACTACCTCGGTGAGGCGGTGACCGAAGCGGTGATTACCGTGCCGGCCTATTTCAACGACAGCCAGCGTCAGGCCACTAAAGACGCCGGCCGTATTGCCGGTCTGGACGTCAAGCGCATCATCAACGAGCCGACCGCAGCTGCTCTGGCTTACGGCATGGACAAGGCCAAGGGTGACCACACTGTTATCGTTTATGACTTGGGTGGCGGCACCTTCGACGTTTCCGTAATCGAAATCGCCGAAGTTGATGGTGAGCACCAGTTCGAGGTGTTGGCCACCAACGGTGACACCTTCCTCGGTGGTGAAGACTTCGATATTCGTTTGATCGACTACCTCGTTGACGAATTCAAGAAAGAAAGCGGCATGAACCTCAAGGGTGATCCGCTGGCCATGCAGCGCCTGAAAGAAGCCGCTGAAAAAGCCAAAATCGAACTGTCTTCGAGCAATTCGACCGACGTCAACCTGCCGTACATCACTGCAGACGCCAGCGGTCCTAAGCATTTGAACGTAAAAGTCTCCCGCGCCAAGCTCGAAGCGCTGGTAGAAGACCTGGTTCAGCGCACCATTGAACCTTGCCGTATTGCGCTGAAAGACTCCGGTATCGACGTTGGCGCGATCAACGACGTGATCCTGGTCGGTGGCCAGACCCGTATGCCGTTGGTGCAGAAGCTGGTCACTGAGTTCTTCGGTAAAGAAGCCCGTAAAGACGTTAACCCGGACGAAGCTGTGGCCATGGGCGCTGCCATCCAGGGCGCGGTACTGTCGGGTGATGTGAAAGACGTGCTGCTGCTCGACGTTAGCCCGCTGACCCTCGGTATCGAAACCATGGGCGGCGTGATGACTGCGTTGATCGAAAAGAACACCACGATTCCAACCAAAAAATCGCAAGTGTTCTCGACTGCCGACGATAACCAAGGCGCCGTGACTATTCACGTACTGCAGGGCGAGCGTAAGCAAGCCAGCGGTAACAAGTCGCTGGGTAAATTCGACCTGGCTGAGATTCCGCCAGCGCCGCGTGGCGTGCCGCAGATCGAAGTGACTTTTGATATCGACGCTAACGGCATTCTGCATGTTGGCGCGAAAGACAAAGCCACTGGCAAGACTCAGTCCATCGTGATCAAGGCCAACTCTGGTCTGTCTGAAGAAGAAATTCAGCAGATGGTCCGTGACGCCGAAGTCAACGCCGAGGAAGATCGCAAGTTCGAAGAGCTGGCGACCGCACGCAACCAAGGGGATCAGCTGGTGCACGCCACCCGTAAGATGATCACCGAAGCTGGTGACAAGGCTACCGCTGACGAGAAGACTGCTATTGAAGCTGCGTTGAGCGCGCTGGAAGTAGCAGTGAAGGGCGACGACAAGGCTGAAATCGATGCCAAGATGACCGCGCTGTCCGAAGTGACCGCACCACTTGCGCAGAAGATGTATGCCGAGCAGCCGCAGCCAGGTGCGCAAGCCCCGGATGCTGAGCAAGCCAAGGACGCAGGCGACGACGTGGTCGACGCTGAGTTCGAAGAGGTCAAAGACAACAAGTAAATAGGCGCAAGCTTATGCCGCTCTGGCCGGGCGCGACGCGAGTCGCGCCCGGCATGATCCGCCGCGCGGGAGCTTGCTCCCGCGTTGGCGTGTCTGGAGTAGACGATTTAAAGGTGTTGAAGACTTATGGCTAAACGCGATTTTTACGAAGTGCTCGGTGTCGAGCGCGGTGCCAGCGAAGCGGAGCTGAAAAAAGCCTACCGCCGTCTGGCCATGAAGTACCACCCGGACCGTAACCCTGACGATAAGGCCTCGGAAGAGAAGTTCAAGGAAGCCAACGAGGCTTACGAAGTGCTCTCTGATGCGGGCAAGCGCTCGGCTTACGATCAGTACGGGCATGCCGGTGTCGATCCGCAGATGGGCGGCGGTGGCGGCCCGGGCGGGGCGAACTTCTCCGATATCTTCGGCGATGTATTCAGCGATTTCTTCGGTGGTGGCGGCCGTGGTGGCCAGCGCGGTGGTGCACAGCGCGGCAGTGACCTGCGCTACACCCTGGAACTGGATCTGGAAGAGGCAGTGCGTGGCACTACGGTGACCATTCGCGTACCGACCCTGGTCAATTGCAAACCTTGCGATGGTTCGGGCGCGAAGAAGGGCACCACGCCGGTGACCTGTACCACCTGTGGCGGTATTGGTCAGGTGCGCATGCAACAGGGCTTCTTTTCGGTGCAGCAGACCTGTCCGCGTTGCCACGGCAGCGGCAAGATGATCACCGACCCTTGCGGCTCCTGCCACGGTCATGGCCGGGTAGAAGAACACAAGACTCTGTCGGTGAAAGTCCCGGCTGGCGTCGATACCGGTGACCGCATTCGTCTCTCTGGCGAAGGCGAGGCGGGTGCCATGGGTGGCCCGGCTGGCGATCTGTACGTGGTGGTGAATGTGCGCGAGCACGCGATCTTCCAGCGCGACGGCAAGCACCTGTACTGCGAAGTGCCGATCAGCTTTGCCGATGCGGCGCTGGGCGGCGAACTGGAAGTGCCGACCCTAGATGGTCGGGTCAAGCTGAAGATTCCGGAAGGCACCCAGACCGGCAAGATGTTCCGCCTGCGTGGCAAGGGTGTGGCGCCCGTGCGTGGTGGCGGTGCAGGCGATCTGATGTGCAAGGTCGCGGTGGAAACTCCGGTGCATCTGGATAAGCGTCAGCGCGAACTGCTCGATGAGTTCCGCAAAACCCTGGAAGGCGACAGCTCGCATTCGCCGAAGGCCAATGGCTGGTTCGAAGGCGTTAAGCGCTTCTTTGGCGACCTGTAAATTCCGCTGACAGGCTGCGCCGTCGCTGAGCGGCGGCTGCAGCCTGGGGCGACAGCTTGGAGCTGATAGCTATGCAACGTATTGCTGTGATGGGCGCCGCCGGGCGCATGGGTAAGACCCTGATCGAGGCTGTGCAGTTGGTCGATGGCGCAAGCCTGAGCGCAGCGATTGATCGTGCCGACAGCAGCCTGGTCGGTGCGGATGTCGGTGAGTTGGTGGCGCAGGGCAAGATTGGCGTCAATCTGGCTGGCGATCTGAGTGCGGTGCTCGATCAGTTCGATGTGCTGATCGACTTCACTCATCCATCGGTCACTCTGAAGAACCTGGAAATCTGCCGCCAGGCCGGCAAGTCCATGGTGATCGGTACTACCGGTTTTTCCCCAGAGGAAAAGCAGCTGCTGACCGAAGCCGGCAAGCAGATTTCCATCGTGTTTGCTGCCAACTTCAGTGTCGGCGTCAATCTCTGCCTGAAGCTGCTGGATACTGCGGCGCGGGTGCTCGGCGATGATGTGGATATCGAAATCATCGAAGCGCATCACCGTCATAAGGTTGATGCGCCGTCCGGCACCGCCTTGCGTATGGGTGAAGTGGTGGCCAATGCCCTGGGGCGCGATCTGCAGAAAGTAGCGGTGTATGGTCGTGAGGGTCAGACCGGTGCGCGCGAGCGCGAAACCATCGGTTTTGCCACGGTGCGCGCCGGCGATGTGGTCGGTGATCACACGGTGTTGTTCGCCGCTGATGGCGAGCGCGTGGAAATCACCCACAAGGCATCGAGTCGCATGACCTTCGCCAAGGGTGCGGTGCGCGCGGCGCTGTGGCTGCAAGAGCGCAAGCCTGGTCTGTACGACATGCAGGACGTTTTGGGGCTTAACTGAGGCATTCTGTCGCAGGCTTGCCTTTTTCCGGGCTCTCAGGCGCAACTGGCGGTGGACCAAAAAGGCACTTTCCTGTAAGCTTTCTGCTTTAGTGTGTCCACTAAAGTTGCGCAGAATGAATCAGATAAAAAAGCGGGGTGACGGTTGATACGTCATCCCGCTTTTTTACAATCTGCGTTTGCTTCACGTTTTGATTTTCGGAGGTTTTCTTGAGTAAGCCAGCCCTTAAACCTGCCATTTTGGCTCTTGCTGATGGCAGTATTTTTCGCGGCGAGGCCATCGGTGCCGATGGCCAAACTATTGGAGAGGTGGTTTTTAACACCGCCATGACCGGCTATCAGGAAATCCTTACCGATCCTTCCTATGCCCAGCAGATTGTCACTCTGACCTATCCGCACATCGGCAACACCGGCACCACGCCGGAAGACGCCGAGTCCAATCGCGTATGGGCAGCTGGCCTGATTATCCGTGACCTGCCGCTGATCTCCAGTAACTGGCGCAACAAGCAGCCGCTGGATGAATACCTCAAGGAAAACGGCACCGTCGCCATCGCCGGTATTGACACCCGCCGCCTGACCCGCATTCTGCGTGAGAAAGGCTCGCAAAACGGCTGCATTCTGGTCGGCGACGACGCCACCGAAGAAAAAGCTCTGGAACTGGCGCGCAGCTTCCCCGGCCTGAAAGGCATGGACCTGGCCAAAGTGGTCAGCTGCACCGAGCGCTACGAGTGGCGCTCCAGTGTGTGGAACCTGCAAGACGACAGCCATCCAGAAATCCCGGCCAGCGAGCTGCCGCATCACGTGGTTGCCTACGATTACGGCGTTAAGTGGAACATCCTGCGCATGCTGGTCGAGCGCGGTTGTCGCGTAACTGTAGTGCCGGCACAGACCCCTGCTGCTGAGGTGCTGGCGCTGAAGCCCGATGGTGTGTTCCTGTCCAACGGCCCTGGCGATCCCGAGCCTTGCGATTACGCCATCACCGCGATCAAGGACGTGCTGGAAACCGACATCCCAGTATTCGGTATCTGTCTTGGTCACCAGCTGCTGGCTCTGGCCTCCGGTGCCAAGACCCTGAAAATGGGCCACGGTCACCACGGTGCCAACCACCCGGTGCAAGATCTGAAAACCGGCGTGGTGATGATCACCAGCCAGAACCACGGTTTTGCCGTGGATGAAAGCAGCCTGCCGAGCAACGTGCGCGCTATCCACAAGTCGCTGTTCGACGGTTCCCTGCAGGGTATCGAACGTACCGACAAGGACGCCTTCAGCTTCCAGGGTCACCCCGAGGCGAGCCCCGGCCCAGCCGATGTGGCGCCGCTGTTCGACCGTTTTATCGAAGCCATGGCCAAGCGCCGTTAAGCCAGCCGACTGACCCAAGGATTCGAGAGAGAGAACATGCCAAAGCGTACAGACATTAAAAGCATCCTGATCCTCGGCGCTGGCCCGATTGTTATCGGCCAGGCCTGCGAGTTCGACTATTCCGGTGCCCAGGCGTGTAAAGCACTGAAAGAAGAGGGTTACCGCGTCATTCTGGTCAACTCCAACCCGGCTACCATCATGACCGACCCGGCCATGGCCGACGCCACCTACATCGAGCCGATCAAGTGGTCCACCGTGGCCAAGATCATCGAGAAGGAGCGTCCGGACGCCCTGCTGCCAACCATGGGTGGCCAGACCGCGCTGAACTGCGCACTGGACCTGGAAAAGCACGGCATCCTAGAAAAGTTCGGTGTCGAAATGATCGGTGCCAACGCCGACACTATCGACAAAGCCGAAGACCGCTCGCGCTTCGACAAAGCGATGAAAGACATCGGTCTGGCGTGCCCGGTTTCCGGTATCGCGCATAACATGGAAGAAGCCTACGGCGTGCTGGAGAAGGTTGGCTTCCCGTGCATCATCCGTCCGTCCTTCACCATGGGCGGCACCGGCGGCGGTATTGCTTACAACCGTGAAGAGTTCGAAGAAATCTGCGCCCGCGGTATCGATCTGTCGCCAACCAGCGAATTGCTGATCGACGAATCGCTGATCGGCTGGAAAGAGTACGAGATGGAGGTGGTCCGCGATAAAAAGGACAACTGCATCATCGTCTGCGCCATTGAAAATTTCGACCCGATGGGCGTGCACACCGGTGACTCGATCACCGTGGCTCCGGCACAAACCCTGACCGATAAGGAATACCAGATCCTGCGTAACGCCTCTTTGGCGGTACTGCGTGAGATCGGCGTGGAAACTGGCGGCTCCAACGTGCAATTCGGCATCTGCCCGAACACTGGCCGTATGGTCGTCATCGAGATGAACCCGCGCGTGTCGCGTTCCTCGGCGCTGGCCTCCAAGGCCACCGGCTTCCCGATCGCCAAGATCGCCGCCAAGCTGGCGGTGGGTTACACCCTTGATGAGCTGTCCAACGACATCACCGGCGGTCGCACCCCGGCCTCGTTCGAGCCGGCCATTGACTACGTCGTTACCAAGATCCCGCGTTTTGCCTTCGAGAAGTTCCCGAAAGCTGATGCCCGCCTGACAACCCAGATGAAGTCCGTCGGTGAAGTCATGGCCATCGGCCGCACCTTCCAGGAATCCCTGCAGAAAGCCCTGCGCGGTCTGGAAGTAGGCGTTTCGGGCCTCGATCCGATGCTCGATCTGGCCGATCCTGAAGCCGAAAGCACCCTGCGCCGCGAACTGACCGTGCCAAGCGCTGATCGTATCTGGTACATCGGCGATGCCTTCCGTGCGGGCAAGACCGTGGCCGAAGTCTTCGAGCTGACCAATATCGATGAATGGTTCCTGGTGCAGATCGAAGATCTGATCAAGGACGAAGAGCGCATCAAGACCCTGGCACTGTCGAGCATTGACCGTGACTCGATGTACAAGCTCAAGCGTAAAGGCTTCTCCGATATTCGCCTGGCCAAACTGTTGGGCGTGACCGAGAAGACCCTGCGTAGCCAGCGCCACAAGTTGAAAGTGCTGCCGGTGTACAAGCGCGTCGACACCTGCGCCGCCGAGTTTGCCACCGACACCGCTTACATGTACTCGACCTATGAGGAAGAGTGCGAGGCCAACCCGTCGAGCCGCGACAAGATCATGATCCTCGGTGGTGGCCCAAACCGTATCGGTCAGGGCATCGAGTTCGACTACTGCTGCGTACACGCGGCACTGGCTCTGCGTGAAGACGGTTACGAGACCATCATGGTCAACTGCAACCCGGAGACCGTCTCCACCGACTACGACACTTCCGACCGTCTGTACTTCGAGCCGGTAACCTTGGAAGACGTGCTGGAAATCGTCCGCGTCGAACAGCCGAAAGGTGTGATCGTGCAGTACGGCGGCCAGACCCCGCTGAAGATCTGCCGCGCCCTGGAAGAAGCCGGCGTGCCGATCATCGGCACCAGCCCTGACGCCATCGACCGCGCCGAAGACCGCGAGCGCTTCCAGCAGATGGTTCAGCGCCTCGGTCTGCGTCAGCCTGCTAACGCCACTGCGCGCAGCGAAGACGAAGCCCTGGCTCATTCCAAAACCATCGGCTACCCGCTGGTGGTGCGTCCGTCCTATGTACTGGGTGGCCGGGCGATGGAAATCGTCTACCAGGAAGACGAGCTCAAGCGTTATATGCGCGAAGCGGTAAAAGTCTCCAACGACAGCCCGGTGCTGCTCGATCACTTCCTCAACTGCGCTATTGAAGTGGACGTGGATGCGGTGTGCGACGGCGAAACCGTGGTGATTGGCGCGATCATGCAGCACATCGAGCAGGCGGGCGTGCACTCCGGTGACTCGGCCTGCTCGCTGCCGCCGTACTCGCTGCCGATGCACATCCAGGACGAGATTCGTGACCAGGTCAAGAAAATGGCCCTGGAGCTGAATGTGGTTGGCCTGATGAACGTGCAGATGGCCGTGCAGGGCGAGGACATCTTCGTCATCGAAGTGAATCCGCGCGCTTCGCGTACCGTGCCGTTCGTCTCCAAGTGCGTCGGTGTCTCGCTGGCCAAGGTGGCTGCCCGCGTCATGGCGGGTAAGTCGCTGGCTGAGGCCGGTTACACCAAGGAAATTATCCCGCCGTACTTCAGCGTCAAGGAAGCGGTATTCCCGTTCGCCAAGTTCCCAGGCGTCGACCCGATCCTCGGCCCAGAAATGAAGTCCACCGGTGAAGTCATGGGCGTCGGCGATACCTTCGGCGAGGCCTTTGCCAAGGCGCAGTCGGGTGCTAGCGAGATTCTGCCAAACGCAGGCGTGGCCTTTATCAGTGTGCGTGATGACGACAAACCATTGGTGGAGGGCGTTGCCCGTGACCTGATCGAGTTGGGCTTTGAGGTGGTGGCAACCGCCGGTACTGCCAAGCTTATCGAGGCGGCTGGTTTGCCGGTGCGTCGCGTGAACAAGGTGACAGAAGGCCGTCCGCACGTGGTCGACATGATCAAGAATGACGAAGTCACCCTGATCATCAACACCACCGAAGGCCGTCAGTCCATTGCGGACTCCTACTCCATTCGTCGTAACGCTCTGCAGCACAAGATCTACTGCACCACCACCATTGCGGCGGGTCAGGCGATCTGTGAAGCGCTGAAGTTCGGTCCCGAGAAGACCGTGCGCCGGCTGCAGGATCTGCATGCAGGAATCAAGGCATGATCAAATACCCTATGACCGTTCAGGGCGCTCGCGCCCTGGAAGAAGAGCACGCACACCTGACTAAGGTGCTGCGGCCCAAGCTCAGCCAGGATATCGGCACCGCGCGCGAGCTCGGTGACCTCAAGGAAAACGCTGAATACCACGCTGCCCGTGAGCAGCAGGGTATGGTTGAGGCGCGTATCCGTGACATCGAAGGTCGCATGCAGAATGCGGTGATCATTGATGTCACTGCGATTGAGCACACCGGCAAGGTGATTTTCGGCACGACCGTAGAAATCGCCAACTGTGAAACCGATGAAAGCGTGATTTACCAGATCGTTGGTGAGGACGAGGCTGACATCAAGCAGCGCAAGATTTCCGTCGGTTCGCCTATCGCCCGTGCCTTGATCGGCAAGAGCGAGGGCGACGTGGTGGTGGTGCAGACCCCGAGCGGCGCGCTTGAGTATGAGATCGTCGAGGTTCGCCATCTCTAAGCCTGGCTCGCGTGATGCTGGTGCGATCAGCTGGCTGCTGGCTCAGACGCTTTGGGTTGGCGGCCTCTGGTTGCTGCATTTTCTGTTGTTACCAGCAATTGCCAAAATCGGCCTGGCCTCGTTGCTGGTCGAGGAAATCGGCAACACCCTGCGGCCGTTGCTGGTTGGTCTGGCGGCGGTTTGCGCCGGGTTGCAGGTGCTGGTGCTGATTCGCGCCGAACGCCTGGCCAGCCTGTGGCGTGATAGTCGCGGGCAGTTGCTGTTAGTCGTGGTGCTGATGGCGGGAAGTTACTTCGCTGTGCGCCGGCTGCTGCCTGAGGCTGAGCTGTGGCTGCTGTTCAGTTATCTGGTCATGGCGTTTTGCGGGTTGCTATTGGTCTTGCAGCCAGTGCCGAAAAACTCAGGTATAGGCTCTAAGCGTTAAGGCTGGGCTGCTAAAGTGGTTGCAAAGGCGCTGAGCGCGCCTTGCAACGGCTGGTAATCAGCCGTGATGACGGTGAACGTTGGACAGATTCTTGTTCACTTTCGGGTTCTTGCGGTAGATCAGCGCCATTTTGCCAATCACCTGAACCAGCTCGGCTTTGCCTGCTTTGCACAGTTCATTGATGGCCGCGAGGCGGTCTTCACGCTCAGTGATGCGTAATTGCACTTTAATCAGTTCATGATCGCTCAGTGCGCGTTCCAGTTCAGTCAGCACACCTTCGGTCAGACCGTTGTCAGCCACGATCAATACAGGCTTCAAATGGTGACCGATAGATTTGAATTGTTTCTTCTGCTCTTGAGTGAGCGGCATAATCTGATTCCTGCATTTAATCTGGTAAAAAACGGCGGTTAGTTTACCCGAGCGCCTTCGGGGCCGCCCAGATATTCATGCGTTGCACATTCGAGGTATTGCGTGGCCCGTTCCAAGACCAGTCAAGGTTGGCTGAAAGAGCATTTCAACGACCCCTACGTCAAAATGGCGCAGAAGGATGGCTATCGCTCGCGCGCCAGCTACAAGCTGCTGGAGATTCAGGAGAAGGATCGCATCCTCAGGCCTGGTATAACTGTAGTTGATCTGGGGGCCGCGCCTGGCGGCTGGTCGCAGGTCACCAGTCGGGTGATCGGTGACAAAGGACGTTTGATCGCTTCAGATATCCTGGAGATGGACAGCATCCCTGATGTCACCTTTATCCAGGGCGACTTTACCGATGATGCGGTGTTCGCGCAGATTCTCGATGCTATCGGTGAACACCCAGTAGACCTTGTGATTTCCGATATGGCCCCCAATATGAGTGGAGTGAGGGAATCGGATCAGCCGCGAGCGATGTATCTGTGCGAGCTAGCGCTGGATTTGTCGACCCGGGTACTGCGTCCGGGTGGCGATTTTCTGATCAAGATCTTCCAGGGCGAAGGCTTCGATCTGTACCACAAGCAGGTGCGTCAGCTGTTCGACAAGGTGCAGATGCGCAAGCCGCTGTCTTCACGTGATCGCTCCCGCGAGCAATATATGCTGGCTCGGGGCTTTCGCGGTCTCTGATGCTTGCAGGCTTTACGGCGAATTGTGGTGCGGCTTTGTGGTCTCACAGTAAATAAAGGGTTACAGACGGCGTCTGCCAGGGGTGGGCGTTGTGTAGTAAGTTAGATCGGTACATAACTGGTCGTCATGCGAAGCGCGCTTCGACACGGGGCCTGCTTCAGAGGGTAGCTAATTGAACGACATGGCAAAGAATCTGGTCCTGTGGCTGATCATCGCCGCCGTCTTGGTGACGGTGATGAACAATTTTTCCAGCCCGACTGAGTCGAATAAACTCAACTATTCGCAGTTTATCCAGCAGGTTCAGGATGGCGGCGTTAAGCGGGTGACGGTTGATGGCTTCATCATCAGCGGTACGCGTACCGATGGTTCATCGTTCGAAACGGTGCGTCCGGCGATTCAGGACAACGGCCTGATCAAGGACCTGATGGATAACAACGTCGAGATCGTCGGCAAACAGCCTGAGCAGCAGAGCATCTGGACTCAGCTGCTGGTGGCCAGCTTCCCGATTCTGGTGATCATCGCCGTATTCATGTTCTTTATGCGCCAGATGCAAGGCGGCGCAGGCGGCAAGGGCGGGCCGATGAGTTTCGGTAAATCCAAGGCGCGTCTGCTCTCGGAAGATCAGGTCAAGACCACCTTTGCTGACGTCGCCGGTTGCGATGAGGCTAAGGAAGAAGTCAGTGAGCTGGTTGAATTCCTGCGTGATCCAGGCAAGTTCCAGCGCCTCGGTGGGCGTATCCCTCGCGGTGTGCTGATGGTTGGCTCGCCAGGTACTGGTAAAACCTTATTGGCCAAGGCGGTTGCTGGCGAAGCCAAAGTGCCGTTCTTCACCATTTCCGGTTCAGACTTCGTGGAAATGTTCGTCGGTGTTGGCGCATCTCGTGTGCGTGACATGTTCGAGCAAGCCAAGAAGCATGCACCGTGCATCATCTTTATCGACGAAATCGACGCCGTGGGTCGTCATCGTGGCGCGGGCATGGGTGGCGGTCACGACGAGCGTGAGCAGACTCTCAACCAGTTGCTGGTAGAGATGGACGGCTTCGAAATGAACGATGGCATCATCGTGATCGCCGCCACCAACCGTCCTGACGTGCTCGATCCAGCCTTGCTGCGTCCGGGTCGTTTCGACCGTCAGGTCGTGGTTGGCCTGCCGGATATTCGTGGTCGCGAGCAGATTCTCAAAGTACACATGCGTAAAGTGCCAATGGGCGAAGACGTTGCCCCGGCCGTGATTGCGCGTGGTACACCGGGCTTCTCCGGTGCTGATCTGGCTAACCTGGTTAACGAGGCTTCGCTGTTCGCTGCTCGTGCTGGTAAGCGTGTAGTCGAGATGAAAGAGTTCGAGCTGGCCAAAGACAAGATCATGATGGGCGCCGAACGCAAGACCATGGTCATGTCGGACAAGGAAAAGCTCAACACCGCATTCCACGAAGCCGGTCACGCGATTGTCGGGCGTCTGGTGCCTGAGCATGATCCGGTCTACAAGGTGTCGATCATCCCGCGCGGTCGTGCCCTGGGCGTGACCATGTTCCTCCCAGAGGAAGATCGTTACAGCCTGAGCAAGCGTGCGCTGACCAGCCAGATCTGCTCTTTGTTCGGTGGTCGTATCGCCGAAGAAATGACCCTGGGCTTCGATGGCGTCACCACCGGTGCTTCCAACGACATCATGCGTGCCACTCAGTTAGCCAAGAACATGGTGACCAAATGGGGCTTGTCGGAAAAGCTCGGCCCGCTGATGTATGCGGAAGAAGAGGGTGAAGTCTTCCTCGGCCGTAGTATGGGTAGCAATCAGAGCAACGTTTCTGCCGATACTGCCAAGCTGATTGATCAGGAAGTGCGCAGCATCATCGACGAGTGCTACGGCACCGCCAAGCGCCTGCTGCAGGAAAACCGTGACAAGCTTGATGCGATGGCCGAAGCACTGATGAAGTACGAAACCATCGACGCCGAGCAGATCGAAGACATTATGAATGGCCTTGCGCCGCGCGAGCCGAAAGGCTGGCAGGGCGGTGACGACAACAATGGCACGCCGACTGCGCCAGTTGAAGTTGCTGAGTCCACAGAAAAGCCAATTGGTGGCCCCGCCGCCGAGCTCTAAGGTTCTCCATGTCTGTTGCACCAACCTTTGACCGGCTGCCCTGTGGCAGCCGGTTTCTTGATTTAAGCCATCCGCAAGTGATGGGCATCCTTAATGTCACCCCAGACTCATTCTCTGATGGCGGGCGCTATGGTCAGCGTGATGCTGCTTTGCGCCACGCCGAGGCGATGCTGCAGGCGGGTGCAACGCTGATTGATGTCGGCGGTGAGTCGACGCGTCCAGGTGCTCGTGCGGTTTCTTCGGTTGAGGAACTGGAGCGGGTTGCTCCCGTCGTAGAGGCCATTGCGCGCGAGCTGGATGTGATCATTTCAGTGGATACCTCAACGCCTGCAGTCATTCGCGAAACTGCGCGGCTGGGGGCTGGTTTAATCAATGACGTGCGTTCGCTACAGCGAGACGGTGCCCTGGATGCTGCTGCTGACAGCGGCTTGCCCGTGTGTCTGATGCATATGCGCGGTGAGCCAACCACCATGCAGCAGAATCCCCAGTACCCGGATGTCGTGGCAGAGGTGCGCGAATTTCTGCTTGAGCGGCTAGCGGCTTGCGCGGAGGCTGGGATTGGCGTTGAGCGAGTCATTCTTGACCCGGGTTTCGGGTTTGCGAAAACCCTGGAGCACAACCTGTCGCTGTTCAAGCATTTGCAGGGGCTGCATGTGTTGGGTCGGCCTTTGCTGGTCGGGGTGTCGCGCAAGAGTATGATCGGTAAAGTGCTCGGGCACGAAGTGGGCGAGCGCCTGTATGGCAGCTTGGCCTTGGCTGCATTGGCGCTGAGTAAAGGCGCACACATTCTGCGGGTGCACGATGTGGCGCAAACGGTTGATGTAGTGCGGATGATCGCCGCGGTTGAAGCGGCCGAATAAGTTAGAAGGAAGTGTGGGATGGGTAGAAAATATTTTGGTACTGACGGTATTCGTGGGCGTGTCGGTGACTTCCCTATTACCCCGGAATTCATGCTCAAGCTCGGCTGGGCGGCTGGGATGGCGTTTCGCAAGCAAGGCAAATGCCGCATTCTGATCGGCAAGGACACGCGCATCTCCGGTTATATGTTCGAGTCTGCTCTCGAGGCGGGCCTCTCTGCGGCCGGTGCGGATGTGATGCTGCTCGGTCCAATGCCGACTCCGGCAATTGCTTACCTGACCCGTACTTTCCATGCCGAGGCTGGGATCGTTATCAGTGCCTCGCACAATCCGCATCACGACAATGGCATCAAGTTCTTCTCGGGGCAGGGTACCAAGCTGCCGGATGAGATCGAGCTGATGATCGAAGAGTTGCTTGATCAGCCTATGACCGTAGTTGACTCCGAACAGTTGGGGAAGGTGTCGCGTATCAATGATGCCGCTGGTCGCTATATCGAGTTCTGTAAGAGCAGTGTGCCGAGCAGTACCGACTTTGCTGGGCTGAAAGTTGTTGTCGATTGCGCTCATGGCGCGGCGTACAAGGTGGCGCCAAGCGTCTTTCGTGAGTTGGGGGCGCAGGTAACTGTTCTGTCGGCGCAGCCCAATGGCTTGAATATCAATGACAACTGCGGTTCGACTCACGTCGAGGCACTGCAGGCTGAAGTGCTGGCGCAGCAGGCTGATCTGGGTATCGCCTTCGACGGTGATGCGGATCGGGTGTTGATGGTCGATCACTCCGGCGCCGTAGTTGATGGTGATGAACTGTTGTTTATCATCGCTCGTGACTTGTTGGAGCGCGGCAAACTGCAGGGTGGGGTAGTCGGTACGCTGATGAGCAACCTCGGGCTGGAGCTGGCTCTGGCTGATCTAGGTATTCCGTTTGTGCGTGCCAAGGTCGGTGACCGTTACGTGATTGCCGAGTTGCTGTCGCGCAACTGGCAGTTGGGTGGCGAGAACTCCGGCCACCTGGTGTGTTTCCAGCACACTACGACTGGTGATGCGATCATCGCTGCGCTGCAGGTGCTAATGGCGCTCAAGCGTCGTGAGCAAACCCTGGGTGAGGCGCGGTTAGGGATGCAGAAGTGTCCGCAGGTGCTGGTGAACGTACGCTTTGCAGGTGGTGTTGATCCGCTGGAGCATCCTGCCGTGCAGCAGGCTAGCGCGCGGGTGATCGAGCAAATGGCTGGGCGTGGTCGGGTGCTGCTGCGTAAATCTGGCACTGAGCCATTGGTGCGTGTCATGGTCGAGGGCGACGACGAAGGTCAGGTGCGCGGCTATGCCGATGAATTGGCTAAAGTTGTTGCAGGCGTATGTGCTTGATTCGGCTTGCCAGTCGGGTAGCTGTTGGGTAACATCTGCGCCCTCTTTGACCGACGAGGTAAAGCATGCGTCGCCCAATGGTTGCTGGTAACTGGAAAATGCACGGTACCCGCGCCAGCGTCGCAGAGCTGATCAACGGTCTCGCTCAGCAGGTGTTGCCTGCTGATGTGGATGTAGCTGTTTTTCCGTCTTGTTTGCATCTCGGCCAGGTTGTTGATGGTCTTGCGGGCAAGGCTGTTGCGGTAGGTGCGCAAGATTGTGCTACTGAAGCGCAGCAAGGTGCTTTGACTGGTGAAGTGGCTGCAAGTCAGTTGCGCGATGCGTGCTGTTCACTGGTGCTGGTCGGTCACTCCGAGCGTAGATCGCTGTTGGGTGAGGGTGACGAAGTTGTGACGCGCAAATTTGCGGCGGCGCAATCTTCAGGCTTGCTACCGGTGTTGTGTGTCGGTGAGACCCTAGAGCAGCGTGAGGCGGGGCAAACGCTTGAGGTGGTTGCTGCGCAGTTGTCTGCGGTGACTGATGCATTGGGTGTTGAGGTGTTTGCGAGTGCAGTCATTGCCTATGAGCCGGTTTGGGCTATTGGTACTGGTCTGACAGCATCGCCAGAGCAAGCGCAGGAAGTGCATGCGGCAATTCGTGCGCAGTTGGCGGCGAAAAGCGCTGAGTTGGCGAGCAAGGTAAGAATTCTTTATGGCGGCAGTGTCAAAGCCGCCAGTGCAGCCGAGTTGTTCGGTATGCCGGATATCGATGGGGGGCTTGTTGGTGGAGCCTCTCTGAATGCGGATGAGTTCGGTGCGATCTGTCGCGCCGCAGGAAGCTAAAGAAATGCTGGAAACAGTTATCGTTGTTCTTCATCTGCTGGGTGCTATCGGTGTTGTTGTGCTGGTTTTGCTGCAGCAGGGTAAAGGTGCTGACGCAGGCGCTTCTTTTGGTGCCGGTGCCTCTTCTACCGTTTTCGGTAGTCAAGGAACTACTACCTTTTTGAGTCGCGTTACTGCTATACTTGCCACCGCTTTTTTCATGACTAGCTTGGGCTTAGGCTACTTTGCTAAAGAAAAAGCTGATGGTATGGCTCAGGTTGGTTTGCCTGATCCAGCAGTTCTGGAAGTGCAACAGGCTAAGCCAGCTGTTGAAGATGTACCTGTTCTTGATGCAGCTAAGCCGGCTACTGAAGCGGCTGACGTACCTCAGGCTCCTGAGCAGCAGTAATACGCAGTAAGTTGTACGCAGTAAATGATTTTGCCGAGGTGGTGGAATTGGTAGACACGCTACCTTGAGGTGGTAGTGGCCATAGGCTGTAGGGGTTCGAGTCCCCTTCTCGGTACCAATTTTCAAAAAGGCCCGCTCGAAGCGGGCCTTTTTGTTGCTGGAGTGTCGATTGACCCTGCTTAAGGTTCAGTCGTATAATCCGGCCCCAGCTTTGATGTGGGATTGAGCAGCAAGGTCGCTCCTCGGATGTTTAATCCGAAGCTGGCTGGGTAAAACCAGCCCCCGCATTGAGTTGCAGAGGAGCCCCTTTTAAGGGGCTTTTTGCTAGCTGGGCGACAGCTTTGCCGGCCTTTAGAGGGCGGTTTGATGATGGGCGATTCGCCCATTTTTTATTTTTACAGCATGCGCGAGGGGTTCAGGTGTCGAGCAAGCTAGAACAGTTGCAGGCCTTGGTGGCTCCGGTAGTCGAGGCTCTTGGCTACGAATGCTGGGGTGTCGAGTTCCTGTCACAAGGGCGGCATTCTCTGCTGCGAATTTATATTGATAAACAGCCTGACGGCGTGTTGATCGAGGACTGTGAAATTGTCAGTCGGCAGATCAGTGGCGTACTCGATGTCGAGGACCCGATCAGTGCCGAGTACACCCTTGAGGTGTCCTCGCCAGGTATGGATCGGCCGCTGTTCACCATTGAACAGTTCGCCAGCCACGCCGGTGAGCAAGTGAAGATCAAGCTGCGCTCGCCTTTTGAGGGGCGACGCAACTTCCAGGGCCTTCTGCGCGGTGTGGAAGAGCAGGACGTGGTAGTGCAGGTGGATGACCACGAGTTCCTGTTGCCGATCGACATGATCGACAAGGCCAACATTATCCCCAGGTTTGATTGAGACGCGGATCCCCCGCAAGTGGCGCGGATAGCGCGGATCCAATGGATTGCGAAAGGCGAGGCGTACGATGAGCAAAGAAGTACTGCTGGTTGTTGAGTCGGTATCCAACGAAAAGGGTGTCCCGGCGAGCGTAATTTTTGAGGCGCTGGAGCTGGCTTTGGCCACGGCTACCAAGAAGCGTTTTGAAGATGAAGTAGAGTTGCGTGTGGCGATCAATCGTCAGACCGGCAACTACGAAACATTCCGCTGCTGGACAGTAGTGGAAGAAAGTGATTTTGATGATCCTGCACATCAGGTCACCACTGATATGCCGCGCGCAGTCGAAGCCAACGCTAAAGTTGGTGAAGTGCTGGAAGAGAAGATCGACTCCATCGAATTCGGTCGTATTGCCGCGCAAACCGCCAAGCAAGTAATTGTGCAGAAAGTTCGCGAAGCTGAGCGTGCTCAGGTGGTCGAGGCTTATCGCGAGCGTCTGGGTGAAATTATCTCCGGCACCGTGAAGAAAGTTACCCGTGACAGCGTGATTGTTGATCTGGGTAACAACGCAGAAGCCATGCTGGCTCGCGAAGACATCATCTCCCGCGAAACTTTCCGTGTTGGTGTGCGCCTGCGTGCTCTGCTCAAGGAAATTCGTACCGAGAACCGCGGTCCGCAGCTGATCCTCTCGCGTACTGCGCCGGAAATGCTGATCGAGCTGTTCCGCATCGAAGTGCCGGAAATCGCTGAAGAGTTGATCGAAGTCATGGGTGCGTCCCGTGATCCGGGTTCGCGCGCCAAGCTGGCTGTGCGCTCCAAAGACAAACGCATCGACCCGCAGGGTGCCTGTATCGGCATGCGCGGTTCGCGTGTACAGGCGGTTTCCGGCGAGTTGGCGGGTGAACGTGTGGATATCGTGCTGTGGGATGACAATCCTGCGCAGTTCGTGATCAACGCCATGTCGCCGGCCGAAGTTGCCGCCATCATCGTTGACGAAGATGCCCATGCCATGGACATCGCCGTTGGCGCAGACAACCTTGCTCAGGCCATCGGCCGTGGCGGTCAGAACGTACGTTTGGCCAGTCAGTTGACTGGTTGGACCCTGAACGTGATGACCGAGGCGGATATCCAGGCCAAGCAGCAAGCAGAAACAGGCGACATTCTGCAGCGCTTTATCGACGAGCTGGAAGTCGACGAAGAGCTGGCCCAGGTGTTGGTCGAAGAGGGCTTCACTAGCCTTGAAGAAATTGCCTACGTACCGATGGAAGAAATGCTCAGCATTGATGGCTTTGACGAGGATATCGTCAGCGAGCTCCGCGCCCGTGCCAAAGATCGCTTGCTGACTAAAGCCATCGCCAACGAGGAAAAGCTGGCAGATGCCCACCCAGCCGAAGACTTGCTCTCGCTTGAGGGGATGGATAAGGCGCTTGCGCATGAACTGGCAGTGCGCGGCGTTGTTAACCGCGAAGACCTGGCCGAGCAGTCGATTGATGACCTGCTCGACATCGACGGTATCGACGCTGAGCGAGCCGGCAAGTTGATCATGGCCGCCCGAGCCCATTGGTTCGAGTAAGCAGTTGCGGCCTGAGGAGAGAAATGCATGACGCAAGTCACGGTTAAAGAACTGGCCCAAGTGGTCAATACGCCGGTTGAACGCCTGCTGCAGCAAATGAGTGAGGCAGGTTTGCCGCACAAAAGTGCTGAGCAAGCAGTGACCGACAGTGAGAAGCAGGCCCTGTTGGCCCATCTCAAGAGCAGTCACGGCGACAGCAAAACAGAAGAGCCGCGCAAGATTACCTTGCAGCGCAAAACTACCAGCACTCTGCGGGTCGCTGGCAGCAAGACCATCAGCGTCGAAGTGCGTAAGAAGAAAACCTTCGTCAAGCGCAGCGCTGAAGAAATCGAAGCTGAGAAGCAGCGTGAGCTGGCTGAGCAGCGCGCTGTAGCTGAAGCCGCCAAGGCAAAAGCTGACGAAGAAGCCAAGCGTCGCGCCGCAGAAGAAGCGCAGCGTCCTGCGCCTGCTGCTGGCGAAGCAGTCGTTGAAGCGGCTCCGGCTGTAGCGGTTGAGTTGCCAGTGGTGACGGCTCCTGCGGCAGACGAGCGTAAGAAAGACGAGCCACGTCGCCCAGACAAAGCACGCAATGATGATGCCGATCGTCGCGGTGGTGAGCGCAAGACCACCCAGCATCGTCCGACCGTAAAGGAAAAGGCTCCTGCTCCGCGTGTTGCTCCGCGTTCCATCGACGAGGAAAGCGACAGCTTCCGTCGTGGCGGTCGTGGCAAGGGCAAGTTGAAGAAGCGTAATGCTCACGGCTTCCAGAGCCCGACGGGCCCGATCGTGCGTGAAGTGAAGATTGGCGAGACCATCACTGTGGGCGATTTGGCTCAGCAGATGTCGGTCAAAGCCGCTGAAATCATCAAGTTCATGTTCAAGCTGGGTACTCCAGCGACCATCAATCAGGTGCTGGATCAGGAAACTGCCCAGCTGGTTGCTGAAGAACTGGGTCACAAGGTCACCCTGGTCAGCGACACGGCTCTGGAAGACTCCCTGGCCGAGTCGCTGAAGTTCGAAGGCGAGACTTTTGCTCGTGCGCCGGTTGTTACCGTAATGGGTCACGTTGACCACGGTAAGACCTCGCTGCTCGACTACATTCGTCGTGCCAAGGTTGCTGCTGGCGAAGCCGGTGGTATCACCCAGCACATCGGTGCTTACCACGTAGAAACCGAGCGCGGCATGGTTACCTTCCTCGACACCCCAGGCCACGCCGCGTTTACCGCGATGCGTGCCCGTGGTGCCAAGGCGACCGACATCGTGATTCTGGTGGTTGCAGCGGACGACGGCGTAATGCCGCAGACCATCGAAGCCGTTCAGCACGCTAAGGCTGCTGGTGTGCCGCTGGTTGTTGCGGTGAACAAAATCGACAAGCCGGGCGCCGACCTCGATCGCATCCGTAGCGAACTGTCAGTACACGGTGTGACTTCGGAAGAGTGGGGCGGTGATACGCCGTTCGTATCGGTGTCGGCGAAAGTCGGTACTGGTGTTGATGACCTGCTCGAAGCTGTACTGCTGCAAGCCGAAGTGCTTGAGCTGAAAGCTACGCCGTCAGCTCCGGGTCGTGGTGTGGTAGTTGAGTCGCGTCTTGATAAGGGACGTGGTCCAGTTGCGACCGTACTGGTTCAAGACGGCACCCTGCGTCAAGGCGACATGGTGTTGATCGGTTCCAACTACGGCCGTATTCGCGCCATGCTCGATGAAAACGGTAAGGCGATTAAAGAAGCCGGCCCGTCGATTCCTGTCGAGATTCTTGGCTTGGATGGCACGCCGGAAGCTGGCGATGACATGAGTGTGCTGGCTGACGAGAAGAAAGCCCGCGAAGTCGCGCTGTTCCGTCAAGGCAAGTTCCGCGAAGTGAAACTGGCCCGTGCTCACGCCGGCAAGCTGGAAAATATCTTCGAGAACATGGGCCAGGAAGAGAAGAAGACGCTCAACATCGTCCTCAAATCTGATGTCCGTGGTTCCTTGGAAGCACTGCAGGGCTCGCTCGGCGGCCTGGGTAACGATGAAGTGCAAGTGCGTGTGGTCGGTGGCGGCGTCGGTGGTATCACTGAATCCGATGCCAACCTGGCGCTGGCCTCCAACGCTGTACTGTTCGGCTTCAACGTGCGTGCCGATGCTGGCGCGCGCAAGATCGTCGAGCAGGAAGGTCTGGATATGCGTTACTACAACGTGATCTACGACATCATCGAAGACGTCAAGAAAGCGCTGACCGGTATGCTCGGCAGTGATGTTCGCGAGAATATCCTGGGTATTGCCGAAGTGCGTGACGTGTTCCGTTCGCCGAAGTTTGGTGCGATTGCCGGTTGTATGGTGGTTGAGGGTACGGTTCACCGTAACCGTCCGATCCGCGTACTGCGCGACGACGTGGTGATCTTCGAAGGCGAGCTGGAATCCCTGCGTCGCTTCAAAGACGATGCCTCCGAAGTGCGTAACGGCATGGAGTGCGGTATTGGCGTGAAGAGCTACAACGACGTTAAGGTCGGCGACAAGATCGAAGTGTTCGAGAAAGTCCAAGTGGCTCGTAGCCTGTAAGAATCTGTTTCGGATTCAAGCGAGCTAGAGCGAGACAAGGCAAAAATGGCCGAGGAAGCGGAGTTTACGAATTGTAAATGAGCATTCCGAGGCCATTTTTAACGCAGTATCGCCGACGCGCAGCTGATCCGAGACTGGTTCTAAGCACGAGTCGCAATATGCAGCGCCCGGCCCCGCTTCTGCGCGGCCGGGCGTTTGCCGCTTTTAGGTCCGCTGCTTTTTGCCGCGTGACGAGTGAAGGTAGTAGAAATGGCCAAAGAATTTAGCCGGGCCCAGCGCATCGGCGACCAGATACAGCGCGAACTGGCGCAGTTGATCCGCCTGGAAATCAAAGACCCACGTCTTGGCGGTTTGGTGACCATCACGGCGGTAGAAGTCAGCCGCGATTCCAGCCATGCCAAGGTGTTTGTCACCATCATGGGTGGCGAGCCTGAGGAAGGTGTTGATCCTGTCGTGCAGAGCCTTAAGGTGCTCAACGATGCCAGCGGCTTCCTGCGCATGCAGTTGGGTAAGGCAATGAAACTGCGCAGCGTGCCGAACCTGCGTTTCCATTACGACGAAAGCGTGATTCGCGGTGCGCAGCTGTCGGCATTGATCGAGCGTGCAGTCAGCGAAGACCGTCAGCACGGTGATGAACCCGAGGCCAAGGAGTAAGCGCGTGGCCCAGGTCAAACGTATTCGTCGTGCCGTTGATGGCATCATCTTGTTGGATAAGCCCAAAGGGTTCAGCTCCAACGCTGCGCTGCAGAAGGTGCGCTGGTTGCTGAACGCCGAGAAGGCCGGGCACACCGGTAGTCTCGATCCATTGGCCACTGGCGTATTGCCGCTGTGTTTCGGTGAGGCGACCAAGTTCTCCCAGTACTTGCTGGATGCCGACAAAGGCTACGAAACCCTGATGCAGTTGGGCGTGACCACCACTACGGCGGATGCCGAAGGTGAAGTGCTGGAGCGCCGCCCCGTGACCGTTGGTCGCGCCGATATCGAAGCGGTTCTGCCGGGTTTTCGTGGTGAAATCAGCCAGATACCGCCGATGTACTCGGCACTCAAACGCGACGGGCAGCCACTTTACAAGCTGGCTCGTGCAGGTGAAGTAGTGGAGCGCGAGCCGCGTTCTGTTACTATTGCGCGCCTGGAATTACTGGCCTGCGAGGCGGAGCAAGCGCGTCTGGCGGTCGATTGCAGCAAAGGCACCTATATCCGCACTTTGGTCGAAGATATCGGCCACCTGCTGGGTTGCGGTGCACACGTTGCAGAGCTGCGCAGAACCAAAGCCGGTCCCTTCGATTTGAGCCGCACCGTAACGCTCGAAGAGCTGGAGCGCGTGCATGGCGAAGGTGGCAACGAAGCGGTTGACCAGTTCCTGCAACCGGTCGACAGCGGCCTGCAACACTGGCCGCTGCTGCAGTTCTCCGAACACAGTTCGTTTTACTGGCTGCAAGGGCAGCCGGTACGCGCCCCGGAAGCGCCGAAGTTCGGCATGGTACGGGTGCAAGATCACAACGGTCGCTTTATCGGTATCGGTGAAGTGAGCGAAGACGGGCGCATTGCGCCGCGTCGTTTGATTCGGTCGGCATGACCGTAGCGCAGGCAGGGGGTTTCGGCTCTGGTCTGCGTGTATCGAGGGTGGCTGTTAATAGGCGCGGTCATACCTCACTTAAAAACACGGGAAGCGATTCCCGGCCTATTGCGACTGTTTCGGCAGTTGCCTAACTGAGAGGATTGCCCACATGGCACTCAGCGTTGAAGAAAAAGCCCAAATCGTAACTGACTACCAGCAAGCTGCTGGCGACACCGGTAGCCCGGAAGTGCAAGTTGCATTGCTGTCCGCCAACATCAACAAGCTGCAAGGCCACTTCAAGGCCAACGGTAAAGACCACCACTCGCGTCGTGGCCTGATCCGCATGGTTAACCAGCGTCGTAAGCTGCTGGATTACCTGAAGGGCAAGGATGTTAGTCGTTACAGCGCCCTGATCGGTCGCCTGGGTCTGCGTCGCTAAGCAATGCTTATGCGTAGCTGACTGCCGAAGCTGGAAGTGGGGTTTGCCCCTGCTTCCAGCTTTTGCTTTTCTGCTTTAGCTGTTTTGGACGATAGCGGGTCCGATACCCGTAACCGCCCCCACATTCTGCAAGACCCGTTTGTTCACGTTGCAGTGATAGAACGGTTGCAAGAAACGCTTTCCCCAAGGGCAACAAAGAGAAGGAAAACACCGTGAACCCGGTAATCAAGAAGTTCCAATTCGGTCAGTCGACCGTAACCCTCGAGACTGGCCGTATCGCCCGTCAAGCCTCCGGCGCAGTGCTGGTCACCGTTGATGACGACGTTGCTGTACTGGTTGCCGTAACTGGCGCCAAGACCGCCGACCCGAGCAAAGGCTTTTTCCCACTGTCCGTGCACTACCAGGAAAAAACCTACGCTGCCGGCAAGATCCCTGGCGGTTTCTTCAAGCGTGAGGCACGTCCTTCCGAGAAAGAAACCCTGACCTCGCGCCTGATCGATCGTCCGATCCGTCCGCTGTTCCCAGAAGGTTTCCAGAACGAAGTGCAGGTTATCTGCACCGTTATTTCCACCAGCAAAAAGACCGATCCGGACATCGCTGCGATGATCGGTACTTCGGCTGCGCTGGCCATTTCCGGCATCCCGTTCAACGGCCCTATCGGTGCTGCACGCGTGGCTTTCCACCCGGAAACCGGCTACCTGCTGAACCCGACTTACGAGCAACTCAAGGCCTCGAGCCTGGACATGGTCGTAGCCGGTACCAAAGACGCCGTACTGATGGTTGAGTCGGAAGCTAAAGAGCTGACCGAAGACCAGATGCTGGGCGCCGTACTGTTCGCTCACGACGAATTTCAGGTTGTGATCAATGCCGTTGCCGAACTGGCTGCCGAAGCCGCCAAGCCGACCTGGGATTGGTCCGCCAAGCCAGAGAACACTGCACTGCTGAGCGCTATCCGTAGCGAGTTCGGCGAGGCGATCTCCCAGGCTTACACCATCACCGTCAAGCACGAGCGTTATGCCCGTCTGGGTGAGCTGCGCACTGAAATCGTTGCCAAGTTTTCCGGTGAAGAAGGTCAGCCTTCTGCTGGCGAAGTCAAAGACGCTTTCGGCGAAATCGAATACCGCACCGTGCGCGAGAACATCGTTAACGGCAAGCCGCGTATCGACGGCCGTGACACCCGCACTGTGCGTGGCCTAAACATCGAAGTCGGTGTACTGGACAAGACCCACGGTTCGGCGCTGTTCACCCGTGGCGAAACCCAGGCTCTGGTGGTTGCCACCCTCGGTACTGCGCGTGACGCACAGCTGCTCGACACCCTCGAAGGTGAGCGCAAAGACCCCTTCATGCTGCACTACAACTTCCCGCCGTACTCGGTTGGTGAGTGTGGTCGCATGGGCGCCACTGGCCGCCGCGAAATCGGTCACGGTCGTCTGGCCCGTCGCTCCATCGCCGCTATGTTGCCGGCTGCTGACGTGTTCCCGTACACCATTCGTGTGGTGTCGGAAATCACTGAGTCCAACGGTTCCAGCTCCATGGCTTCGGTCTGCGGTGCTTCCCTGGCTCTGATGGACGCCGGCGTGCCAATGAAGGCGCCGGTTGCCGGTATCGCCATGGGTCTGGTTAAAGAAGGCGAGAAGTTCGCAGTTCTGACCGACATCCTCGGCGACGAAGATCACCTGGGCGACATGGACTTCAAAGTAGCCGGTACCGCCAATGGCGTCACTGCGCTGCAGATGGACATCAAGATCCAGGGCATCACCGAAGAGATCATGGAAATCGCCCTGAATCAGGCACTGGAAGCACGCCTGAACATTCTCGGTCAGATGAACCAGGTTATCGCGACCTCGCGCACCGAGTTGTCGGCTAACGCCCCAACCATGATCGCGATGAAGATCGACCAGGACAAGATTCGCGACGTAATCGGCAAAGGTGGCGCGACCATCCGTGCCATCTGCGAAGAAACCAAAGCGTCGATCGATATCGAAGATGACGGTTCGATCAAGATCTTCGGCGAAACCAAGGAAGCGGCCGAGGCTGCGCGTCAGCGCGTTCTGGGTATCACCGCAGAAGCTGAAATCGGCAAGATCTACGTCGGTAAGGTTGAGCGCATCGTCGACTTCGGCGCCTTCGTCAACATCCTGCCGGGTAAAGACGGTCTGGTGCACATCTCCATGCTGAGTGATGCTCGCGTTGAGAAAGTGACTGACATTCTCAAAGAAGGTCAGGAAGTTGAAGTACTGGTGCTGGACGTGGACAACCGCGGCCGTATCAAGCTGTCGATCAAGGACGTTGCTGCTGCCAAGGCTTCGGGCGTTTAATCGCCGGATTGCTTACAGCAGAACAGAGGGCCCTTCGGGGCCCTCTTTTTTTGTCTGCGAAAAACTAAATGGTCTGGAGTGGCTATGGGTGTCGTGCAATATGCCTTGTGCGGTTGGCCACTACATGCAGATTGCACGACTCTGGTTGATTTAAATTTTATTTAAGTGATTGATATTTAATATAAAAATAACTTTATTCGGGTTGGCACAGCGCTTGCGATAGTACTGGGGAGGCTGCAGCTCGTAGTGGCTTGCAGATTTTTCAGTACACGCAGGAGGCATTACCTATGAAAAAGCCAATCAAGCATTTCGCCGTAACCGCCATGACCGCCACCGCACTGGGCCTGTTGCTCGCCGGGCCAGTTCTGGCTGCGGGTACCCCGACTGTGCAGCCAATGATGCTGGCCGCCAGTGAAACGATGGATAAAGCAGAAGATGCGGTAACCGACACCTGGATTACCAGCAAAGTGAAGTCGACCTTCCTTGCCGATGACAGCTTGAGTGGTATCGATATCAAGGTCGAAACCAATAAAGGTGTTGTTTCGCTCTCCGGGGTTGTTGCCAGCTCCGCTGAGCGTGATTTGGCCATTGCCAAGGCAGGCGAGATCAAAGGTGTCAGCGCTGTATCAGCAGAAGCACTGAAAACCGCTCAGTAATCCACGGATATGTGCCAGACGAGTTGACTTGTTCTGGCCGTTACTCAACGACGAGGGAAACCCAATGAATTCCGACATAATCAAAGGCAAGTGGAAGCAGATCAATGGCCGCATCAAAGAGCGTTGGGGCAACCTGACCGACGATGATCTAGATGTCGCCGAAGGCCATAGCGATTATCTGGCAGGCAAGCTGCAAGAACGCTATGGCTGGACCAAGGAAAAGGCTCAGGATGAGCTGCGTGATTTCAGCAGTAAGCTGTAATCAGGCGTAAAAAGCCCCGCTGGCATAACCAGCGGGGCTTTTTTGTGGCTGTTCTGGATGGTTCAGCTACCGCGTTTGCTTTCCACGCTCTTCAGTCGGCCGCCTTCGAATCGCAGGTAGTAGTTCATACCGTTACGCGGGCCATAGACCCATTCCTCGACGAGGAACTCGTTATTGCCGTGGGCATCCAGGGTGTAACCCAGCATATCGCGGGCAATCGGCTCGCCGCACTTGCTGGCGACCTCTGTCGTTCGGTCACCGCTGCTGGCGATGCCCTTTTCGCAGCGTAGGGTGCTGGCCTGGGCGCTGGTTGCCAGAGCTAGCAGGGTGAGGCTGAGTGCTATCCGTTGCATGGTGCAATGTCCTTATCGTGGATGCGGGAAGTGTAGGGAGTTGCTAGTTACCGCGTTTGCTTTCGATCTTGATCAGTCGGTTGCCTTGAAAACGCAGAAATTGGTACATGCCGTTGCGTGGTCCGTAGGACCATTCTTCGACCGCGACTTCATTGTAGAAACCATATTCATCAAGTACTTCGCGGTAGCCGAGAAAGTCACGGCTCAATGGTTCGCCACATTTGCTGCTGACTTCGTTGGTGGTGTCATCAAGGCTGACCAGCCCGCTATCGCAGCGCAGGGTCGAAGAGGCCTGTGCGCACCAAGGTGCCAGTAATAGCAGGGCGATAACCAGTATTCTCATAGGTTAGCGGCTACGACGGCGTTCGATGGCGCGCAGGCGCGTGCCTTCGAAGGTGAGAATGCTCAGCATGCCGTTATCAGGACCATAGACCCATTCCTCGATCTGATACTCGCGGCGCTCGTTTGGGCCGAGGGAGTAGCCGACCAAGTCACGGAAGGCCGGTTCACCGCATTTTTGCAGCACCTCAAAACGCCGGTCATCCAGGCTTACCAGTTGGCTGCCGCAGCGCAGCGTTTCGGCCTGGGCCAGAGACGATGCACCCGTGAAGGCAAAGAACAACGTTGTAGCCAATACACGCATATTACGAAGACCTTACTCGCTGCCGAGGTGCAGGGTGGTGGCGACGCGGCCGTCGGCATCAGCCTGCGCAATGTTGACATCCAGCAGGTAAATACGTTCATCGGTTAGGCCGCCGCGCTCGACCAGATAACTCTTTATTTCTGCCGCCCGTGCCTGGGCCAGCTGACGCTGCAGCAACTCGCTCTGTGCCCAGGATTGCAGCACACCTTCGCGCATCTTCGCGCTGCGTTCCTCGTCAGGCAGTTCGGCCCACTCGGCTGGTGGCTGCTGCTTGAGGCGGGTGCGATAGATGCCTTCGAGCAGCACCGCCTTGTCGTCATCATCCACAACCAGCTCACTGGCTTCGGCGGGCACATCATCGCCACGGCGTTGCAGCATCTTGTACCAGGTGTTCTGGTATTCGCGTTCCAGGCGCGCAGCCGCCAATGGCGGGCCGTCGCTGCTTTGTGCGCTCATGCCTTCGATCTCCAGGCGTAGGGTTGGACGCTCCTTCAAGGCGCTAGCCAGCGTATCCAGTGCCTTCTGCGCGTCGCCGTCGAGTTCGCTGCCGCCGGCCGAGAAACGTACGGTGCTGAGGTCGACATCGCTGCCACCACTGACCAGCCCACCGATAAATTTGAACGGTGCCTGTGCTGCGCGCAGCACCAGGTTGCGCAGGGTTTGCCAGACGATCGGCATCACGCTGAATTCCGGGCTGTTGAGGTTGCCCTGCACCGGTAGCTGGATTTCGATATTGCCTTTGGTGTCTTTGAGCAGAGCCACAGCCAGACGAATCGGCAGATCCATGGCGTCCTTGCTGTCGACTTTCTCACCCAGCTGCAGGTCTTCCAGTAGCAGCTTGTTCTCGGCGTTGAGGTTGCCTTTCTCTATCTGGTAATGCAGATCGAGGTTGAGGCGGCCCTTGCGGATGCGGAAGCCGGCGAACTTGCCAGAGTAGGGCGTGAGTGTGGTCAGCTCGACGTTCTTGAAGCTGGTGGCGATATCCAGGCTGTTCAGCGGGTCAAACGGGGTGAGCTTGCCCTTGATGCTGACGGGTGCGTACTTGTCGACCTTACCCTTGATGTCAACGCTGGCGGCTTTCGGGCTTTGGTTATCCAGGGTGCCGATCTGGCCGTTGAGCTGACCAATCGCGGTGGCGAAGTTGGGCCGTAGGCTGAAGTCGGCAAAGTTGGCCGAACCGTCTTTGATGTTAATGCCACCGATGCGGATCGGCAGCGGCTTCTCGGCCGGTGCTTTGCTCGACTCGTTGCTGGCGGGCTGGGGCACCAGCAGGTCGTTGATATTGGTGGTCAGGTCTTCGTTGATGATAAAGCGCACGTAGGGCTGCTGCAGTTTGACCTGGCCGATCACCAGGCCCTTGCCGTGCTGATAGTCGAGCCCTTCAATCTGCACTTGCTGCCATTTTAGGAAGTCACGATCCTTGAGTGTGTCGAGGGTATGCAGCTGGTTGATCTCGGCTTGCCCGCCAATGCTCAAGGCCAGCGGTTCGACGCTTTGCAGGTCAACCGCCAGGTCGCTGCCGAGCTTGCCGCTGCGCAGCTCCAGGCGCACGAAGGGGCTCAGGTAGGTCTGCGCCAGACGCAGGTCGATATCGCGGGTAGCTACTTGTAGCTTGGCCGTGGTCGGAGTCAGTTGTACCCGGCCGTCGGCCTTGATCTGGCCGGTCTTGTTCACCCCCGTATCGATTTTGAGGCCGAAAGGTGAAGTGCCCAGACTGTCGAAGTTGCTCAGGTCGAGGTTGAGTGGAGCTAGATCGATTTTGACTTCCGCACCACCGGCGCGGTCGGCCAGATGTACCTGATAGTCGCGCAATTGCACGTCGCGCAGGATCACTTGCCAGGGTTTACTGGCCTCTTCTGGCTGGCCTGCAGTGGCGGTTTCTAGGTCAGCGGATTGCTCCGCAGTCGTCGGTTCGCTTGGCTCTTTTACCGGCTCGGCTTCTGTTGCTGCTGAGCCTGCGCCACCCTCATTCGGAGCTGGAGCTGGAGCTGGAGCCGGTTTGGCAGGTTGGCTGGCCAGTAACTTCTGCCAGTCGAGCTGGCCATCGGCTTCGCGCGCGGCCCAGGTTTCCAGTTTCTGGCTACGGATTTTGCCGACGATAACTTGCTGCTTGGCCAGATCCACGCTGGTTTCGCTGATGTCCAGGCTTTCCAGGCGCAGCAGCGGTTTTTCCGCCGGGTTCTTGATGGCAAAGCTGCTGACGCTGAGCTGGGTATTGCTCAGCAGCAGTTCGGTGCCTGTGGCCAGGTTCAGGCTGTAGTCGCTGCTGAGGTTGACGATGCCGTCTTCCAGGACCAATGGCACTGCATCACGTACATAAGGCCAGAAGGCTTTCAACTTGCCGTCGGTGACCTTCAGGCTGCCGCTGGAGCTGATCGGCACCAAACTGATACGCCCGGTCCAGTCGATGCGCCCGCCCTGGGGACCGGTGGCGACCAGGCTCATGTCTGCATTGTCGTCAGGTAGAGTGCTGAGGTTGTGCAGTTCGAAATTGAGATCGTCGTAAACAAATTCGATCGGCTCGCTGGGGCGCAAGTCCTCAAAGTGCACGTTGCCGCCACTCAGCTTGATCCGCGAAATACGCATCGGGAACGGCTCGCCGGCAGGTTCTTCGACCTCAGATTGCGGGCTGGGCGGCACTTTAAACAGTTGGGTCAGGTTAAGCCGGCCGTCCTTGCCGAACAGTACTTCGCTGTGTGGCTTGTCCAGCTCGATATCGGCCAGGTGCAGCACGCCGTTCCACAGGCTGTCGAGTTGCAGGTTGGCATACAGGCGTTCGAAGGCGATTTGCTGCTGTTCGGCTTCGCCAATCTGTAGGCCCCAGAGGCTGAGCTCCAGGCTGAACGGGTTGAGTTGCAGGCGCTGCAGTGTGGCGGGTACTTCGGCGTAGTGCGCCAGCTGCTGGTTGGCGATGCGCAGGCCGATACCGGGCAGAATCAGAAACCCCAGCAGGCTGTAGAGGGCAACGGCGATGGCAATGGCGCTGGCAGCGCGCTTTATTCCTTTAAGCATAAAAACGTCATCTATCCCGACGAGAAGTGCCTTGGAGTATGGCACGCGTGCGCAGTTCCGCAGAGGCTCTGCGCGGCGATTTTCTTCACGCAGACGGGTACATCAGAACTGCAGGATCAGGGTTTTCAGCGGCGGTTGGCCATCCTGCGAGGGGAAGTCGCTGGCCGGTGGCAGCACCTGCCAGTCACGTACCGGGCGCCCGAGCTTTTCCGCGCAGCGCAACACCTGTTCGCGCCAATCGGCCATGGCGACTTTTGCCAGGTTGTTGCAGCAGATCAGCACACCATCATCGTCGGTGGCGAGAATCGCAGGTTTGAGCAGGCTCTGATAATCGCGCAGCAGATCGACAGTGCCGAAAGCGCTCTTGGCCCACGCGGGCGGGTCGAGCAGCACCAGGTCAAACTGACGCTGTTCAAGGCGCGGGTAATGCGGCAGCTTCTGCCCGCGACGGGCGTTGATCGGCAGACCGGCCAGTTGGCGAATCGCTGGGAAGTAGTCCGACTGCACAAATTGCATGGCTTGCAGCTGTGGGTTGAGCTGGCCATTTTCGCGGCCTACCGCCAGATTGCCTTCGGCAAAATCCAGATTGACGACTTCACGGGCTCCCCCAGCGGCTGCGCTCAAACCGACACCGCAGGTGTAGGCGAACAGGTTAAGTACTGACTTGTCAGCGCTGTGCGTTTTGACCCAGCCGCGTGCGTTGCGCAGGTCGAGAAACAGCAATGGATCTTGCCCTGCATGGCGGCCACGGACGCGGTAGTTGAGGCCCCATTCATGGCCGATCAGGTCTTCCAGTGCGCTAGGCTCGGCCTGATAGACCGAATCAGTGCGGTCGATTCGCGAGTTACCCTGGGACCGGTCGTTGTAGACCAGCAGCAGTGGGGTGCCGAGGCTGACCTGGCATTGCTCAGCCAGTTGCAGCAGTTCGTCGCGACTCAGGCTCTGGTGAAAGCTTTGCACCAACAGTTGCGGGCCGTAACGATCGATGGTCAGGCCGCCGGCACCTTCCTGGCTGCCATGGAACAGGCGATAGCAGTCGGTGTTTTGCTGATGCAGTTCGGCCAGCAGGTCTTGACGGTTATGCAATGCGGCGCGCAGCGCCTGGTCGAGAGAGGGCATGCGCGGCGACTCGAAAAAGGAGGGCGCGCAGTTTATCAAGATTCACCTGCCGGGACGCAGGCTCGGCGAAAACAGCAAGGGCACCCTAAGGTGCCCTTTAATTTGCGAGTGTTATTCGATCAGACGATACGGTTGCCGCCAGTGCGGTCAGCGCCATCAGCTGCGATACGGTTGCCGCCAGTGCGGTCAGCGCCATCAGCTGCGATGCGGTTGCCGCCAGTGCGGTCAGCGCCATCAGCTGCGATGCGGTTGCCGCCAGTGCGGTCAGCGCCATCAGCTGCGATACGGTTGATGCTGGTACGGTCGAAGCCATCGGCAGCGATACGGTTAGCACCAGTGCGGTCAGCGCCGTCAGCCGCGATGCGGTTACCGTCGGTACGATCTGCACCGTCTTCGGCGACACGGTTGATGCTGGTGCGGTCAAAGCCATCAGCGGCGATACGGTTGCTCAGGGTGCGTTCAGCACCGTCAGCGGCAAAAACGTTGCTGGTCAGGCTGGCGGCAAGCAGGGAAGCGATCAGGTACTTGTTCATCTGGATGTCCTCGGAAGAGTGGGGTAAGTGGCTACGGGGCTAATGTTGCGCCGCAGCCCGACTCTTGAGAAACGCAGGTGGTCAATAGCAATCATCATTGCTGTCGATGGGAAATAAAAAAGCCGGCCCCGTGATTGATGGGGCCGGCTTTTAGGCAGCTAAAGCTGAGTGGTGTTATCAGGCTCGTTCGATAGCCAGAGCAACACCTTGACCGCCGCCAATGCACAGCGTCGCGAGGCCTTTCTTAGCGTCGCGTTTGATCATTTCGTGCAGCAGGGTGACCAGCACGCGGCAGCCGGAGCCGCCGATCGGGTGGCCGAGGGCGATGGCGCCGCCATTGACGTTGACCTTGCTGGCGTCCCAGTTGAGTTCCTTGCCAACTGCCAGGGCTTGCGCGGCGAAGGCTTCGTTGGCTTCGATCAGGTCCAGGTCACCCAGCTGCCAGCCGGCCTTGGCCAGGCAGCGCTGGGTAGCGCCGACTGGGCCGATGCCCATGATCGCCGGATCGACACCGGCATTGGCGTAGCTGGCGATCTTCGCCAGTACCGGCAGGCCCAGGATCTGGGCTTTGGCGGCGCTCATCAGCAGCACGGCGGAAGCGCCGTCGTTGAGGCTGGAGGCGTTGCCGGCGGTGACGCTGCCGTCCTTCTTGAAGGCCGGTTTGAGTTTGCCCAAAGACTCGGCTGTGGTGCCGGTGCGCGGCTGTTCGTCGGTGGCGAAGGCGATTGGGTCGCCCTTGCGCTGGGGGATCATGATCGGGGTGATTTCATCGACAAAGCGCCCGGCTTCGATGGCGGCCACGGCTTTCTGCTGCGAGGCAGCGGCGAAGGCGTCCTGGGCTTCGCGGCTGATGTCGTATTTGTCCACCAGGTTCTCGGCGGTGATGCCCATGTGGTAGTCGTTGAAGGCATCCCACAGGCCGTCAGTGATCATGGTGTCGACCAGCTTGGCGTGGCCCATGCGCAGGCCGGTGCGCGCACCGGGCATGACATATGGGGAGAGGCTCATGTTTTCCATGCCGCCGGCGATGATTACGTCGGCATCACCGCAGCGAATGGCCTGGGCGCCCAGGTGCAGGGCCTTGAGGCCCGAGCCGCAGACCTTATTCAGAGTCAGCGCGGGCACAGCATGGGGCAGACCGGCGAGGATTGCCGCCTGGCGCGCCGGGTTCTGCCCACTGCCTGCGGTCAGCACCTGGCCGAGGATCACTTCGTCGACCTGCGCGCCGTCCAGTCCAGTTTGTTCCAGCAGGCGGCGGATCACCGCAGCGCCCAGTTCGGGGGCTGGGATATTCGCCAGTGAACCCTGGAAACTGCCGATGGCGGTGCGGGTGGCAGCAACGATGACGACGTCTTGCATAACGCGATCCTCATAAGTGACAGGCGCGGCTGGCCGCGAAAGGTCGCTATGTTGGCACAGCGGCTTTGTTCACGGCCAGCGCGCGAACCGGCCGGTCAGCGCGGCGGCAACTGCAAACGTTTGCGCGCTCGGTGAATGGCGCCGCCACGTACCGCCCAACGCAGCACCGGGGCCAGGCTGTGTACGCCGCTGTGGATGATGCGGCTGCGCGCCGGGCTGATCTGCTGACCAAGCATCTGCTGTGCCCAATCCGGTAGCAGGTCGATACCCGCCTGCATCAACAGCTTGGCTGCCGGTGCGGCGAGAGCGCTGGGGGGCGGTGCGCCGAGCAGGATGCGCAAAATTTCCAGGGAGCGCTCATCGCAGAGCAACTCAGGGCGCACAGCTGCCAGGTAGGCGGCGACCTCGGTGCGCGAACGCGGTACCTGGGTGGCGCCCAGGCGTTCAGCGATCAGAGCGATTTCCGCGTAGTAGCGGTCTTGGTCGGTCTCGCTCAGCTGCGGGTTGCGGTAGCGCAGGTGGGCCTGGAGAAAGCTGTACACCTCGGCCACATGCACCCAGGTCAGCAACGCAGGATCACTGGCGGCATAGGCGCGGCCATCTGGGGCGGTGCCCGTGACGTTGAGGTGAATGGTTTTAACCTTGTCAATCAGCCAGTCGGCATCGGCGCGAGAGCCGTATGTGGTGCCGGAAATAAACTGCCCGGTGCGACGCAAGCGACCGAGCAGATCCTCACGAAAATTCGAGTGGTCCCACACCCCAGCCAGCGCCAGTGGGTGCAGGGCCTGCAAGAGCAGGGCGCTTATGCCGCCAATCAGCATGCTGGTGAAGTCGCCATGCACCTGCCAGCTCACCGAGTCCGGGCCGAACAGGCCGGGGTCGCCCTGGGGTTTTTCAAAGTCGATCTGGCCGAGGGCGATACCGCTCAGGCTCAGGACTTGGCTTTCGATACGACGGCGCAGGAATTCCATAGGAGCTCTGTAGAGCGGCCATGCCGTGAGCATGGCCGCTCTACGTCTGGGTTCAGCGGTTCAGGCGTTGCTCGATCAAACCGTCCACTACTGTGGGGTCGGCCAGGGTCGAGGTGTCGCCCATGTTTTCCAGCTCGTTGCAGGCGATCTTGCGCAGGATGCGCCGCATGATCTTGCCCGAGCGGGTTTTCGGCAGGCCCGGTGCCCACTGGATCAGCTCGGGCTTGGCGAAGCTGCCGATTTCCTTGCCGACCAGGGCCAGCAGTTCCTTCTTCAATGCCTCGTTGAGCTCCACGCCGTTCATCGGGGTGACAAAGGCGTAGATACCCTGGCCCTTGATGTCATGCGGGTAGCCGACCACTGCGGCTTCAGCCACGGCGTCGTGCAGGACCAGCGCGCTTTCTACTTCGGCGGTGCCGATGCGGTGGCCGGAGACGTTGATCACGTCATCCACGCGCCCGGTGATCCAGTAGTAGCCGTCCTCGTCACGGCGTGCGCCGTCGCCACTGAAGTAGTAACCGGGGTAGGGCTTCAGATAGGTGTCGATCATCCGCTGATGGTCGCCGTAGACGCTGCGGATCTGGCTTGGCCAGCTGTCCTTGATCGCCAGTACACCTGAGCCAGGGCCGTCGATTTCCTTACCCTGTTCATCCAGCAGCACAGGCTGCACGCCGAAGAACGGCCGAGTGGCGGAGCCAGGCTTGAGGTCGGTGGCGCCGGGCAGTGGGGTGATCAGGATGGCGCCAGTTTCGGTCTGCCACCAGGTGTCGACGATCGGGCAGCGGCGTTCGCCGACCACGTTGTAATACCACTCCCAGGCTTCCGGGTTGATTGGTTCGCCGACGCTACCAAGCAGACGCAGGCTGGTGCGTTCGGTGCATTCGACCGGGGCGCTGCCTTCACGCATCAGCGCTCGCAGGGCAGTGGGGGCGGTATAGAAGATGTTCACCTGGTGCTTGTCGATCACCTGCCAGAAGCGCGAAGCCGTCGGGTAGTTGGGCACGCCTTCGAAGATCAGGCTGGTGGCACCATTGGCCAGCGGGCCGTAGACGATATAGCTGTGCCCAGTGACCCAGCCAACGTCGGCGGTGCACCAGTAGATATCGCCTTCGTGGTAATCGAATACGTACTTGTGGGTCATTGCCGCCATCAGCAGATAGCCGCCAGTGCTGTGCAGCACGCCTTTCGGCTTGCCCGTCGATCCCGAGGTATAGAGGATAAACAGCGGGTCCTCGGCGTCCATCGGCTCTGGCGGGCAGACGCTGTCGGCTTCACTCAGTGCCTTGTGGTACCAGATATCGCGGCCTTCGACCCAGTCGATCTCACCCTGGGTACGTTCGACCACCACCACCGTGCTTACTGCCGGGCAGCTTTGCAACGCCTTGTCGACGTTGGCCTTGAGCGCCACGTATTTGCCGCCACGCACGCCTTCATCGGCGGTGATCACCGTGTGGCAATCGGCATCGAGAATGCGGTCGCGCAGCGCGTCCGGGGAGAAGCCGCCAAACACCACTGAATGCACCGCGCCGATACGCGTGCAGGCGAGCATGGCGTAGGTGGCTTCGGGGATCATTGGCATATAAATGCACACCCGGTCTCCCTTTTTCACCCCACGGCTTTTCAGCACATTGGCCAGGCGGCTGACGTTGTGGTGCAGCTTGTTGTAAGTGATATGCGCAGATTCGCTGGGGTTGTCGCCTTCCCAGATCAGTGCAATCTGCTCGCCGCGTCGTTCGAGGTGGCGGTCGATGCAGTTATAGCTGACGTTTAGCTGGCCACCCTTGAACCAGGAGCCCTGACCGATGAGCAAGTCACCTTGCTGCACGCTGGTCCATGGTTTGCTCCAGTCGAGAAAGGCCTTGGCCTGCTCGGCCCAGAAGACTTCTGGTTGCTCGATCGACTGTTGATAAAGACGCAGGTAGTCGTCGTTATTCAAATGGGCGCGTTGGCGCACGGCGTCGGGCACGGGATGGCGGGTAATTTCGAACATGGCGGGTCCTTGTTGTTGTGTTCCGCGATACCCCCAAGGGTGCACCCAAGCTGGTGCTTGGTTCAAGTGCTGGCTTTGTGCTCAGTCGCAGCGGATCAGCCGCGATGCCGCTCGCGGAAGTGCTGGATCAAGCCTTGGGTCGAGGCATCGCTGGCCGGAGTGTCGAGCTGGCCGGTCAGGCGCTGGTAGACGCCCTGGCCGAGTTCTTTGCCCAGTTCGACGCCCCATTGGTCGAAGGCGTTGATGCCCCAGATGGCGCTTTGCACAAAGACTTTGTGCTCATACAGCGCGACCAGCGCGCCGAGGCCGAATGGGTCGACGCGGTTGAGTGCAAGAATATTGCTCGGGCGGTTGCCGGGAACCATCTTGTGCGGCGCCAGGCGCTGCACTTCAGCTTCATCCAGGCCCTTGGCGCGTAACTCGGCTTCGGCTTCTGCTCGGGTTTTACCGTGCATCAGTGCCTGACTCTGTGACAGGCAGTTGGCAAACAGCCACTGATGGTGGTCGGCCAGTGGGCTGAAGCTGTTGACCGGCACGATAAAGTCCGCCGGGATTAGCTCGGTGCCTTGATGCAGCAGTTGGTGATAGGCGTGCTGGCCGTTGCAGCCGACACCGCCCCAGATTACGGGCCCGGTGCTGAAGTCTACCGGGCTGCCGTCCTGGCGCACCGATTTGCCGTTGGACTCCATATCCAGCTGCTGCAAGTGCTTGGTGAAGTTCCGCAGGTAATGGTCATAGGGCAGGATCGCCTGGCTTTTCGCACCCCAGAAGTTGCCGTACCAGATACCCAGAAGGGCCATCAGTACCGGCATGTTTTCGGCCAGTGGCGCCTGGGTAAAGTGCTGGTCCATGGCATAAGCGCCGGCCAGCAGCTCCTTGAAGTTGGAGATGCCAATCGCCAGCGCAATAGGCAAGCCGATTGCTGACCACAGCGAATATCGCCCGCCGACCCAGTCCCACATCGGGAAGATGTTTTCAGCCTTGATGCCGAACTCAATGGCCGCCGTTGGGTTGCTGGTTACCGCAATAAAGTGTTTGTGCAGTTCGGCTTCCGGACCGCCCAGGGCCAGGTACCAGTCACGTGCAGCCAGAGCGTTCTTCAGGGTTTCCAGAGTGCTAAAGGACTTCGAAGAAACAATAAAAAGAGTGGTTTCGGGATTCAGGCGCGCAGTCAGCTCCCGGAACTCGCTGCCGTCGATATTGGCCAGGTAATGGCAGCGCACGCCGCGCTGGGTAAAGGGCCGCAGCGCCTCGGAGACCAGTTGTGGGCCGAGGAACGAGCCACCAATGCCGATATTCACCACTTCGGTGATCGGCTTGTCGCTGTATCCGCGCCACAGGCCGCTGTGCACGCGGCTGACCAGTTCGGTCATCTGATGCAGCACTCGGTGTACTTGCGGAATCAGGTCAACGCCATCGAGTTTCAGGCTGCGACCAATCGGGCTGCGCAGGGCCGTGTGCAATGCAGCGCGTCCTTCAGAGGCATTGACCTCCTCGCCCGTAAACAGCGATTGAATAGACGCTTGCAGTTGGGTCTGCTCGGCCAGTTGCACCAGCAATCCCAAGGTCTTTTCGTCGATCAGGTTCTTCGAGTAGTCCAGCAGTAAGCCGCAGCTGCTCAGGGAAAAGCGGTTAAAGCGTTGCGGATCATTGGCGAAGGCCTCGCGCATGCTGAAGTCGTTCATCTGCTCGCGCTGCGTGTGCAACGCCTGCCAGGCGGGCAGGGTGGTGACGTCATGCGGATGCTGGTAATAGGCCATTGGTGCGCGTTCCTTGTCCTGGGTGCGGCAAATAATGCAAAAAAGCCCGGAATGATCCGGGCCTTGAGTGTAACTGGCAGGTGCGGGGGGCAGGCAACAACCTGCGATGTTGATCAGGCTGAAGTATTGAGGTCGAAGGCCAGGTTATCGATCAGGCGGGTGTTGCCAATATAGGCCGCCACCAGAATCACCAACTGCTGATCATCGGCCGTGGCCGGGCGCAGGTTATTTGACTCGCGCACTTCCAGGTAATCAGGGCGGATGCCTGCGGCGTCATGTTGCTGCTGCGCCGTGGCAACCAGCTTGCTGTAGTTGCGTTCGCCAGCCCGAATCGCTGTGGCCATATCCTGCAATGAACGGTACAGCACGGGGGCGGCTTCACGTTGCTCGGCATTCAGGTACCCGTTGCGCGAGGACAGCGCCAGGCCATCTTCGGCGCGTACGGTAGGCTCGCCGATAATCTGGATCGGCATGTTCAGGTCACGCACCAGGGTACGGATTACCGCCAGTTGCTGGAAATCCTTCTGGCCGAAAATGGCTAAGTCCGGCTGCACCATATTGAACAGCTTGCTGACTACGGTGGCGACGCCTTCGAAATGTCCGGGACGGCTAGCGCCACACAACCCTTCGGATACCCCTGGCACGCTGACGCGGGTCTGGCCTTCCATGCCGTGCGGGTACATTTCCTCGACATCCGGGGTGAACAGCAGGTGGCAACCGGCTTCGACCAGTTTCTCCTGATCGGCGAGCAGGGTGCGCGGGTATTTGTCGAGGTCTTCGCTAGGGCCGAACTGCAACGGATTGACGAAGATGCTGGCGACCACGAAGTCGGCGCGTTGTGCGGCTTTTTCCACCAGCGCGGCGTGGCCGGCGTGCAGGTTGCCCATGGTCGGGACGAAGGCGATCTGTTTGCCTTCGGCGCGCGCCTGGGCGACAGCGGCGCGCAACTCGCGCACGCTTTTAACTGTGTTCATGCAGAAAATCCGTGTTCGGCTGCTGGGAAGCTTTGGTCTTTGACCGCTTTGACGTAGGCGCTGATGGCGTGCTGGATGCTGCTCTGGCCGGCCATGAAGTTCTTCACGAACTTCGGCATACGGCCGCTCAGGGACAGCCCAAGCATGTCGTGCAGCACCAGTACCTGGCCGTCGGTGGCAGCGCCGGCGCCAATGCCGATCACCGGAATTTTCACCGCCTGGCTGATTTCAGCGGCCAGTTCACTGGGCACGCATTCGAGCAGCAGCATGGCCGCGCCGGCTTGTTCCAGCGCCATGGCGTCGGCGCGCATCTGCCGCGCCTGGGCCTCCTGGCGGCCCTGCACCTTGTAACCGCCAAGGATATTCACCGCCTGTGGGGTCAAGCCCAGGTGCGCGCACACCGGTACGCCGCGTTCGGCCAGTTGGCGAATCGGCTCAGCCAGCCAGGCAGCGCCTTCCAACTTGACCATATGCGCGCCGGCCTGCATCAGTGCCGCGCTGTTATTCAGGGTCTGCTCAATAGTGGCGTAGGCCATAAACGGCAGGTCGGCGAGGATCAGCGCGCCCTGGTTGCCACGTTTGACGCTGGCGGTGTGGTACGCCATCTCGGCGACAGTGACGGGCAGTGTGCTGTCATGGCCTTGCAAGACCATGCCGAGGGAATCGCCCACCAGCAGCACATCGACACCGGCCTGGCAGGCCGTCTGGGCGAACGTGGCGTCGTAGCAGGTCAGCATGGCGATCTTCTCGCCGCTCTGCTTGAGGCTTTGCAGGGTGGTCAGGGTTACATCAGGCATGAAAACTGTCCTCACTCAGGCGTTCAGTCAGCAGTTGTGCTGCTTCAAGTTGGCCTGCATTGGCCTCGAATTGCACCGGTGCGGGGCAACGGGACGCCTATAGTCCTGATGGGGGAGCTCGAAGTCAATTGCAGGTGTTACCGGCCTGTTACTGGCGTTACCGCCAATGAAACCTGCTGCGCTCGCTTAGACGGCGATAAAAGCAGGCTCGCAGCGATAAGCTGAACGCGCCTCAGCGCAGCTCCAGTGAGGGCGCAGCGAGTCAAATGCTCATGTACGGACGAGGACTCCGTTTATTGCCTGCTTTTGCCTGGTCTAGTCTTCGCTGGTGACGGTCTCAGATGCAGGCAGGCGCTCTAGGCCTTCGAAGGGGCAGGCCGCGAGCAGCTCGCGCAAGGGGCGGCCGTCTGGCAGGTTTAGCGTGGGGGCGATTTCGGCCAGCGGGTAGAGGACAAAGGCGCGGGCATGCATGTGGTAGTGCGGCACGGTCAGGCGTGGTTCATCCAGTCGGCGTTCGCCGAACAGCAGGATATCCAGGTCGAGAGTGCGCGGCCCCCAGCGTTCTGCCTTGCGTGTACGGCCTTGCTCGAGTTCGATCGTCTGCAAGGCATCCAGCAGGGCCAATGGACTGAGCTCAGTGTCCAGTGCCGCCACGGCATTTACATAGCGCGGTTGATCCGCAGGACCCAATGGGTCGCTGCTATAGAAGGATGACTGGGCGATCAGGCGGGTGTGCGGCAGCGCGGCCAGGGCGGCCAGGGCGCTGCGCAGTTGCTCGAGCGGTGTGGCCAGGTTGCTGCCCAGGCCGATATAGACGCGTTCCATTATTCGCTGGCAGGGCTGCTTGAGCTATCGCTCGCCGGGCCGCGTTTGCGCTTGCTGTTGTTGCGCTTGCGCTTGCGGGGGGCGCCTGGGCCATCGTCCTTGTTGCTGAGGTCGCGGATCATATTGCGGCGTTCGCTGTCGCTGACGTCTTGATAACGGGTCCACCAGTCACCGAGACCACCGGTTTCCTCGCCAGCGCTTTCACGCAGCAGAAGGAAATCGTAACCGGCACGGAAGCGCGGGTTTTCCAGCAGCATATCGGCGCGTTTACCGCTGCGGCGCGGCAGGCGTTCCTGCATATCCCAGATTTCGCGGATCGGCATGGTGAAGCGTTTCGGCACGGCGATACGCTGGCATTGCTCGCTGATCAGTTCGTGAGCGGCTTCCTGCATGGCCGGGATCGGCGGCATGCCGCGATCCTGCAGCTTGATCACGCGGGCCGGCAGAGCTGGCCACAGCAGTGCAGCTAGGAGGAACGCCGGAGTAACCGTCTTGCCCTGATGGATGCGCAGATCGGTGCTGTCCAAGGCATTACGGATCAACTGGTCGGTGTAGTCCGGGTTGAGCTTCAGCGCTTCGGCGCTGGCGGGGAACAGCTGGCCGAACAGGCCGTAATCCACCAGCAGCTCGTAGGTGTACACCGCGTAGCCGGCGAGGAACAGCTTGAGCACTTCATCGAACAGGCGCGCGGCGGGGATGCCGCCGAGCAGTGGAGCCAGCTTGTAGATCGGTGCGGCACTGTGTTTTTCGATGTCGAAATCCAGCTTGGCGGCAAAACGCACCGCGCGCAACATACGCACCGGGTCTTCCTGGTAGCGCTGGGTTGGGTCACCGATCAGGCGGATCAGGTGGTTACGGATGTCGTGCACGCCGTTGGCGTAATCGAGGATGCGCTCGGTACTCGGGTCGTAATACAGCGCATTGATGGTGAAGTCGCGGCGCTGGGCATCGTCTTCCAGGCTGCCATACACGTTATCGCGCAGGATACGCCCACTCTCGTTACGTGAAGACAGATTGCTGTTTTCGTCCTCATCGCCTTCGGGGTGATTGGCGCGGAAGGTTGCCGTCTCGATGATTTCGCGACCGAAATGCACGTGAACCAGCTTGAAGCGACGGCCGATAACCCGTGCATTACGGAACTCAGCACGCACTTGCTCCGGTGTCGCGCTGGTGGCTACGTCGAAATCTTTGGGCTCGATGTCTAGCAGCAGGTCGCGTACGCAGCCTCCGACCAGATAGGCCTGATAGCCAGCTTGCTGCAGGCGCTCGACGACGCTGATGGCATAACGGCTGATTTCACCGCGCTCGATAGGGTGCTGGCTACTGCTAAGCACTTCAGGCGTGCTGTGCGAGTGGTTGCCGCGACGAATAGGGCTACGAAAGGACTTGAACAGCTTTTTCAGCATGGGAGGCACTGTTTGACTAAATGACTGGCCAGAGTATATGCCGGCCGCAGGAATGGCGCGGATTCTAGCATTGAGTCGGGGTTTGATGCAGGAAACGGCGAGAGACTGTTGCAGTCGGGGAGTTTGAAGCTACTGGGGGAGCCGAAGCTCCCCCCCAAATTGGTGCGTGCTCTGTTTTTATTATTATGGCGGGCTTGTTGTTTTTGTTGATTTGCCCGTTCCATCCAGTCAAGGACTTTTGGAAACTTTCCCAAGCTGGGAATCAAGAGCAAACGGATTGCTTTGAATGCTGATGCTGCCATGATCACACAGTGACCCAACCAGTTCTGGCGCTGCCTTAGGGCAGTTTTATTATTCTCAGCCAGGTTTTGGGGCGAACCCCAAAGGCAATTCCTTTCCAAAAGAATCAGTTAGCTGCGCCTCCGCGTTGTTGTTTTTATTGTGCTGGAGTCGGTACGTCTTATTTTTATTAGGTTTGGAGCGTGCTTGTTATTGTTGTTGTGCTAGTAGTAAAGCAGAACCCGTGCCAGTTTTTGCAATTCCTTTTAAAACAGGGGGTTGAGCTACGGTGAGGATGCTGGTGCGGCATAAAAAAGCCGGGTTCTCGTTACCATAAGACCCGGCTTTTGTTACTAAGTGTTGAATGGGTAACAGGCTATGGAACCTTTTTCGCACACATCTGTCACCCAGCTGCGGCGCTCTAGCCTGCGGTTGCGCCCGAGGACTTGCGCCGTGGAATGCCCAGGCGCTGGCGGCGTTCCCACAAACATTTGCGGCTGATGCCGAGTTTGCGTGCCAGTTCGGTCTCGGTCATGTGGTCCTGATGTTCCAGAACGAAGTGCTGAAAGTAATCTTCCAGTGACAGGTCTTCGGTTGGTTCGCTCGACTCATGGCCTAGGCCGCCGCTTTGCGCAGGCAGGCCAGTGAAGTCGTCTTCCAGGTCATCCAGTTCGATGTCGATGCCCAGCAGCTCGGCGGAAATGCTGCTGCCTTCACAGAGAATTACCGCACGCTCGATGGCATTCTCCAGCTCGCGCACGTTTCCTGGCCAGGGGTAATGACGAATGGCCTGTTCGGCATCATTGGCAAAGCTCAGGTCGAGACGGCCCTGACGAGTGCTCTGACGAATCAGGAAGGCGCGGGCAATTTCGATCACGTCCGCCCCGCGCTCACGCAGTGGTGGCAGTTTCAGGGCGATCACGTGCAAGCGGTAATACAGGTCTTCACGGAACTGGCCGATTTTCGACAGGGTTTTCAGGTCGCGGTGGGTCGCGGCGATCAGGCGCACATCGACCTTCTGTGACTGCACTGAGCCGACCCGGCGAATCTCGCCTTCCTGCAGCACGCGCAGCAGGCGTGCCTGGGCCTCCAGGGGCAGCTCCCCGATTTCATCGAGGAATAAGGTGCCACCGTCGGCGGCTTCAACCAGGCCCGCACGGCCGGCGCTGGCACCGGTAAAGGCGCCTTTCTCATGGCCGAACAGTTCGGATTCGATCAACGACTCCGGGATGGCTGCGCAGTTCACCGAAATCAGCGGCGCCTTGGCGCGGCGCGAGAGGTTGTGCAGGGCGCGGGCAACCAGTTCTTTACCGGTGCCTGATTCCCCTTGAATCAGCACGTTGGAGTCGGTGGGCGCGACCTTGCGGATCTTGCTGTACATCTCCTGCATGGCCGGGCAGGAGCCGATGATGCCGATTTCGCCGTTGCTGTTGTCCACCACTTTGTCGGCGCTGGCTTTCGCCGTGCCTGCGGCACGAGCGGGTGCACTTTTGATTTGCTGGTGATCGCGCAGGATGCGTGCCACGGCCTGGAGCATTTCGTCGTGGTCGAAGGGTTTGGCGATGTAATCGACCGCGCCCATTTTCATCGAATCGACTGCCGAGCGCAGGCTGGCGTAGCTGGTCATGATCAGCACCGGGGTGCCTTGACCAAGCTTGATCAGCTCGGTGCCGGGCGCACCTGGCAGGCGCAGGTCACTGACAATCAGATCAAAGCTGGGGATGCTGAAGCGCTCTTGCGCTTCCTGCACCGAGCCGGCTTCGCTGACTTCGTATTGGTTACGTTCCAGCAGGCGACGCAAGGCAGAGCGGATAATGGTTTCGTCTTCGACGATCAAAATATGAGGCATCAATTCGGTCTCTCGACGGTCTCGGGGCATGCCGCTGGACCAAGGGGCCTGGCAGGCATGCTCGCTGGTAGCTGGTTTAAGTCGCTATGGACGTCGCCTCGACATGCCTCGGCAGGCTGACCCTAATGCGGGTGCCGCGTTGAAGCTCGGGGTCGGCCGGGCTGTCGATTGTTATCTGTCCATAATGCTCTTCCACGATCGAATAGACCAGTGCAAGGCCCAGTCCCGTACCTTTGCCTGGGTCCTTGGTGGTGAAGAAGGGTTCGAACAAACGGTCAATGATCGCTTTGGGAATGCCGCTGCCTTCGTCCTCGACGATCAGGTCAATGGTGTGCTCGAAACGTTCGCTTTTGACCCGGATCGCGCTGCCCGGCGGTGAGGCATCACGGGCGTTCGATAGCAGGTTGATCAGCACCTGGGCCAAGCGTTGCGGATCGCCGACCACCCAATGGTCGGAATCGCAGAGGTTGAAAAACTCCACCTCAACGCTACGCCGGTTGAGGGCCAGCAGGGCGATGGCATCCTGGGCGACCTGGGCTAGGCAAACCGGCTCCTCGCTGTTCTGGTGGCTGCCAGAATGGGCAAAACTCATCAGTGACTGGACGATGCGCGACACGCGCTTGGTTTGTTCGATGATTTGCTCACTGATCTCGGTCAGCTCGCTGTCGCCTTCGCGCTCTTCGCGCAGGTTCTGCGCCAGGCAGGCGATGCCGGTGATCGGGTTGCCGATCTCGTGGGCTACCCCGGCGGCTAGACGACCGATGGAGGCCAGGCGTTCGGAATGCACCAGCTTGTCTTCGAGCATCTGGGTTTCGGTGAGGTCTTCAACCAGCAGCACCAGGCCGCTGTTACCGGGCGCCAGGGGCTCGTCGATGGCCGCCTTGTGCAGGTTGAGCCAGCGGGTTTGGCCGTCGAGGGCAAGGCGCTGTTTGTGCAAGTGCTCGTCGGGCAGTTCAATAAAGTTCTGCAGTAGGCCGCGCCACGGTTCGCCGAGGGTATTCAGGCGCGAGCCGACTACGCGCTGCGCGGGGATTTCGGTGAGTTCTTCCATGGCCTTGTTCCACATCAGGATCTCCTGATCCTTGGCCAGCGAGCAGACACCCATGGGCAGCTCTTGCAGGGTCTGGCGGTGGTAGCGGCGCAGGGTATCGAGTTCCGCCGCAAGGCCCGTGAGGCGCGAGTGGTAGTCCTCCAGGCGGTTCTCGATAAAGTGGATATCCTCAGTCACATAGGTTTCGCTGCCAGCTTTATAAGGCAGGAAGGTTTCGACGATGTCCTGGGCCACGCTGGGGCCCATCAGCCCGGAGAGATTGGCCTCAATGCGGTCACGCAGGCGGCGCAGGGCATAGGGGCGGCCTTCATCGAATGGCAGATGCAGATCGCGCAGCGCCTGTTCTATTTCATGCTGGGCGGTTTTCGCCCCTAGAGGTTTGGCCAGTTGCGCGGCAAACTCCTGCGGTGATGCGGCCAGCAGCTCACGGCGTTGCGGGCGGCGCACGTTATCCACGGCGCAGGCTTCGGCGGCGCTTTTTTCTTCCGGGCTGGCTTCGGTGAACAGCGACACCAAGGTGAATACCAGTACGTTGGCCGCCAGCGAGCCGATGGCCGCCAGGTGCCAGCTGCTGTCATCCAGCACATAGATGACGTTGAACCAGGGCAGGTACAGCCCCTGTAGATTGCCGAGCATCGGCAACAGCATGCTCACTACCCACACGCCGACCCCCGCCAGCAACCCGGCGATATAGCCTTTGCGGTTGGCGGTCGGCCAGTACAGCACCGAGAGTACGCCTGGGAGAAATTGCAGGGTGGCGACGAAGGCGACGATGCCCAGGTTGGCCAGGTCCTGTTCGGCGCCGAGCAACAGATAGAAGCCGTAACCGGCCATGATGATCAGTAGGATCAGCGCGCGGCGTGTCCACTTCAGCCAGCGGTAGATATTGCCCTCCGACGGCGGCTGATACAGCGGTAACACCACATGGTTGAGCACCATGCCGGACAGCGCCAGGGTGGTGACAATGATCAAACCGCTGGAGGCCGACAGGCCGCCGACATAGGCAATCAGTGCCAGGGTCTGGCTGTTGACCGCAATGCCGACGCCGAGGGTGAAGTACTCCGGGTTGGTGGTCGCGCCGAGTTTCAGCCCGGCCCAGAGAATTAGCGGTACCGCCAGGCTCATCAGCAGCAGAAACAGCGGCAGCCCCCAGCTGGCGCTGACCATGGCGCGCGGGTTGAGATTTTCGGTAAAGGTCATGTGATACATGTGCGGCATGACGATGGCCGAGGCGAAGAACACCAGCAGCAGGGTGCGCCACGGACCTTCCTGCAGCGGCGTGTGCAGGCTGGTTAGCGACGACTGGTTTTGCACCAGCCAGGATTGCAGGTCCTGCGGGCCGTCGAATACGCCATACAGTGCGTACAGGCCGATCACGCTGATCGCCACCAGCTTGACCACTGACTCGAAGGCAATGGCGAACACCAGGCCTTCGTGTTTCTCGCGGGTGGCGATATGCCTCGCGCCAAACAGGATGGTGAACAGAATGATCAGCCCGCAATAGGCCAGCGCCACGCGCTCCTGCACCGGCTCGCGGGTGAGAATGCCGATGGAGTCGGCCACCGCCTGAATCTGCAGGGCCAGCAACGGCAGCACGCCAACCAGCATAAACACCGTGGTCAGGGCGCCGGCCCAGGTGCTGCGAAAACGGAAGGCGAATAGGTCCGCTAGGGATGACAGCTGGTAGGTGCGGGTGATCCGCAGAATCGGGTAGAGCAGCACCGGTGCCAGCAGAAACGCCCCGGAAACCCCCAGGTAACTGGCAAGGAAGCCATAACCGTACTGATAAGCCAGCCCTACCGTGCCGTAGAAGGCCCAGGCGCTGGCATAGACGCCGAGTGACAGGGTGTAGGTCAGTGGGTGGCGGATCACCCAGCGTGGAATCAGGCCGTGTTCACTGATCCAGGCCACGCCGAACAGAATCAGAAGATAGGCAGCGCTGATCAGGATCAGCTGGCTCAGGCTAAAGCTCGTCAGCATCACGTTGGCTCTGCAGCGAAGAAGGGTAAGGAGCGGTCACGCACGTCGCGCCACAGCAAGTCAGAGTTCATCGGCATCACGCTGGCTCTGCAGAATAAAAGTCACGACGATCAGGATCAGCCACAGCAGGTAGGGGCGGTACCAGGCCCCATTGGGGTCGATCCACCAGTCCATGATGGCTGGGGAGAACAGGTAGATCCCCACCACCAGGATCAGCACCAATCGATAGATATACATGCTGCATCTCTTCGCTTAATTGCCGGCGATGGTAACGGATGCGTGGCGCTCTGGGCTATTGCTCGGGCGGCGTGGGTTACGCGTGTGCGGGGCTTGGTTTTTTCTTATTAATTGGTACTATCGTTCCACTTAATAAGAAAAACGCTGGAGATTGCCATGCGCCTTGCCCCGCTTTCCCTGCTTGCCCTGTCCGTGCTGCTTGCCGCCTGCAGCGAAGAACCGGCTCCGGTGGCCGATCTGGACTTCCAGAAAGACCTGCAGACCCAACTGATCAAGGCCAAGCCTGGCAGCGTGATCGAGATTCCTGCTGGCACCTACCAGCTCGACCGCAGCCTGAGCCTGAAAGTCAGCGGTGTGACCATTAAGGGCGCAGGCATGGACAAGACCATCCTCAGCTTCAAGGGGCAGAAGTCCGGCGCCGAAGGCCTGCTGGTGGACGCTTCGGATTTCACCATCGAAGACATCGCCTTCGAGGACACCCTGGGTGATTCGCTGAAAGTAGTGGGTGGCAAGAACATCATCATCCGCCGCGTGCGCACCGAGTGGACCAACGGCCCGGCCACCGAGAATGGCGCCTACGGCATCTACCCGGTGCAGACCGAAAACACCCTGATCGACGGCGCGGTGGCCATTGGCGCATCCGATGCTGGCATCTATGTCGGCCAGTCGCGCAACGTGGTGGTGCGCAACAGCCGCGCCGAGCGCAACGTCGCCGGCATCGAGATCGAGAACACCATCGACGCCGACGTGTATGACAACGTCGCCACCGGCAATACCGGCGGCATTCTGGTGTTCAACATGCCCAACCTACCGCAGGCCGGGCGGGTGACGCGGGTATTCCGCAACAAGATCGAAGGTAACAATCACAAGAACTTTGGCCACAAGGGCACGCCCGTGGCCAGCGTGCCGGCAGGCTCCGGTGTGGTGATCAACTCCAATGACGATGTCGAGGTGTTCGACAACGATATTGGCGACCACAAGACCGCCAACGTGATCATCAGCAGCTACTTCAGCACCGGGTATACCGACCTTTCCACCGCCGAGAACTTCGACCCCTATCCCGAAGGCATCCATATCCACGGCAACCGCTTCGGCCCTGGTGGCGACAGCCCGGATCATCTGGAACTGAAAGCCCTGAAAGTCAGCCAGTTCGGCTTGAATGGTCGCCTGCCGGACATTCTCTGGGACGGCTTCGTCAACCTCGACATCCTGGTGGATGGCAAGCTGCCGGCTGACCGGGCGATCTGCATCAATAACGGCGATGCGGGGATGATCAACGTTGATGCGCCGAATAACTACAAGAACATCAGCACCGAAATGGCCGACTACCGGTGCAGCCTGCCGCCGCTGCCGGCGGTGAAGCTGGCCTCGGCTGATGCCGACCAGGGGGCCTGATGCGTCGTCTGTTGCTGGGAGTGCTGCTGTTCCTCGTCGGCTGCGAGCAGCAATCGACCCCGCTGTACCTGCCGCAAGGTGACAGCTACCCGGAAAAACTCAGCGAATGGGGCATGCTGCAGCGCGCCGATGGTTTTATCGCGCCGATTGCCGATGCGCTGCCCTATGACCTGAATACCCCGCTGTTTACCGACTACGCGCACAAGCTGCGCAGTGTGTGGATGCCTGCGGGTACGGCGGCGACCTATGCCGAGGCGCATTTCGATTACCCGCTCGGCACGGTGCTGAGCAAGACCTTCTACTACCCCAAAGACGGCCAGGGCCGTCTGCTGCTCAACGAGCAGGATGATCGCGACCCGCAACGCGGCCTGGAGCTGGCGCGGGTGCAGTTGATTGAGACACGCATCCTGCTTAAACAGCAGGATGGCTGGATAGCGCTGCCCTATGTGTGGGATGAACAACAACAGGAGGCGCATCTGGAGTGGGCAGGCGACAGCCGCGAGCTGAGCCTGCTGGATGCCGAGGGTAAGACCCAGCCAGTGGCCTACCAGGTACCGGATGCCAACCAGTGCGCCGGTTGCCATGAGGAGCGTGCAGGGCAGGGCGTCAACCCGCTGGGGCCCAAAGCGCGTCACTTGAACAAGGACTTTGCCTACGCCGATGGCACCCATAACCAGTTGCAGCACTGGCAGCAGCAGGGCCGTCTGCACGGTGTGCCAGCCGAGTTGCAGGGCGTGCCGCAAAACGCCCTATGGCCGACGCCGCGCAGTGGTGAGAGCCTGGAAAAGCAGGCGCGCAGTTATCTGGATGCCAACTGCAGCCACTGCCACAACCCCAAGGGGCCGGGGCGTACCTCAGGGCTATTGCTTAACCCCGACACGGCCATCGGCATCAGTTACGGCCTGTGCAAACAACCGGTGGCGGCGGGTAAAGGCTCGGGCGACCGCTTGGTGGATATTCACCCGGGGCAGCCGGACAAATCGGTGCTGCTGTTTCGCGTGGAAAGTGTCGACCCAAGCATCATGATGCCGGAGTTGGGCCGCTCCACCGTGCATGCCAAAGGCGTCGAGGTGCTGCAGCGCTGGATTGCCAGCCTGCAAGGGGATTGCTGAGTTATCCCTTTTACGGGCTAGGAGGTGTAGGGGGCTTTCGGCTTTGGCATCCTGCTTCGCTCTACCTCCTGCATCCATGCAGTCGTAGCGGCGAGCTGTTGTCGCGGCTAAAGCGGATCGCCGCCTGGCCCCTCCCACGGTTTTGCAGACGCCATGCGATCAAGGGGCGACCTGTTTTCGTGCGCTGCGGCAGGTGTGGGGCATGCCTAGCCCTGTTGTGGTGCGCGTCAGTGGCGGGAGAGTACGCCAGGCCGCGGCAGTGCAGGTGTGGGCCACTGGCATAAGTCTTGCGCTGCCTGGTTATCGTCCAGGCTCGCAGGAGGCCCGCTGTGTCGATTCATATCGCCTTGCACCATGTCAGCCACTACCGCTACGACCGCGCCGTCAACCTTGGCCCGCAGGTCGTGCGCCTGCGCCCTGCACCGCACAGCCGTACCCGGGTTCTGTCCTACGCGTTGAAGGTCGAGCCGGGCGAGCACTTTATCAACTGGCAGCAGGACCCCCAGGGTAACTACCTGGCGCGCCTGGTGTTTCCGGAGAAGACCCGCGAGCTGAAAATCGAGGTCGATTTGGTCGCCGAAATGGCGGTGTTTAACCCCTTCGATTTCTTCCTCGAACCCTACGCCGAGAAAATCCCCTTCGCCTACACCGCTGGCGAGCAACTGGAGCTGGCGCCCTATCTGGTCAAACTGCCGGCCGGTAAGCAGTTTGCCAAGTACCTGGCCAGCATCGAGCGCACGCCACTGCCGAGCGTGGACTTTCTGGTAGCGCTGAATCAGCGCCTGTCCACTGACATCGGCTACCTGATCCGCCTGGAGCCGGGAGTGCAAACCCCGGAAGAAAGCCTGGAGAAGGCCTCCGGTTCGTGTCGCGATTCGGCCTGGCTGCTGGTGCAGCTATTCCGCCACCTGGGCCTGGCGGCGCGCTTTGTTTCCGGTTACCTGATCCAACTGAAAGCCGATGTGAAATCCCTCGATGGCCCCTCCGGCACCGAGGTGGATTTCACCGACCTGCATGCCTGGTGCGAGGTTTACCTGCCCGGTGCCGGCTGGATTGGCTTGGACCCTACCAGCGGCCTGTTCGCTGGCGAAGGTCATATTCCGCTGGCCTGCAGCCCCGAACCGTCCTCGGCGGCGCCGATCAGTGGCGGCGTGGATGAGAGCGAGTGTGAGTTCAGCCATGAAATGTGGGTCGAGCGTATCTGGGAAGCGCCGCGCGTCAGCAAACCCTACAGCGACGAGCAGTGGCAGGCGATTGTCGGCCTCGGCCAGAAAATAGATGACGATCTGCAGGCCCAGGACGTACGCCTGACCATGGGCGGCGAGCCAACCTTTGTCGCACTGGACTACCCCGATGACCCTGAGTGGAACACCGCCGCCCTGGGGCCGAACAAGCGTCGCCTGGCCACCGAGCTGTTTCATCGCCTGCGTGAGCATTACGCGGCAGAAGCGCTGGTGCATTTTGGCCAGGGCAAGTGGTACCCCGGTGAGCAGCTGCCACGCTGGTCGCTGAATGCCTATTGGCGACGTGACGGTGAGCCGATCTGGCACAACCCGGCGCTGTATGCCGATGAGCAGCAGGACTATGCCGTCGACGCCGCCAAGGCTGCGGATTTCCTCACGCTGCTGGCCGAGCGCTTGGGCGTGGACGGTAAATCTTGTGTGCCGGCTTATGAGGACCGCTTTTATTACCTCTGGCGTGAGCAGCGCTTACCCAGCAACGTTACCGCTGAAGACCCGCGCCTGGCCGACCCGCTGGAGCGCGAGCGCCTGCGCAAAGTCTTCGAGCAAGGCCTGGATAAAGTGGTCGGGCATATCCTGCCGTTGGCTCGGCACGCCAAGCAGCTGGGCTGGCAAAGCGGCAGCTGGTTCCTGCGTGACCAGCATTGTCGGCTGATACCAGGTGATTCGGCGATGGGCTACCGCCTGCCGCTGGACTCACAGCCCTGGGTCAGCGAAGCCGATTACCCCTACGTGACCCCGGAAGATCCGAGCCAGCACTTCGCGCCACTGCCGGCTGCGGCGCAGATCAAGCCGCAGGTGCGTGGTGTTTGGACGGGCAGTCAGAATGGCAGCGGCAAACGTCCGCTACTCGGTCAATCGGCTGCCGGCATCGTGCGTACTGCGCTGTGCGCCGAACCGCGTGAGGGCAAGCTCTATCTGTTTATGCCGCCGCTGGTGCGCCTGGAGGATTACCTGGAACTGGTGGCTGCCATCGAAGCCACCGCCGCCGAGCTGAAATGCCCGGTGCTGCTGGAAGGCTACGAGCCACCGCAGGACCCGCGCTTGCAGTTCTTTCGGGTGACTCCGGACCCTGGCGTGATCGAGGTCAATATCCACCCGGCCGCCAGTTGGGATGAGCTGGTCGAGCGTACCGAGTTTCTTTACGAACAGGCCCGCGAATGCCGCCTGTCCAGCGAGAAGTTCATGATCGACGGCCGCCATACCGGCACCGGGGGCGGTAACCACTTTGTACTCGGTGGCGCGACCCCGGCGGATTCGCCGTTTCTGCGTCGGCCGGACCTGCTGCGCAGCCTGATCAGCTACTGGCACAACCATCCATCGCTGTCCTACCTGTTCAGTGGCCTGTTTATCGGCCCGACTTCGCAGGCACCTCGCATCGACGAAGCGCGTAACGATGCCCTGTACGAGTTGGAAATTGCCTTCGCGCAAATGCCCGAAGTGGGGCGCGATTGTCAGCCCTGGCTGGTCGACCGCCTGCTGCGCAACCTGTTAGTGGACGTGACCGGTAACACCCATCGCTCCGAGTTCTGTATCGACAAGCTGTATTCGCCGGACTCGGCCTCCGGGCGTCTCGGCCTGCTGGAGCTGCGCGCCTTCGAAATGCCACCCCATGCGCAAATGAGCCTGGCCCAGCAGTTGCTGATCCGCGCGTTGATCGCCCGTTTCTGGCGCGAGCCCTACAAGCCGGCGCGGCTGGTGCGCTGGGGCACCGAGCTGCATGACCGCTACCTGCTGCCACACTTTATCGAGCAGGATTTTACCGACGTGCTGCAGGAATTAGACGGCTGTGGCTACCGTCTGCACAGCGAGTGGTTTGCCCCGCACTTCGAGTTCCGCTTCCCCAAGTCCGGCGACTTCAACGTCAAAGGCATCGAACTGGAACTGCGTCAGGCGCTGGAGCCCTGGCATGTGTTGGGCGAAGAGGGCGGTGGCGGCGGTACGGTGCGTTATGTCGACTCCTCGCTGGAACGCATGCAGGTCAAGCTCAGCGGGCTGCCGAGCGATCGCTATGTACTGACCTGCAACGGCGTACCGGTGCCGCTGCGGCCTACCGGCAAGGTCGGCGAATTTGTCGGCGGCGTGCGTTTCCGCGCCTGGCAGCCGGCCAACTGCCTGCACCCGACCATCGAGGTACATGCGCCGCTGGTCTTCGATCTGGTGGACAGCTGGATGAGCCGCTCCCTGGGCGGTTGCCAGTATCATGTCGCCCATCCCGGCGGACGCAATTACGACAGCCTGCCGGTCAATGCCTTTGAAGCCGAGAGTCGGCGCCTGGCGCGCTTCTTCCGCCTGGGCCACAGTCCCGGCAAGCGCCCGGCGTTGGCTCCGATCAATAATAATGAAATGCCCATGACCCTGGATTTGCGCCTCGTTTAATCCCAGCGCCGCTTGTCTGGAGAGGATTATCACTCCCTCCATACAAGTGGCGATGGGAGCGCTGCCATTTATCGAGCCTGCCATGCCCGACCTGCTTGCCGACTCCCCCCTGACGCCAGGGGCTTACCACGAACTGGTAGACGCTGATGGACTGGTGCGTCCGCATTGGCGCCTGTTGCTGGAGCGTTTACAGCGCAGCAGCCCGGCGCAGCTGGCTCAGCGCCAGGCCCTGTTGGCGCGGCAGATTCAGGAAAACGGCGTGACCTACAACGTCTACGCCGACCCCGATGGCGCCGACCGGCCATGGGAGCTGGACCTGCTGCCCAACCTGATTCCGGCCGAAGAGTGGCAGCAGATCGCCGCCGGCGTGGCGCAGCGCGCGGGTTTGTTGAATGCCGTGCTGGCTGATCTGTATGGCCCGCAGCAGCTGCTGGCCGATGGCCTGTTACCCGCCGAGCTGGTGTTTGGCCATAACAACTACCTGTGGCCTTGCCAGGGCGTGCAGCCGCCTGGCGGAACCTATCTGCATCTGTATGCGGTGGACCTGGCCCGCGCCCCGGATGGCCGCTGGTGGGTCACCGCCGACCGTACCCAGGCGCCCTCCGGCGCCGGTTATGCGCTGGAAAACCGGCAGATTGTCTCGCGCGCCTTTCCCGAGTTGTACCGTGACCTGCGCGTGCAGTACCTGGCCGGTTTCTTCCGTACTTTGCAGGACACATTGGCACGTCAGGCTCCGGCTGATGGAGAAACGCCGCTGGTGGTGCTGCTTACGCCTGGGCGATTCAACGAGAGTTATTTCGAGCACCTGTACCTGGCGCGCCAGCTCGGCTACCCGCTGGTGGAAGGCAGCGACCTGACCGTACGTGACGCCAAGGTCTACCTGAAAACCTTGGCCGGTTTGCGCCGCATACATGCTGTGCTGCGCCGTCTGGATGATGATTTCTGCGACCCGTTGGAGCTGCGTACTGACTCGGCCCTTGGCGTGCCCGGCCTGCTGGAAGCGGTGCGCCAAGGCAATGTGCTGGTGGCCAATGCCCTCGGCAGCGGCGTGTTGGAGTCCCCGGGACTGCCGGGCTTTCTCCCAGCCATCGCAGAAAAACTGCTGGGCGAAGAACTGCTGCTGCCGAGTATCGCGAGCTGGTGGTGCGGCGAGCCGCCGGTGCTGGACAAAGCCCTTGAGCAGCTCGATGAGCTGCTGGTGCGCGCCAGCTTTCCCTCACAGAGTTTTACTCCGGTGTTTGGCCGTGATCTGGATGATACCCAGCGCGCCGAGCTGGCCGAGCGCCTCAAGGCGCGGCCATACGCCTATGTCGCTCAGGCGTTGGCGCAACTGTCGCAGGCGCCGGTCTGGCAGCCTGAGGAAGGCCAGTTGGCGCCACGTGCCATCGGTATGCGGGTATTCGCCGTGGCCAGCGCCGAGGGGTATCGGGTGATGCCTGGCGGCCTGACCCGAGTCGCCGCCGATGCCGACGCCGAAGTGGTGTCGATGCAGCGCGGTGGTGCCAGCAAGGACACCTGGGTGCTCGGCGAGCGGCATGGTGGCGGCGAGCCCTGGCAATGGCTGCGCCCGCTGGGGGTGGCCGATCTGGTACGCAGCGACCCTTATCTGCCCTCAAGAGTGGTGGAAAACCTCTATTGGTTTGGTCGTTACAGCGAACGCTGCGAGGACGGCGCGCGGCTGCTGCGCATCATGCTGGCGCGCTATGTCGATGACGACGATGACCCTCAGGCCCTGCAAACCGCCCTGAGCCTGGCCGAGAGCCTTGGCTTGTTGCCGGATGCCGAGAGTGGCGAGCTACAAGCGCGCCTGCTTGAAGCACTGCTCGGCGAGGATTGGTCGGACAGCCTGCGCGGCAATCTGCAGCGCCTGCAGTGGGTGGCTGGCAGCGTGCGTGGCAAGCTGTCCCAGGCTAACTGGCAGGCCTTGCTGGAGTTGCAGCGTGAGGCCCAGGGGCTGAGCAGCGAGCAGGCCGACTTCGGCGAGTTACTGGATTTTCTCGACCGTCTGCTGCTGTCGCTGGCGGCGCTGTCAGGCTTTGCCCTGGATGACATGACCCGCGATGATGGCTGGCGTTTTCTGATGATTGGCCGCTGCATTGAGCGCCTGCAGTTTCTCTGTGACAGCCTGGCGAATTTTCTGCGTAGCAGCGCGGCGCAGGATCAGTCGGCGTTGGAGTGGCTGCTGGAGCTGGGTAACAGCAGCATCACCTACCGCACCCGCTACCTGGCCTCGGCGCAGCTGATTCCAGTGCTCGACCTGTTGCTGCTGGATGAGCAGAACCCGCATGCGGTGCTGTTTCAGGTGCGTACTCTGCTGCGCTCGCTATCGCGCCTGGGCGAGCGTTTCGAGCTACCCAGCGAGCGCCGGCTGAAACACCTGGAAGGGCAGCTGGCGCGCTTTAGCCTGGCCAGCCTGGAGAATCCGCTGTTTGGCGCGGCCAGTGTGCAGGAAGTGCTCGACGGCTTGTCCGCGCTGCTGGAAAGCATCAGCCAGGCCAGTGCGGAAATTTCTGATCGCTTGGGCCTGCGCTTTTTCGTGCATGTCGATGCCAGCCAGCGGACGCAATCCTCATGAGCAGCGCCCGCTACCAGATTCTTCACGACACCCATTATCGCTACGCCAGTCCGGTGTCGCTGGCCCAACAACTGGCGCACCTGTGGCCGCGCGCTTGCCCCTGGCAGCGTAATCACAACCAGCAGCTGCAGGTCAGCCCACAGCCGTGCAGGCGCCAGGATGCTCTGGATGTATTCGGCAACCCGCTGACTCGCCTGGTGTTCGAGCGCCCGCATGACGAGCTCAAGGTCAGCGCGCGCCTGCAGGTCGAGGTGCTGGCGCGCCCTGCGCTGGATCTGCAGGCGTCGCCGCCCTGGGAAGAGGCCTGCACGGCGCTGCGCTACAGCGGTCAGGCGTTGCTGCCTGGGGTGCTGGAGGCGACGCGCTTTCGTTTCGAATCGCCCTATGTGCACCTCAAACAGGTGTTTTCCGATTACGCGGCGGATTGCTTTAGCCCCGGCCGGCCATTGCTGGCGGCGGTGGCTGGGTTGATGCAGAAGATCTTTGCCGAGTTCAGCTTCGATGCCGCGGCCACCCAGGTGGCCACGCCGCTGCTGCAGGTGTTGGAGGAACGTCGCGGCGTGTGCCAGGACTTCGCCCACCTGATGCTCGCTTGCCTGCGCTCCATGGGACTTTCGGCGCGTTATGTCAGCGGCTACCTGCTGACCCAGCCGCCGCCTGGCCAGCCGCGGTTGATCGGCGCCGATGCTTCACACGCCTGGATCTCGGTGTATTGCCCGCAGCACGGCTGGGTGGATTTCGACCCGACCAACAATATCCGCCCGGCGCTCGAACACATCACCCTGGCCTGGGGCCGCGATTTTGCTGATGTATCGCCGCTGCGCGGGGTCATTCTCGGCGGCGGCAGCCACGACCCCGAGGTGCAGGTGACGGTGCTGCCCTTGCCAGGTTAGCTTTTGACGGCTTTCCAGGCGCGGGTTGCTAGGCTTACCAGCAGCAAGGTAATGGCCCCGGCAATGACTCCGATCCCAGCATTCAGCAGGGTGGGCAACAGGGCTGCCAGCACTCCACTGCTGGCAGCCACGCTCTGCGCCAACTGGTCGATCCACACCTGCGCGGCATGAACGCCGTGGGTGAGGATGCCGCCGCCGACCATAAACATTGCCGCCGTGCCCACGACTGACAGCCCTTTCATCAAGTACGGCGCTGTCAGTAGCAGGCCTCGGCCCAGGCTGCGTTGCAGGCGGTTAATCAGGCCTTCTCCGCTGCGCTGGCTGAGAAACAGCCCCGCATCATCCAGTTTGACGATGCCCGCCACCAGGCCATACACCCCAGCAGTCATCAGAATGGCGATACCGGAAAGCACCACAACCTGCTTGCCGAAGCTGGCCATGGCGACCGTGCCAAGGGTGATGGCGATGATTTCCGCCGAGAGGATAAAGTCGGTGCGGATCGCGCCTTTGATCTTGTCCTGCTCGAACGCCAACATATCCACAGCGGGGTCAGCCACGGCGGTGCGCAGTTCGTCGTGTTTGCTCTGGCTTTCATCCTTGCTGTGCAGAAATTTGTGCGCGAGCTTCTCAAAACCTTCGTAGCAGAGGAACGCACCGCCGAGCATTAACAGCGGTGTTACCGCCCAGGGGGCAAAGGCACTGATCAGCAATGCTGCTGGCACCAGAATCAGTTTGTTGCGAAAGGAACCCTTGGCCACCGCCCAGACCACTGGCAGTTCACGTTCAGCGCGTACGCCAGTGACCTGCTGGGCATTCAGCGCCAGGTCGTCACCCAGTACGCCTGCGGTTTTCTTCGCGGCCACCTTGGTCATCAGGGCCACGTCATCGAGAACGGCGGCGATGTCATCGAGCAGGGTTAACAGGCTGGCACCGGCCATACGAGGGATTCCTTTCTACGGTTGCTTGGGTAAACCACCGGCATAACTGCAGGCGATAGTGCGCAGATTTATACGTGAGTCAGTACGCATCAGCCATAGGCGGCCAATTCAGGTTTGCCGCAGTGCACGAAAACCGACTGTGAAGTTAGTCGCTGCTGCCAGTAGCACCATTGGCATAGGCGGCGAGCAGGCTGCGTAACAGGTCATTGAGTGGCATGGACGTATCTCCGTGATTGATGGAGCGACGTTACGCCTGTGCTCGGCACATGGGCTGTTGATTGTCTCGATAGGGGTCATAGCCAGCAACCGCAGCGGCGTTATGCACAGCCCTTGTGGCGGTGCATGGGTAGTTGTGCACAAAGACTGTGGAGCGAACTGTGGATAAGGTGGGCGTAGGCGCTTGAAGGCTTAGTTGCATGGCTCTTTGCGGCTGCTGTACGCTTTTTGATCAGTCAATTATTTATCGTATAAACAACAGCTTAGCCTGGTTATTCAGGGCGTTATGGGGTAGCGCTGAAGTTGTCCACGACTACTGTGGGTAGAGCTGTTGATAACTATGGTATGCCTGGCTGAGAGGCTTATAAAGCCAGGCTTTGCGCGCTTTGGTCGATTTTTGAACAGCTTGCACATACCTCGAAATACGTCATTTAGAGAGGTTCGAGTCAAGCAATAATCGCGTTATTTCAAGGGTTTGCTGCAGTGCCGGGGTGCGCGGTGGATAACTTATCCCAGGTTGTTGTGGAGTGATCTGTGGATAAGCTGCGCACGCTTGCGTTCAGGCCACAGCGGGCGTGGCCTGAGCGTGTTAGGTTGTTTTTTGTACAGTAGGGCTGGGACGCAGCAGCTCGTAAAAGGCTTTTAGTCTTCCAGGGCGCTGATCTGCGTCGAGCGTCCGAGTACCTGCAGGGCGCGGTCCGGGTAGTCGGTGATCAGCGCGTGTGCGCCCAGATCGAGCAGGCGGCGCATGTCCGGCTGTTCGTTGATGGTCCACAGCTGCACGTTAAGCCCGCGCTGTGCGGCGGTCTTCAGCAGGCTTGGGCTGGCAACGTGCAGGCCACCGTGGGCTTCGGGAATCTGCAGCGCCTGGTAAGAGGGCGACAGCAAACTGCCCAGGCCGACCCAGTTGAGCGCCACCAACAGACGTACCGAACCGGGCCCAGCGGAGGTGGCCACGCCTGGGCATTGCTCGCGGAACAACTGCAGGCTGCGGTCATAAAAGCTGCCGACGATGACCTGATCACGTTGTTTGTGCGCCTCAAGGGCATCACACAGCTGCGCTTCCATACCGACATCCGGTACCTTGATTTCAATCACCTTGGGCGTATTCGGAAAGCTGTCGAGCACTTCGGCAAAGCTTGGGATGCGAATGCCCTGGCCGCGATAGGGATAGCTCTGGCCGCCATCAGCGCTCCAGTTGTAGCCAGCATCCAGCGCTTGCAGCTGCTCCAGGCTGAGCGCCGCAACCGGGCCTTCGCCATTGGTGGTGCGCTCCAGGGTGCTGTCGTGAATGACCACCAGCTCGCCATCACTGGATAGGTGCAGGTCCATCTCCAGCATGTCCACGCCCAGTGCGCTGGCGCGCTGGAAGGCAAACAGGCTGTTCTCCGGCCATAGGCCTTTGCCGCCACGGTGGGCGATAACCAGTGGTTGTTCGGCAAAACTGCTGAGCACCGCCGCCGGCTGGGCCGGTTTGCTGGTCAGGGCCAGCACGCCGAGGGCGATGGCAAGCAATAGCAGTGGAGCAGAGAGAAAGCGGGCAACGCGCAGCATGGTCAGGGTCCAGGGCAGTCAAATAGTGAGGGGTTTAATACGCCTCGACTATGACAAAGCCATGGCTGCTGGGCGAGAGGCGAAATGCGCCAGCCTAGCGACCTTTGCGGTCAGGGGCGGCTGGCGGTAAGTGGGTGGACGCTAGCAGCGTCCACCCGGACAGCCTGATCAGCTCGCCAACAACCAGGCACCGGTCAGTGCCGAAGCGGCGCCCATCACCCGAACTACAGGAGCCGCAGCTTGTGGCAACAGCCGCACCAGGGCGTAGCCGCTGGCATGCAGGGCAGCGGTGGCGACTACAAAACCTGCGGCATAGCCCCATGGGCTGGCCAGCTCTGGCAGCTCCAGGCCGTGGGCGACGCCGTGGGTCAGGGCAAATACTGCGGTCAGGGCGATGGCAACCAGCATCGGCAGGCGAATAGCCACGGCCACCAGCAGACCAAAGGCCAATACCGAGGCGGCGATACCGGTCTCCATCAGTGGCATCTGCAGGCCGTTAAAGCCGAGCAGGCCGCCGATCAGCATGCTGCCAACAAAGGTCAGCGGCAGCGCCCAGCGCGCCGCGCCGGATTGCTGCGCGGCCCACAGGCCTACGGCGAGCATGGCCAGCAGGTGATCGAGGCCGAACACCGGATGCGCCAGGCCGGCCATTAGTCCGGAGTGGTCGTGACCGGCGTGGGCGAAGGCCACCGCTGGGCTGAGGAACAGGGCGATGGCGAATAGTGATTTGCGCAGGTTCATGGGGTGTCTCCTTGACTGAATAAGGGCGTTTTTAGGCGGCCGTGAGCATGCCGTGGCGTTCGATAAAGGCGATGATCTGCTCCAGACCCTGGCCAATTTTCTGGTTGCTGAACACGAACGGCTTGTCGCCGCGCATCTTCAGGGTGTCGCGCTCCATCACTTCCAGTGATGCACCTACCAGTGGCGCCAGGTCGACCTTGTTGATCACCAGCAGGTCGGATTTGCAGATGCCCGGGCCGCCCTTGCGCGGCAGCTTGTCGCCGGCCGATACGTCGATCACATAGATGGTCAGGTCGGACAGCTCGGGGCTGAAGGTGGCCGAGAGGTTGTCGCCGCCGGATTCGACGATGATCAGGTCCAGTCCCGGAAAGCGCCGGTTGAGCTGGTCGACAGCTTCCAGGTTGATCGAAGCGTCCTCGCGAATCGCCGTGTGCGGGCAGCCACCGGTTTCCACACCGATAATCCGCTCCGGGGCCAGGGCCTCGTTGCGTACCAGAAACTGCGCGTCTTCCTGGGTGTAGATATCGTTGGTCACCACCGCCAGGTTGTAACGCTCGCGCAGGGCCAGGCACAGGGCCAGGGTCAGGGCCGTCTTGCCGGAGCCGACCGGGCCACCGATGCCAATGCGCAGGGGTTGGCTGTTCATCTTTTAGTCTTCCTTATCATCAAGAACGGAATAAACGGCTGTACTGGCGCTCGTGCGCCATGCTCGCCAGGGCCAGGCCGAAGGCGGCGCTGCCCCAGTGTTGCGGTTGCAGTTCACTGGCCTGGCGCTGCGCCTGATCAAGCAGCGGCAGCAGTTGCGAGGTCAGGCGCTGGGCGGCTTGTTGGCCCAGCGGCAGGGTTTTCATCAGCACCGCCAGTTGGTTTTCCAGCCAGCCCCACAGCCAGGCGGCGAGGGCATCCTCTGGCTCGATCTGCCAGGTCCGCGCTGCCAGAGCCCAGCCGACGGCCAGGCCGGGCTCGTCGAGCTCGGTAAACAGCTGCTGCGCCGGTTGATCCAGCTCTGGCAGGCCGCTGAGCAGTTGTTGCAGGGAGTAACCCATCTGCCGGCTTTCCAGGCGCAGCTCGCGGGTTTCGCGGCTGGCGCGCTGTTGTTCGGCGAGGCTGCGCAGCTGCGCCCAGTCCTCAAGCGCAGCGGCCTGGCAATGGGCGAGCAGCAAAGGGGCTTCGAAGTGCGCCAGGTTGAGCAGTAGCTGATCGGCAATCCAGCGTTCGGCGCTTTCTGCGTTATCGACCAGGCCTTGTTCAACGGCCATTTCCAGCCCCTGGGAATAGCTATAACCGCCAATCGGCAGCTGCGGGCTGGCGAGCCTCAATAACTGCCAAGCTTTATTCACTTGCGCGCACCAAACTGATGCAGGCGCGGTGCATAGCTGAATTCGGCATCGCCGGCATGCGAGTGGTGATGACCGCCGCCGTAGGCACCTTGCTCGGGCTGGTAGGGCGCCTCGATCAGCTCCACGGTGGCGCCGAGCTGTTCGAGCATGGCCTTGAGTACATAGTCATCCGGCAGGCGCAGCCAGCCATCACCGAGTTGCAGGGCAACATGGCGGTTGCCCAGGTGGTAGGCGGCGCGCATCAATTCGAATGGGTTGGCGCAGGTAACGTGCAGCAGCGGCTCGGCGCGGGCGATGACGCGCACGATACGGCCATCTTCGGCCTGTAGGCATTCGCCGTCATGCAGGGCGGGTTGGCCGCGTTCGAGGAACAGGCCGACGTCCTCACCTGTACGGCTGAAGCAGCGCAGGCGGCTTTTGCTGCGGGCCTCGAAGCTCAGTTCAAGTTCGGCGTCCCAGTGCGGCTGGGCGGCAATACGGCGGTGGATCACCAACATGGGGCAGTTTCCGGCAGGGCAATGCCGGTTATAGAGCAAGTGCCTTGCCAAGCTGCCGTTGCGCCACGCAGAGCGGGGCGCGTGGGTATTGGTGTGGCTGAAATTGGAGCGTGGAGGGGTTGGGTTTGGTGCGTGCGCTGGTTTTATGCGCGTTTTTGGTGCGACTGCTGGTCTGCGATCAGTCGCGGGTTTGGCCCAGACCCTGCCAATGCTTGGCACCGATAAAGATAAAGCGCAGCTGCTCGATCATTTTGATCTCAGGCGAGGCGTGCATCGGCAGGGGCGATGCGGGTGGGTCGATCAGCTCGGGCAGGGTGGCGAATACGGTTTTTACCACCAGGTCGGCGATCACGTTCTGCGCCGGGGCGTCGAAGTGCTGCAGTTTCGGCATGGCTGCAAGGTCGGCGACCAGGTCGGCGGTAATGCGTTCGCGCAGTGCGCCCACGGCCTGGCGTACCAGCAGCGAGCCGCCGTACTGCTCGCGGGCGAGAAACAGAAACTGCGAGCGGTTGGCCGCCACCGCATCGAGGAAGATGCGTACCGAGGCGTCGATCACGCCGCCCACTTCGAACTCGTGATGGCGTACCTGGCGGATGGTTTCGCGAAAGGTTTCCCCTACTTCGGCAATCAACGCCAGGCCCAGCGCGTCCATATCCTCGAAATGCCGGTAGAAACCGGTCGGCACGATGCCGGCGCAGCGCGCCACCTCACGCAGGCTCAGGCTGCCAAAGCCGCGGCCGCTGTCCATCAGGCTGCGCGCGGCGTCCATTAAGGCGTGGCGGGTTTGCAGTTTTTGTTCGGCGCGCGGTTGTAGTGGTTTCAAGCGTGCATGGCTCTGCATTGCGAAATCAGCGCCGCACTCTAACAAATGGCCGTTGTTTACGTCGAACCGCGGTTGCTTATCTGGGTTTGAGTGAGCGAGTGTTGACTGAGTTAATATGCTCTGCCAGTCTAGTGAACAATTGTTCACTGGAGTCTTGCCATGGCCCTTCTTCCTTTTGCCTGGGTACGCGGGCTCGCAAGCCTGCTCTATCCGCTGCGCGTGCTGGTCGCTCATGGCTGGTTGCGAGAAAGTGATGTCGATGCGGGGCTGGCGCTGTTGCACCCGGCGCTGCGGCTGAATCGGGTGTTTGCCCGGGTTACCCAGCGACAGTGGGTTGCCGATGACATGCTCGAATTGACCCTGCAGGCCAACGGCAACTGGCGCGGCGCGCAGCCGGGGCAGCATCTACAGCTTTATCTCGAACGTGACGGCGTACGCCTGAGCCGTAGTTACAGCCTGACTGCGGTGCAAGCCGGTGGCCGTTTGCAGGTTGCGATCAAACATCAGGCGGGCGGGCGTGTTTCGCCCTACCTGCTGGAGCATATGGCAGTGGGCGATGTGCTGGAACTGGGTCCGGTGTATGGCGAGCTGAGCTGGCCCGAGGCGCAACAGGGTGTGCTGCTGTTGGCCGCCGGCAGTGGCATCACACCGCTGCTGGGCATGTTGCGCGCTGCTCTGGCTCAAGGCTTCAGTGCACCGATTACCTTGCTGCATTACGTGCGTGAGCAGGGCCAGCGCGGTTTTGTTAACGAGTTGCAGGCCTTGCAGGCGCAGCACAGCAATCTGCAGGTGTGCTGGTCGCTGACTGCCGCCGGAGCTGAGCCGGGAACCCTGACTGGGCGTTTTGCTGGCGAGCACCTGGCCGAGGTCACGCAGCTAGATCAGCGTCGCGTACTGGCCTGCGGTCCGGCGGGGTTTGTCGCCCAGGTGCAGCAGTGGTGGCAGGCCGCCAGCTTGCTCGGTGCGCTGCAGGTCGAGGCCTTCACTGCGCCTGTGCTGCGCGCCGACGTCAGCCTGCGCCAGGTTCGTTTGGGTTTTGCCCGCAGCCATCAACAGGCGACTGCCAATAATCAAAACAGCTTGCTGGAGCAGGCCGAGGCCCATGGCCTGCAGCCGGTGCATGGCTGTCGCCAAGGTATCTGCGCCAGCTGCACCTGTACCTTGCTTAGCGGCACGGTGCGCGACTTGCGCAGCGGCGTGTTGTTCAGCGAGCCGGGTCAGCCGATCCGCCTGTGCATTAGCGCGCCGCACAGTGATGTTGAGATTGATCTTTAAATTGCGAGGGAATACCCATGCGTCGTGATCGCGAACTTTCCACGGATGAAATGAACGCCTTCGGCAACGAGCTGGACGCCCTGCGCCAAAGCACTCTGGCCGATCTGGGCGAGGCGGATGCGCGCTATATCCGCCGGATTCGCGCGGCGGTGCGCTGCTGTTGCGGGGGCGGGCGCGGGCTATTGATGCTCGGCTGGTTTCCGCCGACCTGGCTGCTCGGCACGCTGCTGCTGGGTCTGGGCAAGATTCTGGAGAACATGGAGCTGGGCCATAACGTCATGCACGGCCAGTACGACTGGATGAATGATCCCGAGTTTGCCGGGCGCAGCTATGAGTGGGATATCGCCGGGCCGAGCGATTTCTGGCGGCACACCCACAACCATGTGCACCACACCTGGACCAATGTGCTGGGCATGGACGATGACGTCGGCTATGGCCTGGTGCGCCTGTTTCCCGAGCAGCGCTGGAAGCCGTTCTACCGTTGGCAACCGTTGTGGGTGACGATTCAGGCGGTGCTGTTCCAGTACTCGATCGCGGTGCAGCATCTGCGTCTGGATAAGGTCTACAAGGGCCGGCTGAGCAAAGAGGAGGTGCGCCCGCTGATCAAGCAGTTCAACGCCAAGATACTGCGGCAGTGGGGCAAGGATTATCTGTTCTTCCCACTGCTGGCGCTGTTGATCGGGGCCAATGCCCTGGCGGTGCTGGCCGGTAATGTGCTGGCCAATCTGATCCGCAATCTGTGGACCTTCACGGTGATCTTCTGCGGTCACTTTACCGAGCAGGCGGCGGTGTTCAGCAAGGCGTCGGTGGTCGGCGAGAGCCGCGGTCACTGGTACCTGCGACAGTTGCGCGGTTCCAGCAACCTTAACGGCGGGCCGCTGTTTCATATTCTCACCGGCAACCTTAGCCACCAGATCGAACACCACCTGTTCCCCGATTTGCCGGCACGGCGTTATGCGACGTTGGCCGTGGAAGTGCGCGAGATCGCCGAGCGTTACGGCCAGGTCTACAACAACGGCAGTCTGTGGAGCCAATTTTCGACAGTGCTTAAGCGGATATGGATCTACCGCCAGCGTCCGGTCGAGGCTATGCCTGTCGGGGTTTGACGCGGAATACGGACTAACAGAGCTATGTAGGGTGGATGAGGGAGGCGTCATCCACCCTAAGAGGCTATGCCGGCTGGCGCGTGAATACGCAAGTCAGATAGCGGTTGCTAAAGCCGTAGCGCAGCATCGAATACAGCCGGCTAAACAGGTACAGCGGGCGCTTGCGGTAGTACAGCAGCACAGCATTGCCGACGCCTTCGGAGCGATGCTGTTTCTGTTGATCGGCCTGTTTCGAGAATAAACCTTTGAACTGCCACCACTGAATCTGTTCGAAGTACTGGCGAGCATGCAGCCCCTGCTGGCGGAACAGTGCATAAAAGCTGCGTTTGCTGAAGTCATGCAGGTGGTGGGGGTTGCCGTCCAGGGTTGGAGTGATCGGCACCGAAGCGATGACCTTGCCGCCTTCAGCCAATAAACGCGCATAGTTGGCCAGCAGCACCTGCGGGCGTGGCAGATGCTCAATGGTTTCCAGGCTGACGATGCAATCGAAACCCTGGTCGCTGCTGAATTGCTCGGCATCGGCACATTCATAACGCAGGTTGGCCAGTTGGTAATGCTGGCGAGCGTAGGCGATGGCCGCCGGGTCAATGTCCACCCCGGTGATCTGTTTGTCCGGGTTGCGCTCGGCCAGTAGGGCCGTGCCATAACCACAGCCACAGGCCATATCCAGCACCCGCTGGCCGCTTAAATGCTCGACGGCGAACTCGTAGCGCTGCATATGAATCTGCAGGCTGGCCTGGTCGTCCGGGTTGAGCGGGTTGAGATCCTTCGGGTAAATCCGTTCGATGGTATGCATGGTCATGGCAGCGCAAAGAGGAGCCTGGACTATATGTCAGGTGGTCCACTTTGCCCACGAGCGTCATTGGCATGCTTCGTGGTTCAGCACTTTCTTTCTCGGCGGTATGACACAAGGATGGTTTGCTATGTCGACATCTTCTACACCCCGTTATCCCCTGGTCCTGGTGCCCGGTTTGCTCGGCTTTGTCAGCCTGCTCGGTTATCCCTACTGGTACGGCATCGTCACGGCGCTGCGCCGCATCGGTGCAAAAGTCTTCCCTGTGCTGGTGTCTTCGGTGCATTCGACCGAGGTGCGCGGCGAGCAACTGCTACTGCGCATCGCCGATGTGTTGCAAGAGACCGGCGCAGAAAAGGTCCACTTGATCGGTCATAGCCAGGGCGCACTGACGGCGCGTTATGCGGCCGCATTAAAGCCCGAGTGGGTGGCGTCGGCCACCTCGGTTGCGGGGCCCAACCATGGCTCGGAACTGGCGGATTTTCTCAAACGCAAAGCCCCGCATGGCAGCCTGCGTGAGCGCGTGTTGAGTGTTTTATTACGCGGCGTGGCGCGTTGTATGGCGTGGCTGGAACGTGGTTATAAAGGCGAACCACTGCCGATGGATGTGGCAGCAGCGCAGCAATCGCTGACCAGTGACGGCGTGGCGGCCTTCAATGTGCAGTATCCGCAGGGCCTGCCTGAGGCCTGGGGCGGTGAGGGCGCAGCCGAGGTCAATGGCGTGCGCTATTACTCCTGGTCCGGCACCATTCAGCCGGGTATCACCAATAAAGGTGGCAACCGTTTTGACGGGCCGAATGTTGCCTGTCGGATGTTTGCCCGAACCTTTCAGCGCGAGGTTGGGCAGTGCGACGGTATGGTCGGGCGCTACAGCTCACACCTGGGCACGGTGATTGGTGATCAGTACCCGCTGGATCACTTCGACATCATCAATCAGACCTTCGGCCTGGTCGGTAAGGGTGCCGAACCGGTCAAATTGTTTGTAGAGCATGCGCAGCGTTTGGCCACTGCCGGACTTTAGAGTTTTTAGGCTTCGTTTAGATCGATCCAGATGCCCTGATCATCCTCGCGGATGGCAAGCTCTTGCAGCGACTGCCCGGCGCAAGGGCCTGCGACGCATTCGCCGGACTCGATCAGAAACAGTGCGCCATGGGTGGCGCATTGGATCAGGCTGGCGCTGGCGTCGAGAAACTGGTCGGGCAGCCATTCTAGTGGGATGCCACGGTGCGGGCAGCGATTTCGATAGGCATACAGCTGACCGTCCTTGCGCACGGCAAGCAGCTTCTCTTCAGCTATCTCGAAGCCCCGGCTCTGGCCTTCAGCCAACTCATCCGGTGCACATAATCGCAACATAGGAACCTCCCCGACAGGCCGGCATTATGCCGCCCTGGCGCGGAAGTGAAAGAGGAGGGCGCATCCGTGCGCCAAGTGGAACTCGTTTTTGCAGCTATTCACTAGGCGGTTGCCCAGGTCAGATTTCCCAGACCAGATTGACCGCCGCATGCCGCCCTGGTTGGCTGAAGCGGCCCATGCTGGCGCTGTTCTCGGTCAAACCGCGCACGTCGCCCCATTGCCAATACTGCTTGTCGGTGAGGTTAAACAGGCCGGCATTCACCGCGAAGTTGTCGCTCATCTGCCACCAGCCATTCAGGTCGAGCACGCCATAACCAGAGGTCTGCACGTGGTTGCTGGTTTGTGTGGTGTCGACGCGAGTTTTCGCCGCGACCAGAGTCCAGCTCAGCTCGCCGCCAAACCTGCCGTTCGGCTCGCTGTAACCCAGGCCGAACACGCCCTTGAGTGGGTCGATACTGTTGAGCGGTTGGCCTGTTCCTTCATCCTTGCCACGGGCATAGGCGACGCTGCCACGGGCCTTCCAGCCTGCAGGTAAGCCCAGTTGATCAAGGAACAGTTCGCCCTTGGCCTCTGCGCCACGAATGGTCACGCGGTCGCGGTTGACGTACTGGAACTCGCCGAAGGGAAAGCCTGGCACGCTGGAGGCCCGGCTGACTTGCTCGATAAAGTCATCGTACTGGTTGTAGAACAGCGCCGCGCCAAAGCTGCCGATGGCGTATTGGCCACGCAGGCCCAGTTCAAAGCTGTCGCTGGTTTCCGCCTTCAGGCTGGTGTTGGCCAGCGTGCGGTACATGCCTGGGTTGGTGAATTCACCGAAGATTTCGATGGCCTGAGGGGCACGGAAGCCGGCGGCGTACTGACCGTAGACGCTGTGCGCCTCGTCGAGCTGGTAGGTCACGCCAAACTTGGGCGATAGCGCCGAATCCTTGAAGTCGCTGGGATTGCGCTCGGTGGCCTGACTATTGAGGTACTTGTCGGTAACGTGCGGCTGCATCTCATAGCGGTCGTAGCGCAGGCCTGGCAGCAGGGTCCAGCGGCCGATGCTGATGTTGTCCTGCACAAACAGCGCATATTCCTTGGTCGTTGGATCGGGGAAGTCGCTGGTCGGTAAAACAGGCGTGGTGACGCCGGTGGCCAGGACTGTTTCGCCGCCTTTGCGCAGGTCGGCATTCTTCAGGTGTTTGATGTCCAGGCCGTAGACCAGCGCATGTTGCGTGCTGCCAATACTAAAGGCCTTGTCCAGCTTGGTGTTGAAGGCCCAAAGCTTTTCTTCGTAGTACGAATCCCGTGTGCGGTAACGCGGCTGCCCGCCGACCACACGGTCTTCGAAGGTTTGCTGGCGGGTCTGGCTGTCCTGATAGTTGAGCTGACTGTGGATTTGGTCGACCAGCAAGGTGTCGAGTTGCTGGGTATGGGCGAGGGAGAAGCGCTCACGGTCGACGCGGTCTTCGGCGTCCTGGGTGCGAATGGTCGCGGTGTTGCTGTAGTTGCTCAGTACGCGGGTGTCGGTGTCGTCCTGGTAGCGCTCGTAGGTCAACTGCAGGCGACCAGTGTCGCTGTAATCCCAGCCGAATTTGCTCAGCAGGTTGTCGGTGCGGTAGTCCAGCGGGTTGGCCTGTTCGCGGGTTGCACCGATGCCGCCCTGGCCGCCGTAGGTCTCTGTAGCCTGACCGCTGCGCCGGCCCAGGTGCAGCAGGCCATCAACCTGGCCCAGACGCGCGGCGAAGGTGGCGCTGCGCTGCCAGCTGTCATCGCTGCCGTCATAGCCAGTCTTTAAACGTGCGTAGGCGTCATCGCCTGCATCCAGATAGTCGCCGGCATCCTTGGTCAGAAAGCTCACCGCGCCGCCAATCGCATCGCTGCCATACAGCGAACTGGCAGGGCCACGGATGATTTCCACCTGCTTGACGGTGTCGAGGTCGACGTAATCGCGTTTGGCACTGAGGAAGCCGCCGAAGGAGAAGGCGTCGGGCATGCCGACACCGTCCACTTGAGTCAGCACACGGTTGCCGCCTATGCCGCGGATGGTAAAGCCAGACAGGCCGAAACGATCACCGCTGCCGCCGACCGATACGCCGGGCTCGTAGCGCACCAGATCTTTGATGTTCTTGATGTTCTGCTGATCGATATCGCGTTCGGTCTGAACCGATACGGTGCTCGGCACCTGGTCGAGGGTCTGCTCGGTGCGGGTGGCCGTGACGGTCACCGTGTCGAACTGGTTCGGCGCTTTCTCGGCACCAAGGGCCAGTGATGGGCTGAGTAACAGTAGAGCAAGCCATGGGCGGCGGGCGAATGGAGGACTTCTGTGCATGGGGACTCCAGGATCGTACGGGTGGTTTCTCTGACCACCGGGTTGGCATCGGCGGCAAACCTAAACGACATTGACATGCGAATGCAAATAATTATCAAATAGATTTAATTCGAGCTAACCGAGTATCCGCATGCTGCGTTTGTCGTTGTTCTTGTTGCTGTCATTGGCGCTGCATAGCGCCGGTTGGCTGCTGCATGGCGAGCAGCAGCCACCTGCTTTGAACGCGGCGCAAACCCATCAAGCGCCTCAGGTGTTACGCCTGGCTGCAGTGCTGCAACAGGCCGCGCCGGCAGCGGCCAAGCTGCCAGAGCAACCGCAACCGCAACCGCAACCGCAACTGCAACCGCAACGCCAGATGGTCGTGCCTAGAAAGGCGCCGGCGCCTAAGCCTGTCGTGCGGACGCCAGTGACCAAGGCAAAGCCAGCGGTAGTGGCACAGCCAACTCAAAACCAGCCCCTGCAAGCGCAGCCAGCCGAGACAACCCGTCAGTCTGCTGTGGTGACCGGCTCAGCTCAGTTCGCGCCCACCAAGCAGGTTGCCGCGCAACCGGCCGCTGAAGTGTTCAGCGCTAAACCGAGCTTTCGTGAGCCGCCACGCCAGCCTAGCTACCCGTCCCAGGCGCGGCGGCGTAATCAGCAGGGTGTGGTGCTGGTCGAGGTGCGTCTGGATGAGCGCGGCCAGCAACGCAGCCTGAACGTACTGCGCTCTTCGGGCGTGGAGAGTCTTGATCGCGCCGCCCTGGAGGCGGTTGCCAAGTGGCGCTTTCGCCCCGAAACCACCGGCGGTCAGGCTGTGCCTAGCCGTGTACAGATCCCTATTCAGTTCGCTTTGACCGCGAGCCGTTGATAAATCACTGAGGAGTTTCCATGAGCACACACGCCCAATCCGTCGCGCCCACCAATGATCTGTATCTAGCCTGGCAGGTGCTGCGCAGCGAGCAGCCACGCCTGCGTGCCCGCGATGCCGCCGAACGTCTGGCCGTCAGCGAGGCCGAACTGGTGGCCAGCCGTCTCGATGTCGATGCGGTGCGTCTGCAGCCGGATTGGGCGCAGTTGCTGCCGGCACTGGGCGAGCTGGGTTATGTGATGGCGCTGACCCGTAACGAGCATTGCGTGCATGAGCGCAAAGGTTATTACCGTGAAGTAACGGTTACCGCTAATGGCCAGATGGGCCTGGTGGTCTCGGCCGATATCGACCTGCGCCTGTTCCTCGGTGGCTGGGCCAGTGTGTTTGCCATCGAGGAGCAAACCGGCAAAGGCACCCAGCGCAGCATTCAGGTGTTCGACCGTCAGGGCACTGCGGTGCATAAGGTCTTTCTCACCGAGGACAGTCAGCTAAGTGCCTGGGGGCCACTGCTGGAGCGTTTGCGTATGGCTGAGCAGAGCGCCGAACTGGAGCTGATGCCTTTGCCCCAGGCGCAGCCGGCGCAAGCCGATGCCCAGGTGGATGTGAATGCATTGCGCGTGGGCTGGTCGACCCTCAAAGACACTCACCACTTCTTTGCCCTGCTGAAAAAACACGGCACCACACGCACCCAGGCCCTGCGCCTGGCGGGGCGCGAATGGGCCGAGCCAGTGGATGTGCGCGAGCTGCCGAAACTGCTGGAGCAGGCTGGTGCGCGTGAAGTGCCGATTATGGTGTTTGTCGGCAATCGCCACTGCATCCAGATTCACTCCGGCCCGGTGCGCAACCTGCGTTGGATGGATACCTGGTTCAACGTGCTCGACCACGAGTTCAATCTGCATCTGCAAACCACTGGCGTGACCGAGCTATGGCGGGTGCGTAAGCCGAGCAGCGATGGCGTGATCACCAGCTGGGAAGCCTTCGATGCCCATGGCGAGCTGGTGGTGCAGCTGTTTGGCGCGCGCAAACCGGGCATCCCTGAGCGCGAAGACTGGCGCGCCCTGGCCGAAAGCGCTGCCGCTCTGGAGTGCTGAAATGAGCCAGTGGTGGAGTGCGATGGGGCCGCTGGGCTGGCCGCTGGCGCTGTGTTCGCTGCTGGCGCTGGCGCTGATACTTGAGCGTCTCAGTGTTTTTCTGCGTTTGCAGCCGCTGAGCACTGCCGCCGGGCGTGCAGCAGTCAGCGCCTGTCGCACCTGTGAGCGCGAGCACTGCAAAGGCCGTGCGCGCGGTTGGCGTTATGGCCTGGCGTTGTTGCTCAAACACAGCGCCTTGCCAGCGGTGCAGCGCGAAGAGCTGCTCGGCTGCTGGCTGCTGGAGGAACGCCAGCGCCTTAATCGCCAGCTGCGCTTGCTGCAGCTGATCGGCATGCTGGCACCCATGCTCGGCTTGCTCGGCACGGTGCTGGGCATGCTGGAAATGTTTGCCAATATCGCCGGGCAGAACAGCCCGGTCACCCCCGCGCTGCTCGCCGATGGTTTGTGGCAGGCGCTGTACACAACGGTGTGGGGCTTGCTGATCGCCATTCCGGCGCTGGCAGCCGGGCAGGGCTTTGCCTTGTGGTCTGAGCGCTATCTGGAAGGTGTGCAAGCGCTGCTCAATCGCTGTCAGTTGGCGTTGGACGGACTGGAGTTGGAACTGACCGGTAGCCCATTGGCTAACCAGTGGGTGTTGCCATGATTCGTCTGCCCGCGGCCAGCAGCTCCCAGAGCAATCTGTTGCCCGATCTGACGCCGCTGCTCGATGTGATTTTTATCGTGCTGGTGTTCTTTCTGCTGACCGCGCAAACGCCACTGCTGGAGCTGCCCTTGCAGTTGCCGCAGAGTCGCGAGGCGTTGCCCACGGCGAGTGCCGGCAGTGGCGAGCGCATGCAAATACAACTCTCCGCTGACGGGGCTTGGCGCTTTAACGGCGCGCAGCAGGCGGATTTCAGCGCGCTGCGCACTGAACTGAGCGAAGCCTTTGCCGCCGACAACACGGCAGGCTTGGACCTGGCACTGGATCGTCAGGCGCCGTTGTCGGCATTTCTCGATCTGATGGCCTTGCTGCAACAGCAGGGCATTCAGGACAGTCGCATTCTTCTAGAGGCCAATCATGAAACTCCTTAATACTCTGCTCGCCTTCTGCGCGAGCCTGTTGTCCTGTGCCTCGTTAATGGCCGCCGAGCCATTGCCGCAACGCTGGATCAGCTCCGGCGGCTCGCTCAGTGAGTGGGTGGTGGCGCTAGGCGGCGAAAGCCGTCTGGTGGGAGTGGACAGCACCAGTCAGCATCCGCAGTCGCTGCGCGCGTTACCGAGCATCGGCTATCAACGTCAGCTGGCGGCCGAGGGCATGCTGACGCTGCGCCCGGATGTACTTATCGGCAGTGAGGAAATGGGCCCGCCGCCGGTGCTGGCGCAATTGCGCGGCGCGGGTGTGCGGGTGGAAATGCTCTCGGCCAAGGCGGATCTGCCCAGTCTGCTGGCCAGCTTGCGGCGTATCGGCATGCTGCTGGGTGAACCGCAGCGCGCCGAACAGGCCTTTGCGGCCTACCAGCAACGCCTGCAGCAACAGGTCGACTGGTTAGTGACTGCGCAGCGCGAGCAAGCCATGCCAGGGGTGCTGTTGTTGCTCGGACATGCCGGTGGTAGCCCGATGGCGGGCGGTAAGGACACCTCGGCCGATTGGCTGATCGAGCGCGCCGGCGGGCGCAATCTGGCCAGCCATAGCGGTTACAAGGCGCTGTCCACCGAAGCCTTGTTGGCGCTTGATCCGGAGGTGGTGATCATTGCTGATCGCAGTCTTTCCGGTGCTGCCGCGCGTGAGGCGCTGTTGCAGCAGAATCCCGCGCTGGCAGCGACCCGGGCGGCGCGCAATCAACGTTTGTTGATGCTTGACCCGACGCTGCTGGTCGGCGGTCTCGGTCCGCGTTTACCGGATGGGCTGGCGGCCTTGTCCGCAGCCTTTTATCCTGCCAGCCAACCTCTGGTCGCCGAAGCTAAGCCAACGCCATGAATCCTGTTATTCGTCCGCGCTCACTGTTTATCGCACTGAGCCTGCTGCTGGCGCTCGCGCTTTGGTTATCCCTGGCGCTGGGGCCGGTCAGCCTGCCGCTGCTTGACACTCTCAAGGCGGCGTTGCGCCTGCTTGGCCTGGCGCAAGCGGGTGATGACCTTGCCCAGGCCGAACTGATCCTTGGGCAGATTCGTCTGCCGCGTACGCTGCTGGGGTTGCTGGTTGGCGCGGTGCTGGCGCTGTGTGGGGTGGCAATGCAGGGGCTGTTTCGCAACCCGCTGGCCGATCCCGGCCTGATCGGCGTATCCAGCGGCGCGGCCCTCGGCGCGTCGATTGCGATTGTCGGCGGCGCGGCCCTTGGCGGCTTGCCGGAAGCCTTTGCCCCTTATCTGTTGTCGCTGTTTGCCTTTATCGGCGGCCTTGGCGTGACGGCGCTGGTCTATCGCCTGGGCCGGCGTGATGGTGAAACCAATGTGGCGACCATGCTCCTGGCCGGTATCGCGCTGACCGCACTGGCCGGCGCGGCCATCGGTCTGTTCACCTACCTAGCCGATGACGCCACCTTGCGTACTCTGACGTTCTGGAACCTGGGCAGTCTCAATGGTGCCAGTTACGCGCGCCTGTGGCCGTTGCTGCTGGTCACGGCAGCGGTGGCGCTGTGGTTACCACGACGAGCCAAAGCGCTGAATGCCTTGCTGTTGGGCGAGTCCGAGGCTCGCCACCTGGGCTTTGCGGTTGAACGGATCAAGGCCGAGCTGGTGTTCTGCACGGCCCTGGGCGTCGGCGCAGCGGTGGCCGCAGCGGGGATGATTGGCTTTATCGGCTTGGTGGTGCCGCATCTGGTGCGCCTGCTGGTGGGGCCGGATCATCGCGTGCTGTTGCCGGCCTCAGCTCTGGCGGGTGCCAGTCTGTTACTGCTGGCGGATCTGGTAGCGCGGCTAGCATTGGCTCCGGCCGAGTTACCGATTGGTATTGTCACGGCGCTGATTGGCGCGCCGTTCTTCCTTTATCTGTTGTTACGGGGGCGTACCTGATGCTGCGCGCGGAAAATCTGGCGGTACAGCGCGGCCCGTGCACGGTGTTGGCGGATATCAACCTGGAGTTGCGCCCGGGCGAAGTGCTCGGCGTGCTGGGCCCCAATGGCGCCGGCAAGAGCACCTTGCTGGGGGCTTTGTGTGGTGAACTGCAGCCGAGCCACGGCGACGTTTGGCTGGATCAGCGGCGACTGCAGGACTGGCCTGGCAGTGAGCGCGCGCAACGCCTGGCGGTATTGCCGCAGACCTCGACGTTAAACTTCGCCTTTCGTGTGGAGGAAGTGGTGGCAATGGGCCGTTTGCCCCATGCCAGCGGCCAGCTAAAAGATGCGCAGATCATCAAGCAGGCGTTGGAGGCGGCCGATGCGTTACACCTGGCCGGGCGCAGTTACCTGGCGTTATCCGGAGGCGAGCGTCAGCGCGTGCACCTGGCGCGGGTGCTGGCGCAGCTCTGGCCCGGTGGTGAGGGGCAGATGCTGCTGCTCGATGAGCCGACCTCAATGCTCGACCCGCTGCATCAGCACACCACGCTGCAGGCCACGCGCGCCTTCGTTGAGCAAGGCGCGGCGGTGCTGGTGATCCTGCATGATCTGAATCTGGCCGCGCGTTATTGCGACCGCCTGTTACTGCTGGAGCGCGGCCGGCCTCATGCGCTCGGTACGCCTGAGGAAGTCTTGCGCGCTGAGCCGCTACAGGCCGTGTTCGGTCTCGAAGTGCTGGTGCAACAGCATCCAGAGCGCGGTCATCCGTTAATCATTGCCCGCTAAGGTCATAGTTATGCGCATTGTTTTATTGCTGGTTGCCGCGCTGTTAAGTGCTTGTCAGGCTTCGTTACCGGCTTTACCGGCCTGGCAAAGCCCGGAGGGTTTGCAGCATGCCGAACTGGGGCAGATTATCGAGTTGCGTACTGGCGCGCAGCTGACCCCGGCGCAGTTGCTTGAGCGCCTGGCCGTTGCACCCAAGGTGCTGGTGGGCGAACGGCATGACAATCCCGATCACCACGCGCTGCAGCTCTGGCTGTTGCGTGCCCTGGCAGCGCAGCGCCCGCAGGGCAGTCTGCTGTTGGAAATGCTGACGCCGGATCAGCAGGTCAAAGTTGATCAGGTGCGCGCTGCCATCGCGACTGGGCAGGCGCCGCAGGACATGCTCGATGCCCTGGCCTGGCAGCCGGGCTGGGCCTGGTCGCTGTACGGGCCGCTGGTGCAGCATGCTCTGCGTCAGCCTTATCCGCTGCTGGCGGCCAACCTCGAGCGGCGCGAGATCATGCAGATCTATACCCAGGTGCCGCAGCTGCAAGGCCAGGCTTCCACCGCTCAACCGGTGCGCGAGGCGTTGCTCAAGCAGATTCGTCAGTCGCACTGCAACCTGCTGCCGGAAAGCCAGCTACCTGCCATGCTCGCCGTGCAGCAGCAACGCGACCGGCGTATGGCTGAAGCGTTGATCGTGGCACCTGAACCGAGCCTGTTATTTGCTGGCGCATTCCATGCACGCCGCGAGCTGGGCGTGCCGCTGCATTTGCAGGATTTAGGTGCTGCCAAGGGTGTGCAGGTGTTGATTCTGGCGGAGGTTGGTAGCCAGATTACCGCCGCGTCTGCCGATTTCGTTTGGTACACCCCGGCGCAGCCTGAGCAGGACCACTGCGCCAAACTGCGACCCTAGCCCGATTTGCCTGCGGCTGAGCAGGTAGTCTGCGGTTTTCACCGGAGACTGACGATGCCAGCCGCTGCTCACGCCCTACTTACCCGTTACTTCAACGCCCTCAACGAGCGCGACAGCCGCGCCTGCTTGGCTCTGCTCAGTGCCGATGTGCTGCTGGATATCAACCAGGGGCCGCGCGAGCAGGGCGTACAAGCTTTTGCCGACTACTTGGAGCGCAGCCAGCGCTGCTACCGCGAAAGCATCGATAACCTGCAAATCCTCACCGAGCCAAGCGGGCAGCGCGCTGCCTGCGAGTTCACCTTGAGCGGCGAATACTTGAGCACTGACGACGGTTTACCGGATGCCTGTGGCCAGAGCTATCAGCTGACGGGAGCAAGTTTCTTTGAGATTCGCGACGGCAAGATCGCCCGAGTAAGCCAGCATTTCAACCTGCCGGAGTGGCTGGCGCAGGTCGATTTCTAAAGGCAGCTAAGCGTACTTTTCGACAGGTAAAAAAAGACCCGGCAAGAGCCGGGTCAATAACCGTGATTAGCCTGATGAGGAGATAATCTGAAGAGGCCGACTGAAGGTCTCTTAAGCTTATCGGCTGATCTCGCGACCAGTTGTGGTAATAATAACAATTCTCATTTTCAAGTCAACAGTCTTAAGCAAACTTTTTTATCGACCTGCCAGCGACCTGCTCGGCCCATAAACAAACAACCCGACGCAAGGTCGGGTTGTTGATGGTGCAAGGGGGGGTCAGGACGCTTCGGCTGGTAGGCGCAGCTGGGTGACTTCCTTGTTCAGCAGGTCGATACGCTTGGCCATGCTCTCGATCAGGCTGTGGGCAATCCGTGGATTGCTCTGCATCAGGCTGAGGAACTGCTCCTTGGGAATAACCATCACGGTGCAAGGCTCGCTGGCCAGTACAGTGGCGCTGCGCTTCTCGCGGGTGAAAACGGCCATGGCGCCGAAGATTTCATCCTTCTGTACGTCACCGACCTTGTGTCCGTCGACGTACGCTTCGGCATGACCTTCAATGATGATAAATACGTTATCGGCGACATCACCCTGGTGGATCAGCTCTTCGCCCGCAGCAAAATGCTGGAAACCGGTGGATGGGCGAATTTCTGGCTGTTTCAAGCGCGCCAATGCATCAGAAAGCAGGGCGGTATGGCCAATCAAATACTGGATAAACAGTTCCTGGCGCTGCTCGCTGGCATAGATGTGCTTGAACACTTCACTGCGCGAGTAGGGGATCAGGCTCAGTTGCTCTTCGCTGCTGTAACGGCAGCTGGGCATGTCCAAGCCCTGGCGCAGGCCAACCAGGTCGCCTTCCTGCAGATAAAACAGCGGACGTTCGTCGACTACGGCATGCAACAGGCCATTCTCGATGATGAATAGCTGATTGCCCGGCAGCATCTTGGCCAGGTCTTCCGCACGTTCAAGCTGTAGTGGCGATCCAGCAGGTGCAAGCCCATCGAGCAATTGAGTGGGGATGCTTTGTAGTCGGTTGATTAGCTGATCGGCGTAAGCCGGTTGCTCCCCGAGTAAATACATGAGCGAATTTCCTTGAACTGGCTGGGCATACTAAACCGCACGAACGTCCCTAAAACAATAGTTGCCAGCGCGCTTCAGGTAAATCAAAAGCCTGAGAGGTTGTGAGCTAGCTCTTGTTGTGGGGTGAACTTTCATCGAGCTGGCCATTCAGTTCGGCTTTATGCCCGGGTGGCAGTTCGTTCCAGTGCACGTCCAGCAGTGCGCCTTCAATCGCATAAAGCAGCACCTTGGATGCCCTGAAGCCCCGCGCACGTACCGCTCGGTAAGCGCTGACTGCACCCAGGCGGCGTAGGTCATTGGCGCTGTGAATGCCGACTGCGTGTAACCACTGGGCTGAGGTTTTGCCGAGGTTCTTCAGGTGTTGCAGTTCATCGTTCATCAAGCCTCCTTGCGCTGCTGGGCAGTCGTGCGGATGGAGTCAGTTTGGCGTGCCTGCCAGAAAGTGTAGCGGCCAGCGGACAAAGCGTGGCTGTTTGGCATCACGCCATACCTGGTGCAGCTTTGGCTGTAGTTGCAGCAGCGGATCGGCGCCGTTTTGCTGTTCGTAGCGCTGCACGGCAGACCAGGTGCGTAGGTAGCCCAGCAGCTGTTCCAGCGTCCAGCTGATTTCGATTGCCGAGGCGGGCGGGATGAGTGGAGCAAAGGGGTTGTTGATGTCGCGGTAGCCGGCATCGACACTGGCGCGTCCTGCTGGCCAGTAACCGCCGAGGGTATTCCAGTAAAAGTCGTCGATCAGCGCATCCAACTCCTCGTCGATACGCATCAGGCTGTAACACCATGCGCAGAATACGCCGCCAGGTTTGAGTAGGCGGCGCACTTCGCTAAAGAATTCCGGAGTGGCAAACCAGTGCAGCGCCTGTGCCACCACGATCAGATCCAGGTTTTGGCTGGGTAAGGGTTGCGCTTGCGCCTCGGCGACGAACAGTTGCAGTCCTGGTTGATCCGCGCCGGCCTGCAGTTGCTCAAGGCTGGCATCGCAGGCCAGTACCTGCTTGAAATGCTCGCGCAGTGGGCGACTTGCCTGGCCATTGCCACAGGCAATATCCAGTGCCCGCAGGCGTTCTGGGCATTGCGCGGCCAGCCAGGCAAACAGGCTTGCGGGGTAGTGCGGGCGGAAGCTGGCGTAGGCGTCTGCTCGGGCGCCGAACAGTCGGCTAACGTGGTTGTCGCTCAACGGGTGTTGTAGCGCAGGCGGGTGCCGAAATTCACCGACATAAGAATCTCGTCAGCCGTCAGCTCGACCGGGAAGTAGGCCCCGGAAATCTGTGCGTGGGCCAGGCTGGCACCTTCGAGCTGGGCATTGCGCAGGTCGAGGCCGCGCAGGTCGGTGCCGCGAAAGTAGGCGTTGGTGAAGTTGATGCCTTGGGCATCCAGGGCGCGCAGGTCAATACCGCGAAAATCACCGTTGCTCAGATCGACGACTGTGTCCTTGGGCCTTTGCGCATTGAAAGCGGAGATTTGTTCGTTGCGGATCAGGATATACAACGGGTTATCCAGTTGCCGGGGCTGGCTCATGGTGCATCTCCTTATGGGCTCACCGCCATTATAGAAGCCGCGGCGCGCTCTGCTCGCGCCGCAACTATATTGCCCCTTTTTGTATTACAGGCCCGTCAGGCGCTGACGAATGCGCGCGATCAGGGTGTCCAGGCTGGCACTTTCGTGGGTGTCGACGCGCTTGCTGTGCAGCAACTCATCGTCACTCAAGGCCTCGCAGCTGGCCTGTTGGGCGTGTACCACCTCCATGGTGGCGTCAGACGGGTCGTTACCGGCGGCTTTGCGCTGCTCCAGCCAACTGGCGATTACCTCGTCTGGGGCGCTGCATTCCAGAATCAGAAAGGGCGCACCGCAAGCTTCGGCAACCTGGCTGGCGGCTTCGCGCTGTGCTTGCTTCAGATAAGTTGCGTCGATGACTACCGGAAAGCCGGCGTGCAGCGCCGCTTCGGCCAGCTGGTGCAGGCGCTGGTAAGTGGCAGCGCTGGCGTCCTGGGTGTAGATGCCGGCGCTGAGTTTGCCGAGGTCGGCATCCTTCTGCTCGCCGAATAGGCGCTTGCGTTCTACATCCGAGCGCAGGCGAATTGCGCCCAGTGCCTCGACCAGGCGCATGGCGACATGGCTTTTACCCACGGCGGAAACACCATGAGTGATGACCAGGAAGCTCGACGGAATAGCGCTGTAGCTTTCCGCTAGGTTGGCGTAATTGCGGTATTGGCGCAGGGTCACTGCCTTCTGTACGGCATCTGTCTGATGCGCCAGGCTGAATAGCGCAACTTTAGCGCGTACCAAGGCGCGGTAGGCCTTGTAGAAATTCAGCAGCTCCAGGGCGGCGTAATCACCGGTGTGCTCCAACCAGCCATTGACGAAGCGCCAGGCATGGGCCTTGAGGCCGCGGTCTTCCAGGTCCATGGCGAGGAAGGCGGCGTCAGAGGCGATATCGATCAGGCGGAACGGCTCGTTGAACTCGATGCAGTCAAACAGCACCACCTGACCGTCCAGCAATGTGGCGTTCCCTAGGTGAATGTCACCGTGGCATTCGCGGATCGATCCATTGGCCGCGCGCGCGGCCAGCAGCGGCTCAAGGCGTGCGCAGTTGGCTTCGGTCCAGGCTTCCAATGCATCAAGTTGCTGCAGGTCGGCAGCGTCCTTGAGCATTGGGCGGATTTGTTCGAAGTTCTGCCGCATCGGCGCGACGATCGCTTCAGGCGCACACAGTGCATGGTTGGCCGGGACCGCAGGGGTCGAGCCGTGGAACTCGGCAATCTGCTTGGCCAGGGCGTCGATATGCGCTTCGCTCAGTTCGCCGCGCGCCTGCACGTCACTGAGCAGCTGGCTTTGTGGGAACTGACGCATTTTCAGTGCATATTCGATGGCCGAGCCGCTGCCGCCGAGTTGCGGCGCCTCGACGCTGCCGCTGATCGGTAGTACTTCAAGGTAGAGGTCTTGAGTCAGGCGTTGATTGAGACGCAGCTCTTCCTTGCAGAAGTGCTCACGTGCGCTCAGCTCGGTGAAGTCGAGAAAGCCGAAGTTCACGGGTTTCTTGATCTTGTAAGCAAAAGGACCAGTGAGCACCACCCAGGAAATATGGGTCTCGATGACCTGGAACTGCTCCACTGGATGAGGGTAGAGGGCCGGGTTCTGCAGTGCGGCGATCAGAGCTTGGCTCACGGGCGATCCTTGGCGTTGTGCTGAATAAGAGTCGGCCATTATGGCCGCTCAATGCCAGTCTGCAAACCGCTGCGCAGGCCTGCTGGCAAGTGGGCAAAGTGCGTATAATGCCGCGCCATGACTCGTACCCGATCTTCCCGTCCCCGTTCTAAACGCCGTTCCGGCGGTATGCGCCCCTGGTTGGGCTGGGCTATCAAGCTCAGTCTGGTTGGTTTGGTGGTGCTCGCCGTGTTTGCGGTTTACCTCGATGCAGTGGTACAGGAGAAATTCTCCGGTAAGCGCTGGACTGTGCCCGCCAAAGTCTATGCCAGGCCCCTGGAATTGTTCGTTGGGCAAAAATTAGCCAAGACTGACTTTCTTAAGGAGCTGGATGCATTAGGTTATCGCCGTGAGGGCGCGGTAAGTGGCCCCGGTGGCGTTTCGGTGGCGGGTAACAACATTGAGCTGTTTTCGCGTGGCTTCCAGTTTTATGAAAGCAATGAACCTTCGCAGCGTGTTCGTGTGCGTTTTTCGGGTGACTACGTCGCCGGCCTGACTCAAACCGGCGGCGGCAACCTGGCGGTGGCCCGCCTTGAACCACTGCTGATTGGTGGGCTTTATCCTGCGCACCAGGAAGATCGCATCCTGATCAAGATCGATCAGGTGCCGCCTTATCTAGTGGAAACCCTGGTGGCGATTGAAGACCGCGAGTTCTTCAATCACTTTGGCGTGTCGCCCAAGGGCATCGCTCGCGCCGTATGGATCAATGCTACCGCCGGGCAACTGCGCCAGGGCGGCAGTACGCTGACCCAGCAACTGGTGAAAAACTTTTACCTGACCAATGAGCGCAGCCTGTCGCGCAAGGCGACTGAAGCCATGATGGCGGTCTTGCTGGAGCTGCATTACGACAAGAAGGACATTCTCGAGGCCTACCTCAACGAGGTATTCCTCGGTCAGGACGGTCAGCGTGCCGTGCACGGCTTTGGTCTGGCCAGCCAGTACTTCTTCAGTCAGCCGCTGTCCGAGTTGAAGCTTGATCAGGTGGCGCTGCTGGTCGGTATGGTCAAAGGGCCGACTTATTACAATCCGCGGCGTAACCCTGAACGCGCGTTGGAGCGACGCAACCTGGTGCTGGATGTCTTGGCAGAGCAGGGCGTGGCCAGCGTTGAAGAAGTGGAAGCAGCGAAGCAGAAACCGCTGAGCATTACCCAGCGCGGTACTCTGGCGGACAGCTCGTTCCCGGCCTTCCTCGATTTGGTCAAACGTCAGCTGCGTGAGGATTACCAGGAGCAGGATCTGACCGAAGAAGGCCTGCGCATCTTCACCAGCTTCGATCCGATCATGCAACTCAAGGCCGAGAGTGCCTTGGCCGACACCTTGAAACGCCTTTCCGGGCGCAAAGGGGTTGATCAGGTCGAGGCGGGGATGGTCGTGACCAGCCCGGAAAGCGGTGAGGTACAGGCCATTATTGGCAGTCGTCAGCCACGCTTTGCCGGTTTCAACCGGGCGCTGGATGCGGTGCGGCCAATTGGTTCGTTGATCAAGCCTGCGATCTATTTGACGGCGCTGGAGCGGCCCAGCCAATACACCTTGACCAGTTTGCTCGAAGATCAGCCGTTCTCGATCAAAGGGCAGGACGGTCAGGTCTGGAGCCCGCAGAACTACGATCGCAAGGCCCATGGCACGATTTACCTGTACCAGGGCCTGGTCAACTCCTACAACCTGTCGACCGCGAAACTCGGCCTGGAACTTGGTGTGCCAGAGGTGCTGAAGACGCTGGATCGTTTGGGTGTCGAGCAGAAATGGCCTGCGTATCCGTCGATGCTACTGGGCGCTGGCGGGCTCAGCCCGATGAGCGTGGCGAATATGTATCAGACCCTGGCTAATGGTGGTTTCAATACACCGTTGCGCGGTATTCGCAACGTGTTGACGGCCGATGGCGAGCCGCTCAAGCGCTACCCGTATCAAATTCAACAGCGTTTCGACAGCGGCGCCATTTATCTGCTGCAGAACGCCATGCAGCGCACGATGTCAGAAGGCACGGGGCGTTCGGTCTACAGCCAGCTGGCGCGCTCCCTGGCGCTGGCCGGCAAAACCGGTACCAGTAATGACTCTCGTGACAGCTGGTTTGCCGGTTTTAGTCAGGATGTTCTGGCTGTGGTCTGGTTGGGGCGTGATGACAACGGTCCGACTCCGCTAACCGGCGCGACTGGTGCATTGCAGGTGTGGACGGACTTTATGCGCAAGGCCGATCCGCTGCCGCTGGATATGCCGGTGCCGGATAACGTGGTGCAGGCCTGGGTGGATGCCAATAGTGGTCAGGGTACTGACCCGAGTTGTCCGAATGCAGTGCAGATGCCGTATATTCGCGGCAGCCAACCTGTCGCCGGGCCGGCCTGTGGTATTCAGGCACCGGTCAATGAAGTGATGGATTGGGTACGCGGCTGGTTGGATTAAGTGAGAGGGTGTGACGTGAATAAGTGGTTGATTCCAGCTGTAACGGTTTCGTTGATGTTGGCTGGTTGTAGCAGTGTGCCGCGTGGCTCTATCCCGGTAGTTGAGGGCGGTACTGCGGTAGCCGGCGCGCAGTCGGGTACGCCTGGCGGTTACAGCAATCAGAGCGCACAGTCTCAGGCGATGCCGGAAGATTCCGGCGTGGTGGTGATGGTGCCAGGCGGTGGCGGTAGTTCCTCGCCGATTCAGTCGTTCCCGGCAAGCAATGCCCCGCTGGATATCGGCACCACTACGCAGCCGTGGAGTGTCACGCCGCCCGCAACTACTCAAGGCGGCTATGTCGCGCCGGCACCCAGCGGCATTCCAAGCGGCGGTTTGGCCATGGATGAGCAGCTGGATGGTCCGGTTCTGGCCTTGTTGACTACGGCTCAGCAGCAGCAGGGCGGTGGCGATCTGAATGGCGCCGCCTCAAGCCTGGAGCGCGCTCAGCGTATTGCCCCGCGTGAGCCGCAGGTGCTCTATAAGCTTGCCGAAGTTCGTTTGGCTCAAGGCGATGCGGCGCAGGCCGAACAGTTCGCCCGTCGTGGTCTGAGTTATGCCAACGGTCGTCCGGCCTTGCAGGCAAGCTTATGGAATCTTATTGCCCAGGCGCGCGAGCGCCAAGGTGATGCTGCGGGTGCTGCCCAGGCCCGTGAGCAGGCGCGAGTCAGTCTCTGATGGATACGCGTGTGTTGGCTGTGGCAGAGCAGTTGCTGCTGATTGAGCGTGAATTGCGTGTGCAAGGCTGGTGGGAGGCGCAGGCGCCCAGTGCGCAGGCGCTATCCAGCCAGCAGCCGTTTTGTGTCGATACGCTGGCGTTCGAGCAATGGCTGCAGTGGATATTTCTGCCGAGGATGAAGCAGATGCTGGAGGCTGGGGCGGCGTTGCCCAGTGTTTCCGGGATTCAGCCGATGGCCGAGCAGGTGTATGGCGGTCAGGCCAAGAGGGCCAGAGAGTTGATCAAATTGCTGGGTGAATTCGATCAGCTGATTGTTGGCGCGACCTAAGTCGCGCCCATTGGCTTACTTGCAGTTTTCGGCAATCGACTTCTGCGTTTCGCTGATCCGGCTCTGGCGCTCTTCTTCGCTTAGGCGACGCAGTTCACCGTCTACGTCCACGCGTACGCGTGGATTGTTCTGCAATTGTGCGAGGTTGGTGCGCACATCCTCGCAGTATTTTTTGCGTTCCACTTCTCTGGCTGCGACGTCCTGTTTGACCTTCTCATCGATGGCTGCTTGCTCGGGGTCGGCGATGCTCTCAAAGGTTGGCGCAGCTTTCTTTTCTTCTGCGACGGCAGGCTTTGGCGGTGGTGTTGCGGTGTTAATACTGTCGGCGTCTTGGCCTTGTGGTGGCTGTGCGCTGAAGTGTGTAACGCCTTGGGCGTCGACCCACTTGTAAACCTGGCTGGCCATGGCGGTGGCGCTCATGGCGAGCAGCAAGCTGCTGGTGATCATCATGCGACGCATGCTGTTTCCTTATGTTGAGCTGCGATACCTGCTGACTACTATAACCAAAATGTTCGAATCGTCATCCTGCGCTGCGTCACAGCAGAAGATTGCAGATTCAATCACGGATTACTTGACTTGGCAGCTCCGAATCCCAACAATTCCACGCTCGCTGTAGTGGAGTCCGCCGCAAGCAGGCTTTAGCTCAGTAGACATGAGGTGCACACCCGCGCCGACCTGTTACACCCGCAACGCGTTACCTCGCGCTGGGTGGGAAAACCCCGCAACACTTTGGGGTATTCCCAATACTTGCTCAGTAGTAGCTGACGTAGTCGGCGACCACCGTCGCTCATGCTCTGCTGACAGTAAACCTATCTTAGGCCGTCCTCCTTGTTGGGCGGTTTTCTGGCGTTTTAGAGGTGAACAACGTGGAGCTTTTATCCGGCGCTGAAATGGTCGTCCGCTTTTTGCGTGACGAAGGCGTTAAGAACATCTATGGGTACCCGGGCGGTGCTCTTCTACACATCTACGATGCCCTGTTCAAAGAGCCGGAAGTTCAGCACATTCTGGTTCGTCACGAACAAGCGGCAACCCATATGGCTGACGGCTATGCCCGTGCCACCGGCAAAGCCGGTGTGGTGCTGGTAACGTCTGGTCCTGGCGCGACCAATGCCATCACCGGTATTGCCACCGCCTACATGGACTCCATTCCGATGGTGGTGTTGTCTGGCCAGGTTCCAAGCACCATGGTCGGCACCGATGCCTTCCAGGAAACCGACATGATCGGTATCTCCCGGCCGATCGTGAAGCACAGCTTTATGATCAAGCACGCCTCGGAAATTCCGGAAGTCCTGAAGAAAGCCTTCTATCTGGCGCAATCCGGCCGTCCAGGCCCGGTGGTTGTGGATATTCCCAAGGACATGACTAACCCGGCTGAGAAGTTCGAGTACGTTTATCCGAAGAAGGTCAAGCTTCGTTCCTACAGTCCTGCTCTGCGCGGTCACTCCGGGCAGATCCGCAAGGCTGCCGAGTTGCTGCTGACGGCTAAGCGCCCAGTCATCTACTCCGGTGGTGGCGTGATCATGGGTGGTGCTGCGGCGCCGCTGACTGAGCTGGCGCAAATGCTCAACCTGCCAGTCACCAACACCCTGATGGGCTTGGGCGGCTATCCAGGCACCGATCGTCAGTTCCTTGGCATGCTCGGTATGCATGGCAGCTACACCGCTAACTTGGCGATGCACCACGCTGATGTGATTTTGGCTGTTGGCGCACGCTTCGATGATCGGGTGATCAACGGCGCGAGCAAGTTCTGCCCGAATGCCAAGATCATTCACGTCGATATCGATCCTGCGTCCATCTCCAAGACGATCAAGGCCGATATCCCAATCGTCGGCCCGGTTGATAGCGTGATGACCGAAATGGTCGCCATCCTTAAAGAGATCGGCGAGCAGCTGAACAAGGATGCGCTGGCGAGCTGGTGGAAGCAGATCGAAGAGTGGCGCGGTGGTCGCATCATGTTCCCTTACGACAAGGGTGACGGCAGCATCATCAAGCCGCAAACCGTGATTGAGACGCTGTCCGAAGTCACCGGTGGCGACGCGTTCGTGACTTCCGATGTTGGTCAGCACCAGATGTTTGCTGCCCAGTATTACCGCTTCAACAAGCCGAACCGTTGGATCAACTCTGGCGGCCTGGGCACCATGGGCTTTGGTTTCCCCGCAGCCATGGGCGTCAAGTTGAGCTTCCCGGATGACGAAGTCGCCTGCGTTACTGGTGAAGGTAGCATCCAGATGAACATCCAGGAGCTGTCCACCTGCCTGCAGTACGGTTTGCCGGTGAAGATCGTCAACCTGAACAACGGTGCGCTGGGTATGGTGCGCCAGTGGCAGGACATGAACTACGGTAGCCGCCACTCGCATTCCTATATGGAATCGTTGCCGGACTTCGTCAAGCTGGCCGAGGCCTATGGCCATGTCGGCATGCGCATCACTGATCTGAAGGATCTAAAACCGAAGATGGAGGAAGCCTTTGCGATGAAAGATCGCTTGGTGTTCCTCGATATTCAGGTTGATACCAGTGAGCACGTCTACCCGATGCAGATCAAAGACGGTGCAATGCGCGATATGTGGCTGAGCAAGACGGAGCGTACCTAATCATGCGACACATTATTTCCCTGCTGCTGGAAAACGAGCCCGGCGCATTGTCCCGCGTGGTGGGTCTGTTCTCGCAGCGCAACTACAACATCGAAAGCTTAACCGTGGCGCCGACCGAGGACCCGACTCTGTCGCGTCTGACGCTAACCACTGTTGGCCATGATGAGGTCATCGAGCAGATCACCAAAAACCTCAACAAGCTGGTCGAGGTGGTAAAACTGGTCGACCTGTCGGAAAGCGCTCACGTCGAGCGCGAGCTGATGCTGGTCAAGGTCAAGGCTACCGGCGCTCAGCGTGCCGAGGTCAAACGCACCACCGATATCTTCCGTGGCCAGATCGTCGATGTGACCAGTAGCGTATACACCATCCAGTTGGCTGGTACGAGCGACAAGCTCGACAGCTTTATCCAGGCCATTGGCACCACGTCGATTCTGGAAACCGTGCGCAGTGGTGTCACCGGTATTGCACGTGGCGATAAGGTACTGAGCATCTGATCGCGCTGTACTGAAAAACGAAAAGCCCTCGGGGGATATCTCCTGGGGGCTTTTTGCTTTTCGGGGTAAGGGCTCCGCGCATGGCGCAGCGATTATTTAGCGTTGGCGGTTCCAGAACGCGTTGATCAACGGCTCTTTCAAGCGTTTCTCCAGCGCGAACAGGCCGATATCGTAGGCAGCCAGTGGCGGCTGAATATCATAGATGCGGATGCGTGCGGTCAGCGGGCTGTTGTCGAGGACAATTTGCGGTGCCACGCCAATGCCAAAACCTAGGCTCACCATGCTGACGATGGCTTCGTTACCGCTCACCTGGGCGTAAATACGCGGTTTGATGTTGTGGTTTTTTAACCATCGATCGGTGCGGGTTCGGGCGAGGCCTTCTTCTGAGAGAATCATCGGTACGTCCCTCCAGGTATCCGCGTCGGGGTGTTTCAGTTGTTCCTCGGTTAGCAGCTGGGGCGACAGTGGGCCGATAAAGCACAGTGCAGAGCGGGCAATGGATTGAAACGCGATACCGGTCGGTAGGCTGTCGGGGCGGGCGCCGATGGCCAGGTCCTCCAGCCCTTCCTGCACCCGCTCGACGGCCTTTGCCGGGTCGCCGGTGTGCAGCTTCATTTCGATGCGAGGATAGTCCTGGCGAAAGCTGCTCAAGATGTCGTAGAGGAAGCTGTAGCTGGCTGTTACCGAACAGTAGAGGGAGAGCTCACCGTGAAGGATTAACTGATCCTGCTTGAAGGTCTGGCGAATGGCTTGCCAGCCGTTCATGACTTCGCTCGCGTACTCGCGGAACTGTTGTCCTTCGCGGGTCAGGCGCACTGAGCGGTTGTCGCGCAGAAACAGCGGTGCGCCTAGTTCATCCTCTAGCTGCTTGATGCTGCGGCTCAGTGCTGAAGGGCTGACATGCAGCTCGCGGCTGGTTTTGCCAAAGTGCAGGTTGTCAGCTAGCGAAAGGAAAAGCCGCAGGGCGTGGCTGTCCATAGTTTGTTTCACTTATCGGCATGTTGTGTTGCAAATATATCATTTTACGCAATGGGACGGATCACTTAAGGTGTCTTCGTCGCGGTGCATGCACCCAATCCCTTTCGATTATAAAGAGCCAAGAACATGAAAGTTTATTACGACAAAGACTGTGACCTCTCGATCATCCAGGGTAAGAAAGTTGCCATCATTGGCTACGGCTCCCAGGGCCACGCTCAAGCGTGCAACTTGAAAGACTCCGGTGTTGACGTGACTGTTGGCCTGCGTAAAGGCTCGGCCACCGTTGCTAAGGCTGAAGCCCATGGTCTGAAAGTGGCTGACGTGGCCACTGCTGTTGCCGGTGCTGACCTGGTGATGATCCTGACTCCGGACGAGTTCCAGTCCCAGCTGTACAAGAACGAAATCGAGCCGAACATCAAGAAGGGTGCAACCCTGGCCTTCTCGCACGGCTTCGCGATTCACTACAACCAGGTTGTGCCACGTGCCGATCTTGACGTGATCATGATCGCGCCGAAGGCTCCAGGCCACACTGTACGTACCGAGTTCGTCAAAGGCGGCGGTATTCCTGATCTGATCGCTATCTATCAGGATGCCTCTGGCAACGCTAAGAACGTTGCGCTGTCTTACGCTTCGGGCGTTGGCGGTGGCCGTACCGGTATCATCGAAACGACCTTCAAAGACGAAACTGAAACCGACCTGTTCGGCGAGCAAGCTGTACTGTGCGGTGGTACCGTTGAACTGGTTAAAGCGGGCTTCGAAACCCTGGTTGAAGCTGGCTACGCGCCAGAAATGGCCTATTTCGAGTGCCTGCACGAACTGAAGCTGATCGTTGATCTCATGTATGAAGGCGGTATCGCCAACATGAACTATTCGATCTCCAACAACGCTGAATACGGCGAATACGTGACCGGGCCAGAAGTCATCAACGCCGAGTCTCGTCAGGCCATGCGTAACGCTCTGAAGCGTATTCAGGACGGCGAATACGCCAAGATGTTCATCAGTGAAGGCGCTACTGGCTATCCTTCGATGACTGCTAAGCGTCGTAACAACGCTGCTCACGGTATCGAAATCATTGGCGAGCAACTGCGCTCGATGATGCCGTGGATTGGTGCCAACAAAATCGTCGACAAAGCCAAGAACTAAGGGTTTATGACGTAAGAAAAACGCGGCCAAGGCCGCGTTTTTTCATTGTGCGGCAACGCTTCTGGTATAAAGCCTGAGTGTTGCATGGGCGCTGCTATGAACCGTTGTTGTCAGCGCTTGTCGAAATTCTCCAAATCCGTTGCAAGGTGTTGTTCATGAATGAACGTCCAGATGAGCCGCAGTCTCCCGTCGACGCTGAAAGTTTGCTGCCAATCGATGAGCATATAGAAGAGGGGCATGACGCCGAAGGGCGCAAGGTTCGTCATCGCGGTATTTATCTGCTGCCTAACCTGTTTACTACGGCCAACCTGTTTGCAGGGTTCTACGCCATCATCAATGCCATGAACGGCAACTTCTATGTGTCTGCCGCGGCCGTGTTTGTTGCCATGGTGCTGGATGGGCTTGACGGGCGCGTGGCGCGCCTGACCAATACTCAGAGCGCCTTTGGTGCTGAGTATGACTCGCTGTCCGATATGGTTGCCTTCGGTGTGGCACCGGCTCTGCTCGCGTTTGAGTGGGCACTGGGGAGTATGGGCAAGGTGGGCTGGATGGTTGCCTTCATTTATGTAGCGGGTGCTGCACTGCGTTTGGCGCGTTTCAATACGCAAATAGGCAGCACGGATAAGCGTTACTTTATTGGTTTGGCCAGTCCTGCGGCGGCAGGTGTGGTTGCCGGTACGGTATGGGCCTTTAGTGATTTTGGTATCAAGGGATCGAATATGGCCTTTGCGGTTGCAATCCTGGTCGCTGCTGCGGGCATGCTTATGGTCAGCAATATCAAGTACAACAGCTTTAAGGATCTTGATCTAAAAGGACGCGTACCTTTTGTGGCGATCCTGGCGGTGGTGCTTGTGTTTGCTGTGGTGTTCAGTGATCCGCCTCGGATTCTGCTGATCATCTTCCTGGCATACGCCGCCTCGGGGCCGATTCAGTACCTGCTGCGCTTGCGTCGCGGTAAAAGCGCCTAGCAACGGCGTAGTGGGTTCGACAAAGCCGTTGAAGCGTCAGCTTCAACGGCTTTGTCGTTTCTGCAGACGACGCGGTTCTGGGGCTGACGGCCTGGATGTTGGTGGTTATTGCAACAAAAGCATAACAATCGATTGACCTGCGTTTCATTGTCCCTATAATGCGCAGCTCTTCAGGCGTATGCGGCTCCTTAAACTTCTTATAAAACAAGAAGTTAGATTTAAAAAGGGGTTGCAAAGCAGCGAAAGCTGCGTAGAATGCGCCTCCTCTTCGGGGTGATGTGTTTAGGTCTGAAGGGGGTCGGTCAAGTTGATCGGAGGCGGTAAAAGATGCGGTTGACAGCGGTTTGAAACGCT
>NZ_JBITTY010000005.1:56986-292590 GCF_044542155.1 Pseudomonas sp. NPDC079086 | reverse complement strand
AAACGATGCATCGCCGATGGTAGTGTGGGGTTTCCCCATGTGAGAGTAGGTCATCGTCAAGCACCTATACCAAAACCCCCGATCAGGAAACTGGTAGGGGGTTTTACTTTGTGCCGCGAAAAACAAACCGAACCGAAGTGAGCCTTTGATAGGCAACTAAACAGGGCGTGGCTATGATGGCTAAGCGCACTTTTATCAGGGTTCTTCTATGGCCGGTCAGGCACTCTCTGAACCACTTTCCGAACTTGACCTTAAGCAGCTGATTGCCTGCCATGAATGCGATCTGCTGTTGCGCAAGCCTGATGCGGCTGCAGGTGAGCGGGTTGAATGCCCACGCTGCGGCTATGAGCTGTACACCCATCGTGCGCAGGTTGTGCGCCGCAGTATGGCGTTGGTGATTGCTGCCCTGCTGCTGTACGTACCTGCTAACTTCTTACCGGTCATGCGCCTTAACTTGTTGGGGCAGACGACTGAGGATACGGTCTGGAGCGGTGTGCTCGGTCTGTATAACAACGGTATGCAGAGTGTCGCCGTGGTGGTGTTCCTCTGCAGCATGGCGGTGCCACTGCTCAAGCTGTTGTGTCAGTTTGTGGTGCTACTGACTATTCGCCTGGATATTGGCCGTAGTTATGGCCTGCTGCTTTATCGCATTTATCACCATATGCGCGAGTGGGGCATGCTTGAGGTCTATCTGATGGGCATTCTGGTGGCTATTGTGAAACTGGTCGATCTGGCCGAGTTGAGCATCGGCCTAGGCCTGTTGTGTTTTATCGCGCTATTACTGGTTCAGGTTTGGCTCGAAGTGACAATGTCGCCGCATCAAATTTGGGAAGCCTTGTCGGGAGAGGATGAACATGCGCGCGATTGATGCAGGGCTGCTAATTTGCCATGAGTGCCACAAGCTAAATCCCCGACTGTCCGACGCTGAGAAACAGTTTTGCACACGCTGTGGCGGTCGCCTGCATGAACGTCGGCCTAATAGCTTGGTGCGTACCTGGGCGTTACTGTTGACAGCTGCAGTGCTGTATATCCCTGCAAACCTGCTGCCGATCATGACCGTCAACTCTTTAGGCAAGGGCCAGTCGGACACAATCATGTCGGGGGTTATCGAGCTGGTTAACTACGGCATGCTGCCGATTGCTGCAGTGGTGTTTATTGCCAGCATTCTAGTGCCGACATTCAAGCTGGTCGGCATCGCTTTGTTGCTGTACTCGGTGCAGCGACATCAGCCGATGTCTGCCCGTCAGCGGGTGCTGATGTACCGCTTTATCGAATGGATCGGGCGTTGGTCGATGTTGGATATCTTCGTCATTGCAATACTGGTGGCGGTGGTCAACTTTGGCAGCCTGGCCAGTATTGAGCCCGGCTACGGTTCAATGGCTTTTTCCAGCGTGGTAGTGCTGACCATGCTGGCCGCTTTAACCTTTGACCCCCGCTTGATTTGGGATAACACGGACTCGGATGACCACCATGAATGATTTGCCGTTGGCTAAAGCGCGCCCAGCTTCGAATTGGTCGGCTATTTGGGTCTTGCCACTGATTGCGCTACTAATCGGCGGTTGGCTAGGTTGGCGTGCCTATAACGAAGCCGGCATCGAGATTCAGGTGATGTTTGCCAGTGGTGATGGTATCCAGCCGGGCAAGACTGAGGTGATCTTCAAAGGTATGCCGATCGGCAAGGTCATAGGCCTGGAGCTGGATGACAGCGGCGAGCGGCGCGGTGTGCGCGCCACCCTGGAGATGGACAAACGCGTTGAGCAGCATCTACGCACAAATACGCGCTTCTGGCTGGTCAAGCCGAGTGTGTCACTGGCAGGCATCACTGGGCTGGAAACTCTGGTGTCGGGTAACTACATCACCGCAAGCCCAGGTGATGGCGAGCCTACACGTAAATTCACCGCACTGAGCGAGCCTCCACCTTTGGCGGACACTACGCCTGGTTTGCACCTGACACTTAAGGCTGAGCGGCTTGGCTCGCTTAATCGCGACAGCCCGGTGTTTTACAAGCAGATCCAGGTGGGGAAGGTGAAAAGTTATGCCTTGGTTGAGGATCAGAACCTGATCGAAGTGAAGGTATTTATTCAGCCGGAGTTTGCCTCACTGGTGCGTAAACACACGCGTTTCTGGAATGCCAGTGGCGTTTCCATTGATGCCGGTTTATCTGGGGTAAAGGTGCGCACCGAGTCCCTGGCGAGTATTGTCGCGGGTGGTATTGCCTTCGCCACGCCCGAGCACCGTAAGGATAGCCCGCCGACTGACCCAAGCCTGCCATTTCGCTTGTACGAAGACTTCGACAGCGCTCAGGCCGGTATTCGCGTGTCGCTCAAACTGCATGAGTTTGATGGCCTGGAGCCGGGCCGTACGCCGGTGATGTACAAAGGCATTCAGGTCGGTCATATGAAGACCTTCAAGGTTGACCAGGACCTCAGCGGTGCACAGGTGGAGTTGATGCTCGACCCACGTACTGAAGACTACCTGGTTGAAGGCACCGATTTCTGGGTGGTCAAACCGTCGATCTCCCTGGCGGGGATAACCGGACTGGAGGCGCTGGTAAAGGGTAACTACATCGCTATGCGGCCTGGTGACGCTGGCAATCCTGCGCTGCGTGATTTTGTCGCCCGAGCCAAAGCCCCGCCGCTCGATCTGTCGGCACCGGGGTTGCATCTGGTGCTGTTCAGCGACACACGCGGCTCTCTTGAAGTGGGCAGCCCGATATTGTTCAAGCAGGTGAAGGTCGGCACGGTGCAGAGTTTTCAGCTATCGCGTGATGACAAGCAGGTTGCCTTTGGCGTGCATATCGAGCCTGAGCATGCGCATCTGGTAAACAGCAGTACGCGCTTCTGGAATGCCAGCGGCATTACGCTCAAGGGCGGCCTGTCTGGCGTAGAGGTGAAAAGCGAGTCATTGCAGACCTTGCTGGCAGGCGGCATCGCCTTTGAAACACCAAACCCTAATGCACCCAGAGGCAATAAGCGGGTCGAGCGCTTTAGCCTTTACAGCAGCCAGGAAGTGGCGCTGCAGAAAGGTGTAGAGCTGACTATTCGGGTGGCCAGTGGCGACGGTCTCAGCCCGGGCACGGCAATTCGCTACAAGGGCTTGGACGTGGGCAAGGTGGAGCGCATCGAGCTGACGGATGACCTGCAAGCGGTGATTCTTTATGCGCGGATCACTCAGGCGACGCAGCAGATTGCTCGTGCAGGCACACAATTCTGGGTGGTCAAGCCGGAAGTCAGCCTGACCCGGGCTGCCAACCTGGAAACCCTGGTCACTGGCCAGTATCTGGAGGTGCAGCCCTCGAACCAGAAGGGCGCTGCGCAGATGAGCTTTACTGCCGCTGCCGCGCCGCCTAAAGCCAGTGCCCGTGAGCAAGGTCTGCGCCTGGTATTGAGTGCGGCGCGCCGTGGCTCCATCAAGCCCGGTGTAGTGGTTAGCTACCGTGAGGTGCCGGTGGGCAAGGTCACCGATTTCGAGCTGGGCCCAACCTCGGATCGGGTGCTGATCCATATTTTGATCGAGCCGCGTTATGCGCCGCTGGTCCGCAGCGGTAGCCGCTTCTGGAATGCCAGTGGCATCGGTGTGGATGCTGGCTTGTTCAGCGGCGTAAAAGTGCGTACCGAGTCGCTGGAGGCTTTGCTCGAGGGCGGAATCGCCTTTGCCTCGCCGGATAACCCGCAGATGGGTGGCCCGGCGCAGCCAGGGCAGACGTTTGCCTTGTATGACGAGGTGAAGGATGAGTGGTTGCGCTGGGCACCGAAGATAGCCTTGGAAAAATAAGCCACACAGCAAGAGGGCCGCATTAGCGGCCCTCTTGCTTTCAGCCGGATGTCACGCCGGCTCTGTATCGGCCACTTGTGTGGAGCTGCTGGCCTTGGCGCTGTCGCGACGCTGGATATATTTCCAATCCGCTTCGTCGATATAGATGCCGTTCGGTCCGCTGCCGCCTTCCAGGTCGATGGCCACGTGAGCTGATACCTGCGGCTTAACGGACGCCAGGATCGGCACGAAGCCCAGCTGTAGGCTTGTTTCGATCAACGCCTGCTGATTCTTCTCGTCGATATCCGCCGCTTCGTCCAGGTAGTAGGGCAAGCGCACCTTACCTGCCTGATCGCGGTCCATCAGGTGCAGCAACAGATACATGTTGGTCAGCGCCTTGATGGTCATGGTGGTGCCGTTGGAGGCCGCGCCATCGATGTCGGTGTGAATCACCGGTTGGCCGTGCACCTTGGTGATCTCGAAGGCCAGTTCGAACAGGTCCTTCAAACCGAGTTGGTTATGGTTGGCGGCCACCAGGCGGGCCAGGTATTCCTTGGCTTCTTCGTTCTTGCTGTCCTGATCGCTGCTTTGCTGCAGGTCGAACACTGAGAGCGTTTCGCCTTCTTCGTACTGACCGGCGCTGTGGATGATCTGGTCGATATGCTTGAGCGCGTCCTTGTTCGGCGCGAGGACGATGCGGAAGCTTTCCAGGTTGGACACCTGACGCTTGTTGATCTCGCGGTTGAACAGCGCCAATTGGTGTTCCAGATTGTCGTAGTCGCTGCGGATGTTGCGCAGGGTGCGGGCAATGTCGGTAACCGCGGCGCGGCGCGCTTTAGCCAAGGTGATGGCCTCGTCCTGGCGGTGGGCGTAAGCGTTGACCAGCAGATGCAGGCGGCGCTCGACATCGTCTTCGCTGTCGAATTTGGCTACGCCCTTGAGGCGCACTTGCGCGTAAAGCGCCTCGATCTGCCCGTCAACACGCTGCAGGCCTTGCCAGGCGTCTTGATAGTCATTGAGCAGCGGCAGCAAGTTGTCCAGGCTGTCGTCCACTGGGTCGGTAAACGGTGTGCCGAAGGGCAGGTCGGCCGGGAGCAGTTGGCGGCGGCGCAGGGCATCTTCCAGGGTGCGTTCCTTGGCCTCCAGATCGGCGAGTTGGCGGCCGACCAGTTGCAGCTTGGCGGAGAGCTGCTGCACGCGCTCGGTGAAGGCATCCGAGGCGCGCTTGAGTTCGTCCTGCGCGGCTTCCAGCTGGGCCAGTTGCTCAAGCTTCTGCGGTTCTTCAACGGCCAGGGTCTGGCTTTTTCGGAAGTCTTCCAGGGCTTTCTGCGCGTCCAGCACCGCTTGGTAAAACTGCTCGGCCTGGGCCTTGCTGGCGGCGCGGTCGGCGGCGACGGCCTGCTGGGTTTTCAGCTGTTTGTATTCGCGGTCGAGGCGATCCTTCTGGTCGCGCAGGGCGGCGCGGTCAGCCAGTGCTTGCAAGGCCGGTGGCTCGATATGCGACAGATCGATGGACAGACCCGGCACTTCGAAGTGCTCGCCTTTAAAACCATCGAGAATGGCTTCCAGGGATTTCACCCAGGCGTCGCCTTCGGCAACCTGAATACCGTTCTCGCCCAATGGCAGGCTGAACAGCTGGCCATTGAACAGGCGCATCAGACGATCAACGTCCTGTTGGCTGAATTCTTCACGCAGGCGTGAATAGCTGTTGTTGTCGGCGTGTTCGAGCTGCTGCTTGACCGATTTCAGGCGTTTTTCCAGATCACGCAGGCGCTCGTCCAGGTCCTCGGCAGAGAACTGCCGCGACTGCGCCAGTGCGCCGGCGAGTTCGTCGTGGGCATCCTTAGCGACTAACAGCTGTTCTTCCAGCACTTTGGCGTCGTTGACCAGAGCGAAGCGGTTCTTCAGCACCGAAAGCTCGCCAAGCCAGCGTTGGATTTCGCTAATTTCGCGCTCCATGCGCATCAGCTCTTGGGTGCCGCCACGTTGTTCCTGCTGCAGGCCGTCTTGTTCGCCACGGTAGTGTTCGGCCTGGATTACCAGTTCTTCGCGACGGGCTCCGGCGTAGTCCTGCCAGGTGCCGAGCAGCGAGTCGAGCAGTGGTGAGATGCGGTGCAGTTTGCCGCGCAGCAGTTCGCGTTGATTGACGCCGGCAGCCAGGGCTTCGATCAGCGGGCCGGCAGTGACCAGCGCTTGGTAGTCCTGCTCCATGCGGCGCACGTCGCGGAAGGCTTCTTCGGTGGCGGCGATATAGTCGACGCTGCCGGAGCGCAGGCTGTGCTCGAAGGCATCGAGGAACAGCTGCTTGAGCTTGGCTGCGGTGATCTCGCGCATATGCAGCAGGTTGATAAATAGTGCGCGGAAGGTCTTCAGGCTCTGTTCACTGGTGGAGCGCAGCGGGATCAGGGTCAGATCTAGTGGAATCGAGGTATGTCCGCCCACCAGCAGGCGGCGTAGTTCTTCGGGTTTCAGCTCATAGGCCTTGATGCCTTCACGTTCAAGGTTATTGAACAGCTCGCGTTGGCGCAGGCAAGTACCGTTCTTCTGGTAGTGCTGAAGATCCAGAGTGCCCTGATAGGCGAAGAACTGGTGACCGAAACCGCCGCCTGGGCCGCGTCCGGCCACACCGATCACGTGCGGACCGTGGGGCAGGGCGACTTCGACAAGGATGTAGCTGGTGTCGCTGGCGAAGTAGAACTTGCGCGACTGCTCCAGGCTGTACTTGCCGAAGCTCATGTCCGACATGCGCGCCAGAATCGGAAATTGCAGGGCGTTGATCGAGGCGGATTTACCGAGATTGTTGGCACCGTAAACCGATAGCGGGTGTTCCAGCGGGAACAGGCCAAGGCTGTAGCCTGCGGTATTCAATAGGGCGAAGCGGCGGATGCCGTAGCGTTCCTGGCTCATGCGAGGGTCTCCTGGGCGTCACGTTCTTCGGCCATGGCGCGGGCCAGGGCGTCTTCTTCGGATTCTTCTGTGTCGTTTTCGGAGAGGCTGATGATTTCGTCTTCGATGTCTTCATCCTGCAGTACTGGCGTTGGTAGCGGCAGGCTGCTGTGCAGGGTGGCGGCCAGGTCGCGGTCTTGCTGCACGGAGAGGCACACGTCGAGGAAGCGGTGCATGGGGGCGAGGAAGCGGTAGATGCCGTTGTCTTCGCTGGCAAAGCCGAGCTGGGTCAGGCGGCGCATGATTTTTTCTTCCAGCTCCTCAACGGTGGTGACTTCAGCCTGGAGGAACAGGTCGCGGTACTTGTCGAGCAAGGCCGGCAGTTCATCACGACCGAGACTGCCGCCGTCCAGTACGGCCAGCGGGTCGCGGCCTTGGTCGGCCAGGTGTTCCACCAGAATGAAGGTGAACAGCGCCAGACGCTGGGCGGTCTTGTTGACCTGAGCACCCATCTGTTCGGGAACGAAATAGTAGAAGCCGCGGCTGTCGCAGGTCAGCTCATAGCCCAGGGCTTTGAACAGGCTGCGGTACTGGTCCTGCTGGCTGGCTAGTTGGGTATACAGCTCCGGGTTGCTACGGCTGATGTGGTAGCCCTTGAACAGCTCGCGGAAAATCGGCGCGAGCTGGGTGAGTTCTTTCAGGTCGATATTCATACGGTGGTAGTCCCGGCCGGCTTGATCAGGGCAAATGAGCTCAGGCTGACCTGATGCTCGCGGGTGAGGTAGTCGCGGCGCTCCAGGCGCTCGCGCTGGAAGCGGCCGTCGCGCGATAGACGCGAGAACCAGTAGAGCAATTCGTCGGTGGCGCCTTCAGGTTCCTGCTCCAGCAGCCAGACCATCAGGTCCGGCAGCGGCAGGGCTTGTTCGCAGCGCTCAACCATCTCGCGTGCGGTACGCGGTGCGCGCGGCGCTTCGCCCTTGCGGCTGCTGTGCGCTTTGGGGAACTGCGCCGGTTTGGGCTCAAAGCGGGCCAGGGCGTAGACGTAAGCTTCAACCTGCGAGGCGGTGCCGAGAAAGGTGCTTTGCGGGCGGCTGAATAGCGGCATGGAGGCCTGCGGCACAGCGTCCAGACCCTTTTTGCGGATCGCCGCCAGAGCCAGGGCTGCACCGCGGGTCACGGCGTTATGTCGGCGCGCTTCTTCACGCAGCGGCAGCAGCAGCTCGCGTGCACGGCGCAGGGTCAGCTGAGCGATGGTCTGCATTTCCAAGATGCGCGCGTGGGTGCGCAGCAGCAGGTCGTCATCGACCAGTTGACCGAGACGCTGTTGTTCGCCGAGCAGGCGCAGCAGCACGTGCTCGACACGGTAGACGCCCTGCTCGAAGGCACCGTCGGCGGCCACCAACTGGATCATCGGCTCGACGTATTCGTCCCAGGTCGCCAACACCTCGGCGTAGCGCTGACGCAGCGGGATTTGCCTATCTGAGGTCTTTGCGCGCTCGGCCACGGCGACCAGGGCCTGCTCGTCGTTGGCCAGCTTCTTCAGCACATCGCGCACACGCATATCCAGCAGGCGCAGCTGGCGCGCGAGATCGGCGGCGTCGCGCACTTCGAAGGCGTCTTTGATATAGCCAGCCAGGCGCTCCAGATGGCGCAGATAAGCTTCGATTTCCAGACACAGGCCCAGGCGATGTTCGCGGCGCAGGTAAGCGAGGAAGTCGTGAATCTGCGCGTTCAGTTCGAAGCGATTGGGGCTCTTGGCCACCGGCACCAGGATATCCAGGCGGATCCACTGGTCGAGCAGGGCGGTGACATCGGTTGGCGTGCCTTCTGGCAGTTGAGCGCCGAGCTGGTTACGCAGCTCTACCAGGCTCAGGGTGCCGGCATCGAAGCGCTCGCACAGCGGCTCCAGCAACGTCCAGTGTTCGGCAAGGGCGCGCAATACGCGCTTGGGATCAATCATCGGGGCATCCGCTCCGCGAGCTTTTCGCAAAAAAACGCCGATTGTACTGCAAGCCGCAGCCAAGGCTTGAGTGTCAGTCATCGTCTGTTGGCTTACCTGTGCGCGTGTAACCCAGGTTGTGGTGATGGGTAACAGCGTGGTGGCGCTCTGCTGTGCGGCAGGGGCGGATTTCCGGGAATTTCTCGACTATGGGTCGGCACGTTTAGGCGGTCGGCTTTTTATAGTGCTAATCAAGGCGTGGAGTCCGCAGGGCTCTGCCAATCGAATAATAAAGACAGGGAATCAGCCATGCGTCCGACTATTGGATTTGCCAGAACTGTGCTTGCTTTGGTCTGTGCAGGCTTAATTAGCTCGACTGCCAACGCAAAGATGGTTGAGTTGGCGGACGCCGAGTTGTCGGAAGTGACTGGTCAGGCCTTTATCAACCTGACCACGGACAGCAATGCCGGGATCAACTACACCCGAATCAATTTCGGCATGAATGTCGAAACTCAGCTGAATATGAAGAAGCTGCAATTGGGGCAATACAACGATGCGACCACTCGCCCCGGTGAAGTCGCAGGGTCGTCTGATCTCCTGATCAACAACTTTGCGCTGGGTACGGTCAACGCCGACGACACCATAAATCCTTTCAAAATCGCCAATCCTTTTCTCGAGCTGGCGTACTCGGGGAACAAGGTGGTGGGTGTGCGTATCGGCTTTGGTGAAGCCAAAGGTATTCTGTCTGGGGATATTCAGAATCTGACGGGCAATATTCCAATCAAAATTCAAGGTAGTGCTGGTCCGGTATTCGATCAAGCTAGTGGGTGGGAGCAGTTTCTCTTGAGCATAGCGGGAGTCACCCGCAACACTCGCCTTGAAGCGGATGCCACTCTGGTGCAGACCAATGGCTCTGCTGATCCGGTGCGTGCTACGCATGCCGGTATGGTCAATGGCCAGGTGCTGGGGTGTGTAAGTGGCTGCAATCTAGGTGGGCTATCCGATGCATTGTTGAGTCTGTTTGCCTCAAGCGGCTGCCAGGTGTTGTCGCTGGCCACCTGCTTCCCTTTGAGCAATTTCCAATCTCTGCCCGTGGGCAATATGGGCGTCAATGACTCAGCCGCCACTGCAGCGATTGAAGGCGCCGCCAAAGGGTTCTTTATTTCCATGCAAACCCAGGATGTGGCCTGGCGTGACATGGACAGCAATGCGCTGATCAACACCTTGAAGGGGGCCTTTATGAACCTGCCCAAATACCGTGATGCCAACGGCAATATGGTGGCCCCAATCAATATCGACTTCGAGCAGGCTTTCAATGGTATTCCCCGGCAGGACACCTGCTTGGGCACCGCTACTGCGGGGTGCTGATCATGCGCGCGCTGACTGCTGTTGCTTCGTTGATGCTGCTGTCTGGGGCTGCCCAGGCGGAGTTGCAAGCCCTGGATGACCAGGAACTCTCGGCTGTTCAGGGCGCCGGATTTGGTTTCGTGCTGGATGGTGTGTTGCTGGATGCCTCAGGTGCGGTGATTACCATCAATGACATCAACAACGCTTCGGGGCAGAACGTGCCGATTTCGGTAAAGGAGTTCTACCTTGGTGCGACCGGCAGTAATAAAGGTGCAAACCTGAATCCGGTAAATATTGGTCGGCTGGATCATCCTTTCGAGATCACTTTGGCCAAAGGGGAAACCCTGCGCACCCTGCGTGATGACGGCCAATGGGTGCAGACCACGCCGAGCAATGTCAGCGTGCTGGAGTTCAAGTTTCCCGAGCGCTTGACCGGCGCCGGCGGACAGGCCTGTATCAGCGGTTATGCAGCGGCCGGAAGTAACTGCTCCAGCCGCGCCTCCGAGCGAGTTGATTTAGGGATTCGCTTCGACTTCCAGGTCGCCGCCGGGCGTACCGACATCATCAATCTTGATTTCAGTGAACTGGTTATGGACGGCAGCTACCTGCGGCTATGGGGCGATGACCCGCGTGGACAGTTGGTGGGTGAGGCGCGGGTGAATCTGTTCGCCAAGAGCTTACAGCTTATGTCCTGCGCGGCCGGTACGGCCAATTGCACCACCGCCCAGGAGCAGACCGCTCGCACCCTGACACTGAGCAATGCCTACGCCAATATTTCGCTGGGTTACGGCAAGAGCCAGCCGCTGCTGTTTGATGTCAGCAGTAACGGTCAATTTGTGCTGGAACTGCCCAATCCGGTGACCCGTGCCACCAACGGCAGCGCGCGTCCGGTAGCTGAGCGCAATGCGATTGCCAGTGACTTCTATGCCAACGCCCCACGCACCAATATCGTGATCGATAACCTTAAAGCCGGCACAGGCAGCTTTTCTACCGGTGGCTACAACTTTGGCTACAACGCCATCCAGGGGCTCAGCATCAACTACCTGAAGGTGACCAGCCGTGATCTCTAAAGCCTGGATGCTGAGCGGTATATTGCTGGCCATGCCGGCCTTTGCCGAGTTGCAGGCACTGGACGATGACACCCTGAGCAGCATGAATGGACAGGGTGGGGTTTATCTGTCCGGTGAATTCAGTATCAACAAGGATGGCGGCGTACTGTGGAGCAAGCCGGCCAGCAACAACCCCAGCACCTGGACGGCCAGCCAGCGCAGTTGCGCTACTGCCGGCGCCAGTGCACCGGAAAACTGCGGCATGCGTGTGGCGATTCGCTCTGAGGCCGACGGCGGCTGGTATGTGCTGGACAACCTCAAGGGCGTGTTCAGTTTCGAGGGCCTGACCCTGCGTACGCGCACTATCAACAGTGGCTTCAACGGTGATGGCGCCACTTTCAATCAGGATGTGCTGGAGTTCGGCCTGCCCAACGAGGTGAAGTTCAAGGATGGCAGCTTTGCCTTTGGTGTGGCCAATCAGGGCGGCTGGCAGAACAAATCGTTGAGCGTGGCCAATGGCGGGAATCCGTCGTACCAGCAGACCAATATCTTCTCGGCGAAGATCGACGGCACCATCCGGATGCAGGGCAACGTGCTGATCTTTCCGCAGAACTGAGGAGCAGGGCCATGCATAGTCATTCGCTGTTGTTGCTCGCAGTTCTCAGTCCGCTGACACAGGCCATGCAGGCGCTGGATGATCAGGCGTTGTCATCCGTCAGCGGGCGCGATGGCATCAGCCTGCAAACCACAGGCACAGGCTGGTCGGCTGGCAGTATTGATTACACACAGGATGGCCAGACCCTTAGCCTCAAGGGTGTTAGTGGCACACCGCAAACGGCTGGCAGCAGTTCGACCACCACGCTCGATGTGGTCGGTGATCAACTGCAGATGCAGCACAGTGGCAGTGCTCAGATGCTGAGCGTGGATAACATCGAACTGGTCGGTAGCAGCAAAAGCTTTGGTGCCTTTCGCGCGTTCTTCACCCTGGGCGCCAGCCTCAAACTGAGTGGCGGTGGGGCCAGTGGCGTTAGCGGTTTCAGCGTGGATGACAGTCAGCTGTCGCTGAGCGCGGCGACCTTTTATTACCGCGACAATGGCTTTGACCTGATCGTCAAAGGCCTGTCATTTGATACCTACCTGAACAACGCCTATCTGGATATCGTCAGCGGCGGCAGCGGCCAGGAGATCAAGCTGGACCTAGGTACCTCGCGCTTTGTCGGCTCGATTGCAGGCATCGGTCTCGACTTGGCCCATGGCGACCCGACCCCAGGCGTGGCGGTGACGCCGGGTAGCCCCGACCTGCGTGACGTCGATGCACAGCGCAGCTTTGGCAAGCTGGATATGGATCTGCGCCTGGGTGGCAGCATCAGCATTACTGGGGGCGGCGCCAGCGGCGAGGGGCTGCGGATCAAGCCCAATATCACCATCGCCAATAGCCTGTTCCAGTATCAGGACGAAGGCGTGCTGCGCGCCGAGAACTTCGCCGGCAGCCTGATCAGCAACGCCGGTTTGACCCTGGATCTGGAGCAGGACGGCGTTGGCAGTTACGCCAAAATTGCTTTTCAGGATCTCAACTTCAACGCCACCCTAGGCGGCCTGATCATGGGCAACCCGAATAATCAAAAGCTCGGCGGCCTGGCGCTGGATTTGAACTTCCTCGATCAGGGCGCGCGGCAGAACTGGTTGAAGCTGCGTCCAGGTGGTGATCCCAACTCTGGGCAAAAAGGCATCAGTGCTGACCTCAGCTGGAACATGGTCAACAGCTCGTTGGCACTCACCGATAACGGCAACACCATGTGGTTCAGCGGTCTGCGTACCCACGGCACCGGTCAGTTTACGTTTGATCTGACCAAGAGCTGCGCCGCCGGCGTGAGCACGAGCTGCTATGCCGGCACCAACAGCGATATAAACAGCGGCGGCTACAACGGTCATTTCGATGGCATGCGCCTGGGTTTCAAGAATGTGGTCGGCAGCTATAGCTTCGATGGTCTACGGGTTGGCACTGCGGATGCGCCGCTACAGGGCGGCACCGAGTTGCTGGTGTTGATGGAAATTTTCCCGGCGTACGATTTCACCCTCAACGGCCAGGTCACTCTGCGCGCCGGCGGTGCTGTGGGTGATGGGCTGCGCTACAACGCCGACTTCTATATTAGCGAGGCGAATGCGGCGATTACCGTGGATGAAAACGGCCGTGGTCTTTGGCTCTCAGGCAGCAGCTATGACATGCATTACCGCGAAGGCTCGCTGGATATCAGCAACAACGGCGTCGAGCTGCGGAAAGGCACCTATTGGTCGAAGCTGGATGTCGACAATGTACGCTGGGGCGACCGGCTAACCGGCAGTAGTATTGGTCGTCTGGTGCTCAAGCGTTATGAGCAGGGCTCGACTCTGGCCATCAGCTCGGGCGGCGCTGGTGCGCTGTGCGTTGGCGGTAGTGGCAGCACCTCCAGCGCCTGCGTTGCCAGTGGCGGGCGCTGGGAAGATCGTGGCGACGAGGGCATCTCGGTCAAGCTGAAAAACGTCTTTGTACGCGATGGCACCGGTAACCCGGCCAATACCGTGTCGAACAATGAGAAGCGCAACCAGATCATTATCGAAACCGGGCGGGTCAACGGAGTGAATGGTACGGGCAGTCAATTGGTGGTGGATAACTTCCACACCTCGGACGGCAACCCGAGTAACCCGAACGCCAACGCTTATGGCTTCAACGTCGATCTAAACCTTGATGTGGCACCGACCAAAGTCTGCAACAAAACTGCCTCTGGTTGTGCGCCGGTCAGCCCCGATCCGCTGGGCTTTGCGGTCAACGGCCGGGTGCATTTCAAGGAAGTGAATATCGACCGGATTCAGCACGTCCACCCCACCGGCGGTGCAGTGACTTCGATGTACGGGGTCAAGCTGCAGAACGCCGATATCCGCGCCAACCTGACGGCCACGCCGATCAACTGAACCGCAGAGTACGCGCCGCGTAGGCGCTTGCTGTCGTCATGCCCCTGTCATTCTTGTTGGTCATTCTGCTGGCGCGCTGTAGAGCGCGCCGGTTGTTTCACGTTGGCCGCGCAGTCGTTGCCGATGGTCACTGAATCGAGGAAATATCCCGGTTGCTCTTTCGATATGTGCCGGTTGTCGGCACAATTCGCCTCCACTTTTCGGGGAGGGGTCAGCTTTGCTGATTGCCTGCCGGCCGACTTTGCTAGCACTCAGGGCATAGACACGCAGATGATCAAGACGCCGTACTACCTCATCGACAAACAGAAGCTCTTGGTTAACCTGGAGAAGATCGCCTACGTGCGCGAACACTCCGGGGCCAAGGCGCTGCTGGCGCTCAAGTGTTTTGCCACCTGGTCGGTGTTCGACCTGATGCAGCAATACATGGACGGCACCACCTCGTCCTCGCTGTACGAACTCAAGCTCGGTCGGCAGAAGTTCGCCGGTGAAACCCACGCCTACAGCGTGGCCTGGGCGGATGACGAAATCCCCGAGATGCTCGCCAACTGCGACAAGATCATCTTCAACTCCATCGGCCAGCTTGAGCGTTTTGCCGAAGAATCCGCCGGCAAGGTGCGCGGCCTGCGCGTCAACCCGCAGGTGAGCAGCTCGGATTACCTGCTGGCCGACCCGGCGCGCCCATTCAGCCGCCTCGGTGAGTGGGACCCGGAAAAGATCGCAACGGTGATGGATAAAGTCAGCGGCTTTATGTTCCACAACAACTGTGAGAACGGCAGTTTCGAGCTGTTCGACCAGATGCTAACCACCATCGAGGAGCGCTTCGGCCATCTGCTGCAGCAGGTCGAGTGGGTCAGCCTTGGTGGAGGCATTCACTTCACCGGCGACGACTACCCGCTGGATCAGTTCTGCGCTCGCCTTAAGGCCTTTTCCGAGCGCTTCGGCGTGCAGGTGTATCTGGAACCCGGCGAGGCGGCAATCACCCTGAGTTCCTCGCTGGAAGTCACGGTGCTCGACACCCTGTACAACGGCAAACATCTGGCCGTGGTCGACAGCTCCATCGAAGCACACATGCTCGATCTGTTGATCTACCGGCTCAACGCCAAGATGGAACCCTGCAACGGCGAATACACCTACATGGTGTGCGGCAAGTCGTGCCTGGCGGGTGACATCTTCGGTGAGTACCAATTCGATCGTCCGCTGGCCATCGGCGATCGTCTGTCGTTTATCGACGCAGCGGGTTACACCATGGTCAAGAAAAACTGGTTCAACGGCCTGAAAATGCCGTCCATCGTGGTGAAGCAACTCGACGGTAGCGTTGAGGTGGTTCGCGAATTTGGCTTTGACGATTACCTGTCCAGCCTGTCCTGACAGCTGGCGGTTAAAGGAGAGATAAAGAAATTGAAGAAGAATGTTCTGATCATTGGTGCAGGAGGTGTCGCCAAGGTGGTGGCCCACAAGTGCGCGCAGCACAACGACGAACTCGGTCGGATTGCTATCGCGTCGCGCAACATCTCCAAATGCCAGGCCATCATCGACAGCGTAAAGGCTAAAGGCAGCTTGAAGCAGCCGGCCGAAATCCAGGCCTATGCCCTGAATGCGCTGGATATTGAAGCAACCAAAGCACTGATCCGCGAAACCGAATCGCAGATCGTCATCAACGTGGGTTCGGCCTTCCTTAATATGTCGGTGCTACGCGCCTGCATAGACACAGGTGTCGCCTACCTTGATACCGCCATTCACGAAGAGCCGGGCAAGGTCTGCGAAACGCCACCTTGGTACGGTAACTATGAGTGGAAGCACCTGGCTGAATGCCAGGAGAAGGGCGTGACTGCCATCCTTGGTGTCGGTTTCGACCCAGGTGTGGTCAATGCCTATGCTGCCCTGGCGCAGCAACAGTACTTCGACAGCATCGAGTCGATCGACATCCTCGACGTCAACGCCGGTTCGCACGGCAAGTACTTCGCCACCAATTTCGATCCGGAAATCAATTTCCGTGAATTCACCGGGCAAGTCTGGAGCTGGCAGAACAGCCAGTGGACCAGCAACACAATGTTTGAAGTCAAACGCACCGACGATCTGCCGGTAGTCGGTGAACAGAATCTCTACCTGACCGGGCATGACGAAGTGCATTCCCTGTCCAAACACCTGAACGTGCCCAATGTGCGTTTTTGGATGAGTTTCGGTGAGCACTACATCAACGTGTTTACCGTGCTAAACAGCCTGGGTCTGCTGTCTGAACAGCCGGTGAAAACCGCTGAAGGTCTGGATGTGGTGCCGCTGAAACTGGTTAAGGCCGTGTTGCCGGACCCATCCTCGCTGGCGCCAGGTTACAGCGGTAAAACCTGCATTGGCGACCTGGTCAAAGGCACCAAAGATGGCAAGCCGGCTGAGTTGTTTATCTACAACGTGGCTGACCACAAAGACGCCTATGTCGAGACCGACAGCCAGGGCATTTCCTACACCGCAGGCGTACCACCGGTAGCGGCTGCGCTGCTGGTGGCGCGTGGCGATTGGGATGTATCGCGCATGGCCAACGTTGAAGAGCTGCCGGCTGAGCCGTTCCTCAAATTGCTCGACGTGATGGGCCTGCCGACCCGGATTAAGGACGCCAACGGCGACCGTCCCTGGGGTCAGGCCCTCTGATTGGCTGCGCGTCGGCCCTGCTGCGTTAAAAACAGGCTCAGACGGTGGCTTGCCACCGAACGGCCTTTAGGTCGGCCCAAAGGGTGAGCGGAGCGAGTAATGCTCATGTACAAAAGTACACTCCGCTTCTTCGCCGTTTTGACCAGCCGGAGGCTGTTACTACGTAGCGCCTTGCAGGACTCTAGCTCGCTCAATCAGCCCAGCGCCCGCCATTTGGCGGGCGTTTTGCTTTTTGGCCAGTGGGAAGGGCTTTAGCCGCGATGTGCGCCGCGCTTCCCGCCCGTGGCATTTCACGCGACAATCAACCCTTATCGACACGCGCCCCAACGCCGGGTGCGTGCTATGGCGAATCCGTGAGGAAACCAGCATGAGCAGCAACGACCGCGTCATTATTTTCGATACCACCCTGCGTGACGGCGAGCAGAGCCCCGGCGCGTCGATGACCGGTGAAGAAAAGCTGCGCATCGCCAAGGCTCTGGAGCGTTTGCGTGTTGATGTGATCGAGGCCGGTTTCGCCATCGCCAGCCCGGGCGACTTCGCCGCAGTCAAAGCCATTGCCGAAAGCATCAAGGACAGCACCGTGTGCAGCCTGTCGCGGGCGCTGGACGCGGATATCGACCGCGCCGCAGAAGCGCTCAAGGGTGCCAACTCGGGGCGTATCCACACGTTTATCGCCACTAGCCCGATCCATATGCAGCACAAGCTGCGCATGCAGCCGGATCAGGTGGTCGAGCAGGCCGTGCATGCGATCAAGCGGGCGCGCAACCTGTGCAGTGATGTCGAATTCTCCTGCGAGGACGCCGGTCGTTCGGAAATCGATTTCCTCTGCCGCATCATTGAAGCGGCCATCGACGCCGGCGCGCGCACCATCAATATCCCCGACACCGTCGGCTATGCGATTCCGCACCAGTACGCCGAGACCATTCGCCAGTTGCTCAACCGCGTGCCCAACGCCGACAAGGCAGTGTTCTCCGTGCATTGCCACAACGATTTGGGTCTGGCCGTGGCCAACTCCCTGGCTGCCGTTGTCGCGGGCGCGCGTCAGGTCGAGTGCACCATCAATGGCTTGGGTGAGCGTGCCGGTAACGCCGCGCTGGAAGAGATCGTCATGGCGATCAAGACCCGCGAAGACCTGCTTGGCGTGCATACGCGCATCGATACCCCACATATCCTCAGCACCTCGCGCATGGTCTCTGGCATCACCGGCTTCCCGGTGCAGCCGAACAAGGCCATTGTCGGTGCTAACGCCTTCGCCCACGAGTCGGGTATTCACCAGGACGGCGTGCTCAAGCACCGTGAAACCTACGAGATCATGTCTGCCCAGTCGGTTGGTTGGCACACCAACAAATTGTCGCTGGGCAAATTGAGCGGGCGCAACGCTTTCCGCTCGCGCCTGGATGAGCTGGGTATTGTCCTGGCAGGTGAAGCTGAGCTGAATGCCGCCTTCGCCCGTTTCAAGGATCTGGCGGACAAGAAGCACGAAATCTTCGATGAAGACCTGCAGGCCCTGGTGTCCGATACGTTGGCCGAAGAGGCCCCGGAGCATTTCAAGCTGATTACCCTGGATGTAGCCAGCAAGACCGGTGAAGTGCCCCAGGCGCAGGTGGTGGTCAGCATTGACGGCGCCGAACACAGCGCCAATGCCCAGGGCTCGGGGCCGGTGGATGCGACCTTCAAGGCCATTGAGTCGATCGCCAGCTCGGAGGCCAACCTGCAGTTGTATTCGGTCAACGCCATCACCCAAGGCACCGATTCGCAAGGCGAGGTGACCGTACGTTTGGAGAAGGGCGGACGCATCGTCAACGGCAATGGCGCCGACACCGACATTCTGGTGGCGTCGGCCAAGGCCTATGTCAACGCACTGAACCTGATGCAGGCCGGGCAGAAGGCTCACCCACAGGCGGCTGACGTTTGATTGCAGAACTGCGCCGTCGTGCCTACCTGAGCGCCATGCAGGTAGCCAGTTGGCTGCCGCGTGTAGAGCTGCCGTTTGCAGCACCTTCGCGCCCGGAATTGCTGCAACCGCTGGTTGAGTCCGCGCCTGAGCCGGAGGTGGCTGCTGCCGCGCCACAGGCGCTTGCTGAAGCGGCGCCAGCCTATGAGGCGCCACTTGCCGAAGCGCCCGTAGCTGCGCCTGCCCCTCGGCCTAAGATCGAAGTGCCACGCCCGGCGCCTCAGGGGCGTATGGCCAAGGCTGAAGCCGTTGCCGCCGACGCCGAAACACAGGTGGCGCCGCCAACGCCTGTCGCGCCACCGCGTTTTGCCCTGCAATTGCTGCGTGCTGGTGCCTGTGCGGTGCTGGTCGAGCTGCCCACTGGCGAGCCGTTGCAAGGGCGCGATCCGGCTTATCTGTTGCTCAAGGATCTGCTACGCGCCGCCGGTCTGCCGGACAGCCCGCAACTGATTGGCGAGCCGGTGCGCTGGCCGCTGCTGGTGCGCGGTCAGATCGATCAGGGACCGCAAGCGGCGCTGGAATATGTGCAGAGTTTTGTCGGCGCGCGGCTGGAAGAGCAGGAGCCCTGCAGTTGCCTGTGGCTGGTGGGCTTGCCGGCTATTCGCTTTGCCGGTGAGGCCACTGCCGACGCCTATAACCGGGAGTTGCAGGTCGAGGGGTTGGGCACTGCCTGGGCGCTGCCGGGCCTGGAGTTGCTGATGGATGAGCCCGAGCGCAAGCGCGAGCTGTGGCAGGCCATGCGGCGCGTGCGTCAGCGCTGGTTGGCCGATAATTGAATACACCTTTTCCCGGCCGCTTGGCCGAGGTTTCTCCTGCTTGCCGAGTCAACCTGAATGAGTGATGCAATCAGCTTCCGCCCGATGACTGCGACGGATATCGACGCGGTGCTGAAAATCGAATACGCCGCGTTCAGCCATCCCTGGACGCGCGGCATCTTTACCGACAGCCTGACCTCCTACAACTGCTGGGTAATGTTTGAAGGTGAGCAGCAGGTCGGTCACGGCGTTATCCAGATCATCATGGACGAGGCGCACCTGCTCAACATCACCGTCAAGGCGGAAAGCCAGGGCCGCGGCCTGGGCTTGAAACTGCTCGAGCACCTGATGCAGCAGGCCCAACAGCAGGGCGCCAATGACTGCTTTTTGGAGGTACGGGCGAGCAATCAGGTGGCGTACCGCTTGTATGAGCGCTACGGCTTTAATGAGGTCGGCCGGCGTCGCGACTACTACCCAGCCGTCGGTGGTCGTGAAGATGCCCTGGTAATGGTCTGCCCGCTGTTCGACTAGTCTCTTGCCCAGCCTGCGACTGACCCGATTGGCTACCGCCCACGGCGTTATTCGCCGCTGACCTGACTCAGGGCTTGTCGCATACTGGCGTGCGCTGCCCAGCTGCAGCGGTATTCGGCCCATTGCCCTAAGGATTTGTCATGCGCCTGTCTGCTTCGTTGCTTGCGGTGTTCTGCCTATTCACCGCCGCTCAGGCCTTCAGTGCCGAACGCAGCTTTACCATCCTGCACACCAACGACTGGCAGTCACGCCTGCTCGGCTTTGGCCCGAACAACGAATATTCCCCGGCCACCACAGGCGATGACGACACCGTCGGCGGTGTCGCGCGCCTGGCTACTTTGCTGGAACAGCGCCGCGCCGCTGCTGGCGAACAACCGGTGCTGCTGCTCGACGGCGGCGATTTCAGCATGGGCACGCTGTTTCATACCGTGACCCGCGAAACCGGCGGCGAGCTGCGCCTGATGACCGAGCTGGGTTACGACGCCGCGACCCTGGGTAATCACGAGTTCGATTTTCGTCCGGCCGGCTTGGCCGCGATGATCAGCTCGGCATACAAGATCAAGGGCGATGCGCTGATGCCTTTGCTGTCGAGTAACCTTGGCTTTGACCCCGCGCGCAAGGAAGACGACAGCCTGCAGGCGCACTACCAGGCTGGGCGCATTGCGCCGTACAAACTGATCGACAAGGGTGGCATCCGCTTTGGTCTGTTCGGCCTGCTCGGTAACAACGCCGTGGCGGTCAGCCCGATGATCAAGCCAGCGGTGTTTGCCGATCCGGTCGCGACCGCTCAGGCCATGGTTGCCAAGCTGCGCGAGGAGGGCGCAGAGGTGGTGATTCTGCTCTCGCACATGGGCGTGGTGCAGCAGGAGGACGGTAGCTGGCGCGGTGAGGAGGTCGAGCTGGTTGAGCAGGTGCCGGGCATCGATATCGTCGTCGGTGGCCATTCGCACACGGCGTTGGCGCAACCTGTGCTGGTCAACGGGCGTACGCCAGTGATGCAGGCTGGTTCCGAGATTCAGCACCTGGGCGAGCTGCATATGCGGCTGCTGGCTGATGGCAAACCGCAGGTTGTCGATTACCAGCTGCACCCAATCAACGACCAGATTGCTGGCAGCGCCGCGATCACCGCCAAGGTCGAGGACTTCAAGCAAGTGGTTAGCGCACAGATGCTGGCGCCCAAGGGCTACACCTTCGATCAACCGTTGGCCAGGGTCGACAAGACCCTGACCCGTGAGTACGACGACCCGATCCTCGGCAACCTCGTCACCGATGCCCTGCGCCAGGCCACGGGCAGCGATGTGTCGTTCACCGGCAACGGCACCATCCGTGACAACCTGATCATGGGGCGACAGGGCGTGCAGGCAGTGTCCGACTTGTTTCGCATCGCCCCGCTGGGTGTGGGTGAGCTGGATGATGCGCCGGGCTATCCGCTGATCAAGGTGTATGTCAGCGGTCAGGAACTGAAGAACCTGCTTGAGGTGCTGCTGCTGGCTTACCAGCTGCGCGAGAGCAAAAGCTATTACCCACGCGTGTCAGGCCTGCGCTTCAGCTACAACCCCTGGCGTGTGCCGTTCGACCGGGTCAGCCGAATTGATCTGGGCGACCCGATTAAGGGCTACACCCCCTTGGATCTGGCGGATCAACGCCTCTACAGCATTGGTGCAACCAGCTATGTCGGCAGCTTTACCTGGTTGGTCAGTGACTTGACTAAGGGGCTGCTCAACGTACAACCCAAGGATGCCGAGGGCCGGCCGTTATTGGCGATCAAGGACGCGATCATCGATGCCGATTCGCAGCAGCCCGGTGTGCAGGAATATAAAGAGTGGCAGGGGCTGCTCGACCATATTCGCAGCCTGCCAGACCTGGATGGCGACGGTCTGGCCGATATCCCGACCCAGGGCGCGGCCGCCGAGCAGCGTATGCTGCGAGCGCCAAGCCTGCAGCCTGCCGAGCTGTACCGCTATGCGGGGCCATTGCAGTGGGGCGTAAGCCTGGTGCTGTTAGCGGGGCTGCTGCTGATTATCTGGTTGCTGCGTCGCCGCCGCGCCTGATCAAGTTCGCTGCCGCCCGTTTGCTGTGACGGCGGCTAACCCGTGCTTGTCAAAAGCCCGTGGCGCTCCTATGGTGCGCATCGACGAATCCGGGAGTGAAGCATGAGCGATCTACAGCACCTCTTCGACAACAACGCGCGTTGGGCCGAAGCGATCAAGGAAGAGGATCCCGAGTTCTTCGCCAAGCTGGCCCAGCAGCAAGTGCCGGAGTACCTGTGGATCGGCTGCTCCGATGCGCGGGTGCCGGCCAACGAGATTGTCGGCCTGCTGCCGGGCGATCTGTTCGTCCATCGCAATGTCGCCAACGTGGTGCTGCACACCGACCTCAACTGCCTGTCGGTGATCCAGTACGCGGTCGATGTGCTCAAGGTCAAACATATCCTGGTCACCGGCCATTACGGCTGCGGCGGCGTGCGCGCATCCATGCAGGACACCCAGTTCGGCCTCATCGACGGCTGGCTGCGCAGCATTCGTGACCTGTACTACGAGCACCGCGAACACCTGGCGCAGTTGCCCAGCGAGGAAGAGCAGGTCGACCGCCTCTGCGAACTCAATGTGATCCAGCAGGTGGCCAACGTCAGCCACACCACCATCGTGCAGAACGCCTGGCATCGCGGTCAGCCGCTGGCGGTGCATGGCTGCATCTATGGCATCAAGGACGGCCGCTGGAAGAACCTCAACGTCACCGTCAGCGGTATGGAACAACTGCCGCCGCAATACCGTCTGCGTCCGCTCGGGCAGAGCTAGGCTATGCAGCCTTCCGTGCGTGTAGCGCTGGCCGGTTTGCTGCTGGCGACGCTGTGCTGGTCCGGTAATGCCCTGGTGGCACGGGCGTTTGCTGGCGAGATTCCGCCGTTCGCCCTGTCATTCTGGCGCTGGAGCCTGGCCCTGGTTCTGCTGTTGCCATTCGTGGCCAAGCCGCTGTGGCAGAACCGCGCTGCACTGCGCACCGCCGGCTGGCGTTTGTTGCTGCTCGCTGGCGTCGGCATCGCTGGCTACAACAGCCTGCTATACGCCGCCGCGCAAACCACTGCGGCGATCAATATCACCTTGGTCAACACCTGCCTGCCGCTGATGACCTTTATCGGCGCCGGCCTACTGCTCGGTGAGTGGCCGCATCGCCGTGCCTGGTGGGGGATGGCAGTGGCTGCAGGCGGATTGCTGGTGCTAATCAGTAAAGGCAGCTGGGCCAGCCTCAGTGGCCTGGCATTTAACAGGGGCGATCTGATCATGCTGCTAGCGGTGGCCGACTGGGCGCTCTATTCATTGCTGCTGCGACGCTGGGCCAGCTACCTGCTGCCGATCCCTCCGCTGGCTCTGCTTGGTGTGCTGATGCTGCTGGGCGTACCACTCATTCTGCCGTTCTATCTTTACGAGCTGGCCCAAGGCGCATATTTCAACCTGACAGCAGAGAACGTGGCCGCCATCAGCTACACCGCGATCTTCGCTTCGCTGCTCGCCTACCTCGCCTGGAACCACGCCATCCGCGTTCTCGGTGCCGCCAAAGCCGCTCTGAGTAACTACCTGATGCCGGTGTTCACCGCCATATTGGGTTGGCTGTTGCTGGGCGAGGGCTTGCAGAGTTATCACTGGCTAGGTGCCGCGCTGATCTTTTCGGGCTTGCTGCTGGGGACGCAGGTGCGCGTACGAATTCGGTGAGTAGAGTCTTAGAAGGGGTATTTTCAGGTGTGTGAGTAGCACAAGCTTGGCTGCGGTCACTGTGGTGCGGGCGTAGTCATGACGGTAAGTTCATCTCAAACGCAAGCGTTGGGCCTCCGTGGAAAAGCTACGCTCACAAAAAAGGGCTTACCTTTCGGTAAACCCTTGTTTTGTTTGGTGTCTACGCAGGGACTTGAGCCCCAACACTTTGCTGGCGGACAATCAGAAGTCGGCCTAATGCAATTTGAATAGGCAACAAAAAACCCGCCGAAGCGGGTTTCTTCAAGACCATTCTGACATCCTGTCAGAAGCCTCCTAGGCCATGGCCGATCATCCTTGATCCTGAGCGCGTCCTGCGCTTCAGTTGATGTGTGTAGATTAGATTCGGGGGCTAAGTGTGAACAGAGGCGATTGCAGCCACAGCGTGTAAGCCTTTCGCTATAGCGGCAACTTATGAGCTTCTGTTGTTTATACGTTTGGTTTACTTGGCCGCAGTAGCAGGACTGGTGTTGCGGTGGATTGCCAGGTGGTTGGCGATGCACATATCGAATGCTTCCACTAGGAACAGGTTAGGTTTGCCTGCAACTGGCGGCACTAGGCAGCGACTAGCAACACGTTTACCAAGAATTTCCGTGTCCATGTAAATCACGTTCACCGGCGCTTTGGTAGGGTTTTCCTGTTCAGTGAAGTATGCGCGGGTGTGTTCCTCATCACCGGCGGTCTTTTCAATCTGTGCGCTGTCGATCGGGGTCGTCACGACTTCGCTGGCTGGATAGGTTGGTGGGCCGATGAGTGCAACGCCAATTGGGCCTGTCAACATACCTAGCGCTACGCCCTTGCGCAGCTGTGACTGCAGGTTGGCGTAGGTCACGAAGTGCCGCACTTTGATGTTCGGTTGATCTGCGAGCTCAGGGAACGCCTCGTAGGCGCGGTGGGCCAGCAAGCGTGGCCCTGTAGGTGCTGTTGCCTCGTCGGCTACGCGATAGATGGCGTAGGCACTGCTGGTGATCATCAGGCTGAAGATTTCTTTCTCGGATTCGCTCTTGGGGCGCAAGTCCTCGATGGTGATTTTGTCTGACTGCTCAATACCAGGGAAGGTTGGTGGTGGCGTAGTAGGCCCGGTAGCGCAACCGGTAAGGGCAATTGCAGTGAGGGCGAGAAAACTTTTTATAGCGCGCATAGCGACATCCTGTTGTCGTGGGTTACATCGAGGGGGGGTAATTGCGTGCGGAATGCTCGCCTAAATGACTGTAATGTTCAATTGCCATTACTAGCATGATCAGGCGTTCAACGAGGACAGTTACGCCACGCTATCGCGTTGTTCTCTTGAACTGAGAATTACGAGGCAAGAAAGGGACACTTGTGGGGCACCCCAAAAACAAAAAAGGGCTTAGCTTTCGCTAAACCCTTGTTTTGTTTGGTGGCTACGCAGGGACTTGAACCCCGGACCCCAGCATTATGAATGCTATGCTCTAACCAGCTGAGCTACGTAGCCGAGTGGCGCGCATTATTCGCGTCTTGGGGTTGAGTGTCAACCCTGTTGAGTGAAAATTTCTGCGCGCGATCAATCGCTTACACGTTAAAGCGGAAATGCATGACGTCGCCGTCTTTAACGATGTATTCCTTGCCTTCCAGGCGCCACTTACCGGCTTCTTTGGTTCCAGCTTCGCCTTTGTATTGGATGAAGTCGTTGTAGGCGATGACTTCGGCGCGGATAAAGCCTTTTTCGAAGTCGGTGTGGATTACGCCAGCGGCCTGTGGGGCGGTGGCGCCGACTTTTACGGTCCAGGCGCGGACTTCTTCGACGCCTGCGGTGAAGTAGGTTTGCAGGTTGAGTAGTTCGTAGCCCGCGCGGATTACGCGGTTCAGGCCCGGTTCTTCCAGGCCTAGGGCTTCAAGGAACATGTCCTTCTCTTCACCGTCGTCCAGTTCGGCGATTTCTGCTTCGATCTTATTGCACACCGGCACTACGGGTGCACCTTCGGCGTCGGCAATGGCCTGAACGATGTCGAGCAGTGGGTTGTTCTCGAAGCCGTCTTCGGCGACGTTGGCGATGTACATCACCGGCTTGCTGGTGAGCAGGTGGAAGCCGCGTACCAGTTGCTTCTCGTCGTCACCCAGGGTCTTCATCAGGGTGCGTGCTGGCTTGCCTTCACTGAAGTGGGGGATGAGTTTTTCCAACAAGGCTTTTTGCGCGACAGCTTCTTTGTCGCCGCCTTTGGCGTTGCGAGTGGTCTTCTGCAGTTGCTTTTCGCAGCTGTCGAGGTCGGCGAAGATCAGTTCGAGGTCGATGATCTCGATATCGCGCTTGGGGTCGACGCTGTTGGCAACGTGAATAACGTTGTCGTCTTCGAAGCAGCGCACCACGTGGGCGATAGCGTCGGTTTCGCGAATGTTGGCGAGGAACTTGTTGCCCAGGCCTTCACCCTTCGACGCGCCTTCCACCAGGCCGGCGATGTCGACGAATTCCATGGTGGTTGGCAGGATGCGTTTGGGGTTAACGATGGCTGCCAGCGCCGCGAGGCGTGGATCGGGCATTGGCACGATGCCGCTGTTTGGCTCAATGGTGCAGAACGGAAAATTCTCGGCCGCAATACCGGATTTGGTGAGGGCGTTGAACAGGGTGGACTTACCGACGTTGGGCAGGCCGACGATGCCGCAGTTGAATCCCATGGTGTTGTCCCTCGCACGGATGGCGGTAAAGAGTTAGGAGGTGGCTTTCTGGCTGTGCAGCTTGTGCATTGCCTTGCTCCAGTCGCCTGCGAGTATTTCCGGCAGGGTGCCTAGGGCAAAGTCGATGCTGGTATCCAACAGTTCCTGTTCGCTGCGTGGCGCGCGGCCGAGGACGAAGTTGGAGACCATGCTGCTGTGCCCGGGATGGCCGATGCCAAGCCGCAGGCGGTAAAAATTATTCTGATTGCCGAGCTGGGCGATGATGTCGCGCAACCCGTTATGCCCGCCGTGCCCGCCACCCTGTTTGAGTTTGGCGACGCCGGGGGGCATGTCGAGTTCGTCGTGGGCCACCAGAATAGCTTCCGCGGGTATGCGGAAGAAATTCGCCAATGCAGCTACGGCCTGGCCGCTGCGGTTCATAAAGGTGGTGGGGATCAGCAGACGAACATCGCGGCCTTGATGGCTGAATTTGCCAACCAGGCCAAAATATTTTTTGTCGAGGCTCAGATTGATGCGCTGGCTGTCTGCCAGGCGCTCAACGAAAAGGGCCCCTGCATTATGCCGGGTCTGGTCGTATTCAGGGCCGGGGTTACCCAGGCCAACGATCAGTTGTACGGCAGTCATGTCAGGAGCCCTTTTGTGGAAATAGCTCGGCAGAATCGCATGCCGAGCTGGTTTCCGACGCTGCGAGGTTTACTCGGCAGCGCCTTCTTCTGCGTCTTTAGCAACGCGGGAGGCGTGGATGTTAGCCACTGCCAGGTCGTTACCGTGAGCCAGTGCAACCAGCTCAACGCCTTTCGGCAGTTTCAGGTCGGCCAGGTGAACGATCTGACCCACTTCAACGGCAGCCATGTCGACTTCGATGAATTCCGGCAGATCTTTCGGCAGGCAGGAAACTTCTACTTCCGACAGAACGTGGGAGACTTCGCCGCCTTGCTGCTTAACGCCAACCGAAGTTTCCTGGTTGATGAAGTGCAGGGGAACGATAGCGGTCAGTTTCTGGCCGGCGACTACGCGAACGAAGTCAGCGTGCAGCACATAGCCTTTGGCTGGATGGCGCTGCAGGGCTTTGATGATCACGCTTTCGTTGCTGCCGGCTACGTTCAGGCTCAGTACGTGGCTGTAGGCTGCTTCGTTTTCCAGCAGTTTGGCCAGTTCTTTGGCCAGCAGGCTGATCGATTGTGGTGCTTTTTCGCCACCGTAAATTACGGCAGGAACCATGGCAACGTTACGACGCAGGCGGCGGCTCGCACCTTTCCCCAGGTCGGAACGCACTTCGGCATTCAGGGCAAATTCAGTCATTTCACTTCTCCAAAATAACCAAACCGTCCGTTACGCTTGCGACCAGCGACGGGACGGTTGGTTGAAAAGCCATGCCATTAGGGCAGGGCGTTTGCGTTCAGGGCGTATTCCGAATTAACGGAACATCGCGCTGATCGATTCTTCATTGCTGATGCGGCGAACCGCTTCAGCGACTACCGGGGCGATGTCCAGTTGGCGAATGCGCGAACAGGATTGCGCGGCGGCGGACAGCGGGATGGTGTTTGTCACCACCAGCTCGTCGAGTACGGATTTTTCAATGTTTTCGATCGCGCGGCCAGACAGTACAGCGTGTGTGGCGTAGGCGAAGACTTTCGACGCACCGTGTTCTTTCAGCGCTTTGGCGGCGTGGCACAGAGTGCCGGCGGTATCCACCATGTCGTCGACCAGGATGCAGGTACGGCCTTCAACATCACCGATGATGTGCATCACTTCGGAGTGGTTGGCTTTCTCACGGCGCTTGTCGATGATCGCCAGGTCAACACCCAGGGACTTGGCCACGGCGCGTGCACGCACTACGCCGCCGATGTCCGGGGAGACGATCATCAGGTTTTCAAAGCGCTGGTCTTCGATGTCGTCCACCAGTACTGGGGAGCCGTAGATGTTATCTACCGGAATATCGAAGAAGCCTTGGATTTGATCCGCGTGCAGGTCGACGGTCAGAACCCGGTCGATGCCTACTACGGTAAGCATGTCAGCCACAACCTTGGCGCTGATTGCCACGCGAGCGGAGCGCGGGCGGCGGTCCTGGCGGGCATAGCCGAAGTAGGGGATAACTGCAGTAATTCGGGTCGCTGAGGAGCGGCGGAAGGCGTCGGCCATCACTACCAGTTCCATCAGGTTGTCGTTGGTTGGCGCACACGTCGGCTGAATCAGGAAGACGTCTTTACCGCGGACGTTTTCGTTGATTTCAATCATGATCTCGCCGTCGGAGAACTTACCGACAGAAGCATCACCGAGGGGAATGTGCAGCTGACGTACGATACGTCGCGCCAGATCGGGGTTAGCGTTCCCCGTAAAAACCATCATCTTGGACACGCGCAGTACCTGCCGGCTGGGGGTATACCTGGATGAGTACAGAAATGGCAGGGGCGGCTGGATTCGAACCAACGCATGCCAGGATCAAAACCTGGTGCCTTACCGCTTGGCGACGCCCCTGTATCCTGTGTAACCGAATGCTTTGAGTTGTGTATCCGCTCCAGGGCGGAAATGGCAGGGGCGGCTGGATTCGAACCAACGCATGCCAGGATCAAAACCTGGTGCCTTACCGCTTGGCGACGCCCCTATTACCGTACAACTCTGTGCTCTTAATTACTAAGAGCGAACATTCACTTCCTGACCAATGTTTCGAGCTTACGGTGCAACATCGAAATGTTGCGGCCTTGGGCAATAAAACTTGGCAAAGTGGCTGGAAGTTGGCGGGCGACTTTATCAGCATCGTCCTGGTTTGGGAAGCTCCCAAACACACAAGCTCCAGTGCCGGTTAATCTGGTTGGAACAAATTTGTTCAACAAGATCAATGCGTTACGAACTTCTTGGTAACGCTTTGTGACCACCGGCTGGCAGTCATTACGACCACCCCCCTCAAGAAGGCTGCGAACTTTAATGGGCGGCGTATCCCGTGTCAACTCAGGGTCGGAGAAAATTTCCGCTGTGCTGACAAGTACTTGCGGAATTGCGACAAGAAACCAGGGTTCACTCAAGGTCACCGGTTGCAGCTTCTCGCCCACGCCTTCGGCAAAGGCGGCGTGGCCGCGCACGAATACCGGCACGTCAGCGCCCAGGCTGAGGCCCAGGGAAGCCAGTTGGTCTTCGCTGTAGTTCAGCTGCCACAGATGGTTGAGGCCGAGTAGGGTGGTCGCGGCATCCGAACTGCCGCCGCCAATGCCGCCGCCCATGGGCAGGCGCTTGTCCAGCCAGATGTTGGCACCCTGGGTGCAGTTTGCGTGCTGTTGCAGCATGCGCGCGGCACGCACGATCAGGTTGCTATCGTGGGGTACGCCGTCGATGGGCGTATGCAGGTGAATTTCACCGTCGGTGCGCAGGGCAAATCCCAGCTCGTCACCGAAGTCGAGAAACTGAAACAGGGTTTGCAGCTCGTGATAGCCGTCGGCGCGGCGGCCGAGGATATGCAGCATCAGGTTGAGCTTGGCCGGTGCCGGCAGAATCAGTTCGGCAGCGGCGGGTATTGCCGGGGCGCTCATTGACCGAGCTGGCGCGGTTGCCAGTCCTTGATCACCAGGGTGACTTGCAGGTCGAAACCGCTGAGCTTGATGCGTTCAGGCAGCCAGAAGCCATTCTGTTCGGCATAGCTCAGGTACTCGACGTGCCAGCCGTCCTGACTCAGTTGCGCCAGGTGGCTTTGGCTGTCGAGGTTCAGGCGGCTTTTGCTATCGGGGGAGGGTAGGCCGCGAATCCACCAGAGCAGGTGCGAAACTGGCAGATTCAGCCCCAGTTGATCTTGCAACAACTGTTCCGGCGACTCGGCTTGGTAGCGGCCTTGGTTGGCCACTTCCAGTTGAATGGCGCCGGGGCGGCCAGTCAGGCGAGCTGCGCCGCGACCCAGTGGGCCGGACAGGCGGATGTCGTAGTAGTCCTGACGTTGTAGCCAGAACAGGGTGCCGCTGCCAGAGTCTTTCGGCGCGCGAATGCCGACCTTGCCATTGATCTGCCAGGCATCCAGGCGGCTTATCTGCTGCTTGTGGGCTTGCCAGCTTTGCGCATCGCCCTGTCCTTCGAGGGCTTCGCGGGAGGTCAGGCCAGCGCAGCCTGCGAGTAATGTGATCAGACTGAAAACTATCAGGTGGCGCGCAAACATCAGAGTGTCTCTGCTCCGGTCAGGCGCAGCAGAGTACTGCGCAGGATTGTGCTGTCGGGTTGTTGTTTCAGGGCTTCACGCCAGAGTTTGCGCGCTTCTTTTTGTTTGCCTTGCGCCCACAGTACTTCGCCCAGGTGGGCGGCAACTTCATGGTCAGGGAATTCCTGCAGCGCTTGGCGCAGCAGGCGTTCGGCCTCATCCAGGTTGCCCATTCGGTAATTCACCCAGCCGAGGCTGTCTAGAACCGCCGGGTCTTCTGGGTTGAGCTGATGCGCCTGCTCGATCAGTTGCTTGGCTTCTGCGTAGCGTGTGGTGCGGTCGGCCAGGGTGTAGCCCAGAGCGTTGAGTGCCATGGCGTTATCTGGCTCGCGCTCGAGAATAAAGCGCAGGTCCTGCTCCAATAAGGCCAGGTTGTCGCGCTTTTCCGCGAGCATGGCGCGGGTGTAAAGCAGGTTGAGGTCTTCCGGGAACTGCTCCAGGGCTTGCTGAATCAGCTGCCAGGCACGCTCGGTATCCTGCTGCTTGGACCAGGCCTCGGCCTCGATCAGGTACAGCTGGATGGCGTAGTCAGGCTGGCTTTCGCGGGCCTGGCGCAGGCGTTCGGAGGCTTCCTCGGCGCGCTGCTCCTTGAACAGCAGCTCGCTCTGCCGAGCCTGGGCGGGTAGGTAGTCATTGCCGGGGCCGACCAGGGCGTACTCGATCAGTGCGCTGGCGATATCATCGAGTTCTTCATAGGCGCGGGCCAAGTTGTAGTGCGCCGCTTCGGTGTGGCTGCCGCGCTCAATCAGCTCTTCCAGATAGACAATCGCCTCTTCCCAGGCTTTGGCTTCCAGGCAGACCAGCGCCAGGGAGAAGCGCAGGTCATCGTCATTGGGATTTTGCTGCAGCAGCGAGGCAAACTCACCCTTGGCTTCATCCAGGCGGTCTTCGGCTACCAGTAAGCGGGCGTAGGTCAGACGCAAGCGTTTGTCGTCAGGGTGCTGCTCGATGCCTTTTTCCAGCAGTGACAGTGCGTCGTTGTTGCGCTCAAGGCTTTGCAGCAGGCGTGCGTGCAGCAGGATCGAGGCAATGGGGCGGTTCTTGCTGGGTTGTTGCTCCAGCAACTCCAGTGCTTCCTGTGGGCGGCCGTCCTGTTGCAGTAGCAGGGCTTTGCCAAATTGCAGTTGGCTGTTGTCCGGGTATTTCGCCTGTAGGCGGTTGAAGCTTTGCAGCAGGCCGGCACGGGTGTCCGGGTCGGTTTCAGCAGCGGACAGGGCAAGGAAGTCGAAATGCGTGTCGCCCTGACGCTGCAGCACCTGCTCCATAAAGCTCATGGACTCGTCATAACGACCGGCGCGCGCCAGTTGCACGGCAGCTGCGCGTTGCGCGTCGATATTCTCAGGCGCGGTTTTGGCCCATAGCAGGCTGGTTTCCAGTGCGGGCTGCTCGGCCCCCAGGTACTCGGCTATGCGAAAGCCGCGCTCGGCGACGCCAGCATCCTGAGTGGCATTGGCCTGCTTTACATAGTTTTCCAGAGCAATGTCGTAGCGGTTGCGTTGCCCGGCCAGTTCCGCGGTCAGCAGCGACAGCAGGGTTTCCTGGCTGAAAGCGCGGTAGACCTGCGGCTGAGTTTCTGCGGCGACGACAGCGGGATCTTCCACCGGAGGCGTGCCATCCGGGGCAGAGGGGGCAAAAGTCTGGCAGCCACTTAATAAAGCAGCGGCAGTCAGCAAGGCGAAGGATCTATTCATAGGAAGAGTATGTGGCCAACCTGCGGTTTGGGCATCATGACACAAGCGTTGGGGCAAGCCCATGGGCGGCCATGATCCTGGTTAAAGTGATAAACCTGCCTATTGGGACAATAGGCAGCAGTGGTTGTTCTCGCTTTGCCGAAGTAGGACAATTGCCGGCTTCCACTCCCTGTCAGCGACGTGCATGGCCTTTATTGCCCTCGGTATCAACCACAAGACCGCCTCGGTGGACGTCCGCGAGCGCGTGGCTTTCACTCCCGAGCAGTTGGTTGAGGCACTTCAGCAGCTGTGTCAGCGCACCAGCAGCCGGGAAGCGGCGATTCTCTCGACCTGCAATCGCAGCGAGCTTTACCTGGAGCAGGACGAGCTGAGTGCTGACGAAGTTTTGGCTTGGCTGGCTAATTATCATCATTTGAGCCTCGAAGAGCTGCGCGCTTGCGCCTATATCCACGCCGATGACGAAGCCGTACGGCATATGATGCGTGTGGCCTCGGGGCTGGATTCCATGGTGCTCGGTGAGCCGCAGATTCTCGGCCAGATGAAGTCGGCGTTTGCCGTGGCCCGCGAGGCCGGCACCCTCGGCCCGCTGCTGGGTCGCTTGTTCCAGGCCACCTTCAGCACCGCCAAGACGGTGCGCACCGATACCGCGATTGGCGAAAATCCGGTGTCCGTGGCCTTTGCCGCGGTCAGCCTGGCCAAGCAGATTTTTGCCGACCTGCACCGCAGCCAGGCGCTGCTGATCGGCGCCGGTGAAACCATCAGCCTGGTCGCCCGCCATCTGCATGATCAAGGCATCAAACGTATTGTGGTGGCCAACCGCACCTTGGAGCGCGCCAGTAGCTTGGCTGAACAATTCGGTGCGCATGCGGTGCTGCTGTCGGAGATTCCCGATGAGCTGGTCAACAGCGATATCGTTATCAGCTCCACTGCCAGCCAGCTGCCGATTCTCGGCAAGGGCGCGGTGGAGCGGGCGCTGAAGCAGCGCAAGCACAAGCCGATCTTTATGGTCGACATCGCCGTACCGCGGGATATCGAGCCGGAAGTTGGCGAGCTGGATGACGTCTATCTGTACACCGTCGATGACCTGCATGAGGTGATCGCCGAGAACCTCAAAAGCCGACAAGGCGCGGCCCAGGCCGCTGAAGAGCTGGTCAGTGCTGGCGCCCAGGACTTTATGCTGCGTCTGCGTGAGCTGGCAGCGGTGGATGTGCTCAAGGCCTACCGTCAGCAAGCTGAGCGCCTGCGCGACGAGGAGCTGAACAAGGCCCTGCGTCTGCTTAATAACGGCAGCTCGGCCGAGGATGTTCTGGCGCTGCTGGCTCGTGGGCTGACCAATAAACTGCTACATGCGCCCAGTGTGCAGCTGAAAAAATTCTCTGCTGACGGCCGCGTCGATGCGCTGGGCGTGGCTCAAGAACTGTTTGCCCTCGACGAGGGCGCGCCGCCTGTGTCTACCCATAGCAGCTCGGCTCATAAATAAAGGTCTGCAATGAAAGCGTCACTGATCAATAAACTCGACCTGTTGCAGGATCGTTTCGAAGAGCTGACCGCGCTGCTCGGCGATGCCGAGGTGATTAGCAACCAGCCGCAGTTTCGCGCCTATTCCAAGGAATACGCCGAGCTTGAGCCGGTGTACCAGGCGTTCAGTGCCTTCCGTAAAGTCCAGTCTGACCTCGAAGGTGCTCAGGCGCTGCTTAAAGACAGCGACCCTGATATGCGCGAAATGGCCGAAGAAGAAGTCGCCGAAGCCAAGGAACAGCTGATCGAACTGGAAGCCAGCTTGCAGCGCATGCTGCTGCCCAAAGACCCGAATGATGGCCGCAACGTGTTCCTCGAAGTGCGCGCCGGTACCGGTGGCGATGAGGCGGCGATCTTCTCTGGCGACCTGTTCCGCATGTATTCGCGCTATGCCGAGAGGCAGGGGTGGCGCGTCGAAGTGCTGTCGGCCAGCGAAGGCGAACATGGCGGTTATAAAGAAGTGATTGCCCGGGTCGAGGGCGACAACGTCTACGGCAAGCTCAAGTTTGAGTCGGGCGCGCACCGCGTGCAGCGCGTGCCGGAAACCGAATCTCAGGGCCGTATCCACACCTCGGCCTGCACTGTCGCCGTGCTGCCCGAGCCGGATGAGCAGATGGCCATCGACATCAACCCGGCCGACCTGCGTGTGGACACCTACCGCAGCTCCGGCGCCGGCGGTCAGCACGTTAACACCACCGACTCGGCGATCCGTATCACCCACATCCCCACCGGCACCGTGGTGGAATGTCAGGACGAGCGCTCGCAGCACAAGAACCGCGCCAAGGCCATGGCCTGGCTGGCGGCGAAATTGAAGGACCAGCAGGAGGCTGCCGCGCACAAGGAAATTTCCGACTCGCGCAAATTGCTGGTGGGGTCCGGCGACCGCTCCGAACGCATCCGCACCTACAACTTCCCGCAAGGCCGGGTCACCGATCACCGCATCAACCTGACCCTGTATTCGCTCAATGAAGTGATTGCTGGCGGCGTTGAGGCGATCATCGAGCCACTGCTGGTCGAGTACCAGGCCGATCAGCTGGCTGCGCTGGGCGATTGATGCGGGTTTGAGCATGTCCCGGAGTGCATCCGGGCTACGGAAATAAATCCCATGGCCACTATCGAATCCCTGCTCAACCACGCCGAACTACCTGACTCGTCCACCCCGCGGCTGGACGCTGAGCTATTGCTCGCCCACGCCCTAGGCAAGTCGCGCAGCTATCTGCACACCTGGCCGGAGCGCGAGCTCGATGCGCCGCAACTTGAGCGTTATCAGGCAGCAATCACGCGGCGTCAGGCCGGAGAGCCGGTGGCGTATATCCTCGGGCAGCAGGGTTTCTGGAGTCTGGAACTGGAGGTCGCAGCGCATACCCTGATTCCACGCCCGGATACTGAGCTGCTGGTGGAAACAGTTCTCGCGCTGCTGCCGGCCACGTCTGCCGCGCTGCTGGACCTGGGTACAGGCACCGGTGCGATTGCCCTGGCGTTGGCCAGCGAGCGCCCAGCCTGGCGGCTAACCGGTGTGGACCGTGTGTCTGAGGCGGTGGCCCTGGCTGAGCGCAATCGCGCACGGCTTAAACTGAGCAATGCCAATTTTGCTGAAAGCCACTGGTTTAGTGTCCTGGTTGGCCATCGCTTTCAGCTAATTGTTAGCAATCCGCCTTATATCGCTGCCGATGATCGCCATCTGGCCGAAGGTGATGTGCGCTTCGAGCCGAGCAGCGCCTTGGTGGCGGGCGCGGATGGCCTGGACGATATTCGCCTGATAATCCAACAGGCTCCGGGCTATCTTGAAGCTGGCGGCTGGCTGCTGCTGGAGCATGGTTTCGATCAGGCTGCGGCGGTGCGTGAGCTACTTAGCGCGCGTGGCTTTAGCGAGGTGGAAAGCCGGCGTGACCTCGGCGGCCATGAGCGCATCAGTCTGGGACGCTTCGATAATGAGTGATGCCATGAACTCGCAGGACATGCTGAATGACGAGGAGCTGCTGCGCTACAGCCGGCAGATCCTGCTGCAACAGATCGATATCGCCGGCCAGCTGCGCCTGAAAAACAGTCGCGCGCTGATCATCGGTCTTGGCGGCCTGGGTTCTCCGGTGGCGTTGTATCTGGCGGCTGCGGGTGTCGGTGAGTTGCATCTGGCGGACTTCGATACGGTCGATCTGACCAATCTGCAACGACAGATCGCTCACGACACTCAGAGTATCGGCCAGAGTAAGGTCGATTCGGCGAGCAAGCGCCTGCTGGCGATCAATCCACAGCTGTGCCTACAAACGCATCGGCAGGGCCTGGACAGCGATTCTCTGGCCGCCGCGGTGGCCGCCGTCGATCTGGTACTGGATTGCTCGGACAACTTCAGCACCCGCGAGGCAGTCAACGCCGCCTGTGTAGCTGCCAAGGTGCCGCTGGTCAGCGGCGCGGCGATTCGCCTGGAAGGCCAGCTCTCGGTGTTTGACCCACGCCGTGATGACAGCCCTTGCTACCACTGCATTTATGGCCATGGCAGCGAGGCTGAGCTGACCTGCAGCGAAGCCGGCGTGGTCGGCCCGCTGGTCGGTTTGGTCGGTAGCTTGCAGGCGTTGGAAGCCTTGAAACTGCTGGCGCAGTTTGGCGAGCCACTGGTAGGGCGCTTGTTGCTGATCGATGCCCTGGGCAGTCGTTTCCGCGAGCTACGGGTTAAGCGTGATCCGGGCTGTAACGTGTGTGGCGGCCATGACGAGTAACGCGCCGATTGGCGTGTTCGATTCCGGCGTCGGCGGCCTGTCGGTACTGCGCGAAATTCGCGCGTTGCTGCCGAATGAGTCGCTGCTGTATGTCGCCGATAGCGGCCATGTGCCCTATGGCGAAAAAAGCCCGGAATTTATCCGCGAGCGTTGCCGGGTGCTAGCAGAGTTTCTTCTTGCACAAGGTGCCAAGGCGCTGGTGCTGGCCTGCAATACCGCCACGGTGGCGGGGGTGGCCGAGTTGCGTGAGCTGTATCCGCAGCTGCCATTGGTGGGCATGGAACCGGCAGTCAAGCCTGCTGCAGCCGCCACGCAGAGTGGTGTGGTCGGCGTACTGGCTACCACGGGTACGCTAAAAAGCGCCAAGTTCGCCGCCTTGCTCGACCGTTTTGCCAGCGATGTGCGGGTGATCACCCAGCCTTGCCCTGGGCTGGTTGAGCGTATCGAAGCTGGGGGGCTGGATAGCGACGCCACCCGCGAGTTGCTGCAGGGTTTTGTCGCGCCGCTACTGGCTGAAGGCTGCGACACGCTGATTCTTGGCTGCACCCATTACCCCTTTATCAAACCGTTGCTGCGCAGCCTGGTGCCGGATTCGATCAGCCTGATCGACACGGGCGCGGCGGTGGCGCGGCAAGTCCAGCGCCTGCTGACCAATCATGACCTGCTCGCCTGCGGCGCGGCGCGGCCTGCGCAGTTCTGGTCGAGCGGTGATCCTGCGGCCATGCAGCGGGTGTTGCCGTTACTGTGGGGCGAGGCTGCGGTGGTAAGCGGCTTGCTCCGCGCGGTTTAACCATACGTCGGCGTTCTCTGCAGCTAAATATTTCTATACTCTCCAGCAGCGTCAGTACGCTTCTACTTGGGTTAATAAGGATTATTACCATGAGAAAAATCGTTACCTTGGCTGCGTTTGCGGCTTTGACGTTGGGGCCGGTCAGTGCGCTGCAGGCAGCGGATCTTAGCGTGGCGGTCGGCCAGACGGGCGACTCAACCATGACCTACCGGCTGGGCACCCAGTTCGACTTCAACCAAAGCTGGTTTGTCAGTGATGTTGGTCGCCTGACGGGCTACTGGGATGGCGCTTACACCTATTGGGATGGTGATAAGACGGCGAGTAACCACAGCCTGTCGTTTAGCCCAGTGTTCGTCTACGAGTTTGCGGGCGAGCGCTTCAAACCTTATATCGAAGCCGGTATCGGCATCGCAGCCTTCAGCAGCACCGAGCTCGAAGACAACGATCTGGGCTCGTCTTTCCAGTTTGAAGACCGCATCGGTTTTGGTGTGCGTTTCGCCGGGCAGGAGGTTGGCCTGCGCGCTCTGCATTACTCCAACGCCGGGCTTAAACAACCTAACGACGGAGTTGAGAGCTATAGCCTGCATTACCGCATGAGTTTCTAGCGGTTTGGATCGTTAAAAAACCGGATCGATATCCGGTTTTTTTGTGTCTGCGATCCATGGCAGCCAATCTTTCGCCGCGCCAAAAACGCTCCCGTCGATTTCTTGTGCCAGCAGTAAACCGCGCGCTCAGCGGTAGATGCTGCTCATGCTTTTGCGCTCGTCCAGGCATTCGGGGGAGGCGGTTTCGAATTCGCGGCAGATCAGTGGGCGCACTTCGTAGATGGTGCAGCGCATGCTGTCGCGGTCCAGCGCTGCGCACCAGCCGTCGTCGAGGCGCAGCATGACTTCGCCGCCCCAGTCATCGGTGTCGATATAGCGGGGCGGCACGCCGGTGTCGGTGATCAGCATGACTTCCAGCTGGCAGCAGCAGGCGGCGCAGTTACTGCAGCTGACTGCGGGTTCGTCCGCGAGTTGGGTGTGGGGGATGGTCTGACTCATGCAGCGCAGTGTACGCCATAGGCGTTATGCCGGGTCTGCGGCCGACGTAGGGTGAGTGGCTTTATATTCATTCAGCGAAGCCCTCTGAGCAGCGCAGCTCCGATGTGATTCGGGGCATTGAGGGTGGCCATCGAGCCGGATTCGCGGATTTCACCCGGGCTAGAAGATCCCTACGATTTTGCCTGCGCAGTCTTGCCGCTGCGTTGGCTTTGCTCATATTGCGCACGGTAGAGCTTGGCGAAACCGTGCAGCACGGGCATCACCATGGCCCAGATGACGCCGATCAGCAGCAGGCTCTGCCAGGTGCCGTAGGGCAGGCCGACGCCGGCTATCTGTGCGCCGCCATAGTAAGACAGCGGTGCGCTAATCGCGCCAAGTAGGCTGCCGCGCCACCAGGGTTGTGCGGTCCAGGCCAGGCAATGGTTGAGCGTGGTGGCCAGCAGTAACCACAGGCTGGCTAACCATAACGGGATCAGCGTGCGTGGTTCACCAAAGTCGAAGACGCCGAGATTAAGCAAGAAGCTGTCCAGTGCGCTGCCGGCGATAAATACACTGACCAGCAATTTGCCTTCGGCTGCCCAACTGCTGGTCCACAGCAGATGCACCGCCAGCACGCCTGCGACAACCAGCAGCCACAGCGTGTCGCCGCCGAAAACGCAGGCGAACCAGCCGAGCTGAAACAGCAGGGTGTTGACGATCAATTTAGGCATCGAGATTTCCCAGTAACGGAGCAGGACGTGCCGCCGGTTTAGCCAGCAGCAATTGCGTGGTGCCGATGGTGCGCTCGATAAAGCCGCCCTCGCAATAGCACAGGTAGAACTCCCACAGGCGGAAGAAGTAGTCGTCGTAGCCCTGCTGCTCCAGCTTGTGCCGCGCATGGCGCAGGTTGTCGTGCCAAATGCGCAAGGTGCGGGCGTAGTGCAGGCCGAAGTCTTCCATGTGGTGCAGGTTCATATCGGTCTTGGCGGTGATGATTTCCAGCATCTTGTTCACCGAGGGCAGCGCGCCGCCGGGGAAGATATAGCGCTGGATAAAATCCACGGCGTTTTTCGCCTGCTCATAGCGCTGGTCGCGGATGGTGATGGCTTGCAGCAGCATCAGCCCGTCGGGCTTGAGCAGGCTGGCGCATTGCTCGAAATAGGTCGGCAGAAAGCGATGGCCGACCGCTTCGATCATCTCGATCGACACCAGCTTGTCGTACTGCCCGGCCAGGTCGCGGTAGTCCTCCAGCAGCAGGGTGATCTGTCCCTGCAGGCCCTGTTCGGCAATGCGCTGCTGGGTGTAGGCAAATTGCTCACGCGATAGCGTGGTGGTGGTGACCTTGCAGCCGTAACGGGTGGCGGCATAGATCGCCATGCTGCCCCAGCCGGTGCCGATCTCCAGCAGGTGGTCGCTGGGTTTCAGCGCCAGCTTCTGGCAGATGCGTTCGAGCTTGTTCAGCTGCGCCTGTTCCAGGCTGTCGTCGGGGCTTTGGAACATGGCCGCGGAATACATCATGGTCGGGTCAAGAAACTGCTCGAACAGGTCGTTGCCCAGGTCGTAATGCGCCGAGATGTTCTTGCGCGAGCCCTTGCGGGTGTTGCGGTTGAGCCAGTGCAGGCCCTGGATCAGCGGGCGACCCAGCTGGGCCAGGCCGCTTTCCATGGCGTCGAGCACATCCAGGTTGCTGACAAATACGCGGATCACCGCGGTCAGGTCCGGTGTGGTCCAGTAACCGTGGATATAGGCCTCGCCCGAGCCGATTGAGCCGTTGCCCGCCACCAGGCCCCAGACCGCGCCATCCTGCACCTGGATCTCGGCACTGAGGCTGGAGTGGGCATCGCCGAACTCCATGCGTTCGTCACCTTCGACGATCACCAGTTGGCCATGGCGCAGCTGTTTCAGCTGGCGCAGCACTGCACGGCGCAGCAGGCTGGCACCGATGCCGCTGCCGGCACGCACCACATGTTTGGCGGAGGTCAGGCTAGAGCTTTTCATGGGGGACTTCCTTTGATGCGGGGCGGGCGACGCGGAAATCACCTTCAGCGGCCCGATGGGTGAACAGGGGAATACGTTTGAGTAGCAGGCGCAGGGCCTGCCAGTAGATGGCGGCGACGGTTTTGCCGGTCATCCAGGGAAACTGCAGCAGGTAGCGGTGTAGGCTCGCGCGGTTCAGTTCAGTGCGTTGCAGGCTGAGGCTGGCGTCGAAGAGTTTCTCCTCGCCCTGCCAGTCGGCCATATGAATACCTAAGCGCTCGCCGGCTGGGCTGAAGCTCATGCGGTACTCCAGATCGCGCGGCAGAAACGGCGACACGTGAAATGCCTTGGCCACGGCGACGTGCTGATGGCCCGTGCCCTCGGCCGGCAGCACGTAGTGGTAGCGTTCGCGGAAAGGCGTGTTGCTCACCTCGCAGAGAATCGCCGCCAGGCGGCCATCGGCCTCATGGCAGTAGAAGAAACTCGCCGGATTGAACGCCAGGCCCCAGCTGCGTGGCTGGGTCAGCAGGCAGATATGCCCCAGCGGCGTGTGGCCCAGTGCCTCGCCAACACGCTGGCGCACAGCGTCGATCAGCGTGATGCCGGCGCCGGTAAATTGCGGCAGGTAATCGGTTTCGCGAAAGGCAAAGGGCGCGAAGCGTCCACGCCCGGCCAGCGGCGACAGTGCGAGCACCGCCTCCTGCTCGCTCAGATCGAGGTAGAGCAGGCCCATGCGATAGCGGAAGTTGTGCAGGCGCGGCGCAAAGCGCCGGTGCTGTACCCAGCCGCTATACAGGGCGCTGTTCATTACCGTTGGGCTGTTCACTACAGTGCCTCACCGAATTCACGGGCCACGCGCAATGCGCTGACCACACCATCTTCGTGGAAGCCATTGGCCCAGTAAGCGCCGCAGAAGTAGCTGTGGTTGGCGCCGAGCAGCTCCTCCCAGCGCGCCTGTGCGGCCATGCCGGCAAGGCTGTACTGCGGGTGGGCATAGGTGTAACGCGCCAGGATTTTGCTTGGGTTGATAGCGGCAGTCTGGTTCAGGCTGACGCAGAAGGTGGTGTCGCTCTGGATGCCCTGCAGGATATTCATGTCATAGGTCACGGCTGCTGGCTGATCCACCGGGCCGCCGAGGCGATAGTTCCAGCTGGCCCAGGCCAGAGGCCGTTGCGGCAGCAGGCGGGTGTCGGTGTGCAGCACCACATCGTTGTCGGCGTAGGGCAGCGCGCCGAGGATTTCCTTCTCGATGCGCGTGGGTTCGGCCAGCAGCGCCAGGGCCTGGTCGCTGTGGCAGGCGAAAATCACCTTGTCGAAGCGCTCGCTGCCGGCGGCGCTGTGCACAGTCACGCCATCGCCATCACGCTCGACCCGGGTCACCGCACAGTTGAGGCGAATATGCTGCTTGAACGATTCGGTCAGCGGCGCGACGTAGCTGCTGGAGCCGCCCTCGACCACACACCACTGCGGGCGGTCACTGACGGACAGTAGGCCGTGATTCTTGAAGAAGCGCACGAAGAACTGCAGCGGAAAACCGAGCATGTCGTTCAGCGACATTGACCAGATCGCCGCGCCCATCGGCACGATGTAATGCTGGATAAAGCGTTCGCTGTAGCCATTGGCCTTGAGGTAATCACCGAGGGTCATATTGCTGGGGATGCGCTGTTGGTTCAGGTCGTTAAGCGCTTCGCGGTTGAAGCGCAGGATGTCGCGCACCATGCCCCAGAATTTTGGCGAGAGCAGGTTGCGGCGTTGGGCGAACAGGCTGTTGAGGCTGTGCCCGTTGTATTCCACACCGCTCACTGGGTCGTTGACCGAAAAGCTCATTTCGGTGGCCTTGAAGCCGACGCCGAGTTGGCTGAGCAGGCGGATAAAGTTCGGGTAGGTCCAGTCGTTGAACACGATAAACCCGGTGTCCACGGCATAGCCTTGGCCATCAACCTGCACATCCACGGTGTGGGTGTGCCCGCCAATCCAGTCGCCGGCTTCGAATACGCTGATGTCGTGGCTGCGGTTAAGCAGGTAGGCGCTGGTCAAACCGGCGATACCACTGCCGATAATGGCGATCTTCATTGGCTGTCCTTGGTCTTGGCTTCAGTGCGGGCCATACGGGCGCCGATGGCTACCTGCAAGCGCTTGGGCAGATGGCCAAGCAGCTTGAGCATGGCGATAAACGGGCCGGGGAAGCTTATTTCAAAGGGTTGCTGCTGCAGGCGTTCGGCGATATAGCGGGCGGCTTTGTCCACCGGCCAGCGCATAGGCATGGGGAAGTCGTTTTTCTGCGTCAGCGGGGTGTCGACAAAACCGGGGCTGACCAGGGTGACGGCTATGTTCTCAGCGTGCAGGTCAATGCGCAGAGCTTCCATCAGGTAGCGCATGGCGGCCTTGGATGCGCCATAGGCTTCAGCGCGCGGCAGCGGCATAAAGGTCACCGAACTGCCGACGCCGACCAGATGTGCGCGGTTGCCCTGGCGCAGCAAGGGCAGGGCCGCTTCGATGCAGTAGCTTGCAGAGAGCACGTTGGCGCGCATGACCCGCTCAACCATCGCCGCCTCGAAGGCGCTAACCTCGACATACTCACACGTGCCAGCGTTGAGGATGGCGCAGTCCAGCGCGCCCCAAACCTGGCCGATATGCTCACCGATGGCACGTACCTGGGAGGCATCGCCGAGGTCGCCAGCGACCACCAGCACTTGCTGCGGATAGCGCTTGGCCAGCGCCTGCAGCGGTTCAAGGCTGCGAGCGCTTAGGGCTAGACGGTGACCCTTTTCGAGCAGTTGTTCGGCCAGGGCGGCACCGATGCCACTGCTGGCGCCGGTGAGCCAGATACGCCGTGCGTTCGCGTTCATGCCAACCTCCGTTTCAGCCAGCGAATTGCCGAGCCGAGTAAGGGCAGGTGCTCGTAGAGCAGGCTGCCTGCGTCGAAATAGTCGCGGTGGCGATAGACCTTGTTGTGCCACAGCAGATGCGAGCAGCCTTCCACGCGGATCAGCTGGCCGCCGGCCAGGCGCGGGTGACGGTAGCTCATGGTCCAGCGCAGGTAGCCTTCACCGTCGCGCACCTGGTCAAAACCGTAGAAATCGAAGCGCAGTTCGCTGACGTTGGCGTACATCTCGGCGAAGTAGCGCTGCATATTGCTCAGCCCGCGCACCTCATGCAGGGGGTCGCAAAACAGCGCGTCGTCACTGTAGAGCTGGCCCAGGCAGTCGAGGTTGTCCTTATTCAGTCCGGCAAAGTCCTGGGCGAACTGGCGCAGAAAGTCGCTCATAGGGCCTCCTCGCCGGCAAAGTGCGGCAGGCTCTTGAACGCGGCCAAGGCGCGCGTACGGCTCTTGCTCAGGTCGACAATCGGCGTGGGGTAATCGGCAATGCCGAACAGCCCGCCGATGGCGGCCGGATTATGAATATTGGTCTTGTTCAGGCCGACCAGCTCCGGCAGCCACTGGCGGATAAAACGGCCGTCCGGGTCAAACTTCTGCGATTGGCTGAGCGGGTTGAAGATGCGGAAGTAGGGCGCCGAATCGGTGCCGGTAGAGGAACTCCACTGCCAGCCGCCGTTGTTCGCCGCCAGGTCGCCATCGATCAGGTGGCGCATAAAGAAGCGCTCGCCTTCGCGCCAGTCGATTAGCAGGTTCTTGGTCAGAAACATGGCCACGACCATGCGCAGGCGGTTGTGCATCCAGCCGGTGGCCAGCAGTTGGCGCATCGCCGCATCAATGATCGGAAAACCAGTGCGGCCTTCCTGCCAGGCTTTCAGCTCCAGGGGCGCATCACGCCATGCCACAGCCTCGGTTTCCGCACGGAAGGCGCGGTGCATGGATACGCGTGGGTAGCCGACCAAAATGTGTTTGTAGAACTCGCGCCAGAGCAGCTCGTTGATCCAGGTAATTACGCCGACATTGCCGCTGTCGAACTCGCCCTGGTTTGCCTGCAAGGCCGCATGCAGGCACTGGCGCGGCGAAATTACCCCGGCGGCCAGGTAGGTGGAGAGCTGGCTGGTGCCGGGCTTGGCCGGAAAGTCGCGGGCGCTCTGGTAGAAGTCGATCTGCTGCGCGGCAAAATCATCCAGGCGCCGCGCCGCCTCGGCTTCACCGGCTGGCCACAGATCACGCAGTTCGGCAGCGGGGAGGGCGAAGCCTGCAACTTGTTCTGGAATCTCATCGCTTTGGATCGCCAGCGGCGCCTGCGCTTTAGGTGTGGCGATCAGTGCTGGCAGGGCGGTGTGCAGGCGCTGATAGCAGACCTTGCGGAACTGGCTATAGACCTGGAAGTAGCCGCCGGATTTGGTCAGCACGCTGCCGGGTTTGAAGAACAGTTGATCCAGATGGCTGTGAAAATTCACTCCCAGGTCGTCCAGTGCCTCGGCCACGGCATGGTCGCGACGGCTTTCGTGCACGCCGTACTCTTCATTGACCTGCACTGCGCTAATTTGCAGCTGCTGACACAGCTCAGCGATGACTTGCGGTGCGGCGCTCCAGTCATCAGCCTCACGCACCAACAGCGGCACATTGAGTTTGCCCAGCTCGGTGGCCAGCTCCTTGAGGTTACGCAGCCAGAAATCGACTTTGCTCGGCGCATCATCGTGGCTTAGCCACTGGCCGGGGCTGACCAGGTACAGCGCCACGGTCGGGCCGCTGGTCATGGCAGCGGCAAGGGCGCTGTTGTCCTGCACGCGCAGGTCGGTACGAAACCAGGTCAATTGCAGCATGTTCAATTCCGTCAGCTGTGCAGCAGGTTAAGGTCGGTAAGGCTATGCAGCGCGGCCAACGGGTCGGCGGCCAGGCTCAGTTCGGCGTTTTGTGCGGTGATGGCGACTAATTCTTCGGCGTGGATCTGTACCACCTGACCGACCAGCAGGCAGGGGCAGTCATAACCACCGAGCAAGCGCTGCAGGTGGGTGCTGTTCAGTGCCTGGCTGGAATACAGCAGCACCGCGCGCGGTTGAATATGTTCGACTGCCAGAGCCAGTTCGGTCGGTGGCGGCGGCCAGTCGAAGACTTCCACCGGGCAGCCGGTGCTGCTCGCCAGCCAGGCGGTCAGCCAAAGACCGGGGGCCATCGGCAGGTCGGAAACGTTGATCAGCAACAGTGGCGTACCACTGGCCTGGCGGTTGTTGTGGTACAGGCGCGCGCCGAGCTTGCTGCGTAGCCAGGAGTAGAAGAACACTCGCTCAGCCTGAGCGCCGAACTGGTTGCGCCAGCGCAGTTCGAGGTCTTCGAACAGCGGCAGCAGCAGTTGCTGGCACAGGGTATGCGGCGGGTAGAGCGCCAGTTCGCTGTTGAAACACTCATCCAGGCGCCGCTCGTTGAGGTTGCAGATGGCTTCCTGCAACTGCTGGCGCTTGCTTTCCCACTGTGAGCTGGCCTCGGCAAAGGCCGGCTGATTGGAGCGCAGCAGGCCCTTGACCTGGCTGACCGAGACGCCGCGATTAAGCCAGGTGAGAATCGCCTGGATGCGCAGCACATGCTCATCGGCATACAGGCGATGGCCCTTGGGCGTGCGGTGCGGCACGATCAGGCCGTAACGCCGCTCCCAGGCGCGTAGGGTTACCGCGTTGACCCCGGTGATGCGCGCTACATCACGGATCGGCATAAAGCCCTGGGCAATCGCCGCCTGGTAATCGTCGGCGGCGCCTGTACTGGTTGGCTCCAGGCTCATAGGGCGTTTCGCAGGCTGAGTTTTTCCGGGTGCGGCTGCAGGTAGACCTGCTGCGCAATATAGGTGTCCGGGTGACGGCGAAAGTGGTGTTTGAGTAAGGTCATGGGCACCACCAGCGGCACCACTCCATGGCGGTACTGGCCGATCAGTTGCTGCATTTCCTGTTTTTCGTCACTGCTCAGCGCTTGTTTGAGGTAGCCGCTGAGGTGCTGCAAGACATTGCTGTGGGTGCGGCGGGTGGCGCAGCTTTTCAGCGCGCTCATCAGTTCGCTGAAATAACGCGGGGCCAGCTCGTTCAGATCGTTTTGGCCAAGGTTGCCGAGCATCCGCCCGAGCAGTTTGTATTGCAGCGGATTGGTAGCCATCAGCAGGTATTTGTAACGTGAGTGGAAGCCGATCAGGCTTTTGCGGGTCAGGCCGTCGCGCAGCAGCTGTTGCCACTCGGAATAGGCAAACACGCGGGTAATAAAGTTTTCGCGCAGGATCGGGTCGTTGAGGCGGCCGTCTTCTTCCACAGGCAGGTTGGGGTGCTTGGCGCAGAAGGCCTGGGCGAAGATGCCACGGCCAGGCTCGCTGGGCCGGCCGTTGTCCTGATAGACCTTGACCCGATGCAGACCGCAGGACGGCGACTGCTGCATAAAGATGTAGCCGCAGATATCCGTCAGTTCACCGGCCATGCGCTCGCCATAGGCAGCCAGGGGCTCGGTGACATCCACCTCGCGCCTGACCGTACCCTCGGCGCGCGGCGCTTGCGGGTCGCCAACCAGGCGGATCGGTTCACGCGGGATGCCCATGCCGATGGCCACTTCCGGGCACAGCGGGGCGAAATCGAAATACTCGCTGAGGGTGCGGCTGCACAGGCGCGATTCCTTGTGGCCGCCGTTGTAGCGTACCTCGGAGCCCAGCAGGCAGGCACTGATGCCCAGTTTGGGTTTGCCGGTGGTGATGTTCGATGGGGTCATGTGCAACCTCTGATGACGACTTGTACAGATCTTGGTAGATGTACAACTTGAGTTCATCATAGGTTTGTAATTGTACAAGTCAATATTTTTGTACAACTACTGTATGGTTTTGTGTGTGGGGCTGTTACTTCCAGCCCATGCGCCAGTGCTCGGGGTTTTCCAGTACGCGCCAGTCCAGGCGTTGGCAGCGTTGGTTGAGTACAGCCTGCAACTCGATCTGCAGCACCGTACCGTCTTCGTCGCAGAACAGCTCGGTGACGAGGAAATGTTTCTCGCGATTCTGCGGCTGCGCTGCCGTCCATTTCGACAGCAGCAGCTTGCGCGGGTTAAGCCGGTGCTTGCCTGGCGCAGTACGCTGTTGGGCGCTCATTGCAGGTGTTCGAGCAAGCGTCGCGCCGCTTCCTGGCCGCTGAGCCAGGCGCCTTCAACACGGCCGGACAGGCACCAGTCGCCGCAGGCATAAATGCCCAGGTCTGCATCGGCCAGTACGCCCCACTGGTGCGCGCTGGCGGGGCGGGCATAGAGCCAGCGGTGCGCCAGGCTGAAGGCAGGGGCGGGCACGGCGCAGCCGATCAGTTCGGCGAAAGCGCCGAGCAGGTGTTCGATCACCGCTTCCTTGGGCATGTCCAGATGCTGCTTGGTCCACTGGCTGGTGGCGTGCAGCACCCAGGTGTCGAGTTGCGTGTCGCGCGCTGGCTTGCTGCGATTACGGGCCAGCCAGTCGAGTGGGCTGTCCTGTACAAAGCAGCCTTCAACTCGGGTTTCCAGCGGTGTGGAGAATGCCAGTGCGACCGCCCAAGTCGGGTCCATGGCCACGCTGGCGGCGGCGCCAGCGAGTTTCGGTACGCTGGATAGCAGGGCGGTGGCCTGTGGTGCTGGAGTGGCGACGATTACGTGGCTGAACGGGCCGTGGTTATTGCCCTCGGCATCTTGCAGGTGCCAGTGCTGTTCGCCGCGAAACACTTCGGTGATGCGGCAGGAGAAGGCCACTGGCAAGGCGCCGAGCATCGCGCGGGTGATTGCACTCATGCGCGGGCTGCCCACCCAACGCACCTGTTCATCCGGCGAAGCACTGAGCTGGCCGTTATTGAAGTTGTAGAGGCTTGGGGTCCATTCGGCAACCCAGCCGCGGGCTTGCCATTGCTGCACCACCTCGACAAAGCGACGGTCGCGGGCGGTGAAGTACTGCGCGCCAAGGTCCAGCGCGCCGGCATCGCTGCGCTTGCTGGCCATGCGGCCGCCACTGCCGCGGCTCTTGTCGAACAGTTGTGCCGGGTGCCCGGCGGCATGCAGCGCCTGTGCGGCAGACAGCCCGGCAATGCCGGTACCGATGATGGCGATGGGGTGAAGAGCGGTCATGGTCTACCTCGTGTTTTCAAGCGTTAGGCTACGCTTTAGACAAAAGCTATACAATATTGTTTTTGTGTATAAGCTATGCCGGAGTCGATCCTGCCTTTCTATAGTTAAGACAACCTGCAGCCGGATTGAAGCCACAAACGTGATTAATCCGTCGGTGGTCACCTATTAAGCACGGTCATACGAGGGCATTTCTATGCATATTCTTCTGACGGGCGGAACTGGTTTGATCGGGCAGGCGCTGTGCCGACACTGGTTGCAACAAGGCCATCAGCTGACGGTGTGGAGTCGCAGGCCCGAGCAGGTTGCTGCCCTTTGTGGCGAAGCGGTGCGTGGCATTGGTCAGCTCGACGAGCTGGGTGAAGAGCCGCTGGATGCTGTGGTCAACCTGGCTGGTGCGCCGATTGCCGACCGGCCCTGGACGCGCAAGCGCAAGGCGTTGCTGTGGGCTAGCCGAATTGGTCTGACCGAACAACTGCTGGCCTGGTTGGAGAGTCGCGCGCACAAACCGCAGGTGCTGTTGTCCGGTTCGGCCGTAGGTTGGTATGGCGATGGTGGCGAGCGTGAGTTGCATGAGGATTCGCCGCCGGTGAGCGAGGATTTCGCCGCCCAGCTGTGCGGCGCGTGGGAAGAGACCGCCTTGCGTGCCGAGGGCTTGGGCATCCGTGTGGTGCTGCTGCGCACCGGGCTGGTGCTGGCCAGTGACGGCGGTTTCCTCAAGCGCCTGCTATTGCCCTTCAAGCTCGGCTTGGGTGGCCCCTTGGGTAATGGTCGGCAGTGGATGCCGTGGATTCACTTGGCTGATCAAATCGCCCTGATTGATTTTCTCCTGCAGCAGGACTCGGCCAGTGGTCCTTATAATGCCTGCGCGCCGACGCCTGAGCGCAACCGTGCCTTCAGCCAGGCCTTGGGGCGCGAGCTGCATCGGCCGGCCTTTATGCCGGCCCCGGCATTTGCCCTGCGCGTCCTGCTGGGTGAACTGTCGGTGCTGCTGCTCGGTGGCCAGCGCGCGATGCCGACGCGCTTGCAGGAGGCTGGCTTCAGTTTTCGTTTTACTCATTTGGATGTGGCCCTGGCGGATTTGCTGGGCCATCACTGATTAGGACTTTGCATGACCGATCACGCCTTGTTACTGGTAAATCTGGGCTCGCCGGCCTCCACTTCCGTGGCTGATGTGCGCAGCTATCTCAACCAGTTCCTTATGGATCCTTATGTCATTGATGTGCCCTGGCCGCTGCGCCGGCTGATCGTTTCGCTGATATTGATCAAGCGTCCGGCGGCTTCGGCGCATGCCTATGCCTCGATCTGGTGGGAAGATGGCTCACCGCTGGTGGTGCTGAGCAAGCGTCTGCAGCAGGCGATGAAGGCTTCCTGGACACACGGGCCGGTGGAACTGGCCATGCGCTATGGCGAGCCATCGCTGCAGACCGCGCTGACTCGCCTGGCCGCCCAGGGCATCAAGCAGGTCACCCTGGCGCCGCTTTACCCGCAGTTTGCCGACAGCACCACCACCACGGTGATCGAAGAAGCCAAGCGGGTAGTGCGTGATCAGCAGCTGCCAATACGGTTTTCCATCCTGCCGCCGTTCTACGACCAGCCTGAATATCTGGATGCTCTGGTCGATAGCGCCAAGCCTTACCTGGAGCAGGATTTCGACCATTTGCTGCTGAGCTTTCACGGCCTGCCGGAGCGGCACTTACACAAGCTGGACGCCACTGGCCATTGCCTGAAGGGCGACGACTGCTGCCGTACGGCCGCGCCCGAAGTGCTGGCTTCCTGTTACCGCGCGCAGTGCCTGCGCAGCGCCGAACTGTTTGCCCAGCGCATGGGGCTTAAGCCCGAGCAGTGGTCGGTGTCGTTCCAGTCGCGGTTGGGCCGCGCCAAATGGATCGAACCCTACACTGAGGCGCGTCTCGATGAGCTGGCCAAGCAGGGTGTGAAAAAGTTGCTGGTGATGTGCCCGGCCTTTGTCGCCGACTGCATCGAGACGCTGGAAGAAATCGGCGACCGTGGCCGCGAACAGTTTGTCGAAGCTGGCGGCGAGAGCTTGCAGCTGGTGCCGTGCCTGAATGATCACCCAAGCTGGGTGGCGGCGCTAAAAACGCTGAGCGAGCGTGCACCCTTGATGCTCTAAGCGAATATGGCGCGGTTGTCATTCGCCCGAAGGGATGCCGCGCATTCGCCTCACTGATAACACCTAAGGGCGATACTCATCGCCCTGTATATCGGCCTAAGCTGGCAGTTCTTTCAACCGTCGTGCACCGCACCAACGGTGCCGAGGAGACTGCCAGTGCCCAACAACAATAACGGCTATCCCTCTGCTACCCGCGCCTGGGTAACTGTCGCCATCCTGATGGTGGCGTACGTGCTGTCCTTTATCGACCGTCAGATTCTCAATCTGCTGGTCGGCCCGATCCGCCGCGACCTGATGATCAGTGACACGCAGATGAGCCTGTTGATGGGCCTGTCCTTTGCGCTGTTCTACACCGTCTGCGGGATTCCTCTGGGCCGTCTGGCCGATACCAAGAGCCGCCGCGGGCTAATTGCCATCGGCGTGCTGTTCTGGAGTGCGGCCACCGCTGCCTGCGGCATGGCCAAGCTGTACTGGCAATTTCTGATCTGCCGCATCGGCGTGGGTGTGGGTGAGGCGGCGCTGTCGCCGGCAGCCTATTCGCTGATTGCCGACAGTTTCCCAGCCGAGCGCCGCGCCACGGCTATCAGCGTGTATTCCATGGGGGTTTATCTGGGGTCTGGGATAGCCTTTCTGCTGGGTGGCCTGGTGATCAAGTTCGCCTCGGCCCAGGGCGATGTGATGTTGCCGGTACTGGGTGAAGTGCGCCCTTGGCAGCTGATTTTTCTAATTCTCGGCGCGGCCGGGGTGCTGTTTACCCTGTTGATGCTGGCTGTTAGGGAACCGGCGCGGCGCGGCGTTGGTGCCGGTGTAGCGGTGCCGCTGGCGGACGTTGGGCGTTATATCCGCGCCAACCGCCGCACCGTGCTGTGTCACAACTTTGGTTTCGCCGGGCTGGCGTTTGCCGGCTATGGCAGCGCGGCCTGGGTGCCAACCTTCTTTATTCGCACCTATGGTTGGGATGCCGGCCAGGTAGGTATCGTTTACGGCAGCATCGTGGCGGTGTTCGGTTGCCTGGGGATCGTCTTCGGCGGCCGCCTGGCGGACTGGATGGCCAAACGTGGTAGCAGCGATGCCAATATGCGTGTTGGCCTGTATGCCGCTTTGGGTGCCGTGCCTTGTGTACTGACCTTTCCGCTGATGGATAGCGCTTTGTGGGCGGCGGTGCTGATGGCGCCGACGGTGTTCTTCCTGAGCATGCCGTTTGGCGTGGCTCCGGCAGCTATTCAGGAAATCATGCCCAACTCGATGCGCGGTCAGGCCTCAGCGATCTACCTGTTTGTGATCACCCTGATTGGCCTGGGTATCGGCCCGACGGCGGTGGCGTTGGTGACTGACTATGTGTTCGCCGACGACAATGCGCTGCGTTATTCGCTGCTTATCGTTACCGCTTTTGCGGTGTTCAGTTCCATTGTGCTGCTGAGCATGGGGCTCAAACCCTATCGCGAGAGTGTGGTGCGTTTGCAGGGGTGGTCGGCCAACCCCGCCTGAATCTGACCAGAAATAAAAAAGCCCCGCGAATTCGGGGCTTTTTAGTGGGCGCGATTACAGGTCCGGCTCTTCCAGCACAGTTTTACTGCGCCAGCCCTGGCCGCCTGGCAGTACCAGGTTGAGCACCAAGGCGCTGATGGCACATAGCGAGATGCCGGAGAGGGCAAAGTCACTGTTACCCATGACCATGCCGCCGATGCCGAATACCAAGGTGACTGAGACGATGATCAGGTTACGTGCCTCGGACAGGTCAACCTGATGGCGAGTCAGGGTGTTCAAACCGACTACCGCAATGGAGCCGAACAGCAGGCAGAGAATGCCGCCCATGACCGGTACGGGGATGCTCTGCAGTGCGGTGCCAAATTTGCCAACAAAGGCCAGGCCGATGGCGAAGCAGGCGGCCCAAGTCATGACTTTCGGGTTGTAGTTCTTGGTCAGCATGACCGCGCCCGTAACCTCCGCGTACGTGGTGTTGGGCGGCCCGCCGAACAAGCCTGCAGCCGAGGTGGCCAGGCCGTCGCCGAGCAGGGTGCGATGCAGACCGGGCTTCTTGATAAAGTTTTTGCCGGTCACGCTGCCGATCGCCACTACCCCGCCGATATGCTCGATAGCCGGAGCCAGGGCCACCGGGACGATGTACAGAATCGCGCCCCAATGCAGCTCTGGCGTCACGAACGCAGGAATCGCCAGCCAGGGTGCGGCCGCGATATTGCTGGTGTCGATCACTCCGCAGAACGCCGCGACGATGCAGCCAACGATGATCCCCGCGAGGATCGGTACCAGGCGCAGCAAGCCACGGCCCATGGCCGCGACCAGCACCGTGGTGATCAGTGCCGACATGGAAATCAGCATGGCGGTTTCATACGGTACTAACTGCGCGCTGCCATCGCCGGCTTTACCCATGGCCATGTTGACGGCCACAGGCGACAGGGCCAGGCCGATGGAGATGATCACCGGGGCAATCACCACGGGCGGCAGCAGGCGGTCGATAAAACCGGCGCCTTTAACCCGTACCACCATGCTCAGCAGGATGTAGACCAGGCCGGAGGCGACGATGCCACCGAGCACGGCCGGCAAGCCGAACTCGCCCTTGGCGGCGAGAATCGGGGCGATAAAGGCAAAGCTGGAGGCCAGGAACACCGGAACCTGGCGGCCGGTCACCAGCTGGAACAGCAAGGTGCCGATACCGGCGGTGAACAGTGCAACGTTGGGGTCCATGCCGGTGATCAGCGGCATCAGCACCAGTGCGCCGAAAGCCACAAACAGCATCTGCGCCCCGGAAATGCCCTGGCGCCAGAGCGGATCGTTATATTCGTCCTGCATGCTCAGGCGTCCTTTTGTTTGGTGCCGAAGATCTTGTCGCCGGCATCACCGAGGCCGGGAATGATGTAGCCGTGCTCGTTCAAGCACTGATCGATGGACGCGGTGTAAATAGTCACGTCGGGGTGCGCATCGTTGACCACCTTGATGCCTTCCGGGGCGGCAACCAGCACCATGGCGCGGATTTCCTTGCAGCCGGCTTTTTTCAGCAGATCGATGGTGGCAACCATCGAGCCGCCGGTGGCGAGCATCGGGTCGATGATCATCGCCAGGCGCTCGTCGATTTCCGGCACCAGTTTTTCCAGGTAGGTGTGCGCCTGCAGCGTCTCTTCATTGCGCGCCACGCCTACGGCGCTGACTTTGGCTCCCGGAATCAGGCTGAGCACGCCTTCGAGCATGCCGATGCCGGCGCGCAGGATCGGCACCACGGTGATTTTCTTGCCAGAGATTTTTTCCACCTTCACGGTGCCGCACCAGCCTTCAATCTCGCAGTCTTCCAGTGGCAGATCCTTGGTCGCTTCGTAGGTCAGCAGGGCGCCAACTTCCTGGGCCAGCTCGCGAAAGTTCTTCGTGCTGATATCGGCGCGGCGCATCAGGCCGAGTTTGTGGCGGATCAGCGGGTGGCGGATCTCGAGAATGGGCATGGCGGGTGTCTCCGGCAGGACGGGCGAAAAATTGCGTTAGATTAAAGCATTGGCTATGCCAAGTGATGGGCCAAGATGGCCTAATGTCGCGAAATAGCGGCTAACGTGTCGCCGCTTGCGGGCAATTGCCGCAGTTGGTCTGTCAGGGCTTGCTCTGCATGGCGCAGATGCGTACCTTTGCCGGCTTTTATTTTGACGCATCGATCAGCTTTTTGGTCTAAACCGTCCCGCCCCCAAGAGGAAACAGCATGTCCGTCGATCTCGCGCACATCCGCCAAGTTATGGCCGAAGCCGATTGCCTGCACAGCAACGCCGAGGTCGAAGTGGCCATCGACGCCATGGCGGCAGCCATCAACAGTGAGATGGCCGAGAGCAACCCCGTGGTGTTCTGCGTGATGAACGGCGGGCTGATTTTCTCTGGCAAACTGCTGCCCAAGCTCAACTTCCCGCTGGAGTTGTCCTACCTGCACGCCACCCGCTACCGCAATGAAACCAGCGGCGGTGAGTTGTTCTGGAAGGCCAAGCCGGAAATCTCCTTTATTGACCGCGACGTGCTGATCATCGACGACATTCTCGATGAAGGGCATACCCTCGGTGCGATCATCGATTTTTGTCGGCATGCCGGTGCCAAGAACGTGCGCATCGCCGTGCTGGTAGACAAGAGCCACGACCGCAAAGCGCGTCCTGACCTCAAGGCTGATTACGTCGGCATGTCCTGCGTTGATCGCTATGTATTTGGCTACGGCATGGACTACAAGGGCTACTGGCGTAATGCGCCGGGTATCTACGCGGTTAAAGGGTTGTAAGACGCATGACTGAGCCACGCTTTCTCGATCAGACCCTGTTTGGTGCACTGGCCGAGCAAGCGGCGGCCAGCCCACGGCAACGCCAGCACCATAACTTCCATCAGATGGACGAGTCTTGCCATCGCATGGCGGTCGGGCTGCAGCCGAATACCTATATCCCGCCGCACCGTCATCTCTCGGCGGATAAGGCCGAAGCGCTACTGGTGCTGAAAGGTCGGCTTGGCTTGCTGATTTTCAATGACAGCGGTGAGGTGCTGGATAAGCGCGTGCTGGAAGCGGGCGGCACCTGTGTTGGCGTCGACCTGCCGCCTGGGGTGTTTCACGCCTTGGTGGTGTTGGACGCCAACAGCATTCTGTTCGAGTGCAAGGCCGGGCCCTACAAACCGGTGGGTGAGGGCGAACAGGCCAGCTGGGCGCCGCGTGAAGGTGAGTCGGGCGTTGCCGAGTACCATGCCTGGATGCGCGCGCAATTTATCTAGCCCGGATTGCCTTCGGCTACACGGCCGTTTCCCCATCTGCCTTCGGTACGAGCCAACGCAGCGCCTTTTCCCTCGCCTGGACCAGGTCGCGCACATAGGCCAACTGCCCTTCAACGCGCACTATTCCCGCGCGGCGTAATTGCAGGCGCACCTGTGGCGTTGGTCCGCTCAGCACCAGACCTACATGTTGCTCGCGGTAGTCGCGCAGCACATTGTCCAGTGCGGCGATGGCAGTCATGTCCAGCAGCGGCACGGCGCTGATATCGACGATCACCACCTTCACTCCAGGGGTAAAGCGCCTGAGCACGCTCAGGGCCTTTTCCGCAGCGCCAAAGAACAGCGGGCCGCGAATGGCATAGGCCAGCACATGTTCGGGCAGGTCATTAAGCGCTTGGTGAAAATGCTTGGGCAGCGCTTCGGTATCGGTCAGGTCGCTCATGCGTTTGATAAACAGACCCGCAGCCAGCAGCAGGCCGACGCCTACGGCCAACACCATATCGAACAGCACGGTGAGTATCAGGCAGGTCAGCAGTACCAACACGTCACTGCGCGGGGCGATGCGCAGGGTATGGCGCACATGCCGCGGTTCGCTCATGTTCCACGCCACCACAAGCAGCAAGGCCGCCAGTGCTGCCATCGGCAGGTAGCTGAACAAGGGGGCGAGAAACAAGATGGCGATCAGTACCACGCCGGCATGGGCAATAGCGGCCAGCGGCGAGTAAGCCCCTGCGCGCACGTTGGCGGCGCTGCGGGCAATAGCGGCGGTGGCTGTGATGCCGCCGAACAGCGGCGCGACCAGGTTGCCGATGCCCTGGCCGATTAACTCGCCGTTGGGGTCGTGTTTGCTGCCGGTCATGCCGTCGGCGACCACCGCGCAGAGCAGCGACTCGATGGCTCCGAGCATGGCAATGGCAAAGGCCGGGGCGAGCAGCTGGCGGAACAGCTCGAAGCTCACCACCAAGGGTTGGCCATCGGCGCCAGGTAGCTGCCAGGGCCAGATAAAGCTCGGCAGAAATGGCGGAATGCCGGGGTATTCGATGCCATCGAGGCTGTAGCTGAAGCGTTCGCCAATCGTCGCCACGGGAATCTGCAGGCTTTCCAGCAGCAGCCCGAGCAGTGCGCCGATGGTCAGTGCCACCAGATGCCCCGGTATTTTCGGCACCCAGCGCGGCCAGATCAGCAGCGTCGCCAGGCACACCAGCGCCACCAGGCAGTCACCCAGTTGCAGGGTCGGCAGGGCATGCAGCAGGCCGTTGAGTTGTTCGATGTAGTTGTGCGGTTCGCTGGTCAGGCGCAGGCCGAGCAGATCCTTGATCTGCAGGGTGGCGATGACGATGCCGATACCGGCGGTAAAGCCCAGCGTCACCGGGTAAGGGATAAATTCGATCAGGCGTCCGGCGCGCATCAGGCCGAGGGCAATCAGGATCACCCCGGCCATTAGAGTGCACAGCAGCAGACCACCAAGGCCAAATTGCTGGGTGATCGGCAGCAGAATCACCACAAAAGCGGCGGTCGGCCCGGAGACGTTAAAGCGTGAACCGCCAAACAGGGCGATCAGCGTGCCCGCCACCAGCACCGTATACAGGCCGTGTTGCGGCGCTACACCGACGGCAATCGCCAGGGCCATGGCCAGCGGAATGGCGATAATGCCCACCGTGACGCCGGCGCTCAGGTCGCTGTGCAGGTGTTTCCAGCCGTAGCCGGCGCGCAAGGTCTGACGCCAGGCGGAGAACAGCGGCGGTAAGGGCAGCGACATAGTGACTCCCAGGTGGCTGGGCGCAGTATAAGGGCAGTACGGTGAGGGCAGACTTGACCTAAGTCGGCTGTTGCCCATGCGTGGCGCGTGTTAGAACAGTCGGCTGAGCTGCATGCGTTGAGCCATTGCCCACCCCGGAGGTACACTGCCGGCCCCGTGTGGCCTGGTTAGCTGGAGTGAGTGATGCGTAAAGACAAGAAACAGGTGATTGGCGAAGAGATTGGTGACGAGCCGATCAAGCTGTTCCTCAGCGTGGAACCGGCCGATGCCACGCCGCCATCGCTGCACAAGCTGGTCAAAGCCTACCGCGGGCTGCGTATCGACGACTTCGAGCGCTTTGTCGGCTTCTTCGTCGCCGCCGGTTATGACCTGAATGCCAAAGACGCCCAAGACAATGATTTTGTCGCGCTGATTCAGGATCAACGCTTTGCCGAGCCTTACATCGAAGTGATCAAAGCTGCACGCGGCTAAGAGCCTACTTAGCTTCTGCTGCGTGTCGACCCTGTCGGCACGTTCTCTATCGGCCACTGTTCCGGAATATGTTGGCTGTGCGAGGTTGCTGCCTCTACCTACCTGACGTAAGGACGGGCAGCTCGCTTGAGCTCGACTGTGCTGATTTCGTCAGCCTGGCCAGGTAAATGGCTCAAGCCGCTCCACTGCCTAGGCACCACTCTAATCATTGATTAGCAGAGGAGCTGAACCGTGATCCGATTGAGCCTGGAGCAAGCCTATCAACTCGCGCAGGACATCCTGCGCAGCAATGGTTTTAGCGAACCCCACGTGCAAGCAGTGAGTGCCACTGTGCTCGCGGGGGAGCGCGATGGCTGTGCCTCCCATGGGCTGTATCGGCTGCTTGGCTGCGTACGCTCGCTAAAGGCCGGCAAGGTGGTTGCTGACGCCCAGCCCGAGGTGTTTGATCAAGCCCCGGCGATCGTTCGTGTTGATGCCCATGGTGGCTTCTCCCAGTTGGCTTTTCAGGCCGGGTTGCCTGTGCTGTTGGGCAAGGCGCGGGAGGCCGGTATCGCCGCGATGGCGATTAACCATTGTGTGCATTTCTCTGCTCTGTGGGTGGAAATCGAAGCCCTGACCGATGCCGGTTTGGTTGCCTTGGCCTTTACCCCCAGTCATGCCTGGGTCGCGCCGGCTGGTGGCAGTAAGCCGGTGTTTGGCACCAACCCAATTGCCTTCGGCTGGCCTCGGGCCGGCCATAACCCATTTATCTTTGACTTCGCCACCAGTGTGATTGCCCGGGGCGACATCGAACTGCATCTGCGTGCCGGTAAGCCACTCCCCGAAGGCTGGGGGATCGATGCCCAAGGTCAGCCCAGCACGGATGCGGCGGCGGTGCTGCAGGGGGCTATGCACACCTTTGGTGGGCACAAGGGCTCGGCGCTGGCGGCCATGGTTGAACTGATCGCCGGGCCATTGATAGGCGACCTGACCAGCGCAGAATCCAAGGCCTACGACGGCGGCGGCGACTCTTCGCCTTATCACGGTGAGTTGATCATCGCCCTGGACCCGCAGCGTTTCCTCGGTGCGGCCGCCGACGAGCACTTGGCCCGCGCCGAGACCTTGTTCGAGAGTATTCAGGGGCAAGGCGCGCGGTTGCCGTCGCAGCGCCGGTATGAGGCGCGCAGGCGCAGTGCCGAGGAGGGCGTGCAGATCCCTCAGGCGCTGTATGACGACCTCAATACGCTGATTGTGAGGTGAGGTGAAACGGGCTGCGCCTTCCCGTGGTCTCGGGTACTGCGTCTAGCCGTACAGGCAAAAAAAGCCCCGGCTGTATGCCGGGGAAAAACGAGAACCGCAGACCGTGCCGACAACTATCCGGTCACGGGTTCACGTGTGCTCTCGCCATCCACCAAGCGGGCGATGCCGAGCGGGTTGGCGTTTTGCAGGGCCGGGGGCAGTTGTGCATCCGGGCAGTTCTGGTAGCACACCGGGCGCAGAAAACGCTCGATTGCCAAGCTGCCGACGGAGGTACCACGCGCGTCGGAAGTAGCCGGGTAGGGGCCGCCATGCACCATGGCGTCACACACTTCGACCCCGGTGGGGTAGCCGTTAAGCAGCAGGCGTCCAGCCTTCTGTTCCAGCAATGGCAATAGTTCTGCGTATTGCTCAAGGTCGGCCGGTTCTGCGATCAGGGTGGCGGTGAGCTGACCGTGTAAGCCGTGCAGAGCTGCTAATAGTTCGCTGCGATCAGCCACCTCAATGATGATGCTGGTCGGGCCGAATACCTCTTCTTGCAACAACTCATCACCCTTTAGCAGCAGGCTGGCATCGGCCTGGAACAGCTGTGGTTGAGCCTGATTGCCAACCTGAGGACGGCCGCCCAGATGCTGTAGTCCTGGATGGGCGTGCAAGCGTTGCAAGCCGTGGCTGTAACTCTGCAGCGTGCCGGCGTTGAGCATGCTGTGTGCCGGTTGCTCGTGCATGCATGCGGCGAAGTCGCGCACAAATGCGCTGAATTCAGTTGAGCGAATGCCGATCACCAAACCTGGATTGGTACAGAACTGACCACAACCGAGCACCACTGAGGCCGTCAGTTCAGTGGCTATCTGTGCGCCGCGCTGCTTTAGTGCGGCCGGTAACAGCACGACCGGGTTGATGCTCGACATCTCGGCAAACACGGGGATGGGCTGTGGCCGTGCGGCTGCCATGTCGCACAGTGCTCGGCCACCTTTCAGTGAGCCGGTGAAGCCGACTGCCTGGATGGCCGGATGTTTGACCAAATCGGCGCCTGCGCCGTTGCCGAAGAGCATGTTGAACACACCCGCTGGCATCGCGGCTTTTTCCGCCGCGCGAATAATCGCATCAGCGACACACTCGGCCGTCGCCATGTGGCCGCTGTGGGCTTTGAATACCACCGGGCAACCGGCGGCCAATGCCGCAGCGGTATCGCCGCCAGCCGTCGAGAAGGCTAGCGGAAAATTGCTGGCGCCAAACACGGCCACCGGGCCGACGCCGATCTGATATTGGCGCAGGTCGGTGCGGGGTAACGGCAGGCGTTCGGGTAGCGCCCGGTCGATACGGGCGCCATAAAAATCGCCACGGCGCAGCACCTTGGCGAACAGGCGCATCTGCCCGCTGGTGCGGCCGCGTTCACCTTGAATGCGCGCGGCAGGCAGGGCGGTTTCGCGGCAGACAATGCTGACAAAATCGTCGCCCAAGCTGTCGATTTCGTCGGCAATGGCCTCAAGAAACTCAGCCCGTCGGCTGGCGGCGAGCGCGCGAAATTGTGGGTAGGCAGCAGCAGCCGCCTGTGCGGCGGCGGCCACCTCTTCTGCTGTGGCCTGGTGGAAATGATAGGGCAGCGGCTCGCCGCTGTTGGCGTCGACACTCTGTTGGGTGGTGCTGCCAGCAAAGCTGCGGCGCCCGGCGATGTAATGGTGTCCAACGAGCTTGAGCATGAATGGCTCCTATGGGTGATGGGGCAGAACAATTGCCCCGGTAACCAGGTGGCGAGACCTGGCAACACGAGGACAAACAGCAAAAGTGAATCAGGGAACGGCACTACAGCGCGTCACCTGTGGCCGAAACGGCTGTCGGCGGGGCAACGGATTTCAGGTAACAAACCGCTGGCACCAGCGACGGGGTCAGGGTCGCTGGAGCGTTTGCTGCAGGCCACCATCCAGCCGCAGTGCGCCGATCAGACGCTGCCCTGTTCGGCCGACCAGGTGGCGTACCACTGACGGAACAGCCTGTACTGGGTCTCGGCGTAGTTACGCTGGGCGTCGCTGAGGGCATCGGTTGCGTTGAAGTGCAGGGCGTATTCCTGATCGCCGTTGAGCACCATCAGGTACTTGTAATAGAGAACCAGATCGGTGCCTTCGTCGAAGGACGACAGCACATTTAGCGCCTCGGCCAGCTCCAGAGCATGACGCCGCGCGACCGGATCACCCTTGGCGGCCTTCTTGCTCAGCTCGACCAGTTGCAGCACTTCATGCGGCAGGGCATTACCGATGCCGGTAATGGCGCCGGTCGCACCGCAATTGACGAAACCATGCACCACCTGGGTGTCGACGCCGGCCATCAGGATCACGTCCTTGTCCTGCGAGGTGATGTGCTCGGCGGCGTAGCGCATGTCAGCGGCGCCGCCGAATTCCTTGAAACCGATCAGGTTGGTGTATTGGCGGCGCAGCTTGAAGAACAGCTCAGCACGGGTGGCGAAGCCGTAGTACGGGCTGTTGTAGATCACGGCTGGCAGCTTCGGCGCCGCTGCGAGAATGGCCGCAAAGTGCGCTTCCTGGGCGGCCGGCGAAGCGCCACGGGACAATACGCGCGGGATGACCATCAGGCCGTGAGCACCGACTTTGGCGGCGTGGGCGGCGTGGGATACGGCTTCGCGACTGTTTACTGCACCGGTGCCGACGATGGTCGGGATGCCGGCTGCGACCAGGCGCGCCACGCCTTCCTGGCGCTCGGCTTCGGTCAGTAGCGGCCAGTCACCCATGGAGCCGCAGTAAACCACTGCGCTCATGCCTGCTTCGATCAGCTCGCGGCCCTTGCGTACCAACGCGTCGAAGTCCGGCTTGCGTTCAGCGGTGCAGGGGGTCATCAGGGCGGGAATGGTGCCGGTAAAAATGGTGCGGCTCATGGGTTTGCCTCCTGGGCAGAATTAAAGTATTTCGTATACGAAATTAAATGGCCGTAGTAAGCCGTCTGTTTTCCGTGGTTGGGCTTAAGGCCCGGTTCGTTGCACCGGCGAGCCGGCAGTTCTAAATCCTCAACACGCCTTATCGCTTCAGCTCCACTGGCCAGGTATCAGACAACCGATAGCCCTGCGGCCAGGGATCGTCGGGGTCAAGCAGGTGCTGGTGGGTGCCGGTGATCCAGGCCCGGCCGGATACACACGGGATGATTGCCGGTCGCCCAGCGACTTCGCTGAGGCTATCGATCCGGCAGTGGAACTCGGAGCCAATGATCGAACGGCCGATAAAGCGTTCGCCGACCTGTAACTGGCCTCTGGCATGCAATACCGCCATGCGTGCCGAACAGCCAGTGCCGGTAGGGGAACGGTCGATTTTTCCAGGGCGAATCACCACCGCGTTGGCGGCGCTCAGCACGCCATCTTGGCGTTGCAATGGGCCGGCCAGTTGGCAAAAGGAAATATGCCCCCAGTCCAGGTTCAGTGGATGCACGAAGCCTAGCTGCTCGTTGGCGGCGCGGGTGATCTTCAGTCCACAGGCGGCCAGGTCGGCCGCTTCATCAGCGCCTAGCGAGAAGCCCAGCGCATGGGCGTCGGCAATGACGAAACTGTCGCCGCCATAGGCGGTGTCCACCTGCAGCGAGCCAATACCGTCGACCTCAATCCAGGCATCCAGTCGATCGGCGAAAGACGGTACGTTCTTTATTTCGACCTTCTCGACTTTTCCGTTGCGACACTGCGCCACGGCTTCGATCAGACCGCCTGGGGCTTCCAGAATCAGATGGGTTTGCGGTTCCGTCATGGGCAGGATGCCGCTCTCCAGCAGCACCGTGGATACGCACAGCGAGTTGGAACCCGACATCGGTGGCGTATCGGCCGGCTCCATGATGATCCAGGCCATCTGCGCGCGCGGATCTTTGGCCGGTACCAGCAAGTTGACGTGACGGAACACCCCGCCGCGCGGTTCATTGAGCATGAAGTTGCGCAGGGTTTGATCTTCGGCGATCCAGCGCGATTGCGCCCACAGCGTCTCGCCCGGTGGCGGCGCGACGCCGCCGACGATCACGTCGCCGACTTCGCCCTCGGCATGGCAGCTGATCACATGGATAACTTTGCTCGAGCGCATGTTGCTCTCCTAAAGCACGGATTTCAGAAAGTCGGCCGTCTCCGCGTATTGCGGGCTGACCAGCACTTGCTCGGGGGTACCGATCTCGTGCACCAGGCCATTACGGAAGAACGCCACACGATCGGAGACTTCGCGGGCGAAGCTGATCTCATGGGTCACCAGCACCATGGTCATGCCGTCTTCGGCGAGCATACGCATGGTGTCTAGCACCTCGCCCACCAGCTGTGGGTCGAGGGCGCTGGTGGCCTCGTCAAACAGCATGTAATCCGGCGACATGGCCAGGGCTCGGGCGATGGCCATGCGTTGCTGCTGACCGCCAGAGAGCTTGCCGGGAAACACCTTGAGCTTGTCTGCCAGGCCGACGTGGGTCAGTTGGCGCACCGCGACTTCCTCGGCCTCAGCCCGGCTTTGCCCGAGTACTTTGCGCGGCGCCAGCATGACGTTCTCCAGCACGGTCAGGTGCGGGAACGCATTCCACTGTTGGAAGACGATGCCGATTTTCTGCCGCAGGCGGTTGAGGTCGGTGGCCTTGTTGTGCACTTCGGTACCATCAACGCGAATGCAGCCTTGCTGGATCGCCTCCAGGCCGTTGATGCACATCAACAGGGTCGATTTGCCGGAGCCGGAGCCACCGATGATGGACACCACCTCGCCCTTGTTCACCGTCAGGCTTACGCCCTTGATCACATCAAGGTCGCCGAAGGACTTGTGTACGTTTTCGATCTCAATCATTTTCCTGCCACCTTTTCTCCAGTTGATTGCCCAAGCGGGCCACCACCAGGCTGATGAAGTAGTAGATAAGCCCGGCGATGCACAGCACCAGCAGAGGCTCTTGGATACGTGTGACGATGATTTGCGAGGCGCGTAGCAGCTCGACAATGCCGATCCACATGACCAGGGCGGTGTCTTTCATCACTGACAGGGCCAGGTTGAGCCAGCCAGGGAAGGCGATGCGGGTCGCCATCGGCAGGACGATGTAGCGCAGGTCTTGCCAGTAGTTCATGCCCAGTGAGCGCCCCGCCCGGCGCACGTTGGGGGATACCGCCAGTACGCCGCTACGGACGATCTCGGTGCAGTAAGCGGCGGCATACACGCCGAGCACGGCGCAGGCGACGGCGAACGCGCTCCAGTCCAAACCGGCAATGCTTTTCAGCGAGTTGAACAAGACGAACTGGATCAGCAGCGGCACGCTGCGAAAGGCATCCAGCACCCAGGCTAGCGGCAGTGTGGCGCGTGGCAAGGTGGCGCGCAGCAGGCCGCAGATAACTCCGCCAGCGGTGCCCAGCAGCATGGCCCACAGTGTCAGCAGGATAGTGGTCCAGGCCCCTTGCAGCAGGAACAGCAGGTCGGTCGAGGTGATGCTGGTAGTCAACATGGCCATTACCCTCCTAGTAGCGGAACAGGCGCCAGCCGAGGAGGCGGGCGACCAGTACGATGGCTTTGGCGATCAGGTAGTAAAGAACCGCCGCGAGTGCGAAGTACTCGAAGGTGCGGAAGGTCTTCACGTTGTAACCCTGGGTGACCCCTGTAAGGTCATTGTTGAGACCGACGATGACGCCCAGCGAGGTCATTAGTACTGCCCAGACCATCTGATTGGTCAGTGGGTAGAACACGATGCGCAACAGCTGCGGAATGATCACCAGTCGGTAGGTCTTGAATGCACTCATACCCAGCGAACGGGCCGCACGCATCTGCGTCTCCGGCACCGCCTTGAGCCCGCCGCGAAAGTTTTCCGCCAGGTAGCCAGCGTTGTTGAAGGTGATCCCAGCGAGCAATGCCGCCCATGAACTGATGTGAATGCCGAACGAGCCGAGACCGAAGTACAGCAAGTAAATCTGGAACAGCGACGGCGTGTTGCGCGCCACTGATACCCAGGCATTGCTGAAGCCTCGGGCTAAAGGGTTTTTTGTTTGCCGCATCAACGTCAGACACAAGGCGATCAGTACGCCGAAGATCATCGACAGGGCCGCGGTTTCGAAGGTCACCCACGCGCCGCCGAGCATGTCGGGCAGCGCCTTGAAGGCCGAGCGCCAGTGGAAGCTGTAATCGAACATTGCTCAATGAACTCCTTGGCGGGATGTTTGGCTCAACCAATTCGGCAGATCGCCGCTGGCTTGACCGCTACAGGCTGCGTCGACGCACGCAGCCAGGCTGGCGAAGTGCACGCGGCGGCCAACCAGGCCCGGTGCGTAATGGGCGTATTTGCCAGAGTTGGTCATCAGGTTCTTGGCGCCGACTGGTAGCACCGGCTCACCGAGCATGCACCAGCAGGTATCGGTGACGAATTGCACGCCGAAAGCCTCCAGCACGTCGACATGTCCGGCTTCTCGTGCTTGCTTAAGCACGTGGCGGCCGCAGGTGATCACCACTGCCACATCCTGGTGTTTATCTCGGCCCGCACAGAGCCGGGCCAACGCCGCACATTCACTTAACGAGAAATGCGGATTGCCCAGCGACACCAGGCCGAGGTCTGGGCTGCTGGCGCTGTTCAGTTCGTGCCAGCTGGCAAGTAGGTCTTGCGCGGTAATATCAAGCTGGCGCTGCGCTGCTATGCCGCCCAGTGCCTGTTCGCAGGTGGCTGCTTCTGGGGTCACGCCGACGATATGGAACATCGGCGCGCCTGAGGTGGTGGCGAAGGCCGCACCGAAGGCTTTGAGGTCATCTCGGCTTGGCTGCGCCTGCTGCAAACCGCAGATCACGGGGATCTGGCTGCCGGCCAGAGCGCCGATGTGGTAACCGAGCAGCGGGTAGAAGGCGTCGTCCACGTCGCCCAGCGCCGGCACGTTGATCTGTAGCGTGGCCAGTCGCCCTGTGGCCAGGTGACAGCCGATCAGCGGCGCTCGGCCAGTCAGGGCAATGCAGATGTCGAGAAAGTCTGGGTATTTCTGGGTGCGGGCCGCCAGCACGCTATTGGCAAATACCACGGCGTTGGACTCGGCCCAGACCACCTGATCGCCGGCTTCTGGCGCGCTATCGAGCAGGTAGGGCGCGCAGGTAAAACTCAGCTGGGCGCCCATCGCCATATAGGCATCGCCCAAAGCGCTGGCCGGTTCGGCAAAGGCCGGGTCAATGCCTTGGGCGCGCCAGCGTCGTTGGTCTACCGAGATGGCGTTGAGCGTCGTCGGCACCCGCACCTTCGCACCCCACGCAACCAATTGCTCGGCGAAGCGCAGGCTCGCCGGGCCGGTATAGATGCAGCCATCGATATGCGCTTGGCTGATGTCGATCAATTCGCGAGCACCTTGTAACTCCGCCATGCGCAGGACGATCTGCATGGCCACCTGCGCGGCTTTGCCGTGGTCGCCAGCGAGCACTGCGTGGTCGTAGTCGGTGAGTGTCACGTTGCTGTGCTGAGGCGATTTTTCAGCTGTCAGTGACGGCGCTGCTTGGTCGTCTCTAGGTACTGTGAGGTAAGCATCGATTTGGCTGCCTTCGATTCGTACAAAGGTGCAATCGCTTAGGCGTTCGAATGCCGCTTGGCCGATACAGATAACCGGCAGGCTGCGTTCGAACAGCGCCTGGGCAATCAGAACGCCCAGGCTGAGAATTTCTTCGGGGTGCGCCACTACTAGAGCGGCGGGTGCGTGCCCGTTAAGAATCAGTTCCAGCAATACGCTGCTGCCAGTGCAGGAGCCGCGGCCGCTGGGAATGGCCAGCACGCGTCTGCTGATGACGTTACCGTTCAAGGGGTGATGGCGGTCGATCACTTCGCCGCTGAAGGGGTCGACCCCGCCCCAGAAGCTCAGGCCAACATCTGCATACAGCAAATCGCCTTGCGCGCTGCCACTGACCAGGCAGCGTGCTTGCATAGAAAAATCAGGCATCTGTAGCTCCCGTACGACCTGCAAGCAGGTCGTACGTTGATGGATGGATTATTCGCTGCGACTCAGTAGTAGACGCCGGGTACCGACAGGGTGGCCGGTGCGATTTCCTTGCCGACCCACTTGTCCCACAGCTCCTGATAACGGCCGGTACGCACCTGCTGGTTAACGAACAGGTTCATGTAGTTGAGCAGGCCGTATTCGTTACGCTTGGCCGCCAGCGACACGTAATCGATGGTGTAGGGCGCGTCACCGGCGATCTTCAGGCCTTTGTATTTGCCCGACTTGAGCGTTGCGGCAGCGACGGTGTTGGTCACGACGGTTGCGTCAATGTGCCCTTGGGTGACGGCAAGAATGGTGTCGTTGAGGCTCTGGTACGCGCGGAAGCTACCACCGCCCCAAGCCTTCACGTCTTTCTCCAGGGCGATGGCCTCATAGGTGCCGCTGGTATTGCCGACCGGGTGGCTTTTGAGGTCGGCGTAACTGTTAATACCGCTGTCTGCACGGGTCAGCACAACCATTTGGAAGGCAAAGTAGGGCACGGTCATGCCCACGGTCTTGGCGCGCTCCAGGGTGTCGGACGTGGACGCGACGATGACGTCGGCGCGCCCGGAAATGAGCGCAGGGATGCGATCAGGAAAAGGCGTTTCGACCACTTCTGGGGTGACGCCCAGGACCTTGGCCAGATCGCCGCAATAGTCGACGTCGAAACCTACGGGGTTATTCGCTTCATCGCGAAAGCCCATCGGTGGAAAGTCCAGGGTGACGGCGCAGCGCAGCTTGCCGGACTCAATGATGTCATCGAGCTTGTCGGCCTGGGCCACGTTAATAAAGGCGGTGCTCAGAACAGCTGTGAGGGCTACGGCGAGTGTGGGGTTTTTCATAGGGGCCTCTAGGTCTGGTTGGGTCGAGCATTGGTATAGATTGGATTTGGTATTGCGGATTTCGTATACGATATTGGATATGCATCGGTCATGCCAGAACACTCTTAGGCGATTGAGAAACGCATATTGAGGATCGTGTGCTTGGCTACAGCGCCTGTGGGCTGGGTTCTGGGCTACAACGCCGAAGGCCACACCTGGCCATCACGCTGCGCGTGTGGCCGCGCACGAAAGGACGCAACAGCATTGTGGTGTCACAGAAGGAAGCAGGGCGTGTGGGTGTGCACCGTAACGTTGCGCTGCAGGGTAACAATCGCGGCGCAGAGGTTTGCACTGCTGTCAGGGGCGGCGTTGGCTGTCGCGGTACTGGCTTGGGGATAGCCCGGTCAGGGCTTTGAACTGCCGGCTGAACGCGCTGTGGTCGGTGTAGCCGCAGCGCAGGGCTATTTCGGTGATCGGCAGTTCGCCGGCTAGCAGCTGTGAAGCCGCACCGAGGCGAGCCTGGTGGATCATCTGCCGTGGCGTGAGCTGGAAAATACGCTTGCACAGGCGCTCTAGCTGAGCGATGGACAGCCCGGCGATGCTGGCCAGGTGTTTCACTGCGATGGGGTGGGCGTAGTGCTGACGAATATGCGCGTCGACTGCTGCGAGCTTTTGATACGCCGGGTGGCTGGCCTGTGGCGCTTGTAAGTCGTAGGAAATACCGGCCATGCCGATGATCGTGCCCTGACGGTCATGTAAGGCCAGTTTGTGGGTTAGGCACCAGCCAGGTTGACGGCCAGGGTAGAGGTGTAGTTCAAGCTGATCGCTGAGGGGCGTTCCAACGTCCAGCACACGTCGGTCCTGCTCGGTATACAGCGGGCCGAAGCGCGACGGAAAGACTTGTTCAGCGGTTTTGCCAAGCAGGGTTTGCCGCTCTTTCAGCGCACAGCGCTGCACAAGGGTTTGGTTAACCAGTACATAGCGCGCTTGGCAATCCTTGATAAAAAACACCACCCCGGGCATGGCGTCGAGTAGCGGAGCGATTACCTGCAAGCTGCCGAGTAATTCGTTCAGGTCGCAGGGCGGTGGTAGCAGTTGGCTTGGGGCGGGAAACAACATGGGCCGGGTCCAGGCAGAGCGAGTGGATGCCGCTGGTAGCGGTTAGCGGCACCACTTTATAGCTGCGCGCCGGTCATGGGGAAGTATTGCTAGCCTGCGGCCGGTGGTTCGGCCAGTTGCAGCAGGGTCGCGCAGCGCACGGGGGACAAAGGCACGCGTGGCGTCGGCGTTTGCCAGTCGAATAGATACTCGCAGGCCGCGCCGCAAATCCGTCCCTGACAAGGGCCCATGCCACAGCGGCTGTGCAGCTTGGCATCGACCCAGCCACTGCGCTCGGCAAGGGCCGAGTAGGGCACGTCTTCACAGCGGCAGACCAGCGTGTCGGCCTCGGCCAGCTGTTTCAGCTGTGGATTGAGGGCGAAGCGCCGGCTGAGTTGCCGGGCAAAGGCTTGCCAGCGTTTACGTTGCGGCCACAGCGCGCGGGCCTGGTGCTGCTCGCCAACCGCAGCATGACCGGCGATGGCTCCTTCAACCAGGGCCAGTTCGCTGCCGCCAAAACCGGTGCATTCGCCGGCAGCGTAATGATCGGCCCGGCTGCACGCTTGCCAGTCATCGACGGCAATTGCCTGGTCTACCACGCGGCATCCCAAGGCCTGGCCCAGTTGGGTATTGGCGATTAAGCCAAAGCCGCAGGCGAGGCGCTCGCAAGGGATTTCTACGATTTTTCCGAATTGGTTCAAACGCACGGCTTCTAGTTTCTCGCTGCCGAGCGCGGCCACGACGAAACTGTCGCTACGGTAGTGGCTATCCAGCAGTTGCGTGGCTTGCAGCAGTTTGCCGGGCCAGCGTGCCAACTGCAGAGTAAAGGCCGACAGGGCTGCAAGGCTGGCCTGTTCGGCAATTCGTTGAATCTGCGCACCGGCCTTCCTGGCGCTGGCGGCACTGGCCAGTAACAGTGGGCCGCTGCCGGCAATCACCAGGCGTTCGCCAGTTAACGGAATGCCGCCTTTGACCAGCGCTTGCAGACCGCCTGCGCCCGTGACGCCGGGCAATGTCCAGCCGGGAAAGGGCAGAAGCAATTCACGAGCGCCAGTGCAGAGGATCAGCTTGCTGTAGCGAACGTTCCAGGCGCTGTTGTCATCCTCCAGCAGCAACTGTTGTGGGCCAGCGATGGCGACTACGCGGGTTGCCGCAAAGAGTTGCACGTTGTTCGCGGCGGCCAACGCCGCGCGGTAGCGTTGAGCGGCGGCAGGTAGCTGCGCCTGTGCGCCATCACGCCAGATTTGCCCGCCGGGCGCCGGGTTGTCGTCGATGATGGCGATACGCGCACCGCTGGGGGCGGCTGCCAAGGCGGCGGCCATACCCGCAGGGCCCGCGCCGATGATCAAGAGGTCGAAGTCGCGGGTCATGGCTGAGTCTCCACCTGCATGCCGGTGCGGCACAGGGTTTGGCAGGCCAGGCGGCGCTGGCCATCGATGCTGACGCGGCATTCCTGACACACGCCCATGCCGCAAAATGGCGCGCGGCGCTGGCCGCTGACCGAGGTCCGGCTGCTGCCGTCACTGCCGAGGTAGAGCGCCGCTGCGACCGTTGTACCTTGGGCTACCCGCAGCAGTTGGCCATCCAGGCTGAGCTCAATCATCGCTGCTGCTCCTTGAGTTCAGGGGTGTGGAGAAAACGTTCTGGACGATAAGGCGTGGGGTCGATCGCTGAGGGCTCCCCTAGAAGTTGCTCGGCCAGTAGCTGCGCAGTGCCGGGTGCCGTGGTGACGCCCAAGCCTTCATGGCCAACGGCGAGCCATAGGCCTGGCTGTTGTGGGTGGACACCAATCATTGGCAGGCCGTCCGGGGTGGCGGCGCGAAAGCCGGTCCAGCTGCGTATCGCGTTCAGCTGGCCCAGCTCTGGAAGGTAGTCGATAGCGCGTTGCAGCATGCGTGCGAGCACGGCACCCTCGACCTCTGGGCTGAGGCTGTCGAACTGGCGCGAAGAGCCCAGCAGAATCTGCCCGGTCGGTCGCGGCTGGGCATTAAAGGCGACTGACGTGCCGGTGGAGGCATGGGCGCTGGCCGCGTAGCCGAGTTCAACCAACTGATGCTGAATACGGCCGGGGTAGCGATCGGTTATCAGCAGGTGGCCTTTTTTCGGACGAATCGGCAGCTCTGAGCACAGGTCGGTGGCGTGAACACCGTTGGCCAGGACCACTACCTTAGCCTGTAACCAGCTGCCATCAGCCAGACGTACACGGTTGCCCTCGACTGCGCTGACCTGTTCACAGCGCTGGCGAATACGTACACCACCTTGAGCCAGTAACCAGAGGGCGGCATTGGGGGCATAGACGATGCTGTCAGCGGCCACCTTGAGTGCGCCGCTGAGGCCGCGCCGCAGCATTGGTTCAGCCTGGTGTAGGCGCTCGGCATCCAGCAATTGGCAGGCGATGCCTTGAGCACGCAGGGTTGCGCCCTTGTGCTCGGCGGCCTGCAGTTCTTCCTGGTTCGCCGCTAGCCACAAGGTGCCGCAGTTATGGTAAGCGCAGTCTGCGGCGAGTTGTGGCGCCCATTGCTGCCACAATTCGATGGAATAGCGACTCAGGGCCAGCTCTGCCGGATTATCGTCCATTGCGACTAGATGACCCATGCCAGCCGCCGTGGCACCACCGCGCTGGCTGTCCAGCACCACAACATGCATGCCGCGCTGGGCGAGAGCCATGGCGCAGGCGCTACCGACTATACCGGCGCCGATAACGATGACATCCGTGTTCATCCGCGAATGCCCCAGGCGAAAGGATCGTTGTCCTCCAGCAGCAGGGTGGCGTCGGCGCTGATGTGGGCACGGCCGCGGATGGTCGGAATAACGCGCCCGTCGTCTTGCCATTCATAACTGCCTTCGAACTGGCTGCCAATCACGCTGGCCTGGCGCCATAGAGTGCCGGGTGCCAGCTTGCCGTCTGCGGCCAGGCAGGCCAGTTTGGCGCTGGTGCCGGTGCCGCAGGGGGAGCGGTCGTAGGCCTTGCCGGGGCAGAGCACAAAGTTGCGGCTGTCTGCTTCGGCGTCTGTGGCGAATAGCTCGATGTGGTCGATTTCCTCGCCGTCTTCGCCGAGGATAGCTTGCGAGGTCAACGCTTGGCGTACGGCCCAGCAATAGTCGGTGAGCGCTTCGATATTGTCCCCGGCAATGCGCTGGCCATGCTCGGCAATCAGGAAGAACCAGTTACCACCCCAGGCGATATCGCCGCTGACGGTGCCGAGCCCCGGCACCTGCAAGATGACGGCCTGGCGATAGCGGTAGGCTGGGACGTTGCGCACACTGACCGAACCATCCGCATGCAGCGTGGCCTCGACCGTGCCGACGGGGGTTTCAATGCGGTGTATCCCGGGCTGGATGCGGTCCAGGTAGGCCAGTGAGGCGACCAAACCGATGGTGCCGTGGCCGCACATACCGAGGTAGCCGGTGTTATTGAAGAAAATCACCCCGCAGCTGGCGCTGGGGTTCTGTGGCTCGCAGAGCAGTGCGCCAACTAAGACATCACTACCTCGTGGTTCCAGCACAACAGTGGCGCGCCAATCGTCGAAACGTTCGGCCAATAGTTGGCGTCGTTCGAGCATGGTGCCCTTACCTAGATCGGGGAAACCTTCGATCACCAAGCGGGTTGGCTCACCGCCAGTGTGGGAGTCGATGACGTGGATGCGTTTCATGGCTGCAGGCACCTGCGCAAATGGAGTGCCTGCAAGACTGGGGTTTCGCTGCGATGACGGCTTGATGGCTTTCTTAGCCGCTCATGACGAAATCGGCACAGTAGCGTGCCGACTATTACGCCTGATTTTCGAGGCGCGGGCAGCCGTGATCAGTTCGGAGTGAGCCGGTTTGGCAAGTGTTCGTACAGCGTGCGGCAGACGCCGATGATGTGCTGTTCGATCAGCATGGCCGCCTTATCGGCATCACCCGCACGGCAAGCCTCAAGGATTTCCCGGTGCTCATGGTCAGCGCGGTCTTTGCCTGCGGACAAACTCATCTGCATGCGCAGGTAACGTTCGATTTTGTCGTGGATCGAGCGGATCAAGTTGACCAAGAAGGGGCGTTGAGCCGGCTCATAAAGGCAGGCGTGCAGCGCCCAATTCAATTCTGCCCAATGGCCGATATCAGTTTCGCCAATGAACGCCTGGCAGATGCGCTCCGCTTGGGCGAAGGTTTCTTCAGTCATGTTTGGCACCGCCAGGCGGATGGCCTGCACTTCAAGCAACACACGCACCTCGAAGATTTGCGCCAATTCAGGCTCGGAGATACGCGTTACCACCGCGCCTTTGTTGCGCTGGAACACCACCAACCCTTCAGCTTCCAAACGCTTGAGCGCCTCACGTACAGGGATTTTGCTGACATTGAACAGGCGGGCAACATCGTCCTGGCGAACTGGCTCGTCTTCGGCAAAGTGGCCACCGATGATGGCCTCGCGCAGGTGCTTGGTGATGACTTCCGAGGCCGTTGGGGTAACGCCTAGGTTGGGCGCATTGAAACTGGGCAGTGGCAAGAGGCAGGCCTCGCGTTGGTCAGAAGTGCAGATATTGTATACGAGGTGCGTTCCGTTGCGCCTACCGCTCGCTACCTTGCGACTGAACGGCCTGGTAGCGCGATCTGTTTTGTCGAACAAACCGCCAGAGCTTTTTGCCTGTAATCACGCAAATCAATAGTGCTGGGCGAAGCGAGACGACCGGTCATATTCTTGTCGGCATGAACTCCAATATCCGACTCGACAAGCGTGACCTGATCCTCGCCAAAGGCGCCGAGGTGATGACCCGTCGTGGTTATCACGGTGCCGGCGTGCAGGAAATCGTGCAGGCGGCGGGGGTGCCGAAGGGCTCCTTCTATCACTACTTCGCCAGCAAGGAAGACTTTGCCCTGCAGGCCCTGCAGCAGGTTTACCAGCCACGCCTGGCGCGTTATGCCGAAGCCCTGAGCAACCCGGCGCTAAGTCCGCGCGAACGCATCCTTGGTTATTACGCCGAACTGGTGGAGCACTTCGCCCGCCAGGAGCGCCTGGAATACCACTGCTTTATTGGCAGCCTGAGCTTCGAGATGGCCGAGCTGTCGCCGACTCTGGGCGCGCAGGTCGATGCGATTCTGCAGGCCTCGGCGGACACCCTCGAGGCCTGCCTGGAACAGGCGCAGGCCGCCGGTGAATTACCCGCCGGTGAAGATTGCCGCAACCTGGCAAGCTTTATCGCCAATGCCTGGCAAGGCGCGCTGACCCGGCTCAAGGTGGCGAACAATACCCGCGCCCTGACTGACTTTATCCAACGCCTGCAGCTGTTGCTGCAGGCCTGATCGCACCCCTATTAACCAGTTGCGGCGCTCTGGCCGCCCCGAGGAATGATGATGACCGATCCCGTTAAAGCGCTGTTCCAACCCTTTACCCTGGGCAACCTGGAGCTGCCGACCCGTGTGGTCATGGCGCCGATGACCCGTTCCTTCTCGCCGGGCGGCGTACCCAACAGCAAGGTCATCGAGTACTACCGTCGCCGTGCTGCTGGCGGTGTTGGCCTGATCGTTACCGAAGGCACCACGGTTGGTCACAAGGCCGCTAACGGCTACCCGAACGTGCCGCGTTTCTACGGTGAAGACGCTCTGGCCGGCTGGAAGAAAGTGGTTAATGCAGTGCACGCGGAAGGCGGCAAGATCGTTCCCCAGCTGTGGCACGTAGGTAATGTGCGCAAGCTCGGTACCGAGCCGGACGCCAGCGTCCCAGGCTATGGCCCGAGCGAGAAAATAAAAGAAGGTAATGTCGTGGTTCACGGCATGACCCAGGACGACATCAAGGAAGTGATCGCCGCCTTCGCCCAAGCCGCTAAGGATGCCAAGTCCATCGGCATGGACGGCGTGGAAATCCACGGCGCACACGGCTATCTGGTCGATCAGTTCTTCTGGGCCGGCAGCAACCAGCGCACTGACGAATACGGCGGTGACCTGGCGCAGCGTTCGCGCTTTGCCATTGAACTGATCCAGGCCGTGCGCGCCGCAGTCGGCCCTGAGTTTCCGATCATCTTCCGTTTCTCGCAGTGGAAGCAGCAGGACTACAGCGCGCGTCTGGTAGAAACCCCAGACGCCCTGGAAGCCTTCCTCAAGCCACTGTCTGACGCCGGCGTGGATATCTTCCATTGCTCGACTCGGCGCTTCTGGGAGCCAGAATTCGACGGCTCCGAGCTGAACCTGGCTGGCTGGACGCGCAAGCTGACCGGCAAGCCGACCATCACCGTCGGCAGCGTCGGCCTGGACGGCGAGTTCCTCCAGTTTATGGTCAACACCGACAAGGTGGCTCAGCCGGCTAGCCTGGAAAACCTGCTGGAACGCCTGAACAAGCAGGAGTTCGACCTGGTGGCAGTAGGCCGCGCGCTGCTGGTTGACCCGGATTGGGCGGTAAAAGTACGCGATGGCCGCGAGCAGGACATTCTGCCGTTTAGCCGCGATGCGTTGACCAGCCTGGTTTAACAATCTGCTCGGATCTGCTGCACCGCGAGATCCGCAACAGGCTTTAAACACCCGTTTTATTGTGTGCGTCGCATAACGGCGCAACACTCCTCAAGCCCCGGCACATCGGGGCTTTTTTTCGTCTGCATATCGGCCTGCTTGTAGGCGCGGGGGCGCCTAGTTCCATGGCCGCGAAGCCCTTATCGCGGCCATGGGCCGCGCCTACAACCGGTTGGTGCGCGACGGTCACAGGCAAGCTGCGCACCGTTGACTAGTATTGCCAGTGCCTCGCCATCAGGTACCGACTATGAAACGTGTTGTGCAGATCGCCGTATCCCTTGTCCTGCTGTTGCTGATTAGCCTGGCCGCAGCGGTCGCCTGGAACTGGGCGCCGGATCGCTCTCTGGCGGACCTCAAGCCGCGCTGGGCCTTGCCACCCTCAGAGTTTCTGGCCATCGACGGCATGCTGGTGCACCTGCGTGATCAGGGCCCGCGCGATGACCCCGCGCCGATTGTGCTGCTACACGGCACCTCGGCCAGCTTGCACACCTGGGAAGGCTGGGTGGCTGTGTTGCAGACTAAACGTCGGGTGATCAGCCTCGATCTGCCAGGCTTCGGCCTGACCGGGCCATTCCCCGATGGCGATTACCGCATGGCCCATTACAGTGCCTTCCTCAGTCATGTGCTGGATCAGTTACAGGTTCCGCGCGCGGTGGTGGCGGGCAACAGTTTTGGTGGGCAACTGGCTTGGCAATTTGCTCTGGACCATCCGCAGCGCGTCGAACGTCTGGTACTGGTGGACGCCGCTGGTTACCCGCGTAATGCCACCTCGATACCTATCGGTTTTCGCCTGGCGCAGATCCCCGCGCTGGCGCCGCTGATGGCCAACCTGCTGTCCCGGCAGATGATCGAGGCGAGCATCCGTAACGTCTATGGCGATCCGGACAAAGTCAGTGATGAGTTGATTGATCGCTACTATGAGTTGACCCTGCGCGCCGGCAATCGCGAAGCCTTGCGCCAGCGCTTTATCCAGGCCGAAGCGGGGCAGAGTTACAACCGTATCGCTGAGCTCAAGGTGCCCACGTTGATTATCTGGGGCGGCCGCGATGAGTTGATTCCGCCGGTCAACGCCGAGCGCTTCAAGCGCGATATCAAGGGCAGCCGTCTGGTGCTGTTTGACGAGCTGGGCCATGTGCCCCAAGAAGAGGACCCCGCGCGCACCGTGGCGGTGCTGATGGGCTTTCTAGAGGGCTAGCTGGGTTTTGCGGCAGCTTTTTGCTACGCACTAAGCTGCTGATATTTCGAGAGAGATTGCCTGCGCAAAAGAGCTGGCGTGCTTTGTGCTAATGCACTTTGCACGGATTGGCTTTGCTCAATCTTGGTCTAGGCTCTCGGAATAACAATTATTCGGCAGGTGCAGTATGCCCAAGGCCATCAGGATGTTTGTACACGCAGTGGAAGCGCTTAATCGCGTTGTCGGCCGCTTCGCTATGTACTTGATCTTCGCCATTCTCGGCGTGCTGTTGTACTCCTCGATCAGCAAGACCTTCTTTGTACCGGCTGCCTGGACGCTGGAGTCGGCGCAGTTTTTGATGGTTGCCTACTTCCTGCTCGGCGGCGCCTATTCCATGCAGCTCGATGCCCATGTGCGCATGGACCTGTTTTACAGCCGTTGGTCGCCACGTGCTCGCGCGATCATCGATGCGATCACCATCGGCTTTCTGATTTTCTATTTGGTATTCCTGCTCTACGGCGGTATTTCCTCGACCCAATACGCCCTGGAATACGGTGAAACCAGTTACTCGGCCTGGTCGCCACCTATGGCCCCGATCAAGATCATTATGTGCATCGGCATCGCTCTGATGCTGCTGCAGGCTATCGCCACCCTGTTCAAGGACATCGCCGCCGCGCGAGGGGAAACGCTGTAATGGATTACGAGCTGATAGCCCTGCTGATGTTCTCCTCGATGATGTTGCTGCTGCTCACTGGCAAGCGCGTGTTTGGCGCGATTGGTTTTGTCGCGGTTGCGGCGGCGCTGCTGTTATGGGGCGATGGTGGGTCGGAAGTTGCCTTCAGCGCCGCCATGAAACTGATGAAGTGGTACCCGCTGCTGACCCTGCCGCTGTTCGTGTTTATGGGCTACATGCTCTCCGAGTCGGGGCTGGCTGAAGACCTCTACAAGATGTTCCACGTCTGGATGGGCCCGCTCAATGGTGGCCTCGCCATCGGCACCATCGGCCTGATGGTGGCGATCTCGGCGATGAATGGCCTGAGTGTGGCCGGCATGGCCATCGGCGCCAGTATTGCCCTGCCGGAACTGCTGCGCCGTGGCTACGACAAGATCATGGTTACCGGGGTGATTCAGGCCGGCAGCTCCCTGGGCATTCTTATTCCGCCAAGCGTGGTGCTGGTGCTGTACGGCATGATCGCCCGTCAACCGGTCGGCCAGCTGTGGCTGGCCGGCGTGTTTCCCGGCCTGCTGATGGCGGGGCTGTTTATCCTCTACATCGCCGTGCGTTGCCGCCTGCAACCTGAGTTGGGCCCTGCTTTGTCCGAAGAAGAGCGTGGGCAGATCAGTCGGCGCGAGAAGCTGCTGCTGCTCAAGGCCGGCATCGCACCACTGTTTATCTTCTTCTGCATGACCGGGCTGTTTCTCATGGGCATTACCAGCCTGGTGGAAAGCTCGGCGGTGGGTGCAGCGGCGGCAACCCTGATGGCGTTGGTTAAAGGCCGTTTGACCCGCAGCGTGATGGAAGAAACCCTGCGCAAGACCCTCGGCATCAGCTGCATGTTTATGTGGATCATCCTCGCTGCCCTGTGTTTTGGCGCGGTGTTTGACGGCCTGGGTGCGGTCAAGGCGATTGAGGCGTTCTTCCTCGAAAGCCTGGGGCTGGGGCCTTGGCAGGTGCTGATTCTGATGCAGCTGTCATTCATCATCATGGGTATGTTCCTCGATGACACCGCCATGCTGGTGATCGTCGCCCCGCTCTATATTCCGCTGGTCGGCGCTCTGGGCTTTGATCTGGTCTGGTATGGCGTGCTCTACACCATCACCTGCCAGATCGCCTATATGACCCCGCCATTCGGCTACAACCTGTTCCTGATGCGCGCCATGGCTCCGCCAGAAGTCTCGCTGCGCGACATCTATGTGTCGGTTACCCCATTCGTGCTGATCATGGTTCTGGCGCTGGTGCTGGTCATGGTCTTCCCGCAGATCGCCCTGTGGTTGCCGCAGTGGCATTACGGCAGGTGAGCACATGAGTTTCAGCAGCAGGCCAGCGCAGTTGTATCTGTAGAAGCCAGTGAGGATTGCCGCGGCGCAGTGCCGCTTATGCCGTACGCAATCCTCAAGGGCTTTATCGCAGGTGCAGGTTGCCCCTCTGAAAACCCTGCCAGCGCCCCGTGGGCCAGGCAGTGCGGTTGTATGCCATCTGAATCGACAAGCCTGGAGATAACAGCATGAGTACGAGACGCAGTTTTCTGAAAACCGCCGCGGTGGCCACCGGGGCAGCAGGGGCAACGGCATTGGGTTCGGCGCATATCTACGCCGCCGAGCCGAAGAAAATCGTCTGGCGTTTGCAGACCTATGCCGGCGCGGCGCTGGGCGAGCATGTGATCAAACCGTCCATCGATGCCTTTAATAAGGCCGCTAATGGCGAGATGGAAATTCAGCTGTATTACGCCGATCAGCTGGTGCCAACTGGCGAGCTGTTCCGCGCCATGCAGAAGGGCACCATCGATGCTGTGCAGAGCGATGACGACTCCATTGCTGCACCGGTGGATATCTCGGTGTTCGGCGGCTATTTCCCATTTGCCACGCGTTACAGCCTGGATGTGCCGGTATTGTTCGAAAAATATGGCCTCAACGAAATCTGGGAAGAGGCCTACGGTGAGGTTAAAGGCGTTACCTGGCTCGGCGCCGGCGCCTGGGACCCTTGCCACTTCGCCACCGTGGAACCGATCACCAAGCTTGAGCAGCTCAAGGGCAAGCGCATCTTTACCTTCCCCACTGCCGGCAAATTCCTCTCCCGCTTTGGCGTGATCCCGGTAACCCTGCCTTGGGAAGATGTTGAAGTGGCCATGCAGACTGGCGAGCTGGACGGTATTGCCTGGTCCGGTATCACCGAGGACTACACCGTCGGTTGGGCCAACGTGACCAAGTACTTCCTCACCAACAATATTTCCGGCGCCTGGTGCGGTTCCTACTTCGCCAACTCAGATCGCTGGGCTGAGGTGCCCGAGCACCTGAAAACCCTGTTCAAACTGTGCATGGACAGCTCCAACTACTACCGCCAGCACTGGTACTGGGGCGGTGAGGCGCAGCTACGGGTCGAGGGGGGCAAGCTGGAGCTGACTTCAATTCCCGCCGAGGAGTGGGCGACAGTTGAAGCCGAGGCGCTGAAGTTCTGGGACGAAATCGCCAAAACCAGCCCACGCTGCGCCCGTGTGGTGGAAATCTTCAAGAAGTACAACGCGCTGATGGCCAAGGCTGGCGCGCCTTATCGTTGATCGCGTCGACCCGCTGCAAAACCACGCCCGTGCCGTAAGGTACGGGCGTATTTTTTTGCGCGGCGGGCAGGCGGCTCAGTCAGTGCGCGTAGCGATTCTGCAGGGCCTGGAAGCGACCATCCTGCTGCACGTGTTGCAAAGCAGCGCGCCAGCGCGCGATGTCCTGCTCCGGCATGCTGCGTGACAGGGCGATAAAGCCTTCATCGCGGCCCAGTTGCACGGCGCTTGGGCGTACCTTGTCGGCCGTGACGCCAGCCTCGCGCAGCCTCTGCGCCAGCCCTGAGTCAGCCGAGGCAACCAACGCGATCCGGCCGGCTGCGAGCATGCCGAAGCAGGTGCTGTAAGCGTTGTTGCGCTTTAGCTGCGAGAACCCCATAGCCGTCAGGCGTTCGTCATGGGAGCTGCCGTTGAGCACGCACACTGGCAAACTCTTGGCGTCGTGCAGGCTCTGGATACCGGTGGGGTGCAGGGTGTTTTCGTAGAGCCAGTCCGTCTCTTCCCAGATGGGCCCGACCCAGTGTGCTAGCGGCAGGCGCTCCGGGGTTTTGCCGAGGTTGAAGAGCACCACATCGTCACGCTGTTGCAGTTGCGCCAGACCGCGCGCCAAGGGCACTTCCTGGATCGGCAGCGGCTCGGCCATATCGGCCAGCAGCTCGCGCACCAGCTCCAGAAAGAACGCCCGCTTGCCGGCATGTTCGCGTCCGCGTAACTGGCCGTCGATCAGCACGGCTTGGCTATCCAGGCTGTGGGTGTAGATCAGCCAGTCACGCGCCAGGCAGGCCGTAGGCGCGAGCCAGGTAGCCAAGGCCAGTGCCAGGGCGGCGGTAACTGCTGCGCGATGCCGAGTCTGGCCGGGCGCTGGCATGGTGCGGGGCATCGAGTTCAAACAGTCTCCGGTATGGCCTCTGGCGGCCACTTGGCGCATGCAGCCAGGTGTTCGGTGGGCAGTGGTCTGTGCTTTTACAGCAGAGCAGTGTCTGCCGTCACCTGTGAGGCAACACTTGCCGCTTGTTTTGCTTAATTGCCCAGCCAACTTGGCAAACCTGTACCACACTGATGGAGCTTTTTGCCGGGTGTTCTAACAGGCGTGGGGTGGTAGTCAGGGCGCGTTGTGCGGTTGCTGTGGGGATGCGCTTGAGACTCTGTTGTTGCCTGCTGGAGTGACACCGGAAGTCAGCCATAACAACAAGAGACAGGTGCATTTATGCTCAATCCGCGAGACGTGAAAACCGTTCTGGATGCCAAGCGCATTGTCGAAGAGCGCGGCCTTAGCCATATCAAGGTTGGGGTGTTCGATAACGATGGGGTGATGCGCGGCAAATATCTTAGCCGCAGCAAGTTCTTTTCTGCCCTCGACAGCGGCTTTGCCTTCTGCGATGTGGTGCTTGGCTGGGACGTGAAAGACCAGCTCTACGACAACGCTCAGTACACCGGCTGGCACACCGGCTACCCGGATGCGCCCGTGCGGGTATTGCCGCATACCTGCCGCGACTTACCCTTTGAAAACGGCATGCTGCTGTTTATCTGTGAGTTTGCCGAGGCAGCGGAAAAGGTCTGCCCGCGCGGCACCTTGCGCCGTGTGGTGGAACGCTGCAAAACCATGGGCTTTGATGCCTTTGCAGCACTGGAATATGAATTCTTCATGTTCGATGAAACCCCTGAGTCAGCCCGTGCCAAGGGCTTTCGTGATCTCAAACCCTTTACCCCGGACTGGTTCGGCTACTCGATGATCCGCAACTCGGTGCATGCCGAGCTGTATCACGAAATTCTTGAAATGGCCGAACGCATGGACTTCCCCATCGAAGGCCTGCACACCGAAACCGGCCCCGGTGTGCTGGAAGCAGCTATCGCCTATGACCGCGCCGCAGATGCGGCGGACAAAGGTGCGCTGTTCAAAACCTTTATGAAGGTGCTGGCCCAGCGAAACGGCCTGATGGCCACCTTTATGGCCAAGTGGTCAGGCAAGTACCCGGGGCAGAGCGGGCATATTCATGTGTCCCTGCGCGACCTTGCCAGCGGCAAATCGGCGTTTTACGACCCCAGCCAGGCGCACAACATGAGCAAGATTCAGCGCCACTTTCTTGCCGGGCAGCAGCGTTTGATGCCGGAGTTTCTGTGCATGGTGGCGCCCACATTGAACAGCTATCGGCGAATGATTCCAGGTTTTTGGGCGCCCACGGACGCTACCTGGGGCGTGGAAAATCGTACCGCTGCATTGCGGGTGATTCCCGGCACTGACAAATCTCAGCGGCAGGAGTATCGCTTGGGTGCTGCTGACGGGAATCCTTATCTAGCCCTCTCGGTTGCGCTTGGCTCAGGTTTATATGGCGTGATGCAGGAGTGGGAACCGACTGAGCCTGTGGTGGGCAATGCCTATGCCATGAAACACCCGGAAGAGCTGGCCCTGCCGCGCACGCTTTGGGATGCCGCGCAGCGCTTAAAGGGCTCAGCAGCGGCTCGCGAGCTGTTTGGCGATGAGTTCGTTGAGCACTTTGCCGCCAGCCGCGAGTGGGAAGAGCGCGAGTACCGTCGGCATGTCAGCGATTGGGAGCTGGATCGCTACTTCGAAATTATCTAGGCCGCAGACCTCAACTGATTCGCTACGGAGTTTTTCAATGAGCAAGTTGAAGTGCATTTCACCCATCGATGGCTCGGTGTATGTCGAGCGCCATCTGGCGTCCAATCCCGAGATCCAGGCGGCGTTAGTCAAGGCCGAATTGGCGCAGGTGGCCTGGAAAAACAACCCGCTGGCCGAGCGCATCGCCATCGGCCGCAAGGCGATTGCCGCGTTCGCCGCTAAGGAAACTCAGCTGGCCGAAGAGCTGTGCTGGATGATGGGGCGGCCGATTCGTTATGCCGCCGGCGAGGTGCGCGGCTTTGTTGAGCGCGCCAGCTATATGGCGGATATCGCCGAACAGGCGCTGGCGGATATCAAAGTGCCGGAAAAACCCGGCTTCATCCGCTTTATTCGTCGTGAACCACTGGGTGTGGCGCTGGTGATCGCCCCCTGGAATTACCCCTATCTGACTGCCGTGAACGCGGTGATGCCGGCGCTGTTGGCAGGTAATGCGGTGTTGCTCAAACACTCGGCGCAAACACCGCTGTGCAGCGAGCGAATGGTTGAAGCATTTATTGAGGCCGGCTTGCCGGAGGGGGTGTTCCAGTACCTGCACCTCAGTCACGGCGAAACCGAGGCGCTAATCCAGGCGCCGACCATCGCCCACGTCGCTTTTACCGGTTCGGTGCCGGGTGGCGCCATGGTCGAGCGTGTGGCGGTGGGGCGCTTTCTTAGTATTGGCCTGGAATTAGGCGGTAAAGATCCGGCCTATGTGCGTGCCGATGCCGACTTGGCCCATGCGGTGGAAACCACTATTGATGGGGCCTTCTTCAACTCCGGGCAATCCTGCTGCGGTATTGAGCGCATTTATGTGCACGAGTCGCTCTACGATGCTTTTGTTGAGCAGGCGGTAGCGCTGGTCAAGCAATACAAGCTGGGCCGCTCCGATGATCCGGACACCACTCTCGGTCCACTGGTACGTGCCGAGGCAGCGGATTTCGTCCGTGGGCAGATTCACGACGCGATCGAGCAGGGCGCCACCGCGCATCTGGTGCCGGCCGACTTTGCCTTGGATCATCCAGGCTCCCAATACCTCGCGCCGCAGGTGCTGACCAACGTGAATCACGGTATGCGGGTGATGACCGAGGAATCTTTCGGGCCGGTAGTTGGCATTCAGAAGGTCAAGGATGACGAAGAAGCCCTGACGCTGATGAACGACAGCGAGTTCGGCCTGACTGCCGCCATCTTCAGTCGTGACGTCGATGCTGCCATGGCACTGGCCGACCGAGTGCAGGCAGGCACGGTGTTTCTCAACCGCTGCGACTACCTTGACCCGGCATTGGCCTGGACTGGGGTGAAGAACTCCGGGCGCGGCTGCACCCTGTCCAGCGTAGGCTTTGAACACGTCACCCGGCCGAAATCCTTCCACTTCAAAACTCAGTTGTGAGGCGCGCCATGGACCTGAATCACTACCGCATGAACTGGAATTACCCGACCTCGGTGCGTGTCGGTGTCGGCCGTATCAGCGAATTGCCTGCGGCTTGCCGGCAACTGGGCATGAGCGCGCCGTTGCTGGTCACTGACCCTGGCCTGGCTGCATTGCCGATGATCGACCGCGCGCTGTTGCACTGCCGTGATGATGGCCTCAAGGCTGGGTTGTTTAGCGGCATCAAGGGCAACCCCACTGGGCAGAACGTGATGGATGGGGTCGCCGCATTTAAAGCCGGCGGGCATGACGGTGTTATCGCCTTTGGCGGTGGCTCGGCGCTGGATGCGGGCAAGGCCATCGCCCTGATGGTCGGACAGAATCGGCCGCTGTGGGATTTCGAGGATATCGGCGATAACTGCGAGCGCGTTAATGTCGCTGGCATGGCGCCGGTGGTGGCGGTGCCAACCACGGCCGGCACTGGTTCGGAGGTCGGTCGCGCCTCGGTGATCACCGATGATGCGGTGCATATCAAACGCATCATCTTTCACGCGCGCATGCTGCCAGCCTTGGTGATTCTTGATCCGGAGCTGACGCTTGGCTTGCCGGCTAAAATTACCGCCGCCACTGGGATGGACGCGCTCTCGCATAACCTGGAAGCCTTTTGCTCTCCGCTGTTTCACCCCATGGCCGAAGGTATCGCCCTGGAAGGTATGCGTCTGGTGCAGCAGTACCTACCGCGTGCTGTGGCGCAAGGTTCGGATGTTGAGGCGCGTCTGCAGATGCTGGTGGCGTCGAGCATGGGTGCGACGGCTTTTCAGCGCGGCTTGGGGGCTATGCATGCCCTGGCCCATCCGCTCGGCGCGCTCTACGACGCGCACCACGGGCTGCTCAATGCGGTGCTGATGCCTTATGTGTTGGTGGCTAACCGCGAGCGTATCGAACCGCAGATGGAGAAAATGGCGCGCTACCTGAATCTGCCTAAGCCTGGCTTCAGCGCTGTGCTGGAGTGGGTGCTGGCGCTGCGTGAACAGGTCGGTATCCCGCACAGCCTGGGCGAGATCGGTATTGATGACACGCGCATCGAGCTGGTAGGGCAGATGGCCGAGGTGGATCCATCCGCCGGCACCAACCCGATTGCCTTTACGGATGCGCAATACAGCCAGTTGTTCGAAAAAGCCCTGCGCGGCACCCTCTAATCTGCGATCTGCCGGGCGCTGGTTGTTAAGCAGCCTGCGCCTGGCTGCGTTGTAGCGAACAGATACATGACCCGCCGGTTCTTCGCTTGCGCTGCCCGCGCGTGACTCCTTATAGTCCGCCGGCACTTTAGCGCCCGGCTTGCGTCAGCAGCGGCTGCAAGCAGGGCCTGTTACCGCAATGGTGAGAGGCCATGATCGAAATAAAAAACCTAACCAAGTGTTTTGCGCAACATACAGCCGTGGATGACCTGTCATTCAGCGTCCAGCCCGGCGAAGTCCTCGGTTTTCTCGGCCCCAACGGCGCCGGTAAATCCACCACCATGAAGATGCTCACCGGCTTTCTCGCGCCGACGTCCGGCAGTGCCAGCATCCTCGGTTTCGATATCCAGAAAGACACCCTCAAAGCGCAGCAGCAGATCGGCTATCTGCCCGAAGGCGCGCCGTGCTACGGCGATATGACGGTGCGCAGCTTCCTCGAATTTATTGCCGAGGTGCGCGGGTTCAAGGGTGTTGAAAAGCGCGAGCGGGTCGCCAAGGCAGTGGCTCAGGTCGAGCTTGAGGCGGTGTTGGAGCAGAGCATCGAAACCCTGTCCAAGGGTTTCAAACGCCGCGTCGGCCTGGCCCAGGCGATTCTGCATGACCCTAAGGTGCTGATCCTTGATGAGCCCACCGATGGCCTTGACCCGAATCAGAAGCATCAGGTGCGCAAGCTGATCCAGAGCTTGGCCCACGACAAAATCGTGATTATTTCCACCCACATCCTCGAAGAAGTTTCCGCTGTGTGCACCCGCGCGGTGGTCATCGCCCATGGCAAGTTGCTGGCCGATGGCACGCCGCTGGAGCTGGAAAGCCGCTCGCGCTACCACCAGGCGGTCACCTTGGTCGCCGAAGAAGCGCTGGATCAGACCGCGCTGGCTGCCCTGCCGGGCGTTGCCGGGGTGGAAGAGAACGCCCTGGAGCACAGCCTGAGCATTCTCGCCAAGCCAGGGGCGGTGATCTTCCCGCAGGTTAATGCGCTGATCGCCGAGCGTGGCTGGAAGGTGCGTGAGTTGAATGTCGAACGCGGTCGGCTGGACGAAGTATTCCGCAGCCTGACCAGGGGGGAGAGCGTATGACCAAGCTATCGGTGATCTTCAAGCGCGAGCTGGCGAGCTACTTCGCCACGCCGCTGGCCTACGTGTTTATTCTGATTTTCCTGGTGCTGTCCGGGGTATTTACCTTTTACCTCGGTGGCTTCTTCGAGAGCGGCCAGGCCAACTTGTCGCCGTTCTTCAATTTCCATCCGTGGCTCTACCTGTTTCTGGTGCCGGCGATTGCCATGCGCCTGTGGGCCGAGGAGCGCAAGAGCGGCACCATCGAGCTGCTGATGACCCTGCCGATTACCCGTTTCGACGCGGTTACCGGCAAGTTCCTCGCCGCCTGGGTGTTCGCTGGTTTGGCGCTGCTGCTGACCTTCCCGATGATCATCACCGTCAACTACCTCGGTGAGCCGGATAACGGCGCGATCATCACTGGCTATATCGGCAGTTGGCTGCTGGCGGGGGCTTATCTGGCGATTGGCTCGTGCATGTCGGCCCTGGCGAAGAATCAGGTGATTGCCTTCATTCTGTCGGTCAGCGTGTGCTTCCTGTTTATCGTCAGCGGTTTTCCCATGGTGCTCGATGGTTTTAGCGCCTGGGCACCGCAGTGGGTGATTGATGCGGTGGCCTCTTTGAGCTTTCTGACCCGTTTCGATGCGATCAGCAAGGGCGTGATTGATATTCGTGACCTGCTGTATTTCCTCACCCTGATTGCTGCCTGGTTGGCGGCGACCGCGGTGGTAATCGATTTGAAGAAAGCGGATTGAGGACACCCATGAAAAAGCTGATGGTTTCCAGCGCCGGGCTTGTACTCATTGCCCTGGCGTTTCTCGCGTTTAACCTGTTCTCCAGTTTTAGCCTTAGCGGTCTGCGTCTGGATTTGACTGAGCAGAAGCTCTACACCCTCTCAAGCGGTACCGAGCAGATTCTGGCCGAGCTGGACAAGCCGGTGGAGCTGAACTTCTTCTATTCCGACACCGCAACCAAGGACCTGCCGGCCCTGCGCACCTACGCCAAGCGCGTTGAGGAAATGCTCAAGGCCTACCAGCGTGAGGCCGGTGACAAACTCAAGCTGAACATCATCGACCCCGCACCGTTCTCCGAGGACGAAGACAAAGCCGCCGAATTCGGCCTGCAGGGCATTCCGCTGCAACAGGGTGGCGACTCGATCTACTTCGGTCTTGCTGGCAAGAATGCCGAAGGTCTGACTCAGGTGATCCCGTTTTTTGCTCTGGATCAGGAGGAGTTCCTCGAATACGAACTCAGCCGCCTGGTGCAAAGCCTGGCTAAGCCCGAACGCCCTGTGGTTGGCGTGCTGTCTGGCTTACAGGTCAACGGCGGCTTCGATATGGCCGCGCGTCAGCCAACGCCAGCCTGGATGCTGATCGAGGAAATTCGTCAGCTGTTCCAGATTGAAAGCCTCAAGCGTGACGTTGATTTGATCCCGGAAAAGGTCTCCGTGCTGCTGCTGATCCATCCCAAGCAGCTGCCTGAGCAAACCCTGTATGCCATCGACCAGTTCGTTCTGCGCGGCGGCAAACTGCTGACCTTTGTTGACCCGTTCAGCGAGGCCGATACTCAAGCCGAGATGCCTGGTGAGATGGTGGTCGACAAGGCCTCTGACTTGCCAGAGCTATTTAAAGCCTGGGGCCTGCGTATGGTGCCGGATCAAGTGCTCGGTGATGGCTCCTATGCCATGTCAGTTGGCATGGGCCAGGGCCAACGTCCGGTTCGCCATGCGGCCTGGCTGAGTCTGCCGAAGAATGCGTTGGACAAGGACGACATCAGCACCGCCTCGCTGGAAACGATGACGGTGGCCACTGCTGGCATCCTGGAACCGCTGGAAGGCGCGAAAACCACCTTCACCCCGCTGATCCGTAGCTCGCAGTACGCCATGCCGTTTGATGCCAAGCGCTTCGGCATGCTCAGCAACCCCGAAGAGCTGATTCGCGAACTGCAACCCACCGGTGAGCGCTACACCCTGGCCGCGCGCATCAGTGGTCCGGCGCAGTCGGCCTTCCCAGAAGGCATCGAAGGGCAGAAGGATGGCCTCAAGCAGGCAGACACTATCAACGTGATTGTCGTCGCTGATACCGACATGCTCACCGACCGCATGTGGGTACAGGTGCAGGACTTCTTCGGCCAGCGCATTCCGCAGCCGTGGGCGGATAACGCCGGTTTTGCGATCAACGCCCTGGATAACCTGGCTGGCTCTGAAGCGCTGATCAGCGTGCGTTCGCGCGGTCGCTTCACCCGGCCATTCGAGGTGGTGGATGCCATCCAGCGTGAGGCCGAGGTCAAGTTCCGCGAGAAGGAACAGGCTCTGCAAACGCAACTGGCCGACACCGAGCAAAAGCTGGCGCAGCTGCAGCAGAGTGATGATCCGAGCAAAGCCCTGGAGCTGACGCCTGAGCAACAGGCCGCAGTGCAGCAGTTTGTGCAGCAGAAACTGGCGATCCGCAAGGAACTGCGCGATGTGCGCTACCAGTTGAACGCCGATATTGAGGCGTTGGGCAGCACGCTCAAGTTCCTCAATATCGCCCTGGTGCCGTTGCTGCTGACTTTGGGCGTACTGGCGCTGTGGTTGTGGCGTCGGCGCAAGCACGGCTGATTTTGTCTACATCTGCCAAGGGCCGCTTAATGCGGCCCTTTGTTTTTATCGACACAGGGCAGTGATGCTCATGTAGGAGCGGGCTTGCCCGCGATCAAGGCCACTCCTATAGGGATTTCAGCGTTTTAGCGCAGTGCAGCCAAAAACTATAACTCTCGCCATAATGCCCGCACGCAATTGCGCCAAGCGGATCGCCGTGACCGATCTAAGCAGTCCTGTTTCCCCTGTTTTAAGGATTATTAGATGCCCACCATTCTGGTCAAAATATTTGAAGGCCGTTCCAACGAGATCAAACGCGAGTACGCCAAAGCCCTGACCGACGCCTCGACCAAGGTGCTTGGCTGCGATGCCAGCGCGGTTGATGTGATCTTCGAAGAAGTGAAGAAAAGCGACTGGGCCACCGGTGGCGTGATGTGGTCTGAGCGCGACTAGCGTTGAGCCTGGGGTGGGTTATCCGTTGCACGGTGAGCCCATCCTGTTGTCTGCTTTCTTCTCCGTAAATATCGCTGCATAGCTTGTCCTGTATGGCCTGCAGCCTTTCTGTAAAAAGTCCTTTTCAGTCATAAACGCTGTTTTATACTCGGCCCTAGGTGATGGCCGGGCACTCGCCTGCAGGCTGCGCCAAACAATAAAAACTGCATGCTGGAGACACAGAAATGGCTGAGCGCGAGACAGGCACCGTCAAGTGGTTCAATGATTCCAAGGGTTATGGCTTTATTCAGCGCGAGAGCGGTGCGGATGTATTCGTGCATTTCCGCGCCATTCGTGGCGAAGGCCATCGCACTCTGCTCGAAGGGCAGAAGGTCGAATTCGCCGTTACCCAGGGGCAGAAGGGCTTGCAGGCCGACGATGTCGATGCTGTTTAAGACCATACCTTGAGGCAAGAAGCCCATCGTCGATGGGCTTCTTGCTTTCTGCTCCTCGGTCGTTTTCCTCCGGCTAAATCTGCGACAATCGCCACCCTCCAGCCATTCCCCTTGACCCCCGCGATTGCCCGATGACCGAAGCCACGCCTGCCGTTGACCAACTGCTGAAAAACCTCGACCAAACCCTGCTGGGCGACCGTCATCGCCTGCGCCGCCAGTTGCATGAGCTGCGCAAGCAGGCGCCGGTGGACGAGGCCAAACTGGCGCAGTGGCTGCAGCGCTTTGAGGCGTCTCGCGCCAAGGTTGAAGCGCGTCGCCTGAGCGTGCCGCCGATGCGTTACGACGATGCGCTGCCAATCGCCGCCAAGCGCGACGAGATCAAGGCGGCCATCGCTGCGCATCAGGTGGTGGTGATCGCCGGTGAGACTGGATCGGGCAAGACCACTCAGCTGCCGAAAATCTGTCTGGAATTAGGCCGTGGCGTGCATGGGCTGATCGGCCACACCCAGCCACGTCGCCTGGCAGCACGCAGCGTGGCGACTAGGGTTGCAGAGGAAATTGGCACGCCGCTGGGCGAGTTGGTCGGTTATCAGGTGCGCTTCGAGGACCAGAGCAACGAGCGCAGCCTGATCAAATTAATGACAGATGGCATCCTGCTGGCCGAAACCCAGCACGACCGCTACCTGGAAAAGTACGACACGATCATCGTCGACGAAGCCCACGAACGCAGCCTGAATATCGACTTTCTGCTGGGCTTTCTGAAAACCCTGCTGGTGCGCCGGCCTGATCTCAAACTGATCATCACCTCGGCGACCATCGACCTGCAGCGTTTCTCCGAACACTTTGGCGGCGCGCCGATTGTCGAGGTATCCGGGCGTACCTTCCCGGTGGACACCTGGTATCGACCGCTCGCCGCTGAGCAGGACGAGGAGGGCAACCGGGTCGAAGAAGACCTCTCGGTCGATCAGGCGATTCTCGCCACCCTCGATGAAATCAGTGCCTTCGAGAAAGCCGAAGGCAAACGCCCTGGCGACATTCTGGTGTTCCTGCCCGGTGAGCGTGAAATCCGCGACGCCGCCGAGGTGTTGCGCAAAGCTAACCTGCGTATGACCGAAGTGTTGCCGCTGTATGCGCGGTTGACCCCGGCCGAGCAGCAGAAGATTTTCGCCCCCATGGGAGCGCGCAAAATAGTGCTCGCCACCAACGTCGCCGAGACCTCGCTGACTGTGCCGGGCATCCGTTATGTGATCGACTCCGGTACGGCGCGCATCAGCCGCTACAGCTACCGCGCCAAGGTCCAGCGCCTGCCGATTGAGGCCATCAGCCAGGCCAGCGCCAATCAGCGTAAAGGCCGTTGCGGGCGGGTTGAGCCGGGTATCTGTATTCGCCTGTTCAGTGAAGAGGACTTCATCGGCCGGCCGGCCTTTACCGATCCGGAGATTCTGCGCACTAACCTCGCGGCGGTCATTCTGCAGATGCTGCATCTGCGCCTCGGCGAGATCGAGGCCTTTCCCTTTATCGAGCCGCCGGATGGCAAAGCTATCAGCGACGGCTTCAACCTGTTGCAGGAACTCTCGGCGGTTAATCGCGAGGGCCAGCTCACCCCGCTGGGTCGCCAATTGGCGCGTTTGCCGGTGGACCCACGTTTGGGTCGCATGGTGCTGGAAGGCGCCAAGCAGGGCAGTCTGGAAGAGATTCTGATCATCGCCAGTGCGCTGTCGGTGCAGGATGTCCGTGAGCGTCCATCGGACCGCCAGCAGGCCGCCGACCAGGCCCATGCGCAGTGGAAGGATGTCGATTCCGACTTCGCCGCGCTGATCAATCTGTGGCGAGGCTTCGAGGAACAGCGCCAAGCGCTGGGCTCAAGCGCGCTGCGCAGCTGGTGCCGGAAGAACTTCCTCAACTATCTGCGTCTGCGTGAATGGCGCGACTCCCACCGTCAATTGGTGCTGATTACCCGTGATTTGCAGCTAGGTAAACCGTCGAGCGACTCGTCTAAGGGCGACCCGCGTGCTAAAGAGCAGGCGCCGGCTAGTCAAGACCGCCGGAGTGCCGGAGCACAGCTCTCAGCGGTGCAGAAAGAAAAAGAACTGGCTGAGAAAGACCAGGCCGCCCAGCGCAGTAAAAGCTACGCCGCGGTGCACAAGGCGATCCTCGCCGGTCTACTTAGCCAGATAGGCCAGAAAACTGAAGACGGCGACTACCTCGGCGCTCGGCAGCGGCGCTTCTGGGTGCACCCGTCCTCTGTCATCGGTCGTAAGAAACCCACGTGGCTGATGGCCGCCGAACTGGTGGAAACCACCAAGTTGTTTGCGCGCATGGTGGCCAAGATCGAGCCGGATTGGATTGAGCCGCTGGCCACCCACCTGATCAAGAAAAATCACCTGGAGCCACATTGGGAGAAGAAGCGCGGTCAGGTGGTGGCCTATGAACAGATCAGTCTTTACGGCCTGATCGTGGTCGGTCGCCGCGCCGTGCATTTCGGCCCGATTGAACCGGTGGTCTCGCGTGAGTTGTTTATCCGCGAAGGGCTGGTTGGTGGTGAAATGCATAGCCGCGCCAAGTGCCTGACCGCCAACCGCCAGTTGCTGGAGAAGCTCGACGAACTGGAAGCCAAGGCGCGTCGGCGTGACATTCTCGCCGACGAAGAAACCCTGTTTGCCTATTACGAGGCACGCCTGCCGGCGAACATCTACCAGAGCGCCACCTTCGACAGCTGGTACAAAACTGAAAGCGCGAAGAATCCGCAACTGCTGATCATGCGCGAAGAGGATGTGCTCGCTCGCGACGCCAAAGAAGTCACCGCCGCGCAGTACCCGGATACCTTGCGCCTGGACGAGCTGACCCTGCCGCTGACCTACCACTTCGAGCCCAATCACCCGCGTGATGGCGTGACTCTGCGCGTACCTGCACCGCTGCTGCCGCAATTGCCGCCGGAGCGTTTGGAATGGCTGGTGCCGGGCCTGCTGGAAGCCAAGTGCATGGCCCTGGTACGCGGCCTGCCCAAGGCGCTACGCAAGAACTTTGTGCCAGTGCCGGACTTTGTCGGCGCGGCGTTGAGCAAAGTGCAGTTTGCTGAAGGTAGCTTGCCGCTTTCCCTGGGCCGCGAACTGACGCGCATGACCGGCGCACGGGTCAGTGACGAGGCGTGGGCCGAGTCCGAGGCGCAGCTTGAAGGTCATCTGCGGATGAATATCGAGGTGGTCGACAACCAGGGAAAACCCTTGGGTGAAGGCCGCGATCTGGCTGAACTGACGGCACGTTTCAGCGAAGCGACGCAGGCCGGTCTGGCCCTGCCGAAAACCGCCAAGAGTCAGCAGCCGGTCGAAGCCAAAGCCTTTAGTGAAGTTGCTGCCAAGACCCAGCAGCAGGTTGCGGGTCTGTCCATGACTGTTTACCCGGCGCTGGTGGAAGAGGCGGGCGTGGTCAAGGAAGGGCGCTTCCCGACTCTGGCCGAAGCTGAGTTTCAGCATCGTCGTGCGCTGCAACGCCTGCTGTTGCAGCAACTGGCCGAACCGGCGAAGTTTCTGCGTAACAAATTGCCGGGGCTGACCGAGCTGGCCTTGCTCCATCGCGAGCTGGGCCGGATTGATGCGCTGGTGGAAGACATTCTTCTCGCCAGCCTCGACAGCTGCATCCTCGAAGGCAGTGAGCCGCTACCGCGTGATGGCGCAGGACTGGCGGCCTTGGCCGAGCGCAATCGCGGCGACTGGACCGAGCATGCCGAACGTCTGGCCAAGCTGACGCTGGAAGTGCTCAAGCTGTGGCACGGCCTGCAGAAACGCTTCAAAGGCAAAATCGACTTGGCCCAGGCTATGGCGCTTAACGATATCAAGCTGCAGCTAAGCAACCTGGTGTATCCCGGCTTTGTCCGCGAAACCCCGGCGCAGTGGCTCAAGGAGCTGCCGCGCTACCTCAAAGCTATCGAGCAGCGCCTGGACAAGATCGCTAGCCAGGTGCAACGCGACCGCGTGTGGAGCGGCGAGCTGGCCGGTTACTGGGAGCAGTACCAGGCGCGTCTGGCCAAGCACAGTCAGGAAGGTAAGCGCGATGCGCAGCTGGTGCTGTATCGCTGGCTGCTGGAGGAGTATCGCGTCTCGTTGTTTGCCCAACAGCTGGGTACCAAGCTGCCAGTGTCGGATAAGCGTCTGAGCAAGCAGTGGGGCAGTGTCGAGGCTTGAGTGAAAAACTCTTGCCCACGGCTTGCTTGAGCTGTGGGCAAGGCTGCTAGACTCACTCGACCTCCCATCGCGCCAGCGTGAGTGATGATCTTGATTGCAGTCGATGTACGCCGCTCATCTCTGTCGCTCCACCGCTTATTCCGTGCTCTGTTGCTCCTGACCTGTTTGCCTGGTCTGGCAATAGCCGCGTGCGAGAAAACCCTGCGTTGGGACGACGATCCACCCTTCAGCATGCAAACCGCTGACGGCGGGGTTGTAGGCATTTCGATTGAGGTCAACCGCGCGGCCTTGGCTCGTTTGGGCTGCCAGACAAAATTACGCAAACTACCCTGGGCGCGTGCGCTCAAAGAGCTGGAACTGGGCCGGCTGGATATTTTGCCCGGTGCTTTCCGCCGCCCCGAGCGCGAAGTCTATGCGTACTTCTCCGGCCCTGTGCTGCCGCCATCGCGCAATATCCTGTTTATGCGTCCATCAGCGTTAGCGCAGTGGCCGATCAATAGCCTGTTGGAACTGCAGCGCAGCGAGTTTCGTTTAGGCGCACAGATCAATGTGTCCTATGGCGCGGACTATGAGCAGCTGATGAGTGCCCCTGCATTTGCTGCGCGTGTGGTGATGGCGCCCAATCGCGGCAACCTTTGGCGCATGGTCAGTAAAGGCCGGATCGATGGCGTGATAGCCGATGAAAATACCGGGCGCTACGAGATTCATCAGCTTGGATTTGATGAGCAGATAAAACCTACAGCGATCGTCGTATCCAGTGATGCGGCGGACGTGGCGTTCAGTAAGCGCTCAAGCGATCCGGCCTTTGTGCAGGCGTATGCCAATGCATTGAGTGAGTTGGTGGCGGATGGCAGCTATGAGCAGATTGTGCAGCGCTATGTGATGCCCTAGGACGATCGCGGGTTGTGAAACAGGCCGTTAACTCACCGTAGGGTAGTTAACGGTTAAACCTGCCGGTGTGGCTGCTGGGGCTTCCCTGGGAAGTTTTAGCGTCAACACGATAAGCAATACACCAACGGCGCTAATGGCGGCATATATCCCAACAAAGCTGCCGCTGTGATTGGCCAATAGCCCTGCGCCGTAGTTACCAAGCATGCCGCCAGAGCCTTGCATCACGTTGGCGACACCGAATATGGACACGGCCATGGCGCTGGATGATGCCAACTTGGAGACGTAAGCGGGAATAAGCCCGAAGATTGGGTAAAAAGCCGTAGAGAACAGCCCTGCAGCGATTAGCGGCCAATGGCCTGAGGGATGTATCACGAATATCAGTGCGGCCGTCACCACGCAGCCGTATACCAACAACATGGCGGCGCGTAACCCGGTTCGGTCCGAGAGCCAGCCGATTGCCAGCCCCGCGAACATGCCGACGAAACCGATCACGGCCCAGACTTGGGCGCTGAACTGCACGCCAAAACCCAGCTCGGTGCGCAGATACGACGAGAGGTAGGTCTGGAACGGAAAGGTCGCGAAACCAATCAAAAAATTCATTGACCAGATCAGTAACACCCACGGCTTTATCAGCTCCAGGCGCATGCTTGGCACAACCTTCTCGGTCGCCAGGGGCGTTAATGCCGGCTGCACGGTTTGCTTGAGCAAACCGCCTTTCTTGAACACCACCAGTACCAACAACGCCATTGCCACGGTAATCAGCCCCACCCACCACCAGACGCTGCGCCATTCGCCTTGCGCGGCATACATGGGCACCAACAGGCTGTTGATCGCGACTCCATAACTGGTCCCGCTGGATACCAGGCCCATAGCCAAACCCCGGTAACGGTAGGCCACCACCCTGGCGATGACATCGACCATCGGCACAAACACGGTCGCAGCAGTACCTGCCAGCAGGGTCAGCAATGCGCCGATAACCAGAATGTTGTTTGACAACGGAATCAGCAGTAACGCCACTGCACACACTGCCCCCGAGGCCACTATCATCCAGCCACCGCCGATCTTGGGTGTCAGCCAAACGGCCAGCAGCGCGCAGAGCAGAAACCCCAATTGCGCGGAGGCCGTGATACTGCCCACGTAGGAAAAGTCGAAACCCAGAGAGGCCTGCATGTCGGGTACGAGCTGGGCAAACAGGTAGATCCCGAAACCATAGGTCGCGGCGACCAGGCTGGTTAGCAACACTACAATCGCAGCATTCAAACGCATGGTCAGCACCGTATTGGCTTCTGGAGTTGGCTGCGGTCAGTCAGGAATAGGGTTGCAAAGACATCGCGCAATTCCGTACAGGCGCTCTAGCGCGGCACTGCACTTCGTCGTGCGGCCATATCTAGGAAAATTGAGGAAGCTGCCTGTATTCACGCGACTTCAGCGCCGCAAGTTTTCATGACTCTGCTGTGGCCTCACTCTACTGAGCGTGCAATTCGGACGACCGATAAAAGCGTCCTGCATATGTTTCATAGCGCCATGTTGCATGGCTATTCGCGGTCCAGATGAGTCGGTCCGCGCTGCAGAACAGTCGCAGGCACAAGCGGCTGTTGAATATCTGGTTCCGGCCCGGCGCCGACTGCCTTAACGGCAGGTGGACAACTACGGTTATCCATCCTGAGTAGTTTCCACATTCGCGCAGTCTGGAAACTACTGAACCTTATCCTTCAATCCATCCCCGGCTATCTCTCTATTGGGTTTTTGCAGCAAATGGCTAAGCCACCACTGGAATCAGCTGATCAGCAGCAGTTCGGGCGGATGCGCGATCCGCTGCCGGTGGGTAGATCCACTGGGGGTTGATCTGGGTTTTCAGCTCTTTGCCTTCTATACCCGTCAGCACCACTTTGTGCTCCCAGCCTTCAGTGAAGACCGTCCCCGGACTGCCTAGGTTCAGGCAGGTGACGTACTTGGGTTGGCTGTAGGCAGTCGGTGCATAACCGATCAGGTTGGCCGCCGCGTTGTTGCCGGTCGAGAGGCCCAGGGCGATGACTTAGATGGCTTTAGCTGGGGTTGAATGACGTACAGGCGATCCGCGCCGGGCTGGATATCATCTGCAACCTACAGGTGGAAAGTGAACCGGCTGCGCTCGCCCGTCCGCAGCCCGCTGGCGCGCTAATGCGTACAGCCCCGAGGACCGGGGCTGGTGCTGGGTTTTGCGCCTTAGGATGAGCGCGCTATTGATGATGCAGCCAAGGCGGTTGCTGTGGCATTCAAGCAATAAGGCTGCTGACTCAGGCTCCTACCTGGGTTTAACAAGCCATGCCGGTGCTAATGCTTGGCGTCGAACCAACGCGGTCGTTGGCGGCAGGCTGAAATCGGCCAATAGTGCTTAGACAAATACCTGCCGAGCGATGCCGCGCGGGATGCGGTTTCTACCCGGCAGTTGCTCCAGGCGTTGCTGCCATTCGGCGCGGGGTTTCAAGGTGGCGGTTGGCTTTACCGTCTCAGCCGCTGCGGCAGCGGCCTTCGCAGCTTTTGCTGCGGCCCTCAGTTCAGCAAGACTTGGGGTTTTACGGACAGGCTCAGCAGTGCCTTTCTCAACGCTGCGCAGGCACAGTTTGCATGAAACCTGAGTTACATCCTGGGTGCTGCTCAGGTTCGAGCCGGTGCGTCCACATGCGACATTTTCCGCGGACGCGGTGAAGTGAATAGCCAACGTGTTGTCTCCTGCATTTTTTGGGGCGCGGGATTCTACACGGTTCGGTTAGCACACAAACTGCTTATCGCTGCGTCGACGGAAGTCAGGGAGAAGGTCGAGTAGTGACGCCATATCCAAGCCTGCACAGTTGTGCGTGATAACCCTTTTGCTCTGGCTCTTCAGCTTCACTGCGATCATTGCAGTGCTGAGCGCACCTATTGTCGGTCTTCGGCATATACACGGATTTGCTTCGGGTATTCAGCGCCTAGTAGCCGAAAATAAATCTGTCGCCTTTTCTTGTCCCTTTCTACGGCCCGCGTGAGCACCGCCCCGACTTCACTATCGGCTTGCGTGTCGCAGCGAACAGACCGACCGCCAACGCAGGCGGATAGTTAGCGAAATGCAGAAAAGTGCATCTGCAGATTGTGACGGATTCGGCGCAAAATTTTCGCGTCCAGAAGGGCCAGTTGGCGTTACGTGCTTTTCAATAAATTGAGTCCGTTGTTTCTGTGCTTGACCTTGCCACGGTGGCAAGGGTGAAAGTCGAATCATCAACCACAGCCCTATAAGGAACGCGTGATGATTACCTTCGACGTAAAAGACATGACCTGCGGCCACTGCATAAAAACTATTACCCAAGCGGTGCTGGCTGTTGATTCAGCGGCCAACGTGCAGATCGATTTGCCATCGCACCGGGTACAGATTGAGTCGGCAAGCGCCGTAGCCGAACTCAGCCAGGCCATTGTGCAGGCGGGTTACTCCCCGGTTGTAACCACTGGCGAGCCGGCCATTAGTACGCCGGTGAAGAAGGCCGGCGGTTGCTGTTGCCATTAAGCCGTGCCAACACAGCGTGTTGATATCGATCAACGCGCTCTTATGGCTATAACGCAGATTTACCCCAACTCACTGGAGGTAACCATGAACACTCAAAAAGTCATCGCCATCCTGGCATTCACGTTCGTTGCCGGCGCACATGCCGCCACGCCAACTACACAGAGCGATCAGCCGACTGATACCCCGGTTGCAGCTGCTGCGCCTCAGTTCGATGCCGCCACGTTCGAGCAGCACACCAAGGCGATGCAAGGCATACACGAAAAAATGATGGCAGCCCGTTCGCCTGAAGAACGTGCCGCGTTAAGGCATGAAGGTATGACCTCCATGCAGAACGGCATGGCGATGATGGGGCAGATGCGCAAGGACATGGGGGCTGGTATGCACATGGGTAATCACATGGGCGGCAATGGGATGCCAATGGATTGCACAGGCGAGGACCGTCGCATGGAGATGATGGACGCGATGATGCAGTTGATGATCGACCAGCAGGTGCCGGCTAAGCAGTAGGTCGGAGTACCACAACGCACTTGCCGAACGAAGATGGAGCAGCGCATGGAAACGACAGTGAGCACAGGCCACGACGAGCACAATCCGCCTGCACCCGCGCAGAGCCCTGAAGTTAAGGATCCTGTGTGCGGTATGAAGGTCACCGCTCAGTCGGCGCACAAGGTCGAACATGAGGGCAAACCGTTCTACTTTTGCAGTGCCAAGTGCCTGGAAAAATTCAGCGCGGAACCGGGCAAGTACAGCGAGCAGTCGTCTCCTGCAGTAGAAAAAGCTCCGGAACCGGCATCACAGGCCGTGACAATTTATACATGCCCAATGCACCCGGAGATCCGTGAGTCGCATCCGGGTAATTGCCCCAAGTGCGGCATGGCCCTAGAACCGGTTGTTCCCGAACTCGACGATGACGAGAACCCAGAACTGGCCTCGTTTACCCGGCGCTTCTGGTGGACGCTGCCGCTGTCGGTGATTGTCATGGTGCTCGCCATGTTCGGTCATCAGCTTGGCTGGTTTGACATGGCCACGCAGAGTTGGATCGAGATGATTCTGTCACTGCCGGTGGTGCTATGGGCTGGCTGGCCGTTCTTTGTACGCGGCGTGCAATCCGTGTTGCAGCGCAGCCCGAACATGTGGACGCTGATCAGCCTGGGCACCGGCGCCGCGTTTATTTACAGCGTGGTGGCGACCTTAGCGCCTGGCGTGTTCCCGGCTTCATTTATCTCGATGGGGCGGGTGGCCGTTTACTTCGAGGCCTCCGTGGTGATTATTTCGCTAACGTTGTTCGGCCAGTTACTAGAACTGAAGGCTCGCTCAAAAACCTCGGCGGCGATCAAGTCGCTGCTTGGCCTGGCCCCGAAAACGGCGCGCCGGGTTAATGCAGACGGCAGCGAGGAAGACATTCCGCTGAGCCATGTGCACGAAGGCGACAGCTTGCGCGTGAGACCAGGGGAAAAGGTGCCGGTCGATGGTGTGGTACTTGAAGGCAGCAGCTCGCTCGACGAGTCGATGCTGACGGGTGAACCCTTGCCCGTCAGCAAGCACGAGGGTGACAAGCTCATCGGTGCCACACTCAATACCAGCGGTGCGCTGCTGATGCGCTCCGAACATGTAGGTTCGGCCACCGTGCTCGCGCAGATTGTGCAGCTGGTGGCGCAGGCGCAGCGCTCGAAGGCGCCGATGCAGCGCATGGCGGATAGCGTGGCGGCCTACTTCGTTTATGGCGTGGTCGGTATCGCGCTGCTGACATTCTTCGCTTGGGGCCTCTTCGGCCCGCAGCCGAGCTGGGTCTATGGCCTGATCACTGCCGTGACGGTCTTGATCATCGCCTGCCCGTGCGCGCTGGGGCTGGCCACGCCGATGTCGATTATGGTCGCCACGGGTCGAGGCGCCACGCATGGTGTACTGTTTCGCGATGCGGCGGCCATCGAGAACCTGTGCAAGGTTGATACGCTGATCGTCGACAAGACCGGCACGTTGACCGAGGGCAAACCAGCATTTGAGCGCGCGTTGGGCGTTAATGGCTTTAGCGACGACGAAGTGCTACGGCTGGCTGCCAGCCTCGATCAGGGCAGTGAGCATCCCTTGGCTGCCGCTATTGTCAGCGCGGCGCGAGAGCGCAAGCTGGAGTTGGAGAAGGCTGAACAATTCGACTCGGCGTCAGGCATCGGCGTGAAGGGTGCTGTGGGCGGTAAGTCGCTGGCCATTGGTAACCCCGCGTTAATGCAGCAGCTGAATATAGATGTGACGTCATTGGCGAGCCAAGCCGAAGAGTTACGCGGGCAGGGCGCCAGCGTTATGCACCTGGCAGTGGACGGCAAATTGGCGGGGCTGCTGGCGGTTTCTGACCCGATCAAGGCCACCACCGCCGCTGCGCTGGAGTCATTACGGGCGTCTGGACTGCGCATCATCATGGCCACTGGCGATGGCCTGACGACGGCGCAGGCCGTGGGCAAGCGTCTGGGCATCGAAGAGGTGCATGGTGAGGTCAAACCGGCGGACAAGTTGCAGCTGGTCGAGCGCCTGCAAAAGGAGGGGCGAATCGTGGCGATGGTGGGGGACGGCATCAACGATGCACCCGCGCTGGCCAAGGCCAATGTCGGCATCGCCATGGGCACCGGCACCGACGTGGCGATGAACAGCGCGCAGCTTACCCTGGTCAAGGGCGATCTGCGCGGCATTGCAACAGCTCGTGAGTTGTCGGTGGCCACGGTGCGCAACATGAAGCAGAACCTCGGCTTTGCCTTCCTCTACAACATGCTCGGCGTGCCGCTGGCCGCCGGTGTGCTGTTTCCATTCACCGGTTGGCTGTTGTCGCCAATGATCGGCGCATTGGCGATGAGCCTGAGTTCGGTCTCGGTGATCAGCAACGCCTTGCGGCTTCGCTTTACTGCGCTCAAGCAGGATTGACTTGGCTGGTGCTGTGACCATTATTTGCGGCGCTGCAAGCCACATGAATGCCTCTGCTGCATGCACTTCCAGTGCGTTGAGCACAATTTGCGAGACGATCAGCCGGGCGTTGTGTTTGCCATCCGCGGGCACGATAAACCAGAGTGAGTCCGCCGTGGATATAGGCGTCCCAGTACTCGTGATCGGCGGGATTGGCAATCTCCGGGTTTCTCAGATAACCCATAGCGGTTCTTAGGCAAAGAGTTCTGCGAGAAAGGCGCTGGCGACTTCAACATAGCGGTCGATATCAGCCTCGGTATGGGCAAAGGATACCTGTGGCCCCGCAGAAAGAATCCCATCCCAGACGCCACGATTGGCCATATACAAGCGCCGGCAGTCGATGAACTCAGCGTCCATCGACACGTTGGCCTCGGCACCGTTGCGTGGCAGTTCGGCAGTCAGGCAGAAGCCCGAACGCGGGCCGAGCTGGAACGCCTGCCAGGGCAGATCATAGGTCGAGAATGCCAAACGCAGACCTTCAGCCAGGCGTTGGCCAAGACGTTCGATGCGCTGGTAATTTGAAACAGTCAGTACCTGCTCCAGGCTGGCGCGGGCGACGGAAACTGCCAGTGCCGAGGCGTAAAGCGTACCACCGGTGGCCAAGCCAGCCGGGCCAATATCACTGTCGGTGAAGCACTCCAGATGGCGAGCAATATCTGCACTCATGCCATACAGCGCGAACGCAATACCCGAACCAAGCCCTTTGCCGAGCACCACGAAATCGGGCTGCAGGCCCCATGCGCCGGTCAAGCCGCCATGTGCGAACTGGAAGGTATGCGCTTCATCCAGGCATAGCAGGGTACCGTATTGCTGGGTTAGGCGGCGCACGCCCTCCAGGTAGCCGGGAGCGGGTTGTACCAGAGTGCAATTGGTCAGCGCCGGCTCCGTCAGCACCAGGGCCACGTCACCTTTTGCCAGCGCCTGCTCCAGTGCATTCAGGTCATTAAACGGCAGTATCAGGGTGTTGGCCGCGCTGCCTTTGGCCAAACCCAGTTGCTCATGCACCACGCCATGCTCACTTTGGCTGACCATGGTTTCGTCGATATGACCGTGGTAATGGCCGTCGAAAATGACGATTTTCTCTCGCCCGGTAATATGCCGTGCAATACGCATGACCTCGACATTTGCACCCGAAGCAGACAGTGTGAATTGCCAGCAAGGCAGGCCGACCTGTTCGGCCAACAGACGACCGACCACCACCGCGTCTTCGGTGGGTAAAAGAAACTGCGCCCCCTGGTGAACCTGGCGGCTGACCGCCTCTACGATAGGCGCCGGGCCATAGCCCATGGTCATGCTCAGATCGGCGACGTTGAAGTCCAGGTATTCGTTGCCATCCACATCGGTGAACACCGCGCCGCTGGCCGAGTGAATAAAGGGCGGGCTAAAGCGGTTAAGCGAAATCATCCAGGCCATCGGTACGCCCTGCGGCATAAATTGGCGGGCTTCTTCACGCAAAGTCTGGGAGCGCGGCGTGCGCTGTACGAAAGTTGCATCCTCGCGAGCGCGCAGGGCAGCTAGGCGGGAGCGGTCAAAGGGAAAGGGGCTTGGCGAGGGCATGGTGCAGATTCCAAGGGCTGGTAATCTGCCCACCTTAAGTCAGCACTGCCTGGTGCGGGAACGTTTAGTAACGTGGAGTGGCTATGCACAAATCGACTGACATGTCGGCTGATTGGGATCTTTATCGCTACTTTCTGGCAGTGATTGAGTGCGGCAGTCTCAGCGCGGCAGCGCGGCGCCTTCTGAGTACACAGCCGACGGTGAGCCGCCAGATCACCCGCTTGGAAGCCAAGCTCGGAACCAGTCTGTTCACTCGCTCCCCGGAAGGCCTGGTACCCACCGAGGCAGCGCTACGCCTGTGCGAGCCCGCACAGGCCATGGCCAGTGCAGTGGCAGCTATCCAGCGCAGTGCCCGAGACGATGGTGAGGGAGGCAGTCTGCGTATCACAGTACCCGAGGTCATCGGTGTGGAGGTGCTGACACCACTGTTGGCCGAGTTCCAGGTAGATAACCCTGGTCTGCGCCTGGAGATGTCCATTACCGAGCACAATGAAGACCTGTTGCGCCGTGAAGCAGACCTGGCCATACGCATGCAGCGCCCGCAGCAGGATGCTTTGCTCGCCCGCGGTTTAGGGTGCAGCCGTCTCGGCCTGTATGCGCACCGCGACTACCTGGCGCGGCACGGTACACCGAATACCCGCGATGCACTCTCAGTGCACCGACTAATCGGATATGACCGGCATCTGGGGCGGCATGCGCATTGGCAGGAACACGGCTTTCCGCTGGCAATCGAAAACCTGGCATTCCGCTCCGATTGCGCCATGGCGCGCCTGGCGGCACTGCGGGCTGGCCTGGGTATCGGCTTGTGTCATGCCAGCCTGGCTGCGCGGGAGTCCGAGCTGGTAGCACTGGCACCTGAGCTGTTCGGCTTTGAGCTGGAGATGTGGCTGGCTATGCATGAAGACCAACGCCAACGCGCCGGCCTACGGCGGCTGTTCGACTTTCTTGCAGAGCAATTGCCGCAGCGTTTGCAGTTAGCATCCTTCAGTCGCGGTTGAACGGGTCCATCAGGACATCAAACAGAGGCTTCAGTAGGCCAACGCTTTTGTCCAGAGGTGCCGTTCTTCGACAGTGGGCGTATCAAGCGCATAGTGCTCAGCGAAGATCCTGACTTGTGCAGCGAGCAGAATCCGCAGCAGGAGTAGTAAGCCTGGGCGGTCTAAGAGGGCCTGGTCGATCGGGTTGAAGCCACTGGCCAGCACCTGTCCCATTTAAGAGTTCGGCTTGGGGAGCAGCGTCTTCGCCAGTGTTGCGTCGGTATAGTCCTGCAGAAACCCGGTATCCATCTGTTCGGTTTGCATCGCGTATTCCTGCTCCTGCAGGTTTGACAGCAAAGGCGCCCGCAGGCGCCTTGCTTGGCTTAGAACTCCTGCACCGTCGGGCGCAGCACGATCTCGTTGATGTCGACATCGGCAGGCTGCTCGATGGCGAACGCGATAGCGCGGGCCACCGACTCGGCGGGAATGGCCTGCTGATAAAAGTCGACCACGAAATCGCGGCTGGCCTGGTGGGAACTGCCGAACTTGAGCTCGGAATCGACGGCACCCGGCTCGATGGTGGTGGTCCGAATGCGACCGCCAACCTCATGGCGCAGCCCCTCGGAAATGGCACGGACCGCGAACTTGGTGCCGCTGTAAACCGTGCCGCCCGGGCTGAATACCTTCAAACCGGCGACCGAGGCGATATTGATGAAATGACCGCTGTTCTGCTGCTGGAACACCGGCAGAGCAGCCGCAACCCCGTACAGCAAGCCCTTGATGTTGATGTCGATCATGCGGTCCCACTCGTCCACACGCCCTTCGCTCAGGGGCGCGATGGCCATCAGGCCGGCGTTGTTGACCAGTACGTCGAGGCGGCCGAAGGTGTCCACCGCGCCTTGGATGAGCGCCTTGACGTCATCCTGGGAGGTGACATCAGTCTGGTAGGCCGCCGCCTGGCCACCGGCGGCCACCAGCTCTGCTACCAAAGCATCCAGTTTGTCCTTGCGACGCGCCGCCAGGACGACCCGAGCCCCGAGGGCCGCCAGATGGCGGGCAGTGGCCTCGCCCAAACCGCTGCTGGCGCCAGTGATAATCACCACTTTTCCGGAAATGTTGTTGCTCATGCTGTGAACCTCATCGTGACAGGTTGGATGGCGCCGGGAGATGTCCCTGGCCTGCGAGCACAGTAGGCCCACAGCAAATCTCAATAAATGGAAATGTTTGGATTAAGCTATTCCTAATTCAGGAATAGAAAGGAGTCACCCATGCTCAATCGTATGGAGATGGTCAGGATCTTCTGCGCGGCCGCCGAGTCCGGCAGCTTCCGTGAAGCTGCCACACGGCTGGGCATTTCTCCGCAGGGGGTTACACGCGCCGTTCAGGCGCTGGAGGCCGAGTTGGGCGAGCCGCTATTCCACCGCAATACCCGCCAGGTGCACATCACCGCCTTTGGCCAGGGCTATGCACAGGAAGCCCGCGCGGCCCTCGAGCACTTCGATGCACTGTTCCGCTCACACCGCAGTGAACCTGAGCTTTCAGGCCGTATCGGTATTACCGCTCCGCAAACCATTGGCCGACACTATCTGATTCCGTTTCTGCAGCCGCTGATGGCGGCTCATCCAAACCTGCAGTTCCACCTGCGGCTGGAAGACCAGATGACGGATTCGGTGGAGGCTCAGATCGACATCGGTATCCGGGTCGGGTTGATCCGCGACCGTCGCTACGTTGCCAAGGCACTGGCACCAGTACCCATGCATGTGGTTGCCAGCCCGGAGCTAATCGAGCGAACCGGCGTGCCGCGCTCGATTCAGGCATTGGACGTCTGTCCGCTGTCGGCGTTGATTGATCAGCGCAATGGCAGACCCTGGCCGTGGCTGTTTGCCGATGGCCAGAGTTTCAGCCCCCGGCAACCGGTGCTGATCTGCGACGACGCCGATACCGAGCTTGAGGCGATTCTGTCTGGCGCCTGCTTTGGCCAGATCCCGATCTACCTGGCCAGCCCCTTCGTGCGCAGCGGCAGGTTGGTAAGGGTGCTGGACGACCTTGCCCCGCCACCCTGGGACCTGTTCATCTATCGCCCACAGCAGGGCCCCGTACCACGCAGGGTGCGCCTGGTGTTCGATCATCTGACTGACGCATTTCGCGACCCGCAACGGTTTCCTTGCAGCTGAGTTACAGCTGGAGTTGGATCAGCTCAATGGATGTTGGCGGCGTGGCATGGAGTGTTGCCTTTGCCTCGATTGCACGTATTCGCCCCAGCAGGTGGTCAGCGATCCATAGCAGTCTGCCGCTATGGACCGCTCGGCTACTGACTCAAAGAGGCCATAGCCGCGTTTATTTACCGCACCATTGGCGCTTTATGCAGAGTGGGTGAGAGTCACGCAGTCTGCCAGTACCGGCGCGGGTAAGGGTTAATCGGGCCGTTTCGTTCACTTGGCCAACTGCTTGCGGATTCTCTTCAGTTCCTGGCGGCGCGCGGCGCTGACCTCTGGATAACTCAGCTGCATACCTTCCAGTGCGTTGAGCACGATTTGCGAGACGATCAGGCGGGCGTTGTGCTTGTCGTCCGCTGGGACGATAAACCAGGGTGAGTCCGCCGTGCTGGTCGCGCTTAGGGCATGGCCATAGGCTTGCATGTAGGCGTCCCAATACTCGCGTTCGGCGATGTCAGCGGCGCTGAACTTCCAGTTTTTGTCGGGCTCATCGATACGTGCCAGCAGACGTTTGCGTTGCTCATTCTTCGAGACGTGGAGAAACACTTTAATGATGCGTGTGCCGTTGGCATGCAGGTGTCTTTCCAGGTCGACAATCGAGCGATAACGGCCATGCCACACCGATTCGTCGGCGGGCTCGTCGGGCAGGTGCTCGCTGTGCAATAGGTGGCTGTGCACGCGCACGATCAGTACTTCCTCGTAGTACGAACGGTTGAAAATGCCGATGCGCCCGCGTTCGGGCAGATCGCGCGTGGTTCGCCAAAGGAAGTCGTGCTGCAGTTCATTCGCGCTGGGGTGCTGAAAGCTGAACACCTGGCAACCTTGCGGGTTAACGCCCGACATCACATGGCGAATCGCGCCGTCTTTACCGGCCGTGTCCATCGCCTGAAACACGATGAGCAGGGCATGGCGGTTTGATGCGTAGAGCATGCGTTGTTGCTCGCTCATCTGCTCGACGTGGTTTTTCAGTACTTTGTGATAAGCCTTCTTCGACTTGCACAGCGATTTGACCGCAGTGGCCCACAGGCCGAGGTCTACCTCGGCGCCTTCGCGGACTTTGAATTTATTCGCGTCGATTTTCATGCAGATTCCTTGTTGGTCAGTTGTCCCTCAGCGGCAAGCAGCCAAAAACCTGAACAGCTCAACCGAGACTCGCCGAAGCAAATGTTGAGGCTGCCTGTTTGTGGCGGTTGAGGTTTGGAAACCGTTGTCATGGATCTGGCAGGCAATCACTTACTGCGCGTCCGCTGTTTTGGCGGCCTTTGTCGTCAGCAGAATGCTGATGCCGATCGCAGCGGCCAGCAATGAACCGATCAGGATGGCCAGTTGCGCTTCTCGCTCGAAATGGCTGTCATGAAACGCCAGGCTGCTGATAAACAGCGCCATGGTGAAGCCGATGCCGGCCAGGAAGGCGGTGCCAATCAGCTGCCGCCAGGTCGAGCCTTCAGGCAGTTCGGCTAGCCCGGTCTTCACTGCCAGCCAGCTGGCCAAGCTGATGCCGAGTGATTTACCGAGCACCAGCCCGACCATGATGCCCAGTGGCACAGCGGTGGGTAGCGTGCGCAATACCGTGGCGTCGATGGCCACCCCCGCATTGAACAAACCAAAAATCGGCAGGATGGCGTAGGTAACCCAGGGCTGCACCCCGTGCTCGAAACGCTGCAGCGGTGCGGTGGCTGCATTGAGGCTACCGTCGAGCGCACCGATGATGGCTACTCGATCGGGATGCAGCGCATCGGAGTCGTTATCGAGGGCTTGGGCTTCGATGTCGTCGGCGCCACGGTGGATGACCTTTGGCAATGCGCTCGGCAGGATTTTCACCCGCGCCGGCACAAACAACGCCGTTAGCACGCCGGCCAGCGTCGCGTGCAGACCGGACATGAAAAACCCGGCCCACAAACCCAGCCCAAGTAGCAGATAGATCGCGCCCCGGCGGGCCCCGAAGCGGTTGGCCACCCCCAGCGCAAGTAGCACGGCGACAATCACGGCGATGCCGCGCCAGTCGATCGACGCGGTGTAGAAAATTGCAATGACCAACAGTGCGCCGAGGTCGTCGACGATGGCCAGTGCGACCAGAAAAACCTTCAGGGCTTCGGGGATACGCGAGCCCAGCACGGCCAGCGCACCGAGGGCAAAGGCGATGTCGGTGGCCATCGGAATGCCCCAGCCCTTGGCGCCTGGACCATCGAAATTGAAACCGGCATAGATCAGTGCCGGCAGCACCATGCCGCCCACGGCGGCGACGATTGGCAACATGGCCTTGCGGCGTTCGGCCAGCTCGCCGACGAGGAACTCGCGTTTGATTTCAAGGCCGACGCCGAAGAAAAAGATCGCCATCAGGCCGTCGTTGACCCAGTGCATCAGGTCCAGGCGCAACACCTGATTGCCAAGGGAAATGTTCAGCGGAACGTGCAGCAACTGCTCGTACGCCGATGCCCACGGCGAGTTGGCCCAGGCCAGTGCCAGGATGGCGCAGCCCAGCAGGACCAAGCCGCCGGACGCTTGCCGTTGTGCGAACAGTTGAAACGGCCGCAGCACAAGATCACCCGCGCGCTCGGCAGCCGTCTGCTCGAGCAGTTCCTCGTCCCGCGCCAAGCTGTCCGGCTTCATGGTCGCAAGGGCAGGTGCAAGCTGCCTGCCAACTGATTTTGCGGGGTTGCTGGCGGCAAATGAGCGTGTGAGTTGTTCATTCGTTCAGCCTATCGCGATCTGCGCGCACTGCACGGTGCGTTACCGAACAGTCGAGTGTGCGCTGTCGTACAGACCCGCTCGCACACACGGGGCAGGCTGCTTGTGATTGGCGTCTGCTAATGCGTGCTGGCTGCCGGCCCATCTGGGCAGCGGCTGTAGGGCGCGGCAGAAACCCGCGAAGGAATCGACATGAACACCGCTGATACCCTGCTCAATAGCGAGCGCCTGTGACGCTGTCCGGCCGGCCTGCTGCATGGTGGGGGCTGACCAAGTAGGTCGCGAGCTCCTGGCTCGACGACTATGTGCCGAGCATGGGCGCGGCGCTTGCCTACTACACAATATTCTCGCTGGCGCCGCTGCTGCTGGTGGTGATTTCGATGGCTGGGCTGCTGTTCGGTGAAGACGCCGCTCGCGGTGAGATTCAGGCGCAGCTGCAGGACCTGATGGGTGAACGCAGCGCGGGCGTGGTGCAAAGCCTGCTGGTCAGCGTACGCGAGCCCGCCGAGGGACTGACGGCCACCGCCGTGGGGCTGGTGCTGCTGCTCGTTGGCGCGACCACCGTGTTTGCCGAACTGCAGAACGCGCTCGACCGGATTTGGCAGGTGCCGGAGGGGTTGCGTAAGACGGGCTGGCTCTCGCTTATGCGCGCCCGCTTGATGGCATTCGGCATGGTCCTCGCGTTGGGCTTCCTGCTTATCGTGTCGCTGGTCGCCAGTGCGCTGCTGGCTGCCGTGGGCCGTCAGCTGGAGCCCGTGCTGGGCAGCTGGCAAACCGTGGTGGAGATCGGCAATGCGCTTGGCGGCTTCCTGCTGGTGGCGCTGATGTTCGGCCTGATCTACAAGATCATGCCGCGCCAGCGCGTCCTAGTGTCCGATGTGTGGCTCGGCGCATTGCTCGCGGCGTTGCTCTTCACCGTGGGCAAGGTGGTGATCGGCGCCTACATCGGCCGCAGCGACGTCGCGTCAGGCTTTGGTGCGGCCGGCTCGTTAGTGGTGGTGCTGCTCTGGGTGTACTTTTCTGCGCAGATCCTGCTGATCGGCGCAGAGTTCACCTGCGTCTACGCCCGGACATTCGGCTCGCGAAAATCCAGCGACTGATTGCTGCCATCGCCGTTATCGATGTTCATGTGGGTGCCTGGCCCACAGTGAGCGGTTGATGGTGAGACGCATCGTTGCCTCAGCTGCGAAAATTTCGCAGCGCAATTGTCGTCGTTGCGAAGCGCACCTCGACGGCGAGCACATCTTCCGCTTCCGGCACGGCTTCTCGCGCCCCTTTGACGATCATGCAAGCCTGGCGTTGAAGGCATGTCGCCTGCTGCTGGGAGCTCACGTGACCTGCGATCTGGGCGATGGCATCGAGCATGCGGATTGCCACGGCCGGGTTCGAGCGAGCGCTTTGCCTGATCTGGTTGAAGGCCGTATCAACAATGCCGGCAAAAGTGGCCCCCGAAGCTACCAGCCGCAGCTGCCCGTGACTGTCGAATCGATAGGGGGATGGCATGTCGCGCTGGGCTAGGCGGCATAGGGATGATTCCAGCCGATCCACGCAGGCGACCGCCGTGAAGGGGTCGTTGATACCCGGTGACAATGCCCGCAAGCCGATCTCGACCAACTGCTGGAGGGAGAACTCGACATCCTGGGCGGCACTGCGCTGGTTCCCCAGCACGAAGGCGGCGTTTAATTTGTCCGCAAGGGTTTCAGTGAGACGATCCGCGGGCCAGACCATCAGTATTGCCCGGCCCTTGGCGAGGTAGTGCCCAGGCCGGCGCTCCAGCCGAAGCAGCAGATCTTCTTTGCTGGCTATCTCCATCAGGGCGTCAGCATCGATCATCTGGATATAGCCGTCTTTAAGGGCAGCCACAGGGCATGCCTCGCGTTCGAACTCCGCTGGCAGGTTAACCTCGCTTGGCGCTTTTGGGGCGTCGGACCCAGGGTTGCCAAGGTCAGCGGGAAACAACCTGTCGATACCATTGCCGAGTTCCTGGCCGACCCGAGCCACGACCTGATCCGCCTGTATCGAGACCGAGATGTGGTGGATGAAGTAGATCAGCACGCCAACGCTGATAATGGCCAGCAATACGCCGATGCTGATGGAGAGATGAGGCACGAATGCCACCTCGTCGGCGCGCCGGATGGTGCGTAGCACGAGCAGGCAGTATAAAAACGTGGCCACGAAGGTGCCCAGCACCACCTGGTTGGCGGTGTCGCGCATGAAGTTGCGCAGCAGGCGCGGGCCCAACTGAGACGAGGCGAGCGACAGCGCCACCAGTGTCATCGAGAACACCGTCCCGGCGATGGCAATCATCGACCCCGCCACCGTGCCCAGTAGTAGGCTGGCACCCTCGGCACCACCCGAATAACTCCAGCCCAATAGCCGCAGCCAGTCGTCAGTAACGGTCTTGTCGAGACCGACGGCGCATAAGGCCAGTGCCACGGCCAGGAACGCCATGGTCGCTGGCACGAACCATAAACTGGATCTAAGTCGATACCAGTACTTCTGCAGCAACGTTTTCACGGCGCCTCACTTCCACTCGTCAGCCTCGAACTAAGCGCCCAAACAGGCACTGAACAGGCCCTCTGTAAGGTGTAAGTTCTCGAACCGAAGCTGGCTTTTCGTCCCTCTACATCGGTCCAAGCCATGCAATCAGGGCGGGCGCGGCATCTCAAGCGCGGACCGCCCGCAGCATCGCCGCGAACTCGTGCAGTGTCTCGCTACCGCTGGCCTCGGCTGTCTTCAGCCAAGCCTGCAAGTCGGCTACACGTTGTGCGCCGGATGCGTCCGAGAGTGCCCACAGCGGTCGCAGTTGTTCGCGCATCGTGACCAGTTCGGTTAGTACCTGGCTTTGTTGAATCGCGCTCGACGCCTGCCGCTGCCTGGCGGTCGGCATATGGCGCACGTCCCGGTGCAGCCAGCGCCGCGCGCGGCACAAGTTCGCAAGCTCGACTGAGTGGCCTTGCGCACGCAACCGCGACCATTCGACAAGGGCCGCGCGGTGCAAGCGCCTCGCATAATTCGCCATCAGTTCGTATCGGTTGGCGATGATCGCGTTCAGCATGGCTGCATCCGCCACCGGTCGCGCCGAGCCGAGCAGCAACTGCGGCGGGCCTCGGCGCACAGTGGCCAGCCCGAGCATTTCGAGGCCGCGAATGTAGGCCCAACCGAGGTCGAACTCATAGCGCCGCACCGACAGCTTCGCCGAAGTCGGATAGGTATGATGGTTGTTGTACAACTCCTCACCGCCAATCAGGATGCCCTACGGCACGAAATTGCGGCTTGCGTCGGCGAGCTCGAAGTTGCGATACCCCCACCAGTGGCCAATACCGTTGACGATGCCAGCGGCGGTGATCGGGATCCAGAGCATCTGCACCGCCCAGACGGTTAGGCCGATCGCCCCAAATGCAAGCAGATTGATCACCAGCATCAAACCGACGCCGTACAAGCTGTGCGGCGTGTAGAGTTTTCGCTCGATCCAGTCGTTGGGCGTGCCGGCTCCGTACTGGTCGAGCATCTGGCGGTCCTTCGCGGCGGCCACATACAGCTCGCGACCGCGCAGCAACACGACCGAGATGCCGCGGGTCTGGGGGCTGTGCGGGTCTTCGGGCGTTTCGCAGGCGGCGTGGTGCTTTCTATGCACCGCCACCCATTCGCGAGTCACGATGCCGGTGGTGAGCCAGAGCCAGCACCTGAAAAAATGTGCAGCCAGCGGTCGCAGTTCGACCGAGCGATGCGCCTGGCTGCGGTGCAGAAAGAGGGTGACCGCGGCGATCGTGATGTGCGTTGCCACCAGCGTATAGATGACGATCTGCCAACCGCTGAAACCGCTAAGGCCATGCGCAAGCCAGTTCAATAAAACGTCTTGCAGTTCGCCTATGTGCATTGGGATGTCTCCATGAATGGCGTGTGGTCAGCAGGCGCCGCACTAATGAGTCGAGCCGACTGCCATTTCCACTTCGCGGATTTTGGCCTCATCCGGCGCGCCCTCGACGCGGGCGATGACCTTGCCTTGCGCGTCGAGCACGAATACGAACGCCCTGGCACTGTCGCGCGGGATATTCAAAGCGCTTTCTAGGCTGGACTCGCTCAAGATCCACGTCTGGTCTTGGTAGCGCGCCGGGATCTTTTCCTTAGCCCGGCCGATCGCGTCTTCCTCGCTCATAAAGAACGGCAGGTCGATAGCCAGCACGTCCCTGATACGCACTTGGGTCTGGTCGATGTTTTTGCGCAGCGCTTTGGCCCACATGCGGGTGTGCTTGGCGGCATCCGTGCTTGGTGTGACGATCAGGATCGTCGGTTGGCCGATCAACTGGGCGGCGCTGACTTTTTCCCCAGTCAGCGCGGTCGCCGTGAAATCGGGGATCGGGCTGTTCGAGAACTGCGCCCAGGCGTTGACGGGCGACAGCAGTGCAAGCGTGAGCGTGATAACTGTTTTCATGGCAGTGGTCCTTAGCGGTCGACTGCACTGCGCAGTAGCGAATCAGACACCAGCCTAAGCGGGCCCTGTTTGGGTTGTCGGTACGGCAACACACACAACTGCTAGGCAACGATTGCTCATTGAGGCCCGCCTCGGGCGGTATCAACTCAGCAAGGCATCACGTTGAAAACAGGAGTAGCTGGATTACGCGGTGATCGTTGAGAAGCCAATCGTTATTGAGCAAAGACCTGCAGCAAGCGGCCACGGGTGACTGCCATACCATAAACAATGAGTATTCTTTGATCGTCAGGCGTTCGATGGCGAGATGGTGAGGAGCAGGATTTTTTGTAAACGGGATTCTGTTTTAGCTGAGGAAGTCGCCCCTCAGCGTTGGCCAACCTAACTAAGCCCAACGCCACGGCACGCCTGTGTACTTAGGGGAAAATGCACGAGTGCTGAAGTGATGGGTCGCTTTATCGGCCCCAGTACTGACGATCTGAATCAACATTAATTTCGTAGCCTTTTCTTCAGTTTCTGCTTTTGGCCGTTATCTGCCTAACTCGACAGGCAGATAACGGCCAGAAGTAGCCTAAATGATGGTGTCTCCTTTTCTCTCTGGCAGTATGCGATGGTTCAACCGCAGTGCCGAGCGGCTCCATGCTCTGCTCGCGCCCTGCGGTCAGGAGCAGGGCGCCACTCGGGCATCCTGGCAAGGGCTTCGCGCTTGTATGTTCGCGCCTGGCAGCTCAGATCGCCTGGCCGCCGGAGACCTCGATACGCTGGGCATTAATCCAACGATTCTGCTCGCCGAGCAAGCTGGCGATCATCGGGCCGATATCGTCGGGCACGCCAACGCGGCCGAGCGCCGTCATGTCCGCGAACACCTTGTTCAGATCCGGCATGTCGTGCACCGCACCGCCCAGAAAATCGGTCTCGATTGCTCCCGGCGCCACAGTGTTGACCGCGATGCCCCGGCTGCCCAGTTCCTTGGCCATGTACAGGCTTAGTACCTCCACCGCGCCCTTGACCGCCGAGTAGGCGGAGAAGCCGGGATAGGAGACGCGCGTCAGCCCCGAAGAGATGTTGACGATACGACCTCCATCGGCCAGCAACGGCAGCAATGCCTGGGTGAGGAAGAACACGCCTTTGAAATGCACGTTCACCAGAGCATCGAATTGCGCTTCGGTGGTTTCGACAATCGCGGCCATGTCCCCGTGGCCCGCGTTGTTGACCAGATGGTCGAAGTTTTCACGCTGCCAGGTCTCGCGCAAAGCCTGGCGCAGGCGCTGCACGAAGGCAGGGAAGGTGGTGACGTTGCCGGCGTCCAATTGCAGCGCGACAGCATTACGCCCCAGTGCTTCGACTTCGGCTACCACGGCCAGTGCGGCGTCGATCTGACTGTGATAGGTGACAACCACGTCGATACCCTGACGCGCGATACTCAGGGCGGTGTTACGGCCGAGGCCACGGCTGGAACCGGTTACGATAGCGATCTTGGTCATGGTAAAAATCCTCTGCTTTGTGAAGGGGATTTCATTCTGTGATCTAGGCGGTAATCCCGTCCTTACTGGAACCTCGAAGTTTTTTGCCTATTTCTCCAATGGTGAGCAACGTGCCCAAGTCCAGCCTGAGTAAACCCCGATGAGCGCAGCATTGCTGAAGGTCGTTCGCGAGTATCTGGATAGACATTTCGGCCCAAATAGCCTTGCCCATGTCCCCATTTCCGGCTTGACCATCATCCGTACACATGAATCCAGTGGGCTGGATTACGCCATTACCCGGCCTCTCGCCTGTCTCGTCCTGCAAGGCCGCAAACAGGTGATGATGGGAACTCAGACCTTTACCTTCAGCGCGGGAGATTCCCTGCTGGTCACCGCCGATGTACCGACGGTCAGCCAGATTGTTCAGGCAAGTCCCGGGGTACCGTACATCTCGCTGGTGATCGATCTGAATCCAGCCTTGCTCACCGAGTTAATGGAAGAAATGAAGTCCACTCCGAGCCCTGAGGCGGCGCCGATAAAGATCGAGCCGACTGACACTGAGGTCGTTGACGCGGCGCTGCGACTGATGCGCTTGCTGGATCGCCCTGCTTCAGCGACGGTGCTGCATGCCTCGTTGATGCGCGAGCTGCACTACTGGTTGCTTGCTGGGCGGCATGGTTCGGCAATCAGTCGTCTGGGCTGGCCGGACGGCAATGCGCAGCGTATCGCGCGGGCAGTGACGGTGCTGCGTAGCGAGTTCAACCGACCCTTGCCGGTGGGACATTTGGCCTCCGTAGCCGGCATGAGCACATCCTCATTCCATAATCATTTCCGCAAGCACACGTCGCTTACGCCGCTGCAGTTTCAGAAGCAGCTACGGTTGATCGAGGCGCGTCGCCTGATGATCGGGGAAGGAGCCTCGTCTAGTACCGCGGCATTCACCGTAGGCTATGAAAGTGTGTCGCAGTTCAGTCGCGAATACCGTCGCCTATTCGGCATGCCGCCGGGCCGACATACGACTGGCGCTTGCTGAGCACGGCAGCCCTGGTTCCCTTTGCATCTTCAGCCCAGTAATGCACTCAGCGCCGCTTTTCTGGCATCTGGTAGCAAGTGCCACTTTCCGGAGGCCAGGATCGGTTTCCGAGCTAATCGCCTTGGGGAAAAGAGGATAGGATTATTTAGAGGTCAGACTGAACGCTCCTGACCGCTCTGGCCGACTCCAGCCAGAAGCATCCGGCAAAAATCGGCCAAAAAAGTCCATCACTTAGACCCGCCGCCGGTGCTCCCCGAGCCCCAGGTACGGGCTGGGCGCATAGCGCTGGTCGCCGGGATTTGCCATGTACGGCGTTGCTCGACAGAATCGCGCTCCGATTCGGCCCTACGGCCGGATGTCGATGCTGAGAAGGGGCTGGAGTTGAACGAGCAGACATTATCAATGCGCCTGGAACGTGTGGCGGCGCATGTGCCGGCAGGTGCACGGCTGGCTGATATTGGCTCGGATCACGCCTATCTTCCGGTGGCGCTGATGCGTCGTGGGGCCATCGCGGCTGCAGTGGCGGGGGAGGTGGCTTTGACGCCGTTCCATGCGGCCGAACGTAGCGTGCGTGAGAGTGATCTGGGCCAACGGATCAGCGTGCGCCTGGCAGATGGTTTGGCGGCTATTGAGGCGGGCGACGCAATCACGGCAATCAGCATCTGCGGCATGGGCGGCGAGAGGATTCGCGACATCCTTGAGAGTGGTAAGGCTCGCCTGAGTGGTCAAGAGCGTTTGATCCTGCAGCCCAACGGCGGTGAGCAGCCGCTGCGCCAATGGCTGATGGAAAATGGCTACCGCATCCTTTGCGAGGAAGTGCTGCGGGAAAATCGCTTTGCCTACGAAATCATCGTTGCCGAACGCTCTGGGCCGGTGATCTACAGCGCCGAAGAGCTGTACTTTGGCCCGCTGCAGATGCAGGTGCGCAGCCCGGCGTTCCTGGCCAAGTGGCAACGCCTGCTGAGTTTGAAGCAGCAGACCCTGGCCGATTTCGCTCAGGCGAAGCAGGCGGTACCCGAGGAGAAGGTGCAGAAGGTTGCCCGGCAGACGCAGTGGATTATGCAACTGCTGGCGTGAGCCTGGCGCAGGCGGCGAGTGGTGCTGAAGGGTGGCTGATCTCCGCGCGTCTGGCGTCGCCTAAACCGTTATTTCCTCAGGCTCATGAATGGCTAAACAGCCGTGCCGTGCTAATTGGCGGTGGGCCGCCGCCAGCACATGAGCGAGGTCGAAGCCAAAATGTGCTTGCACCACCTTGCCCGGTGCCGACAGACCAAAGCTGTGCATGGCGATGATCTCGCCGTGGCGGCCGACATAGCGCTCCCAACCCAACGCTGCTGCGGCCTCGACCGAGACGCGGGCTTGCACCGCTTCGGGTAGCACGCTCTCGTGGTAGAACTCGTTTTGCAGCTCGAACAGCTCCCACGACGGCATGCTGACCACGCGCACCTTGAGGCCTTCCTGCGTCAGTTGCTCATAGGCAGCGATACACAAGGCCACTTCGCTGCCGCTGGCCAGTAGCAGCAGGTCGGGGTGGCCATCGGTGGTATCGGCCAACACATAGGCCCCACGGGCAACGCCAGTGGCGCTGGCATAGTGGTTGCGGTCCAGCGTAGGCAGCGCTTGGCGCGACAGCACCAGGTTGGCTGGCTGGTTACGCAAGCCCATGAACACGCGCCAAGCTTCGACCACCTCGTTGGCGTCGGCCGGGCGCAATGTCAGCATGCCGGGCATGGCGCGCAGTGAGGCCAGTTGTTCTATGGGCTGGTGCGTGGGCCCGTCTTCGCCCATGGCAATCGAGTCGTGGGTCCAGATGTAGACCACCGGCAGGCCCATCATTGCGGCCAGGCGCATCGCCCCGCGCGCATAGTCGCTGAAGATCAAGAAGCTGGCGGCGAACGGGCGCAGGCCGGACAAGGCCATACCGCTGGCTGCCGCGCACATGGCATGTTCGCGAATGCCGAAGTGAAAGTTACGCCCAGCGTACGCACCAGGCTCAAAGGCTGCAGCGCCAGCAAAGTCCAGCGCGGTTTTGGTCGAGGGAGCCAAGTCAGCTGCACCGCCGAGTAACCAGGGCAGGTTGGCCGCAATCGCGTTGAGTACCTGGCCCGAGGTATCGCGCGTGGCCAGGCCTTTGGCGTCGGCTTCGAAGGTCGGCAGGGCGGTGTCCCAGTTACCGGGCAGTTCGCGCCGCTGCATCTGCTCGATCTGCTCTGCCAGGTTGGGGTACTGCACGCGGTAAGCGTCAAAACAGGTTTGCCACTGCTGGTAAGCAGCGGTACCGCGTTGCGCAAAGTGCGCCGTGAAATGCTCGCGCACGCCATCCGGCACGGCGAAGTTCGCATCCGGGTCAAAGCCGTAAAAGCGTTTAGCGCCGCGCGCTTCCTCCACTCCCAGCGGTTCGCCATGGGCCGCGGCGCTGTCCTGTTTATGCGGCGCGCCATAGCCGATGTGGCTGTGCACGATGATCAGGGTGGGCCGGTCGTGGCTGTTGGCAAAGGTTTGCAGCGCCTGCGCCGTGGCCTCGATGTCATTGGCGTCACGCACCTGCAGCACTTGCCAGCCGCAGGCGCTGAAGCGCGCGCCGACGTTCTCGGTGAAGGTGATGGCCGTTGCGCCTTCGATGCTGATTTGGTTGCAGTCGTAGATCCAGCACAGCTTTGCCAGCTTCAGGTGGCCAGCCAGTGAGGCCGCCTCGGCGCTGATGCCTTCCATCATGTCGCCGTCGCCAGCCAGGGCGAACACGCGATGGCTGAACAGGTTGAAGCCAGGGCGGTTATAGGTGGCAGCCAGCCAGGCCTGGGCGACGGCCATGCCGACGCTGCTCGCCAGACCTTGGCCAAGCGGGCCGGTGGTGGTTTCCACGTCGCTGGTCCAGCCGTGTTCCGGGTGCCCGGTGCAGCGGCTGCCGGCTTGGCGAAAGCTCTGCAGGTCGGCCATGGTCACCGCCAGGCCTTCGCGCGTGGCGTCCTGGCTGGTCGCGGCCTTGACGCCGCACAAGTGCAACAGCCCATACAACAACGCCGAGGCGTGGCCGACCGACAGCACGAAACGGTCGCGATCAGGCCAGGCGGCGTCTTCAGGGGCGAAGCGCAAGAAGCGTTGCCACAGGCAGTAGGCCGTGGGCGCGGCGCCCATCGGCGTGCCCGGATGGCCGGAATTGGCCTTTTGCACCTGATCGATGGCCAGCGTGCGCAGGGTGTTGATGCACAGCAGGTCGAGGGTTTGCTCCGTTGCTTGCGTCACGGCTGTGCCTCGCGTAGTTGGCGGTAATGCTGGATAAGTGCGTTGGTCGAGCTGTCGTGCGCCAGCGCGGCGGTGTCGCTGCTCGCCAGTTCAGCGGCCGTGCGCTCGGCCAATAGCTTGCCGAGCTGCACGCCCCATTGGTCGAACGAGTCAATGCCCCAGATCACGCCTTGGCAGAACACGCTGTGTTCATACAGCGCTACCAGTGCGCCCAGGGTATGTGGCGTTAGTTGGCGCGCCAGCAGGGTGTTGCTGGGCCTGTTGCCGTCGAACACGCGATGCGCCACCAGGGCTTCGCTTACGCCCTCGGCGCGCACCTCGTCGGCGGTTTTGCCAAAGGCCAAGGCTTCGGCCTGGGCGAACAGGTTGGCCATCAGCAGATCGTGCTGACTGTCGATACGACCGCCTGGGCTGCCCATCGGGTTGAGGCTCTGGCCGAAGCCGATAAAGTCGCAGGGCACCCATTGCGTGCCCTGGTGCAGCAGTTGGTAGAACGAATGTTGGCCGTTGGTGCCCGGCTCGCCCCAGACAATCGCCGATGTTGCGCAGCCCACGGGCTGGCAGTCGCGCGTGACATGCTTGCCGTTGCTTTCCATGCTCAGCTGTTGCAGGTAAGCCGGGAAGCGCGCCAGGTACCGTTCATAGGGCAGCACCGCCTGCGTAGCCATGCCGAGGAAGTTGTTATTCCAGACCGCCAGCAGGCCCATCAGGGCCGGCATATTCTGTTCCAGCGGCGCCTGGCAGAAATGCTCGTCCATGGCGCGCATGCCTGCCAGCAGGTTGTGGAAGTGCGTCGGGCCGATGGCAATCATGGTCGACAAACCGATGGCCGAGGCTATCGAGTAGCGACCGCCGACCCAGTCCCACAGAGGGAATATCAGCGCCTGAGCGATGCCGAACGCGGCGCTTGCTTCGGCGTTGCTGGAGACGGCGACAAAGTGGCGTGCGACTGCGGCCTGGTCATGTAACTGCTGCAGGCACCAGGCGCGCGCGGCCTGCGCGTTGGTCAGCGTTTCTAGGGTTTCAAAACTTTTGGAGCAGACAATAAACAGCGTTTCGGCTGCGTCCAGCCCGCGCGTGGCTTCGGCCAGCGCGGTGCCATCGACGTTGGCGACGAATTTGATATCGAGGTCACGCTGGCTGTAATGCCGCAGCGCTTCGTAGGCCATCACTGGGCCGAGATCGGAGCCGCCGATGCCGATGTTGATCACGTGACGGATCGGCTTGCCGCTATGGCCGAGCCACGTGCCGCTGCGCACCTGCTCGCTGAAGTTGGCCATCCGCGCCAGCACTGCCTGCACTTGGGCGATGACCTCGACGCCCTCCAGCCAGAGGTGTTCGCTGGCCGGTGCGCGTAGGGCGGTATGCAGCACAGCGCGCTGTTCGCTGGTGTTGATCAGCTCACCGCGGAACATCGCCGCGCGGCGCTCTAGCAGGCAGCAGTCGCGGGCCAACGCCATTAGTAACGTCAAGGTCTGCTGGTTGATGCGGTTCTTTGAGTAGTCGAGGTAGAGCCCGGCTGCGCTGACCGTGCAGCGTGTGCCGCGCTCGGGGTCGGCAGCGAACAGCTCGCGCAGGTGCGTGTTGCCTATCTGCGCATGGTGGCTGAGCAACGCTTGCCAAGCAGGCCGCGTGCTGGCAGCGCTGCTCGCGCTGATAGGCGAACGAGTGCCAGCGTGCGCCTGTTCTTGCCGATCCATAGGCTGGCGACTCTGCTGCGCTGCGCGTTACGGGTTCAGCTCAATCAGCGCGTCGTAGGCGGGTGCAGCCTTCACCGCCTCGCGGCTCAGGTCAACGGTCACGGTTCTGTCCGGCCAATGCACGCCCTTGATCTGCTCCGGCGTGATTAGCACCTTGTGCCCGACCCACCAGTTACTGGTATTGATCACGAGATAGCGGATGGCCCAGCTCTCGTCATCAATCAGAAACCCATCAACATGGCCGACTTCGCCATCGATGGCGTGGATGTGATAGCCGATAACCGCTTTGCAACTGCGTAGGTGTGGGTCGTCGTCACGGTGTCTCGCCTGGTCGGCCATGTCGCTTTGTTCGTTGCTCGGTTGCAACGCTACGTTGCCACCTGGGAGCTCTGCGTAGCCGGGGTATAAGCCCATCGGCAGCATGCCGTTGCCCCACATCCCGGTGCCGCCCCAGTAGTTGGGGTAGCCGTAGTAGCCCATGTACTGCATCTCATGCTGCCGGGACACTGGCTTGTCGGTGTCGATGATGGGGCTGTGCTTGACTTGCTCTTGGGTGATTGCGACGTGAAGCTTGTTCTGCGCCCAATCGAGGCGGTTGATAGAAATAGGCGAAATCAGCACTTTGCGTTCTGCCAACCAAGTTCCGGTGTCGACGATGAGGTAGCGGGTAGCCCAGGCGTGATCGTCGAAGTAAATATCTTTAACCTGGCCGATGTCGCCGTCGGCCGCACTGATAACGCACTTCTCGATATCTTTCTGGCTGTGCAACATGGGGAGTCTTCCTTTAGGGGGGCGACCACAGCACATCGACAGGATGCATTCGTGGGCCGTAGAGGGCAGCGGCGGTGCGTGCAGTGCAAGCCACCGCAAATGAGCAAGTAATGTGCTGGCCGGCAGGCGCTGACGTCTGTTCGTTGCCGCACACACACATTGCAGAGGGCTGAGGTTGGCCTCGCGCGATGTGCGCTGGCGAACAGACATAGGCGATACTTGCGCCCAGGGTTAAGCGATGACCAATGACCGCGCTAACGACTCTCTGCAACGCCTGGACGCCTATTGGCGCGCTGCCAACTACCTTTCGGTGGGGCAGATTTTTTTGTGGGACAACCCGCTGCTCAAGCGCGCGCTGACCCTGGCTGACGTCAAACCCATGCTGCTTGGGCACTGGGGTACGACGCCGGGGCAGAACTTCATCTACGCGCACTTGAACCGCGTGATCAAGGCCCATGACCTGGACATGATCTACGTCTCAGGCCCCGGCCATGGTGGCCCTGCGGTGGTCGGTAACACCTACCTTGAGGGCAGCTACAGCGAGGTCTATCCCGAAATCAGCCGCGACGAAGCCGGGTTGAAGAAGCTGTTCCGGCAGTTCTCGTTTCCTGGCGGCATTCCCAGCCATGCCTCGCCCGAATGCCCAGGTTCGATCCACGAAGGCGGCGAGCTGGGCTACTCGCTCAGCCACTCATTCGGCGCGGTGTTTGATAACCCCGAGCTGATCGTCGCCTGCGTCATTGGCGATGGCGAAGCAGAGACCGGGCCGCTGGCCACCGCCTGGCATTCCAACAAGTTTCTGGACCCGGCCACCGACGGCGCGGTGCTGCCGATCCTGCACCTCAACGGCTACAAAATCGCCAACCCGACAGTGCTGGCGCGCATCAGCCACAAGGAGCTGGAGCAGTTTCTGCACGGCTGCGGCTGGACGCCGATCTTCGTCGAAGGCCACGAACCTGAAGCTATGCATGTATTGATGGCGGCTGCGCTGGAGCGGGCGGTGCAGGCGATCAAGGATTTTCAGCGCCAGGCTCGGCAGCACGGACAGAGCGAACGGCCGCGCTGGCCGATGATCGTGCTCAATTCGCCCAAAGGCTGGACCGGGCCGAAGGAGGTTGATGGGCAACCCTGCGAAGGTAACTTCCGCTCGCACCAGGTTCCCCTTCATCCCGCTGAGCATCCGGGCCACTTGCAACAGCTGGAAGACTGGCTGCGCAGCTATCGACCTGAAGAACTATTCGATGAAAACGGCGCACTGCGCGCTGAGTTAGCGGCATTGGCGCCAAGCGGGCAGCGGCGTATGGGGGCCAACCCACATGCCAACGGCGGCTTGTTGCTGCAAGATTTACACCTGCCCGACTACCGCGAGTACGCCATGCAGGTGCCTGTGCCTGGTACCACTGGTATCGGTGATACGCGGGTGCTCGGGCCGTTTCTGCGCGATGTCGCCCGGCTCAACGAGCCTGAGCGCAACTTCCGTATCTTCGGTCCAGACGAGGCCGTTTCCAACGGCCTGGCGGCGGTGTTCGAAGCAACCAATCGGCAGTGGGACGCAGCCACCGCAGCGGGCGACCAGTGGCTGGCTGCGCAGGGCCGGGTGCTGGAAATGCTTAGCGAGCACCAGTGCGAGGGCTGGCTGGAGGGTTATCTGCTCACTGGTCGCCACGGTCTGTTCAATTGCTATGAAGCGTTCATCCACATTGTCGACTCAATGTTCAACCAGCATGCCAAATGGCTGAAGGTCAGCGCCGAACTGCCTTGGCGGCCGAAGATTGCTTCGCTGAACTACCTGCTGGCCTCGCATGTCTGGCGTCAGGACCACAACGGCTTTACCCATCAAGACCCTGGCTTTATCGACCATGTGGTCAACAAGAAAGCTTCGGTTGTGCGCGTTTACCTGCCGCCTGACGCCAACTGCCTGCTGTCGGTGATGGACCACTGCTTACGCAGCCGTCATTACGTCAACGTGGTGGTGGCCGGTAAACACCCGGCACCGCAATGGCTGACGATGGACGCTGCCGAGGCACATTGCGCCGCCGGCATCGGCAGCTGGGACTGGGCCGGTAATGTGCAGGCTGACGAGGAACCTGATCTGGTTATGGCCTGCTGCGGCGACGTGCCGACACTGGAGGCCATGGCGGCCGTTGCCATCCTGCGTGAAGAGCTACCCGAACTGCGCATCCGCGTGGTCAACGTCGTCAACCTGATGAAGTTGCAGCCACCCAGCGAGCATCCGCATGGCATGGCGGATGCGGACTTCGATGCAATGTTCACCTGCGACAAACCGGTGATCTTCGCCTTCCACGCCTACCCCTGGCTGATTCATAGGCTGACCTACCGGCGCACTAACCACGGCAACTTTCATGTACGTGGTTACAAGGAGGAGGGCACGATCACCACGGCCTTCGACATGACAGTGCTCAATGAGCTGGATCGCTTCCATCTGGTGATGGACAGCATCGACCGTTTGCCGCAAACCGGCGCGGCCGGAGTCGCTTTGCAGGCAAAGCTCGCGGCCAAGCTGATTGAACACAGCCGCTACATCCGCGAGCACGGCCTGGATATGCCGGAAATTCGCAACTGGCGCTGGAACGCGGGAGGTAGCCATGCCGCAACTTGAACAGCTGGAACTGCAAGCCCACCGCGAACAACTGAACGCTGATGTGCGGCAGTTGGTTGATAAGTACCTGGCCATCGCCGAATGGGATGTACCGGAGATCGATGAACCACTGGCCATCGCGCTGATCATCACGGCCATCCGCCAGGCGCTGGATGGCGTTGAGCAAGCGTTGCCGGCGGCTGCGTCAACATGAATCCCTTGATTGCCAGTGCCCAGGCTCTGATGGCACCGGGCAAGGGCTTGCTGGCGATGGATGAAAGCATCGGCACCTGCAACCGACGTTTTGCCGAGTTGGCTATTGCCCCGACCGAGGAGGCCCGGCGGCGCTACCGGCAACTGCTGGTGACGGCACCTGGGCTGGCCGAGTTTGTCAGCGGTGTGATTCTGTTCGACGAAACCTTGCAGCAGCGCAGCGACGACGGCACGTCGTTTATCGAGGTGCTGAATGCTGCGGGCATTCTCGTCGGGATCAAGCTGGACAGCGGCGCTAAGGCGCTCGCGGGGCATCCTGACGAGCGTGTGACTGAAGGGCTGGACGGCTTGCGCGAACGCCTGCAGCGCTATGCCGCGCAGGGCGCCCGGTTCGCCAAATGGCGAGCCGTACTGAGCATCGGCTACGGCTTGCCCAGCCGCGCCTGCATCCAGGCCAATGCACATGCCTTGGCCCGCTATGCCGCGCTGTGTCAGGAGGCTGGGCTGGTGCCCATCGTCGAACCCGAGGTGCTGATGGAGGGTGGGCATGCGTTAGCGCGCTGCAGCGATGCCACCGCCGAGGTGCTGCACCGCGTCTTCGAGCAGCTTCACCAGCAAGGCGTTGTGCTGGAGGGCATGATTCTCAAGCCGAATATGTTGCTTCCCGGTATAGATTGCGCCACGCCTGTGTCTCTCGACGAGGTTGCCGATGCCACGCTGAGCTGCTTGCTGCGCAGCGTACCGGCCGCCGTGGCGGGTATTGCCTTTCTGTCTGGTGGTCAGCCCGCAGAGCTGGCAACGGCGCGGCTGAACGCCATGCATCTGCACCATAGTGCGCTGGTAGCACCCGCAGCGGCCTTGCCCTGGCCGCTGACTTTCTCGTTCGGGCGCGCGCTGCAACAGCCTGCTTTAGCGACGTGGGCAGGTGATGATGGCAACCGCGTTATCGCTCAAACCGCGTTGTTGCACCGCGCGCGCTGCAATGCCGCTGCGCTGCGTGGCACATATCGTCCCGCGCTGGAAACTGCAGGCGGTTTGGCATGAACGTCTGCTTGATTCGCCACGGTGAAACCGCCTGGTCACTGACGGGTCAGCACACCGGCGTGACCGACCTCGCGCTGACCGCGCACGGCGAAGATCAAGCCCGTGCCCTGGCTCCGCGCCTGCAGGCGTTGGCCTTCTCGCAGGTGTTGGTAAGCCCGCGTCTGCGCGCACAGCAGACCTGCACGCTCGCCGGCAGTCATGCCGGGAGCGTGACCGAACCCGACCTGGCGGAATGGGATTACGGTGACTACGAAGGCCGGCTTACCGTGGATATCCGCCGCGACAATCCAGGTTGGGACATCTGGCGCGACGGCTGCCCAGGTGGCGAGTCGCCAAGTGAGGTGAGTGCGCGAGCCGACCGACTTATCGCCCGTCTGTGCAGGATGCAAGGCACGGTAGCGCTGTTCTCCCATGGCCAATTCAGCGCAGCACTGGCCGCCCGCTGGATCGGCCTAGACCTCGTCGAGGGCCAGCACTTTGCCCTGAACCCGGCTTCGCTGAGCCTGCTCGGTATCGACGCCAAGCATGGCAACAGGCGCATGATCGAACTGTGGAACGAGAGTCGAATCCCGCCATCGCAGCTCACGCCAAGCAGTGCGGGTGAGTAGCGATGTCACGGCCGCTAGGCGGTCGGTACCGTTCCGCCATCGATGACGAATTCACTTCCGGTGATAAATGCCGCGCGAGGCGAAGCCAGGAAGGCAATCAGGTCGGCAACCTCTGACGGCTTGGAAGGGCGGCCGAGCGGAATACCACCGAGGGCATCCATGATGATTTGTTTGCCGCCAGCGTAATCGGTACCTGCCTCTTGCGCTAGCCGCTCGGCCAATGCGACCGACGCTTCGGTCTCGATCCAGCCCGGCGATACCCGGATAACACGCACGCCTTTTGGCGAGACTTCTTTCGACAGGCTTTTGCTGTAGGTCGAGAGTGCTGCCTTGGCCGCCGCATAAGCTGTAGTGGCTTCGGGCAAGGGCAGGCGGTTCTGGATGGAGGTTACATGGATGATCACGCCACTCTTGCGTTCCAGCATTGCCGGGAGCAGGGCGCGATCCAGGCGCACGGCCGGCAGCAGGTTCAAGTCGAGTTCGCGTTGCCATTGCTCGTCGTCCAATACCGCAAAGCCGCCGCTGGGTGCCGATGAACCACCCAGGACGTGGACGATGATGTCAGCACTGCCCAACCGTTGTTTAGTCGCGGCCACCAGTGTTGCGCAGCCTTCTCGGGTCGAGAGATCGGCCTGCACGAACAGCTCAGCCGGCAGATCGCTGTTGGACTGCCGAGCCGAGGTCAGCACCTGTGCGCCCTGCGCAAGGAACAGTTCAACTACCGCGCGCCCGACGCCTTTGGTGCCACCGGTGACCAGCACGCGTTTACCGCTCAGGTCGAGGTTCATGGCGCAATCTCCAGCGAGCGGATCTGGCCGTCTTGCAACAGGAACACGTGGTTCAGCTGCAGCGGGCTGGCGGGGAAGTTACCGACCAGGCGCGCCGTGACGGTCAGCGTGCTGTCCTTATGCACCGCTTGCAACGGCTCGACACTGTAGGTGAATGCCTGGCGGGCCTCGTGTTGCCAGGCTGCGATGGCCTCAATGCCTTGGTGCGTGCGGTTTTCGTCGGTCACGATGGCATCTGCGTAGAAGCAGGTGGCAAGGCGCGACGCGTCGCCGCCATTGCTGATGTCGAAATAGGTTGCTACGGCGTCAGGCAGTTGCAGGTTCATGGCCTGATCTCCTCTCACAGTTAGTTGGGATTCACGACTGTGATCTTGCCGCTCAGTTGATAGTTTGCTCAACTGGGATAAACGTTAATGACCTATCCCTAATATAAGGACAATCGAATGGCAGACTCGCGTCTTGGCCTCAATGAGTTGGAAGCGGTAATGGCTGTGGCGCGCCGGGCTTCGTTTCGGCAGGCGGCTATCGACCTCGGCATTTCAACCACTGCATTGAGCAATACCATTGCCAAACTGGAGACGAGCCTCGAAACACGGCTGTTCAATCGCACCACCCGCAGCGTGTCGTTGACCGAGGCGGGCACCCTGTATCTGGAGCACGTGGGGCCAGCTTTGCAAGACGTACGCACTGCGCTGGAAACGGTTCGCTCGCACAATGCCGGGCCTTCGGGCGTGTTGCGCATCAACGCGTTCGCCAGTGCTGCCCGCGCAGCGCTGCTGCCGCTGGTGCTGGAGTTTTTGCAGCGTTATCCGAAGGTGCACATCGACCTCGTGACCGAGGGTCGCCTGGTGGACATCGTCGCGGACGGTTTCGATCTCGGTGTCCGCTCTGCCAATCTGGTACCCACAGACATGATCGTAATCTCACTGGGTCAGGCGCAACGGTATGCCGTGGTCGGTTCGCCCGCGTACTTCGCCAAGCACGGCCGGCCGCGCAGCCCGGCGGACCTGCTCAACCATCACTGCATCCGCATCCGCCTACCCAATGGGGCGATTTACCCCTGGCATTTCGAGCGAGCGGGCGAAGTCACCCGACTTGATGTGAACGGCCAACTCACGCTGGACGAGTCGAGTGTCGTCAAGGCGGTGGTGCAGGAAGGTGTAGGGCTCGGTTTTTTTATGGAGCAGGACGTTCAGGCTGAACTTGAGGCTGGGCAGTTCGAGCGGGTACTGGATGAGTGGACGCCTGCGCGAGACAACCTGTGCCTGTACTACCCGAACCGCCGCAACCCCTCCGCCGCACTCAAGGCGTTCACCGCCCTGGCCCGTGCCAATCTGCTCGGCGAAAGCGGGCGGGGGTAATTCTCCAGGCTGTCCGCAGCAGTCCGCTGATAGGCGGCGCGCAAATGCTACGCCAGTCGCGTTTTATGCAATTCTTAGCGCCTATCTCGAAGCTGGACGGTGAGTGTGGACAGGTTTCAGGAAATGAAGGTGCTGCTGGCCGTTGCTGAGGCGGAAAGCTTTGCCGGGGGCGCCAAGCTGGTGGGCATGTCGCCACCCAGTGTGACCCGGGTGATTGCTGGGTTGGAGAAGCGCCTGGGTACGCTGCTGTTAGCGCGTAGCACGCGGAGTTTGCGCCTGACTGAGGCTGGTCGGCGCTATGTGGAGGACTGCAAACGCATCCTCCTGGAGCTGGAAGAGGCAGAAGAGTTGGCCACCGGCAGCAGCATTCGGGCGCGGGGTAACCTGACCGTGACGGCGCCGGTGATGTTCGGCGAGTTGTACCTGATTCCGCTGATTACCGAGTACCTGTCGGCGCATCCACAGGTGGCGATCAACGCGCTGTTGGTGGATCGCCTGGTGAACATGGTGGAGGAGGGCGTGGATGTCGCGATCCGCATCGGTCAGTTGCCAGAAACCGGTCTGCAGGCCATCAAGGTCGGGCACATTCGCCCGGTTATCTGTGCCGCGCCGGCCTTTCTCGAACGCTTTGGCCGGCCGCAAGAACCCAAGGAAGTCATGGCCGCGCCCATCGTGATGTCCTCTGCCAGCAGCCTGCTCACCGACTGGCAGTTCAACCTGGGCAGCAGTTCTCTCACCCTGCACCCTAAGCCGCGCCTGCTGGTGAGCTCCAATCAGGCGGCAATCAATGCCGTACGCACGGGCTGGGGGCTGACGCGGGTGCTGTCGTATCAAGTGGCCGAACTGGTCGCGAAGGGCGAGTTGGAGATCATCCTCGATACCTTTGAGGCAGCCGCTCTGCCGGTGCATGTGCTTTATCAAGGTGGCGGACGGGTGCCTGCCAAGGTGCGCACCTTTGTCGACTTTTGTGCCAGCCGCTTCCTACAGGACCCTGCGCTGCAGCGGGCCGGGAGCGTATAGCGCATGAGTCGCTATCGGCAGATGCAGGTGTTCGAAGCCGTGGTGCAAGCCGGCAGCCTGGCAGCGGCCGCGCGTCAGCTTGATCTGTCACCCGGGACCATCATGCGCAGCATTGGCGCACTGGAAGCACGCCTGAATAACACCCTGTTGCTGCGTGGGCCGCGCGGTGTCGAGCTGAGCCCGGCGGGCGAGCAGTTTGCGCTGAGTTGTCGGCAGATACTTGAGCACACCGCGGTTGCCGAGCGCTCGGCCGCCGGCTTGCATGCATGCCCCGCCGGGCAGTTGACCGTCGCATTACCGCTGCTGATGGATCAGCAGGTGTTTATGCCAATCGCCCTGGACTATCTCGCGGCTTTCCCCGAGGTGCAGCTGGTCACCCGGGCCAGCGAAGGCGTGCCAAAACTGCTTGAAGAAGGCATTGATATCGCCCTGGTGGTGGGCCATTTGCCGAACTCTTCCGGCTTCGCCATGCCGGTGGGCAAGGTGCAGCCGATTGTCTGCGGCGCTCCCGCTTACCTGGCCAAGTGGGGTCGCCCGCAGACGCCCGACGACCTCAAAGGACACCGCAGCGTGCTGACCACGGCAGCCGGCCAGCAAAGTGAATGGCGCTTTCGCTGCGAGCGCGCCACGCGCGTGGTTAAACCTGCGCCGGTGCTGACCTGCACCACCCAGCGTGCGGCCATCCATGCTGCGACCCTGGGGCTTGGCCTGATTCGCTGCATGAGTTACGAGGCACACCACGAACTGCAGAGTGGCTTGCTCGAGCCGGTATTGAGTGACTTTGCCAGCCAGGACCTGCCCGCGCAGTTGATCTACCGCGACGGACGTCGGGCCGAGGCGCGGGTACGCACCTTTATCGACTTCGCCACGCCAAGGCTGCGCGCTCACCCCGCATTTCTTGGCTGATAAGGCGCGGCTGCAATACCCGTGTGGTAGCCGCATTCTTTTATAAAACGAAATTATGCATTGCTTTGCATGGTGATTCTGCTTAACCGCAAGCGGGCGCAGCATGGACTCACCAGCGCAAGAGTCGTCGACTTGGTTGACGCCGCGCTGACTTCCCTGACCCCATACGGAGCCGCACCATGTCCCAGCCAGCCATCAAACTCTATCGTCACCCACTTTCCGGCCACGCCCATCGCGTCGAGTTGTTGCTGTCGCTGTTAAAACTGCCCACCGAGCTGGTGTTTGTCGACCTGGCCAACGGGGCGCACAAAAAACCTGAATTCCTCGCCATCAATGCCTTTGGCCAAGTGCCGGTTATTGATGACAACGGCACTATCCTCAGCGACTCGAATGCCATTCTGGTGTATCTGGCGAAGAAATATGGCAATGGCGCCTGGCTGTCCGATGATCCGCTTGCCGCTGCGCGCATTCAGCGCTGGCTGTCGGTGGCGGCTGGCCAACTGGCTTACGGCCCGGCATCTGCAAGGCTGATCACGGTGTTCGGCGCACCCTTGAATGCCGAGGATGTGATCGCTCGTTCCCACGGCCTGCTCAAGGTGATGGACAGCGAGCTGACCAACAGCCCGTTCCTGGCTGGCGCAACCGCCACCATCGCCGATGTTGCCAACTACACCTATATCGCCCATGCGCCGGAAGGGAATGTCTCGCTGCAGGCCTACCCGAATGTGCGCGCCTGGCTGGAGCGGGTCGAAGCCCTGCCGGGTTTTGTGCCCATGCAGCGCACCGCCGCAGGTCTGCACGCCAACTGAGTCCGTCATAGGCTGCCGGGTGTCCGGCAGCTCTCTTGAGGAGCGCATTGCATGGATCATCTGCCTAACCACCGCCGCTCACCCTGGCATGCCGGGGAAAAAACGCTCCAGGAAACCTACGGCGTCTCCGAACGCATGGAGGTGATTGGGCAGAAGGTCATTCGCGATTACATGCCCGACCAGCACCGCGAGTTTTATCAGCAACTGCCGTTTATGCTGGCCGGCGCGGTTGATGCACAGCAGCGGCCCTGGGCCACTCTGCTTGAGGGGCCAGAAGGTTTCGTCACCTCAGCCGATCCGCAGCAGTTATTACTAGCTGTTCAGCCCGACGCGCAGGACCCGGCCGCCAGCGGCCTGCAACCTGGCCACGCCATTGGCCTGCTTGGCATCGAGCTGCATACACGCAGGCGTAATCGCATCAACGGGGTGATCCAGCAGGTTTCTGCCGATGGCCTGGCCATTGCGGTTGAGCATTCCTACGGCAACTGCCCCAAGTACATCCAGGCACGCAGTTATACCCGCACATCGGAGCCACTGAAGAACCGCGCCAAACGCGAGGATTTCAGCGAGCTGAACGCCCGCACCACCGAGCTGATCCGTGCGGCCGACACCTTTTTTATCGCCAGCTACTTCGACCATGACGCGAACAGCCGTTCGGTGGATGTATCGCATCGCGGCGGTCGCGCCGGCTTTGTCAAAGTCGAAGGCAACCGGCTGACCATTCCCGATTACGCCGGCAACCTGTTCTTCAATACCTTGGGCAACCTGCAGGCCAATCCTGTCGCTGGCTTGCTGTTTGTCGATTTCGCCAGCGGCGACATGCTGCAACTCACCGGCCGCACCGAGCTGATTCTCGATAGTCCAATGATCCAGGCATTTGAAAGTGCCGAGCGTCTCTGGACCTTTGATGTCGAGCAGGTGGTGCTGCGCCCGGCTGCCGTATCGCTGCGCTGGGAGTTTCACGACTACGCGCCGACCAGCCTGGCCACCGGCACCTGGGCCGACGCGGACGAGAAGCTGCGGCAAAGCGAACAGCGCCGGCAGTGGCAGCAGTGGCGAGTGACGCAGGTACAGCAGGAGAGTAAGGACATCCGCTCGTTCGTTATCCAGCCGCTGGATAAGGCTGCGGTTGCGTTCACCCCTGGGCAACACATGCCGATACGCCTGCAAACACCCGACGCTGACGCGCCGCTGATCCGTACGTATAGCGTCTCCAGCGCGCCGTCTGACCGGCATATCCGCATCAGCGTCAAAGCTCAGGGCCCGGCCTCGTATCACCTGCATAACCACGTGCAGGTGGGCGATGTGCTGAAGGTTCGCCCGCCCATGGGTAGCTTCACTTTGATCGAGGACGGCGAACGCCCGGTGGTGTTGATCGCTGCAGGTGTCGGCATCACGCCTTTGCTGTCGATGTTCCGCGAGCTGGCCGCGCAGAATAATCAGCAGCAGCGGCAACGCCATGTGTATCTGTTTCAAAGCGCCCGCACCCTGGCGGACTTGCCGTTTCAGGCCGAACTCAAGGCTTTGCAGCAACGTGATGCTGAGCATTTGCATATCCACCGCGCACTCAGCAGTCCAGGTACTGAGACGGTTGTTGGCCGCGACTTTGAAATCACTGGCCGTCTCGATTTTGCCCAGATGAAGGTGCGACTGCCGCTGGATGACTATGACTTTTACCTGTGCGGCCCAGCCGGTTTTCTGCAGGCCATGTACGACGGATTGCGTGGATTGAATATTGTCGATGAGCGCATCCATGCCGAGGCGTTCGGTCCCTCGACGCTGCAACGCTTAGCGGTTGAGCCGTCTGCGGCGCCGGTCCAGCTACCCGCTGCCAGCGCACCCGTGCCGGTCTATTTCGAATCTTCGGCGAAGGAGGCGCGCTGGACGCCGGGCAGTGGCAGCCTGCTGGAGCTGGCCGAGAGCCGTGGCCTGAGCCCTGACTTCAGCTGCCGGGGTGGTTTGTGCGGCACCTGCAAAACGCGCTTAGTCAGCGGCAACGTGCATTACCCAAATCCACCGGCGCAACTGCCAGAGGGCGACAGCGTATTAATCTGCTGCGCCGTACCGGCGGAGCTGGACGGTGCTATCCAACCCCTGGTGCTCGATCTCTAGCGAGGGCTGCAACATGAACCGCGAAATAGTCGACCGTTACGACGCGCCCGACGCCTCGAGTGAAACGCCAGGGCACTGGGAAGTGAATTATTTACTGCCGCAGTTGCTTTCTGGTCCTGAGTACCCAGGCCACGACGTAAATGCTGCGCTGATGCGAGTGTTGAAGCGGCTGTTTGCCGGCTTACGGGCACCCCGCGTCGTGCCACCCGTTACGCCATCCCTCATCCCATGTAGGAGCCACCGTCATGTCTACCGCTGAAATCCGCCAACCTGTTCCACCCTTTACCCGCGAGTCGGCCCTGCTAAAAGTCCGTCTCGCCGAAGATGGCTGGAACAGCCGTGATGCGGCCAAAGTGGCCCTGGCCTACACCCCGGATACCCAATGGCGCAATCGCGCGGAATTCGTCACCAGCCGTGCCGAGGCGCAAGCATTCTTAGAGCGCAAATGGTGCAGGGAGCTGGAGTACCGGCTGATCAAGGAATTGTGGGCGTTTACCGATAACCGCATCGCCGTGCGCTATGCCTACGAATGGCACGACGACTCGGGCAACTGGTTTCGCTCTTACGGCAACGAGAACTGGGAGTTTGCCGAGAACGGCCTGATGGCCCATCGCTTTGCCTGCATCAACGACCTGCCAATTCAAGAGTCCGAGCGTAAATTCCGCTGGCCACTGGGGCGTCGTCCTGATGACCATCCGGGGCTTTCGCAATTGGGGCTATAACGGCATCGACCTAAGCCGCTCGAGTAAGACATCACGGGATTGACGTCTTGCGCGCCAATCCCGCTTTTGCTTTCAGGCTCGTGATAGAGGCGTCATCAAGCACTTCGAACCAATGGACTCGAAAGCAGCGGCAACGCTTAGCCGGGCTGAGTCGTCAAAGGCGCGGCCGGCGAAATGTAACTTTTCGCGCTGTGTACGCAAACGGACAGAACTCCTTGGCGTTTATCGCCATGATGCCATCGGCCTGCAAAAGAGAGCGGTGCCGTTGCTCAAAGGATGCTATGTCGATCGCCGCTAATCCACGCGAAAACCACCTGTTGGCCGCCCTACCTGACGAGGAGCTAGGACGTCTGCTGCCCTTTCTCGAACTGATTCCATTGCTCACCGGAACTGCGCTTTACGGTCCAGGCGAGCCCATGCGTTACCTCTATTTCCCAACCGACTCTATCGTTTCGCTGCAGTACGGCGTCGAGGATGGTTCTTCGGTGGAGATCGCTGTAGTCGGTAATGAAGGCGTGGTTGGCATGGCTTTGTACATGGGCGGCGAGACCACCCTCAGCCAAGCTATCGTGCAGAGTTCGGGATCGGCCTACCGCTTGAAAGGGCAGGTGCTTATGTCACCCTTCGATCACGCCGCCCCGCTGCAACAGTTGTTGCTGCGCTACACCCAGGCGCTGCTTACGCAAATGGCCCAGCGCCTGGTGTGTAACCGCGTGCATTCACTGGACCAGCAATTCTGCCGCTGGCTGCTGCAGTACTTTGATCGCTTGCCAGTCAATTACCTACGGATGACCCAAGAGTTGATCGCCAGCATGCTTGGGGTGCGGCGCGGCGGGGTATCCGAAATGGCCGGCAATCTCCAGCGTTCCGGGCTCATCAGCTATAGCCGTGGTTGTATTACGCTGCTCGATCGGCCGGGTTTGGAGGGTCGTTCCTGTGAGTGTTATGCGGTGGTTAGAAACGAGTTCGAGCGCCTGTTTCCGCGTGCCCTGCGCGCCACGTTGCTGATAAAAGCGGACTGATTTATCGCCCAACGCGGTCGCTAGCGATAGGCAGAAATCGGACAACAGCGGTCCGCCCTCGCATCACTGTCAGGGCTCCGATTCTCGCGCACACATGGGAGTGGGAGTAAAGCGATGCCCATCAGGATTTCCGGTAGGCTTCGCTCAGCGCCAGCCAGCCCATTGCATACAACTCCTGACGGGCTCACAGCCTTGCGTTTTCAGCCACCCTGCAAAGGCGGCGTACGCGGCGGCACCAGGCGTTTCGAGCCGGTGGACTCGAAGGCGGCGGCACAGCGCAGCAGGGCGGAGTCGTCGTAGGCACGGCCGGCGAAGGTCAGGCCGGCGGGCATGCCGATATCGGCCATCACGCCCATCGGCACGGTGACGGTGGGCACGCCCAAATGGCGGATGGCCAGGTTGCCGTTGGCTACCCACACGCCGTTGCTCCAGGCGATGTCAGCGGACTCAGCGTTTACATCGGCGTCCGCCGGGCCGACGTCGGCGACGGTTGGGAACAGCACGGCGTCGAGGCTGAGGTTGTCCATCCAGTCTTCCAAGTCGAGCTTGCGGGTTTTCTCTAGGCCGCGCAGGCCGTCGGGCAAGGTCTCGATCTGCTCCCAGCTTTTCAGGCCACGCTTGGCCATATTGACGTATTCATCCATGCCGGCGGCCAGGTCGCCTTCGCGGTTGGGCAGGGTGCCGGGGTCGTGGGGGAAGATCTGTGGGCCATCGACATCGGCTAGCTTGTTTAGCTTGGGATCACCGTTGGCCCGCAGGAAGTCGTCAAAGGCCCAGCCGCTCAGCTCCCACAACTCGTCATGCAGGAATTCGGGGGTGACGATGCCACGGTTGTAAACGGTCGGCGCGCCGGGGCGGTCGCCTTCGCAGTTGGAGACCAGCGGGAAGTCCACTTCGATGACTTCGGCACCGGCGGCTTCCAGCGCCTTGCGTGCCTGCTCCCAGAGCGCAATAACTGAAGGCCGAGTGTGAATGCGCTGGCCAGTTGGGCCGCCGATGCCGGGGTTCTCGCTGGTACCGGCGGCGTCATCCTGGTTGATAAACATACGCGGCACGCCAAAACGTTTGCCGGCCAGGGCATCGGCTTTGGCGGCGAGGTCGGCATAGGTGGCTGGACGTATATCGGAGGCTTTCGGGATCGCTACCCAAGGCTGCAGGCGCCAGAGGTCGCCACGGCTGTCCGGGTCGTCGGCGACCACGATGTCGAGTATTTCGAGTAGGTCGGCCATGGTCCGGGCATAGGGCACGACCACGTCCATGGTCGGCGTCAGCGGCCAGTTGCCGCGCACCGAAATCACCCCGCGCGATGGCGTGTAGGCGCACAGGCCATTGTTCGAGGCCGGGCCGCGACCGCTGGACCAGGTTTCTTCGGCCAGGCCAAAAGCGGCAAAGCTGGCGGCAGTGGCCGTACCAGCACCGTTGGATGAACCCGAGGCGAAGGGGGCGGTGAGGTAGTCAGCGTTGTATGGGCTTTCCGCACGGCCGTAGACACCGCGCTGCATGCCGCCGTTAGCCATGGGCGGCATATTGGTTTTGCCCAGGCAGATGGCCCCGGCGCCGCGCAGACGCTCGACGGTAAAGGCGTCGCGATGGGCGACCAGGTCCTTGAAGGCTGGGCTGCCGGAGGCGGCGGTTAGCCCCTTGACCAGGTAGCTGTCCTTGGCGGTGTAAGGGATGCCGTCGAGCGGACCGAGGGGCTCGCCACGTGCGCGGCGTGCGTCGGAAGCTTCTGCTTCCTTCAGCGCCTCGGGGTTACGCACAACGACTGCGTTGAGTTGAGTCGGCGTGTTGGCGCCGTTGTAGGCGTCGATGCGGGCGAGGTAGGCCTGCACCAGTTCGACCGCCGTGGTCTGGCCGGCTTCGAGCGCGGCGCGCAGTTCGGCAATGGAAACCTCGGTTACCTCGATCATGCTGTCACCGCTGGCTGTTGAAGATGGGTGTTCATATTGGTTCTCGTAGCGCTGTTGTTTACGCGTTGAATGGCGTGCTGGCGTCGATTTTAGCCGCGTGCCGGCGTAGCCAGGCCCTTGATCACTGCAGGGCGGGCGACGAAATTCTGCAATACCCGCTGCACATTGGCGAAGCGCTCGAACTCCACCAGTTCGCCGGCCTGGTAGAACTCCACCAGGCACCTCACCCAAGGGAACACGGCGATATCGGCGATGCTGTAGTGCTCGCCCATGATCCAGTCGCGGCCTTGCAGGCGTTGGTCGAGTACGCCGAGCAGGCGTTGGGATTCGGCAACGTAACGGTCGCGCGGGCGTTTGTCCGGAAAGTCCTTGCCGGCGAATTTATGGAAGAAGCCCAGCTGGCCGAACATCGGGCCGATGCCGCCCATCTGCCACATCAACCACTGCAGGGTTTCATAGCGTGTGGCTGGGTCCTGGGCCAAGAGCAGGCCGGTTTTCTCTGCCAGGTAGATCAGAATCGCCCCGGACTCGAACAGCGCCAGCGGTTTACCGCCTGGGCCGTTGGGGTCGAGGATGGCCGGGATTTTGTTGTTGGGGTTGAGCGAAAGGAATTCATCGCTGAGCTGGTCGTTGGTCTCGAAGCTGACCAGGTGCGGCTCATAGGCCAGGCCGATCTCTTCCAGCATGATCGAGGCCTTGACGCCGTTGGGCGTGGGCAGCGAATACAGCTGCAGGCGCTCGGGGTGCTGAGCGGGCCATTTGTGCGTAATTGGGTAAGCGGAAAGGGCTGACATGTGCGCTCCGGATTAAGGTGGCGAAAGGCGCAGGATAGCGGTGATTGGCATTTTGGTCAGGTCGCAGATTGTTCCCCACGCGTAGAAATCGGTATGGTTGGGGCCATCTCAACCCCCGCGCACTGGAGAACCCCGATGAGCCTGCAAGGCGAGTACGACAGTCAGAATATCTTTGCCCAGATCATTCGCGGCGAAGCCCCTTGCTACAAGTTGTACGAGGATGAGGATGTGCTGGCCTTCCTCGATGTGTTTCCGCAGTCTTTCGGCCATACGTTGGTCATCCCCAAGCGCTCGGCGGCGCGCAATATTCTGGATATCGATGCTGACAGCCTGGGCAAGGTGATGGCCGTGGTGCAGAAACTCACGGGCGTAATCATCGACGAGCTTGAGCCTGCAGGGGTGCAAGTGGCGCAGTTCAACGGTGCGCCGGCCGGGCAGACGGTGTTCCATATCCATGTGCATATCGTGCCGCGCTACGCCGGCGAGACGCTCAGCGTACATGCCGGCGGCAAGGCGACCCCGGAAGAGCTGGCGACGCTGCAAGCGCGTCTGCTCAAACGTATGGCCGGTTGATCCGCTGGTATGCGTATCTGTGCTTGAGGCTGGCCGCGTCAGAGGCAATACTCAAGGCGCTTTGGTCGTTTCCCCTTTGCTGTTTTCTGCGCCCATGGAGGGCTCCCATGCGATTGATTTGTGCCGTTTTACCGCTGCTGCTGTTGGCCGGCTGCTCGTCCTGGAAGCCTGCGGCAGAGGATGTCAAAGCCGTGCCGGCGGACCGTTTGCTGGGCTATCAGGAGCCGCTGGGGCAGGGCGGGCAGTTGCAGGTCAATCGCGATGTCGGCGGCATGGGCGGCGGCTGCTATGTGGCGGTTCTGGTCGACCGCAAGGTGGCCGCGCGCATCGGCGCGGGTGAGCAGGTGCGTTTTCAGGTGCCTGCCGGTACGCGGGTGCTGAGCATTGGTATCGATGAGATGGATGACACGCTCTGCGGTAAGGGGCGCTTGCGCCGCGAGCTAGCGGTGAAGGTCGAGCCAGGCTCGCAACAGGATTTCCGCATCGTCAGCGATAACCGCAAGGGTTTCGACATCCTGCCGGTTACTCAGTAACCGGCATCGCACCGGAGCCTGCCCGTCAGGCGCCGGTGTGCTCGGCCAACAGCTCATCCAGCCACTGCATCAATGCCCGCACCCGCTGTGGCTGGTGACGGCGCTGGGCGTAAAGCAGGCTGATTGGCATGGGCGGCGGCAGGTAGTCCGGCAGCAGGCTGTGCAGATGCCCGCTGGCCAGTAGCTCGCTGACCCCGATCTGCGGCGCCTGAATAATCCCCAGTCCGCCCAGGCAAGCGCCTTCATAGGCATCAACGTTATTGACCGTGACATTCCCCGCCATCGGCAGCTGCTGCAGCGCGCCGCCGACCAGGTATTCAAAACCGTCTGAGCGACTGCCGAGCACCGGCACATAGTGGATCAGTCGATGCTGAGCCAGGTCGTCGAGGCTCTGCGGCGTGCCATAGCGCGCCAGGTAGGCGCTGCTGGCGCAGTTGACCATCGGCAGTTGGCCGAGCGGCCGCACGATCAGATTGGGCTCGTTGACCACACCGATGCGCAGCACGCAGTCGAAGCCTTCGCGTACCAGATCGACGCGCCGATCACTGCTGCTGATCTCCAGCTCGATGTCGGGATGCAGCGCGGTAAATTCGCCCAGCCTTGGAGCTACTAGGCGCCGCGCTAGGCCGGTGGGCATGTCGATACGCAAGCGGCCGCTGAGCTGCGCGCCGTCCTGGCGGAACAAGCCTTCCAGCTCCTCCATATTGGCCAGCATGTCCTTGCTGCGCTCGTACAGAACCAGGCCGTCCTGAGTTGGTTGCACCTTGCGCGTGGTGCGGTGCAGCAGGCGCGTACCGAGCAGGCTTTCCAGGCTCTGCACCTGCTGCGACACGCTCGACCTAGGCAGCCCAAGGCTGTCGGCGGCCTGGGTAAAGCTGGTCAGCTCGCTGACGCGGACAAAAGTGCGCAGCAGTTCCAAGGTGTTCATGGGCAGGCGCTCCGCTGGATTGTTCGTGATTGATGATCAGTGTTTTCAATTTTGCTGAGTTTATCCAGCTTAACGCGAGCAATAACCTGTGCTCACTGATTTCCACCACCGCACTACTCGTCAACTAAAGGGAGCACGCACATGACCCGTAAAATCGCACTGATCACTGGCGCCAGCCGCGGCCTGGGGCGCAACACCGCCCTGCATCTGGCGGCGCAGGGCATCGACATCATCGGCACCTATCACAGTCAGGCGGCGGATGCGCAGAGCCTGGTTGGCGAACTCGAACAACTCGGCGCGCGTGCATTGATGCTGCAGCTGGATGTCAGCCAGAGCAGCAGCTTTGTCGCGTTTGCCGCCGCTGTTACTGAGGGATTGCAGAGCACTTTCGGCCGCAGTGATTTCGACTTTCTGGTCAATAACGCCGGCATTGGTATCCGCGCCAGTTTTGCCGAAACCAGCGAGGCGCAGTTCGATCAACTGGTAAATATCCAGCTCAAGGGGCCGTTCTTCCTCACTCAGCAGCTGTTGCCGCTGATCGCCGAGCAGGGCCGCATCGTTAATATCTCCACCGGTCTGGCGCGTTTCAGCCTGCCGGGTTATGCCGCCTATGCGGCGATGAAGGGCGGCATCGAGGTGTGGACGCGCTACCTGGCCAAGGAACTGGGCCCGCGTGGCATCAGCGTCAATGTGCTGGCTCCCGGTGCTATCGAGACTGACTTCGGCGGTGGCGTGGTGCGCGACAATAGCCAGGTCAACGCCTTTATCGCCGCCAATACAGCCCTGGGTCGGGTCGGCCTGCCGGACGATATCGGTGGGGCGATTGCCATGCTGCTGAGCGATGGTGGCCGCTGGATTACTGGGCAACGGATTGAAGCGTCTGGCGGCATGTTCCTTTGACGCTGTTCATCCTGTGATGAGGCTGGCTGCGTTTAGCTGGCAGAGGCGTAGAATCCGCCCGGTTTAATAACGGAGACGGATCGTGAAGGGATTGCCGATTGCTATTGTCGGGGCGGGTACTGCGGGGTTGGCTACGGCGCTGTTCCTCGCCCGACAGGGTTTCAGCGTGCGCCTGCTGGAACGTGTAGCGGAGTTGCAGCCGGTGGGTGCCGGGGTGTTGTTGCAGCCCTCGGGGCTGGCGGTGTTGCATCAGCTGGGGCTGTTTGCCGAGTGCAGCGGCCTGGGGGCTGCGGTCAGCCGCCTGTACGGCACCTCGGGCAATGGCCGGGTGATTCTCGATACCCGTTACGCGCATTGGCAACCCGGCAGTTTCGGCATGGGCATTCACCGCAGCGTATTGCTCACGGCTTTGCTCAACGCGGCTCGGCAAGCCGGCGTGCAGATCGAAACCGGTGTGCATATCAGCCGCTTCACCCAGCACGGCAGCCATGTGCAGCTGTATCGCCAGGACGAGCAGGGCGTGGAACAGCCATTCGGCGAGTTCGCCGCGCTGGTACTGGCAGATGGCGTGCGTTCGGCCCTGCGTGGGCAGATGCAGGTTAAACAGTGGCTGCAGCCTTATCCCTGGGGCGCGTTGTGGAGCATTGTGCCGACTCCGGCTTCGTCACCAACCGCGGCGGACTCGACGGATCTGCGTCAGTGGTACCGGGACTGTGCGCAGATGTTCGGCATCATGCCGACCGGGCGTACTCACCTGAACCGCGAACAGGCCTTGAGCAGCCTGTTCTGGAGCCTGCCGGTGGCGCAGTTTGGCGCCTGGCGTGAAGCCGGCTTGGCTGCTTGGAAAGCCCAGGTGCTGCAGCTGGCCGGCAATGCTGCCGAACCCTTTGTTGAACTGATTGAGCACCCCGAACAACTCAGCCAGGCGGTGTATGCCGATGTGCGCATGCAGCGCTGGCACGACGGCCGGGTCATCGCTATTGGCGACTGCGCCCACGCAATGAGCCCGCAACTGGGCCAGGGCGCGAATATGGCGCTGGTGGATTCGGCGGCTTTATCCGCTGCGGTTGCCACACAAAGAACTCCAACTGATTGCGACTGGTCAGCCGTTTTCGCCGCCTACGCCAGCAGCCGGCGTGACCACCTGCGCTACTACCGCCAGGCCAGCCGCCTGCTTACCCCGCTGTTCCAATCCCACAGCCGCAGCCTGGCTTGGTTGCGCGACAGCGTGCTGCTGCTGGCGCGGCACAACCCGCTGGGTCGTGCGCATGCGGTCAGCACTCTGGTGGGTGGGCGCAGTGGCTGGCTGCTGGCCGGTGCAGAACGGCCGTTGCAGGTATGGAATGGTCAGCCTGAGGGAGCTAATACGCAGCATGTGGGGGCAGAAAATGCTGCAACTGCTGTTGCGCTATAACCTTTGCGGGTTGCTCACTGGCGAATCGGCCCGGGTGTATTCAGATAAATAGATTTGCTCAGCGATAGCGGGCAAGTATTTCGTCGAATTCGCCAGCCAGTTTCATCTGCACCAGTGCGCGCAGCAGCGCCATGGTCGGGACATCCGGCGCGTCACGGACGATGCAGGCAACCGGCTCGGCGGCTACTTCGCTGATGATGTGCAGTTTCTGCCCGGGTGCCTGATGGCGGTTGAACCAGTGCAGCGAGAGTTCGTTGCTGATGGCGTAGCGGTAGCGGCGGGCGCTGAGTTTGAGCAGCACCTGATCCTGGGTGCGAGCATTTTCCCGTTGGATCTGCCCGCTGTTGAATAACGGTTCCAGGCGCTGGTAGGTAAAGCCGAGTACGGTGCCCAGGCGCTGATTCAGCAGCTGTTCAGGTTTGAACTTCTCTGGGGTAACACCCACCAGCACGTCGCGCTGGGTCATAAAGGGCAGGCTCCAGATATAGCGGTAGTGGCCGCTGTCGACCCAGTTCGGGCTGACGTAGCAGCGCACATCGATGTCGCCGCTATCCAGTGCGTGTTGCACGCGCATACGCGGCATCACCAGCATCTCGGCTTTGCGCCCAACCATGGCGGCCATGCGTTGTTGCAGGTCGACCAGAGTACCTTCTACAGCCTTGCCGTCTTCGATGCGCACCATGGGCATGGCCCAGCTGTCGTTGATCGAGAAGCGCAGCGCCCGCTCGCTGGCGAATGATGCGCAGCTCAGGGTGAGCAACAGCAGGGCAGGCAACAGCTTGGGCACCAGGGCAGATCCTTTGCGGTGTAAGAGGCTCAGCGGGTCATCGGCAGGGCTGCGCCCATCAACGCAAACAGGCCGCCACAGCAGCGGTTGAAGCCTTTGCCGCTGCGCTGCAACCAGGGCCTAACGCGATGGGCCATGCGCGCCAGCAGGTATTCGACGCTGCCTTCAACCACGGCAAAGGTCAGCGCCATAATGGCGAACTGCAGCCAAAGGTCACCGTGCGGGTCGAGAAACTGCGGTAGAAACGCACCGAAAAACAGGATCACTTTGGGGTTGGACAGGGCAGACAACAGCCCTTGGCGAAACAGCTTCAGGCCGCTGCTGTCGGCGGCTTTCTCGGCCATGGCCAGATGCAGGGGCGGCGCGCGCCAGAGTTGAATGCCGAGCCAGATCAGGTAGGCACCGCCGAGCCATTTGAGAATGGTCAGGGCCTGCGCCGAGGCTTGCAGCAAGGTGCCGATACCGAGCATCGACAAGGCCATCAGCAGGGTAAAACCCAGCACTCCGCCGCTGACGGTAAACAGGGTTTTGCGATGGCCGTACAAGGCGCCATGGCTGAGCGCGAGCAGGCCATTGGGGCCAGGCGTCAGCGATAAGCCAAATACAGCCGTAAGAAAGATCAGCCAGGTATGCAGAGCCATAGAGCAGAATTCCAGAAGCGGGAGAGTGCAGGGCAGCGCCTGCGTGCCTCTGTTTTTTCATGCTGTGACTGGATAGTCAAGCCGCCTTAGGTCGCGGTGTGAGATATGCAGAAGTACGGTCCTGCCGGTGAAGGCAGGACCGGCGCTATCAGCGGTTGGCTTCCTTGAAGTTATCGTCGGACGGTTCCTTGGTATAGGCGCCCTGGTCGTGCACCAGTTTCTTGCTGCCATTCATCAGGCTTGTGATGCGGCTGTCGCTGGTTTTGGCCGAGGCAGCTTGATTGCTGGTGCCCGTGATCAGTGGTGGGTTGCTGCTGAACGACCACAGGTAGTGCCACACGGCGGCATTGTGCTTCTCGGTCAGTTGTGTGGCGTTGAAGTACCAGGGTTTTAGCTCGCTGAAGGCAGTCATGTTCATCAGCCCGCTGTTGCTGTCGCCGATAAACCCGGTGCTGCTGGCCCCGGAGGTGCGGTAGGTCTCGAAGATCACCCCTTTGGTTTTCAGCGCGCTGACATAGGTGCGGCAGACTTCGCCGACCCACTTGTTACCCAGGTAGCTTTTCGCGTTGTTGGAATAGAACGGATCGAGCAGGGCGACGCGTTTGGGCAGCAGCTTGCTGTTCACTGTCCCGGCGCTGACAGCATCGCTGATCTTCTTGGTCAGCACGATGGCCATCTGGTTGCCCAGGGAGTGCCCGGCGATGCGGATATTGCTGCCGCTGTAGCCGGCGAGGTTGGCTTTGTAGCTGTTGAACAGCAGGTCGCTGGCCGATTGAGTTGGGCCATTGCTGTAGACGCCGCTGCTGTTGCGCCAGCGCATGGCACGCGGGCCGCTGGCGGTCCAGATCTTGGCTTCGGCATCTTTCACTTCGCCTTCATCGGCAAACTGGTTCCAGTACAGCACGCCGACGTTGTAACCCGCTGCGAGCCAGGCGTTTGCCAAGTCAAGGTCCGGTCCGCCGGCATCCTTGCGGTTGAAGGTTTCGCGGTTCTTCTTTTGCGTCGAACCGTTCTGCCAGCCGTGGATATAGATCAAGGTCGGCTTGCTGGCCACGTAGTAGGCGTTGCTCTGCCCGGGTACGGCCTTCTGCCAGCTGTCGCCGTAACCGAACCAGTACAGGCCGTGGTCGAGATTCTGGAAGGTGCTGTCGGGGAACACGCCCACAGCGGCCTGGCTCAATGGGGCAAAACTCAGCACCAGCAATAGCAGCAGCTTGCGCATGGCGAAAACCTTTCTTTTTATTAGGGAAAGGCGAGCATATAGATTGTCCGACAATCAGCCATCACCCGGACGGGTGAGGCCGCTCAAGCGCCAGTTCGTGGGGCTGGTCGGGATGTGTCTTGTGCCACGTTGTGAGCATCTTTGCCTCAATAGCCCACAGCTTGTTGCATATCGCCTGACGTGCTGAGCGGACGAAGTACTCCAGGCTGTGGCAAACTCCGTGGCTCGTAACAGGACGTTTCATGGATCGAGTTTGCTGAGCCTGTCAGCCGTTTTTGCCCATGGCCTAGCCTGCCCTGGGCGTATTGCCTAATTGGCCGCTGCCTGCGGCGAAGAACAAGAGGAATGATTGTGCATAACGTCGTGATCAGTGGTACCGGCCTCTATACCCCGGCAAACAGTATTTCCAACGATGAGTTGGTCGAGTCGTTCAACGCCTATGTGCAGCAATTCAATGCCGACAACGCTGCAGCCATCGCCAGCGGTGAACTCGAAGCACTGAGCGAGTCGAGCAGCGGCTTTATTGAAAAGGCCTCGGGCATCAAGAGTCGCTTTGTCATGGACAAGGCCGGCATCCTCGACCCCAAGCGCATGGCACCGCGTCTCCCGGAGCGCAGCAACGAAGACTGGGGCATTCTCTGCGAGATGGCCGTTGGCGCCGCCAAGGACGCCATGGCGCGTGCCGGCAAGACTGCTGCCGATATCGATGGGGTGATCGTCGCGTGCTCCAACCTGCAGCGCGCTTATCCGGCGGTGGCGATTGAAGTACAGGCCGCGCTGGGCATCCAGGGTTTCGGCTATGACATGAACGTCGCGTGCTCCTCGGCCACTTTCGGCATCCAGGCTGCGGCCAACAGCGTGCAACTGGGCCAGGCCCGCGCGATCTTGATGGTCAACCCGGAAATCTGCACCGGCCACCTGAACTTCCGCGACCGCGATAGCCACTTTATCTTCGGTGATGCCGCCACTGCGGTAATCATCGAGCGTGCTGATCAGGCCACCTCGAACTACCAGTTCGATATCGTTGGCACCAAGCTGATCACCCAGTTCAGCAACAATATCCGCAACAACTTCGGCTTCCTCAACCGCTGTGCGGAAGAGGGCGTTGGCGCGCGTGACAAGCTGTTCGTCCAGGAAGGCCGCAAGGTGTTCAAGGATGTCTGCCCCATGGTTGCCGAGCTGATTGCCGCGCACCTGGCTGAGAACAAGCTGAACGTCGGCGATGTGAAGCGCTTCTGGCTGCACCAGGCCAACCTCAACATGAACCTGCTGATCGCGCGCAAGCTGCTTGGCCGCGACGCTGAGCCAGGCGAGGCGCCAGTTATTCTCGACACCTACGCCAACACCAGTTCGGCCGGTTCGGTAATCGCCCTGCACAAATACCAGGAAGACCTGCCGAGCGGCGCGCTGGGCGTGCTCAGCTCGTTCGGCGCCGGTTATTCGATTGGTAGCGTGATCCTGCGTAAGCATTGATGGATTACCCGGCCGATCAGGCGCTGCTCACTCGCCTGCGTGCAGGCGAGCAGAAGGCCTACCGCGAACTGGTCGCCACCTATCAGGGGGCGATGCGTGCGGTGGCCTTTGCCATTGTCGGCAGCCGTAATTCCGATGAGGTGGTGCAGGATGCCTGGCTTGCTGTAGTGCGCAATCTGGATGGTTTTCAGGGCCGTTCGAGTCTCAAGACCTGGCTGCTGACTATTACCGCCAACACCGCGAAAACCCGCCTCAAGGGCAATCGCCGCGAAGTGCTGCTCGACGATATTCCCTCGCCCCACGGCAGCGTTGGCGATGAGCGCTTCAGTTCAGATGGCCACTGGCTGCTGGCGCCGCATGCCTGGCATCACGACTCCCCGGAAGCGCTGCTGACCGAGGATGAGTTGCGTGAGTGCCTGGAGAAAACCCTGGGCAGTCTGTCTGAGATGCAGGGCAGCGTGCTGCACCTGCGTGAACGTGAAGGCATGGAGTTGGAGGAAATTTGTAATCTTTTGCAGGTCTCGCTCTCCAATGTGCGGGTGCTGCTGCACCGCGCGCGTCTCAAGGTATTTGCCACCTTGGAGCATTTTGAGGAGACCGGCCAATGTTGAGCTGTAAGGAGTTGGTGGCCCACTCCAGTGAATTTCTTGATGGCCAACTGGGCCTGCGCAAACGCCTGTCCGTGCGCATGCACTTGGCCATGTGCGTGAATTGCCGGCGCTTTATCAAGCAAATGCGCTTGAGTCAGGCAGTGCTGCGCCGGCTACCGCGAGGGCAGAGCGCTGAGCTTGATGAGCTGGCGAGCAAACTTGCCGAATTGCGTCGGCAGCAGCGCTGAATCTGCTGCTGCCTTAATACCTCTATTCTTCGCTTTGCGCGGCTTTCAGGGCTTCATAGGCTGGGGCCGCGTAGATGCCGACTTCTACTGCCAATTCCATCACCCGTGGCAGGTCAGTGCTGTACACCAGCACGGCTTGCAGCTCGTCATCCAGCGGTTCACTCAAGTCCAGTAGCACATAGCCCTTGGTTTCCGGCGATAGGCTTGCGAGCTGCACCTGGATGCGATTCAGCGCTTTCAGCGGTTCGACCTTGGCCAGCTGCTTGGCTTTGAGCACAAAGCTCACCTCTGGTCCGAATGATTCGACGATATGTTCGAACAGCGCATCATAACTATCGGCCTGAAACAGCACGGTTTCCGGCAGGCTGCCGACTACCACCCATTCGCCCAGCGGGATTGGGAAGCTGTCGTCGAAATTGATATCCGGGTTGGCAGCGAGAAATGCCTGCGGGTCGGCATAGGCCTGGGCGGCCTCATCGGCGATGCGCGCGACTTCTTCTGCCAGCATGCAGCCCGAGCTTATTTTGCTGATCAGTTCTTCGAGCTGGGCTTTCATGGGTTCATCCTGCGGCATAAATGAGGCCGGCAAGAATAGCCGGAAATGGCTGTAAACGCTGCTTTTGCGAGCTTTTTGGCGCACGGACAGCCATTCTGACGTGTCTTTTTAAACGTCCGATATAGAGCCTGTCTGTACGCTAACGTACAGATAAAAAAACAGATTGGACTATGCTGGCGTGTGCAGTTAAGGCTCTGTAGCGAGCGCACATTAATCGCCAGCAGGCCTAAGAAGACCGGAGACAGTGATGTCCGCAACCCCCCGTCCGCAACAGAATCACCTCCTTGCCACTTTGCCCGATGAGGTGCTGGAGCGGCTGTTGCCCCACCTTGAACTGGTGGACATGCCGCTGGGTATGGTGCTTTACGAGTCGGGCGATACCCTTCGTCATGTCTACTTTCCCACCAATTCGATTGTGTCCTTGCTGTATGTGATGGAAAGCGGCGCGTCGGCGGAGATTTCCGTGGTGGGCAATGACGGCGTGATTGGTGTGGCGCTGTTTATGGGCGGTGAAAGCACCACCAGCCGCGCGATTGTGCAAAGTGCCGGCAGTGCTTATCGGGTACTCGGCAAACGCTTTAAAGAAGAGTTCAACCGTCACAGCGAGATGCTGCATCTGATGCTGCGTTACAGCCAGGCGCTGATCACGCAGATGGCGCAGACGGCCGTGTGCAACCGTCACCACTCGATTGACCAACAGCTGTGTCGCTGGTTGTTGCTGTCGCTGGATCGGCTCTCCGGCAGCCAGCTAGCCATGACCCAGGAGCTGATCGCCAACATGCTCGGCGTGCGCCGCGAGGGCGTGACTGAAGCTGCCGGCAAGCTGCATCGTCAGGGCGTGATTGATTACAGCCGCGGGCTGATTACCGTACTTGATCGCAAGAAGCTCGAGGGTCTTAGCTGTGAGTGTTACGCGGTAGTCAAAGATGAGACCGACCGCCTGCTTCCTTTTAAAGTGGCGCAACCGGATAAAGTGGCGCAACCGGCGCACTAATCTGTTGCGCGCACTCAAGCCATTGAATGGCTTGTCCTGAGTGCCGCAGCGCACAGAGCTTTGCCACTGGCTGGGGCAGACTGTAGTTGCGAGAGCGTCAAGCACAGCTGTCGTGCCATCTTTTGGCAAGCGTCGTGCTCGGGACAAGTGAATGTCTGTTAAAGCACCGCTGCAAATCCTTAGCAGCTTGATCGAAGGGCTGCCCAGCAAACAACGCAAACAACTCTTAAATGGCTGCGAACCGGTGGACCTGGTTTTCGGCCATGTGCTGCATGAGGCCAACCAGCCGATTCGCCATGTGTACTTCCCCCTCAAGGGTTTTATCTCGCTGGTCACCACTCTGGACGGGCATCAGCCCCTGGAGATGGGCCTGATCGGTAATGAAGGCGTGCTGGGCGCTACCCTCGCCCTGGGCATCGGCCGGGCACCCATGCGCGCGGTGGTGCAGGGCTCCGGCAGCGCCTTGCGCATCAGCAGCCAGTTGTTCAAGCAGCAGTTGCTGAAAAGCCCGGCCTTGTTACTTACGCTCAAGCGCTACCTGTATGTGGTGATGGCGCAGTTGTCACAGAGCGCGGCCTGCACGCACTTTCACGAGATCGAGCCGCGCCTAGCGCGTTGGCTGCTGATGACCCACGACCGCGCCCATGCCGATCACTTCCACCTGACCCATGAATTTCTTGCCGACATGCTCGGGGTGCGCCGCAGCGGTGTATCGATTGCGGCTGCGCTATTGCAGGCGCGCGGCTTGATCAGCTACAGCCGGGGTGAGATCCATATCCTCGACCGCAGCGGGCTGGAGCTCGCAGCCTGCGAGTGTTATGCCGTGTTGCAGGCCGATTACCGCGCGCAGTTCTAGCCCAGGGAGCCGGTTGCCTGATACAGCGTATTGATCGGCGAGCTGATGCCGCTGCGCAACAGGTTGGTGAAGGTTTGCGCGCTGACCGGCTGGCTGAACAGAAAGCCCTGACCTTCGCTGCACTGGTGGGCGCGGAGAAACTCCAGTTGCGTGGTTTCTTCGATGCCTTCGGCGATCACCTGCAGCTTGAGGCTATTGCCCATGGCGATCACGGCGCTGACGATAACGCCGTTGCTGTTGTGGATGTCCTGAACAAAGGAGCGATCAATTTTCAGCACATCAATGGGGAACTGGCTGAGGTAGCTGAGGCTTGAGTAGCCGGTGCCGAAATCGTCCACCGCCAGTTGCACGCCGAGGGTCTTGAGCTGTTGCAAGATTGTGGCGCTGGCCTGGGCGTCGCGCATCAACACGCTCTCGGTGATCTCCAGTTGCAGGTTTTGGGGATTAAGGTTGGTGACTCTCAGGGCGCTTTCCACGCTGTCGACAAAGTCCTTGCGACGAAACTCCAGGGCCGAAACGTTGACGGCCACCGAATCCAGGGCATAACCGCAGTTCTCCCAACGCTTGGCCTGGGCGCAGGCTTGCAGCAGCACCCAGCGGCCCAATGGCACGATCAGGCCACAGGCTTCGGCAACCGGAATAAAACGTGTCGGCAAAATCATGCCCCAGGCCGGGTGTTGCCAGCGGATCAGCGCTTCGGCGCTGGTGATTCTGCCGCTTTGCAGGTCGACTTTCGGTTGGTAGTGGAGGATGAACTCGCTGTTCTCCATGGCCGTGCGCAGGTGCGCTTCGATCAACTGGCGTTCGACCGCGTGAATATTCATCTCCTGATGGAAGAACTGGTAGTTGTTGCGGCCTTCCTCCTTGGCCCGGTACATCGCCGTGTCAGCATTCTTGATCAGGCCTTCTGCATCCGTGGCATCGTTGGGGTAGGTGCTGATGCCGATGCTGGAGGTGATATGCAGCTGCTGTTGGCCAATGCTGTGGGGTGAAGCCAGGGCGCTGAGAATTTTTTCGGCTGTGCGCGCGGCATCTTCGGCTGACTGGTTTTCGCTCAGCAGCACAACGAATTCGTCACCGCCCAGGCGGCTGACCGTGTCGGAGCTGCGTACACAATCGCTCAAGCGCAGCGCCACCGCTTGCAGCAGCTGATCGCCGACGCCGTGGCCGAGCGAGTCGTTGATGTGCTTGAAGTTATCCAGGTCGAGAAACAGCAATGCCAGGTGGTTGCCACTGCGCTCGGCCAGGGCAATTGCCTGGTTGATCCGGTCATTGAGCAGGGCGCGGTTGGGCAGGTTGGTGAGGGTGTCATGCTGCGCCTGGTGGGCCATTTTCTCGGTCATGGCATGGGTAGCGGTCATGTCGTGGAAGACTATCACCGCGCCTTTCAGGTGTCCGGCCGAGTCGTGGATCGGTGCAGCCGAGTCTTCGATGGCGGATTCGCTGCCGTCACGACGGACCAGCACCGTGCCTGAGGCCAAGAGCTTGCAGGCATCGTCCTTCAATACCTTGAAGATGGGGTTGGCCACCGACTCACGGGTTTTATCATTGACCAGGCACATGACACTGTCGATTGGCTTACCTTGCGCATCATCGAGTTTCCAGCCTGTCATTTTTTCAGCCGCACTATTGAGGTAGTCGACGTTGCCCTGCAGGTTGGTACCGATTACCGCGTCGCTGATCGAGTTGAGGGTGATGGCCAGGCGCGCTTTTTCGACAAACAGCGACTCTTCGACGGCTTTGCGCAGGATGATATTGCTCAGCGCTTGCGGCACCAGCGAACTGTCGAAATGCCCTTTGGATAGGCTGCCTTGAGCACCGTGGCGGATCGCTTCAGCGGTCTGCAGGTCAGCATCAAGGTCGCTAATGGTCATGATTGGTATACCCGGAGCCAGGGCAAACAATGCAGTAAAGGTTGCCAGGCCTGTGCTGTCTGGTAACTCCAGATCCACCAGGATGGCATCGATTGCTTTTTGCTGCGGGGCTTGCAAGCGCTCTTGGGCGAGTGCCAGTCGGGTGATCCATTCGATGGTGAAAGGCCCGTCCTGGGCTTTTTCCAGCGCGCTTTCCAGAGTCGCGGCATCGTGGTTATTGCTGGTAATAAGCAGAATGTGGTTAGCCATGTGCCGACACTTCCTTGCGAACGGAGCACAGGGCGCTAAACGCTCTGCGGTTACCGAGAGGGTGATGGTATTAGTGAGTAGGGCAGTTCACGCACAAGCGGTTCAGAACCTTAGCCTGGGGGGCAGCGGTGTAACAGACCGAAACGCGTCTGTAGGCCCCGTGATCCATTGGCTAGCGGCTCTGCTGGCGTGCTGTTGGCGGCTTACAAGCGCGGGCTGCAAGGCTGCCTTGTACAGGTTGTTCTGCGCGCCCGGGGACGATGTCGCGCTTTGCGGCGGCGCTGTATTGAATATTTTGGGGGCAAATAGTCCACCGGCCTGTGCGCTGGCGCTTAGCAGCAACAGTACCAAGGCGCCGAGTTGGGCAGTTGTGCGCGCGTATCCGAACCTGTCCATGTGATCTCTCCACGGTTGTGGACGTTTGCTAGGCGTCGTTCTCCTATGCACAACGTCCAGCTACCGCGCTTGAGCTGCGGTATGACGTCGACAACTGCTGCATATGCCATTTCAGTACGCGTCAGCCACCTACCTGCAGGAGGTCTTATGGCAACAGGCATGGCGCGCAGCGTCAGATTCAGTTATTCGCGTGGCGTTGTCGGTGCGTTATCGCACTTAGTTAGCCTGCGTCCAATGCATGTCCGGAAAGCTCGATTGGGCTGTTAGACTGGCGCACGTTTCACCGTCCATAACCACCTGGAGTCTGTTGTGAGCCCGCGTATTCACCCTCTGGCCGGTCAGCCGGCACCTGCTTCCCTGTTGACTGATATCCCTGCGCTGTTGGCGGCCTATTTTGAGCTGCAGCCGGACCTTGGCGTTGCGAGCCAGCGGGTCGCGTTCGGTACTTCCGGGCATCGTGGCAGCTCGCTGGCGCACAGTTTCAATGAGGCACATGTGCTGGCGATCAGTCAGGCGATTTGTGATTACCGCAGCGCCCAGGGCATCAGCGGCCCGTTGTTTATCGGTGCCGATACCCATGCGCTGTCGCAGCCGGCGTTGGACAGCGCGATTGAAGTGCTGGCGGCCAATGGCGTGCAGACGATGATTTCTGCGGGGGGCGAATTCACCCCAACCCCGGCGATTTCCCAGGCGATTCTGGTGCACAACCAGGGCCGTAGCAGCGGTCTGGCCGATGGCATTGTCATCACCCCCTCGCACAACCCGCCAGACAGCGGTGGCTTCAAATACAACCCCACCAATGGCGGCCCAGCCGACAGCGACATCACCACCTGGGTGCAGAACCGCGCCAATGCCTTGCTTGAGGGCGGCTTGCGAGAGGTTAAGCGTATGCACCTGGCGCAGGCGCGCCAGGCCGCCAATGTGCAGGAATACGATTACCTCGGTAGTTATGTGAACGACTTGGGCAATGTCATCGACTTCGCGCCGATTCGCGCCGCCGGTTTGCGTTTGGGTGTCGATCCGCTGGGCGGTGCTGGCGTGCATTACTGGGGGCGGATTGCCGAGCAGTACGGCATAAATCTGGAGGTGGTGAGCCAGACCATCGACCCGCAGTTCGCCTTTATGAGCCTGGACTGGGACGGGCAGATCCGCATGGACCCGTCCTCCAGCTATGCCATGCAGCGCCTGATCAGCCTGAAAAACGGTTATGACATCGCCTTTGCCTGCGATACCGATTACGACCGTCACGGCATTGTTGCGCCGAGCGTCGGCCTGCTGCCGGCTAACCACTTTCTCAGTGTGGCGATTGATTACCTGTTCCAGCACCGCCCGCAGTGGAGTGCCACGGCGGCCGTTGGTAAAACCCTGGTCAGCAGCGCAATGATCGACCGCGTCAGCCAGCGCCTGGGCCGGCCGATGCAGGAAGTGCCAGTGGGCTTTAAATGGTTTGCCAGCGGCCTGTTCGATGGCTCCCTCGGTTTTGGCGGCGAGGAAAGCGCCGGGGCGACCTTCCTGCGCCGCGATGGCCGAGTCTGGACCACCGATAAGGACGGCATTGCTTTGGCACTGCTTTCCGCAGAAATGACCGCGGTTAGCGGGCGCGACCCTGGCGAGCTGTATCAGGGGCTGAACGAGGAGTTCGGCACCATCTACGCCGACCGCGTCGATGCACCCGCCACACCTGCGCAGAAGAAGGCCCTGGGCAAACTCTCGCCCGCGCAGATCAGCAGCCGTGAACTGGCCGGCGATGCGATTACCCAGGTGCTCGATAAGGCGCCGGGTAATGGCGCGGCGATTGGCGGGATCAAGGTGATCAGCGAAGGCGGCTGGTTCGCCGCGCGACCGTCAGGCACTGAAGACATCTACAAGATTTACGCCGAGAGCTTTCGCGATGAAGCGCACTTGCAGCGCATCTTCAGCGAGGCGCAGCAGATTGTGGATGGTGCACTGGCCGCCGAATAGGGCAACGCCCATCGGTTCGATAGCGCACCGACAGGGCTTGCTGTGGCGTGCAGCATGATGAAGCGCTTGGGTGCCATCTCGGTACCTGCTGTTCCGGCGTGCTGCAGTGACTCATCAAGGAGAACGCCATGAGCCTGGGTACCATTCTATTGATCGTGCTGGTGCTGTTATTGATCGGCGCCATACCCGCTTGGCCACACAGCAAAAGCTGGGGTTACGGGCCTACGGGCGGATTGGGCGTAGTGGTGATTGTGCTGGTGGTGCTGCTGTTAATGGGCCGAATTTAAAACTGCCATACCAGCATACGTAGCCTTTGTAGGAGCGGGGGGGACGCCTAGTGCCATGCCCGCGAATCGATTTCGACAGAAAAGCATCGCGGGCAAGCCCGCTCCTACAGGTTGCGTCGACCCTTCCACCTGATTTGATCAGGCGTTAGGCTGCGCAGCGAATCCCTCGTTGTGACCCGCGCATGTACCGTCTTGATCTGAAAATCCGCCTGCATAACGGCTCTGACATTGCCATCGGCCCCGGCAAGGCTGAGCTGTTGGCGGCGATTGCCGAGCAAGGCTCGATCAGTGCTGCCGCGCGCGCCATGGGCATGTCCTATCGGCGTGCCTGGTTGTTGGTGGAAACCATGAATCGCAGTTTCAAGCAGCCGCTGGTCAGCACGCTGGCCGGCGGTAAGCACGGCGGAGGCACTCAGCTCACCGCCACTGGCGAGCTGGTTCTGCAGCGTTACCGGGCCATCTGCACCGCCGCGTTAGGGGCGGTACAGAGTGGCTGTGATGAGCTGGCCGAACTGTTGGCTGAACCCACCCCGCCCGCGTTATAGCTCTGCACGCAGCTGATGCGCGCCCCCATCTAGCGCTACCCGCAGTTGCCCTTGCGCGCAGTCGATTGGCTGCTCGTCGAGCCAGGCCTGGCGAATACCTTGGCTGCGCTGTGCGGGGTTATCGAGCTGAATCTGGAAGTGGCTGTCACCCAGCGTTATTTGCGCGCTAAAGCCTGGCCAGTCGCTCGGAATGCACGGGTTGAGTAGCAGCCAGTCACCTTCGCGGCGAATGCCGAGAATGCCTTCAACGCCGGCACGGTACATCCAACCGGCGGCACCGGTGTACCAGGTCCAGCCACCTCGGCCGATGTGTGGGGCCACCGCATACACATCGGCTGCCAGTACATAGGGCTCAACCTTGTAGCGTTGGCTGGCCTCAGGGTTAAGGCTGTGGTTGATCGGGTTGACCAGATCAAACAGGGCGAAGGCTTGCTGCGCGGAGCCTAGCCGACAATAGGCCAGAATCGCCCACATCGCCGCGTGGCTGTATTGCCCGCCGTTTTCGCGCAGGCCTGGCGGGTAGCCCTTGATGTAACCGGGCTCCAGCGGTGTTTTGTCGAAGGGGGGAGTGAATAGCAGGGCGATGCCGTCGTCCTCGTGGACCAGCTGGCGCTGCAGTGAGGCCATGGCCATATTCGCGCGCACGGGGTCGGCACCCTCGGACAATACCGCCCAGGACTGGGCAATGGAGTCGATCTGACACTCCGTGTTCTGCGCTGAGCCGAGCCAGGTGCCGTCATCGAAGGTCGCGCGGCGGTACCACTGACCGTCCCAGGCATGCACCTGCAGCGCGCTGCGCAGTGCCTCGGCATGCGCCTGCCAGCGCGCCGCGCGGGCGCTGTCATGCACTTCGGCATAGGGCGCAAACAGGGCGATGGTGCGCAGCAGCAGCCAACCCAGCCAGACGCTTTCGCCCTTGCCGTGTTCGCCGACGCGGTTCATGCCGTCGTTCCAGTCACCGCCACCCATCAGCGGCAGCCCCAGTTCGCCGGTCAGCTGCAGACATTGGTCCAGGCCACGGGCGCAGTGCTCAAACAGCGAGGCGGGCGCATCCGCTTGCATGGGTTGGAAGAACGCATCGTGCTCGCCGGCCGCCAGCTGTGGGCCTTCAAGAAAATCCACGGACTCATCGAGAATCGCTGTATCCGCCGTGCTCTGGATGTATTGGGCCGTGGCGTAAGCCAGCCACACCCGGTCATCGGAAATGCGCGTGCGCACGCCCTGGCCGGAATGCGGCAGCCACCAGTGCTGCACATCGCCTTCCACAAACTGACGGCTGGCGGCGCGCAGAATGTGTTTGCGAGTTGTCTCCGAGCTGGCAAAGGTCAGCGCCATGCCGTCCTGCAACTGGTCGCGAAAGCCATAGGCGCCACTGGCCTGGTAGAACGCCGAGCGCGCCCAGATGCGGCACGCCAAAGTCTGATAGAGCAGCCAGCCGTTGAGCATGATGTCCATGGCGCGGCTTGGGGTTTGCACCTGAACGGCGCCGAGCAGCTGCTGCCAGTACGCCTGCACTTCGGCCAGCACGGCGTCTAGGTCGGCCTGGCGGTAGTGCTTGATCAAGGCGCTGGCTTTTTGCTCGCTGGCGCATTGGCCGAGTAGCCAGAGCACTTCCTTGCTTTCTCCGGGCTGTAGCTCGAACTCGCATTGCAGTGCCGTGCAGGGGTCGAGCCCCGCACCCAGATTGCCACTCAGTGCTGTTTGCCGGGCGAGGGCCGCCGGTTGCGCGAGGCTGCCGTTACGCCCGATAAATTCGCAGCGGTCGGCGGTCCAACTGCTTTGCTGGCCACCGAGGTCGCTGAAGGCGCTACGCCCGGCGAAGGCAATGCTCCAGCGGTTGCGTACCAGGATCGCGCCCGTGGCGATGTCCTGGCGGCTGACGATAAACGGCGCGCTGGCCGCCCGCGTGGTGCCCAGCACCCATTCGGCATAAGCGCTGACACTCAAGCGTCGTGGCCGGTCGGAGAGGTTGCGCAAGGTGAGTCGGGAAATCTTGATCGGGTCATGCAGGGGCACGTACTGCAACAGCTCCATGGCAATGCCGCCGGCCTGATGGCTGAAGCGGCTGTAGCCAAAGCCATGGCGCGCTTCATAGTGACCACTGTCGCGCAGCGGCTGGGCGGTGGGGCTGAACAACGCCAGGCTGTCCTCGTCGCGCACGTACAGGGCTTCGCCGGGCGGATCGCTGACCGGGTCGTTGGACCAGGGCGTGAGCTGGTTTTCCCGGCTATTGCCGGCCCAGGTGTATCCGCTGCCTTCGGCCGATGCCTGAAAGCCGAACTGCGCATTGGCGATGACGTTGATCCAAGGCGCCGGGGTGTTACTCCAGGCGTTCAGACGCACCACGTACTCGCGGCCATCGCGGTCGAAACCGCCCAGGCCGTTGGCAAACTCGAGCATGTCGGGGCGCGGTTTGGTGCGTGCTACGGCGATGTGCTGCGCGCTGTAACTGTCGGCGCTGGCTTCGGGTGGCGTGGTGATGGGCTGGATGCGAGCCAGTTGCTCGGAGACAGGCCCGCGATGGGCCATCAGCAGAACCCTTGCCACAGCTTGCAGACTCTCACGGAACTCGCCACTGAGCAGGTCCGCGCGCAACACGAATACTGAGCCTTGCGCCAGTTCGGTGGCAAAGCGCGGGCGTAACTGGCTGCTGCGTACGGCCGTTTCGATGGCGATCTGTAAGTCCTGTTGGTAGGAGGAGGCGTGTTCATTAACGATCACCAGATCCACCGCCAAGCGCTTCATTCGCCAGTATTCGTGGGCGCGTAACAGTTGCCGCACCTGGGCGATGTCTTCGCTGTCGCTAATGCGCAGCAGCACAATCGGCAAGTCGCCGGAAATCCCCTGTGACCACAACCCCGCCTGGCTGCCAAGGCCGCGCAGCAGGCTGGCAGTTGGGGCGCGAAAGCGTGAATCGGCGTACAGGATGGGCGCTGCCAAACGCTGAAAGTCAGCGGCTTCGGCAGCATGCATGTCGAGGTGGCGCAGCTCCACCTGAGCTTGAGTCCAGGCCAGGGTTTTCGCCCGCTCGAAGGCACTGCGGTCATGGTGTTTGTCGATCAGGTCGAGCAGCGCCTCCCGCGAGGGCGCCACCAGCGTCCAGAAGGCCACGCGGGCGATTTTCCCCGGGCCTACCAGGATGCGCTGGCGTAGCGAGAAGATCGGATCGAGTACCGTACCCACGCTGTTGGACAGGTGCTGACCCTGGCGGATGACCGCTGCGGCATGCAGTGCGCAACTGCGCCCGAGAAAGCGCGCGCGGTCGGTTTCGTACTGTGGCTCTGCGCTCACCTCACCTTCCACCACGGCAAAGTGCGCGGCCCAGATTGGTTGCTCGCTGGCGCTACGTGGACGACGCGTGGCAATCAGGGCGGCAAAGGCAGGCAGGTACTCGGTGACCACAAACAGCTTGGAGAACGCCGGGTGGGCGTTGTCGCTGGCGGCGCTGGCCAGCACCAGTTCGGCGTAGGAGGTCAGTTCGATTTCCCGCGTTACCCGGCCGCTGTTGGTCAGCGAGACGCGGCGTACTTCACCGTCATCTTCGCCGGATACCAGAATTTCCAGGACGGTAGTGAGGTTGCCATCCTGGCGGTTGTAGCTGGCGTAGTCCTCGGCGAACACCACTTCGTTGTAGGGCATGCCAGTGCTGGGCTGCGCGCCAATAGACCAGCGGCTGTCGTTTTGCGTGTCCCAGAGGAAGATGAACGAGCCATGGTGGTCGCGGGTGCTGTCTTCCTGCCAGCGGGTGATGGCGATGTCGCGCCAGCGGCTGTAGCCCGCGCCGCTGGCGGTGAGCATCACGCTGTAGCGGCCGTTGCTGAGCAGGTGGGTAACTGGCGGATTGCCGTTTAAATGGTTGAGCCGGCGCTCGCTCGGTTGGGCACAGTCGGTATCTGTTGCGCAGGCGCTGACTTCTTCAGCGCGCGGGTGGGCAACGGCCACATTGCGCGGCATGCGTTCTTGCAACAGCAGCTCGCAGGCCTGAATCATTGGCTCGCGGTGGAAGCGCTCGCGCATCTGGCCGCCATGCAGGGTATTGGCGATGGCGACGATGCTCATGCCCTGATGGTGGGCCATAAAGTTGCGCACGATGGCGAATGGCTGACCTTCCGGCAGACGCGCAGGTGTGAAGTCCAGCGCTTCGTAGTAACCATAGCGCCCCAGTGCGCCCATCTCGGCCAGGCGCTGGTAGTTGGCGAGCGCGGCCAGCGGGTCGACCATGGTAGCCAGTCCGGTGGCATATGGGGCAATCACCCGGTTGGCGGACAAGCCGCGTTTGAGGCCCAGGCCCGGTACGCCGAAATTCGAGTATTGGTAGGTCAGCTCCAGGTCGCGGGCGTTGTAGGCGGACTCGGAGATGCCCCAGGGAATGCCCAGCGCTTGCCCGTAAGCCGCCTGGCGGGCCACCACCAAGCGGTTGGTCTGTTCCAGCAGGCTGCCGGACGGCGCGCGCATGACCAGTGACGGCATCAGGTATTCGAACATCGAGCCGGACCAGGAGATCAACGCTGAGCCGTTGCCCAGTGGGGTGGCGGTACGGCCCAGACGGAACCAGTGGCGGGTGCTGACATCGCCCTTGGCGATGGCGAACAGGCTGGCCAGGCGTGCCTCAGAGGCGAGCAGGTCATAGCAGCTGCTGTCGAGGCTGTTGTCGCTCAGGCAGAAGCCGATCGACAGCAGTTTGCGCTCCGGCTCCAGCAGGAAGGCAAAGTCCATGGCCATGGCCATGCTGCGCGCCTGCTCGGCGACGGTACGTAAATTGTTATGCAAGCCTGTGCATTCCGTGTCGCTCAGGTGTGCGTCATGCTGCAGGTCACCCAGCGCCTGAGTAAGCGCCTGCAACCAGAACAAAAGGTCGGCGGCATGCTCAGCACTGTCGAGCGAGGTCAGGCCACTGGCGAGCTGAGCGGCCTTGTCGCTCAGGCGCAGTAGCGAAGGCAGCAGGCTGTGCAGCGGCTGCACACCCTGCAGCGCGGCGTCGATCTGCTGCAGGAGTTCATCCAGTTGCTGACCCCGCTCGCTGCTAGTGGCTGGCAGAGCCGCCAGGGTGGCGCTGGCCAGCTGCAGGTTGTCGAGCAGACCCTGGCGGGCGTCAGCGCTGATGGGGACCTTGAGCCATTCTTCGCAGGCATTGGCGACCACGAGCAAGTGCCCGGCCAGGTTGCCGCTGTCCACCGATGACACATAGGCCGGTGCCAGCGGGCGCAGGTCCTGGGTGTCGTACCAGTTGAAGAAGTGGCCCCGGTGGCGCTGCAGTTGCTGCATGACTGCCAGGGTCGCCTGTAAGCGGGCGAGGCTGCGCTGGGTGCCGGCCCAGCCGAAGTCGCGTGCCGCGACGGCGCATAGCAGGTACAGGCCCATATTGGTTGGTGAGGTGCGGTGAGCGATAACCGCTTTGGGGTCTTCCTGGAAGTTATCCGGTGGCAGTTGATTGTCTGCCGTGCTGACGAACGTTTCGAAGAAGCGCCAGGTGCGCCGGGCAATATGGCGCAGTTCGCGGGTTTGCGCTGGGTCGATGAGCAGGCGTTTGGCCACGCGCGGCGAGCGACTGACCAGCAGGGCAATGGCGGGTGCGCTGAGCCAGAGCAGGGCGAAGGGCAGCACCAACGGCCAGATGGCGGGTGACCAGAACAGCGCTGCAGCAACCAGCAGCAGGCCGAGCAGTGTGCCGCCGGCCATGCCAGCGTAGAAGCCCGGTAGCTTCAGGCGCGGACGGATTGCCGCTTGCGCAGCAGTGGTCCATTCCAGCAGGTGGCGATGGCTGATCAGCAGGCGGAACAGGGTGCGGCTGATGGCATCCAGCATGCGCCAGCTCTGATCGGCGAGAAAGGCCAGGTTCAGCGCACTCTGCAGCAGGGCCAGCAGCAGGTCGTCGCGCAACTTGCCCAGGTGGCTGCTCCAGAGAATCCCGGCGCGTGCCGGCAACAGGCCAAAACACAGCGGTAGCAGCGCAGGGATCAACAGACTGGCAACCAGTATCAGGCTGGCCGTCAGTGCGGCGGGCAGTGGCAGCAGCCAGCTCAGGCCCAGTGCGGCCAGGGTGGCGGGGGCCAGCAGGGAGCGGCGCAGGTTATCGAGCATCTTCCAGCGGCCGATGCTCGGCAGCGCCTGCTTGCCGCGTATTGGCCCGAGAATCCACGGCAGTAGCTGCCAATCGCCACGCGTCCAGCGATGCTGGCGCTTACTGGCGACGTCGTAGCGCGAGGGAAATTCCTCGACCACTTCGACATCCGAGGCCAGGCCCGCGCGGGCGAATACACCTTCGAACAGGTCATGACTGAGCATGCTGTTGTCCGCGACGCGCCCGGCCAATGCGGCTTCGAAGGCATCGATGTCGTAGATGCCCTTGCCGGTAAAGGAGCCTTCGCCAAACAGGTCCTGGTACACGTCGGATACGGTAGCGGCATAAGGATCCATGCCACCGGGGCTGGAGAATACCTTTTGGTACAGCGAGCCCTCACGCTGCAAGGGCAGCGACGGTGTGACCCGTGGTTGCAGAATCGCGTAGCCGCCGATCACCCGCTGCAGTTGCTGATCGAAGCGTGGCCGGTTCAGTGGGTGGGCCATCTTGCCAATCAGGCGCAGGGCCGCATCACGCGGCAGGCGGGTGTCGGCGTCCAGGGTAATCACATAGCGCACATCGTCTGGGATGCGCTGGCTCAGTCCTGGGACTGGGACAAAGCTGGTGTCTTCGGCTCCGCGCAGCAGGCGGTTGAGTTCATGCAGCTTGCCGCGTTTGCGCTCCCAGCCCATCCAGACGTTCTCGCTGGGGTTGAACTGGCGGCGACGGTGCAGCAGCAGGAAACGGCTGCCGGCTATGCCAGGGCCGTAACGCAGGTTGAGTTCGCTGATGGCAGCGCTGGCGACCAGCAGCAAGGCGTCGTCTTCGGGGCAATGTTCCTGCGTGGCATCCAGGCCGTCGGTGAGCAGGGCGAAACTCAGGTCGCCGCTGTGTCCGGACAAATGGTGCACTTCCAGGCGTTCGATCTGCTCCAGCAGGTCTGCCTCGCTGCCCAGCAGGGTTGGCACCGCAATCAAGGTGCGCAGGTTGCTGGGCACGCCGTCAATCAGCTCCAGCCCCGGCAGGCCCATGGCCCCGAAGTTGGCGCTGACGGCACGGTTGATCAGCGCAGTGGCCACTTCGCTGGCCGGTAGAAAACCCAACACGCCAAGCGCCAGCAACCAGCCAGCCGTTACGCCCTGACTGGCCAGGCAGTACAGCACCACGCCGAGCAGCAGGCTGGCCAGGCCAACAATCGCGCCGACATAGCCAGGCATGCCGAGGTGCAGATGCCCCCGGTTGAGGCGCAAGCGCAGCGTTGGGCGAAAACCGATGCGCTGTTCCAGCGCCAGGCGACCTTCAGCGATCAGGTGGTAGCCGGGGTCGCTGAGGCGTGGGTCGTGGTCATCGGCGTGGCTGACATGCGCCTGTTGCGCCGCCAGCAAGGCCTGCTCGGCAACGTCCAGCTCGGTGCAGGTGCTGCCACGGGCCAGCTGCTCGATGGCGCTGCGGTATTGGTTGCGGGTAGCAAAATCCATCGCAGCAAAGTCGCTGCCGGTCGCCAGGCGTGCATCCACCAGGCTGACGTTCTCGAACAGCAGCGCCCAGTCGATGGCGGAGATCAGGCGCATGCTGGTGATGATATTGCGCACCGTGAGGTTGGAGGCGCCCTGACGTTGCTGCGCGTGCTGCACCACCTCATCAATGCTGCTGCCTTGGGCGTGCAGGCGTTCTTCCAGCCAGCCAAGGGCGGGCGTGGTGAGGGGGTCATGGTCGCGCAGGCGCTTGGCCAGCTGCGCGGCAAAGGACTCACCCAGCGGCGTGCGCGCGCGTTCACTGAGCTCCTTGTCGGCGAGTGTGTGCGTTGCGCCTTTGCTGAGCAGGCGACTGGCCAGGGCATCAGCGTCGTCCCGTGCGCTACGCCCGGCACTAATCTGGTCGGCCAGGCGGCGCAGGTTCTCGATCAGCACGATGCGCAGGGTGATCGCCACCGCCCACAGCTCGCCAATGGTCAGCGGCTGCACCTGCTGATAGGCGACGAGGTAGCGCTGCAGAATTTCTGGGTCAAAGTGGCTGTCGGTGTGGGCGATAAAGGCCCAGGCCAGGCCCAGCACCCGCGGATAGCCGGCAAAGGGCCCTGCGGCCAGTTTCGGCAGCTGGCGGTAATAGCCAGGCGGCAGGTCATCGCGGATTTCGCGGATCTGTTCTTCGACCAGGTGGTAGTTGTCCAGCAGCCATTCCGCCGCCGGTACCACGCCACGGCCGTTGGCCAGCTCGGCTGCGCTGGCGCGGTAGGCGGCCAACAGCACTTTGGCGTTGTCATTCAGACGTCGGTGCAGTGACAGCACCCGCGGCGGCCGAGCACTGACCGCCTGCGCGGCGGCCAGGGTGCAGGCATGTTGTTCGAGGCGTTCGATGCCGAACAGTTCTTCGCGTACTGGGGCGTGATCCAGCCATGGCGAAGGTGCAGCTGCATGGCTGAATAGAGCGGTGAAGACTGAGGTCATGGGGCGCGGTTCCAGCCATCATTGGCATGCGCGACGGGCGCCGAGGAACGAAACCCGTCTGGGAGACCGCGACAGCGGACCTACGAAGTCACGATTGCCGTGCCCCTGTTGCTTCGTCGTGCTGGTTTTGCCTATTGGCCGCTATGGCTGGTGTGGCCGGCCAACACTCAAGACCCGGGTACCGCGATGGTCGGGATAAGCCTGCACCATCGGGAAGAATGCTGTCGCAGCATTGTCGTCACCCTACAGCACGTCGTCTGTTCGCCTCTGTTCGTTAGCGGACATAGCCGCAAATGGTTAAACAGAGAACCAGTCTACGATCTAGCGAGCTAGAGCCATGCAAGGCAAAAACAGGCGAGGAGCGGAGTGTACGAGTTGTACATGAGCATCTGAGCCTGTTTTTAACGCCGCAGGGCCGACGCGCAGCAGATCGTTGGCAGGTTCTTAGCGCAGCTGCGCTTCGGCCAGCGTTAGGCAGCGCGGAATACGTGTGGCGTCCCAGTGCTGGCTGGCCCAGCGCAACAGCTCTGCGGGTTGGCCATAGCTGGCGCCGTCCGGCAATGTTTGGCCGAGTGCGCGCAGGGCGCGGATCAGCAGTGGCGTGGCCTGATCGGCGGGTAGCGGGGGCGAGCGGTAGGATTTACCCAGCTTGTGACCATCGGGCTGGATAATCAGCGGCACGTGCAGGTAGCGCGGTTGCGAGAAGCCCAACAGCTCTTGCAGATACAGTTGGCGCGGGGTGGAGTCGAGCAGGTCAGCCCCGCGCACCACATCGGTCACGCCTTGCCAGGCGTCATCCAGCACCACGGCTAACTGGTAGGCAAACAGACCATCGCGGCGCCGAATCACAAAATCGCCGACCTCGCGGCCCAGGTGCTGGCGGTAATCGCCCTGCACCCGATCAATAAAGTGGTAGGTCAGCTCCGGTACGCGCAGGCGAATCGCCGCATCCGCAAAGCCGTGGCCAGCATTGCGGCAAGTACCGGGGTAAATCCCCTGGCTGCCTTCCAGCTGCTTGCGCGAGCAGGTACAGGCATAGGCCAGGCCCTGGCAGAGTAGGCGTTCGACCAGGGCTGCGTATTCGCTGTGGCGTTCACTCTGGCGTACCAGTTCGCCATCCCACTCGAAACCGTAGCTTTCCAGGGTGCTGAGAATGCCCGCCTGAGCGCCAGCGACTTCGCGTGGTGGGTCGAGGTCTTCCATGCGCAGCAGCCAGCGGCCGTTTAGTGCGCGCGCATCAAGATAGGATGCCAAGGCGGCGACGAGTGAGCCGAAGTGCAGGTAACCGCTGGGGGTGGGGGCGAAGCGGCCGATGTAGGCGGGTGTGTTCATGCGCAGCTGTCACAGAAGGGCAGAAACAACAGAGGGTGCCGAAGCACCCTCTTTGTCAGATCAGGAACCGACCTGTTTTTCTTTGATTTCCGCTAGCGTCTTGCAATCAATGCACAGGGTGGCGGTCGGGCGGGCTTCCAGTCGGCGGATGCCGATTTCTACACCGCAGGAATCGCACCAGCCGTAGTCGTTGTCTTCAATCAATTGCAGGGTTTCGTCGATCTTCTTGATCAGCTTGCGCTCGCGATCACGGGCACGCAGTTCCAGGCTGAATTCTTCTTCCTGGCTGGCGCGATCCGCTGGATCGGGGAAGTTGGCTGCTTCGTCCTGCATGTGGTGCACAGTACGATCAACTTCCTGCATCAATTCCAGCTTCCACTTATTGAGGATGCCGGTGAAGTGGGCGCGCATTGGCTCGCCCATATATTCTTCGCCTTTAGTTTCTTTATAAGGCTCAAAACCACGAGTCAGTTGGCTGCTTTTTGCTTTTGCTTTGGTGGGCATGGATGACCGCCTCTCACTCTTCTGATCCACTGCGCAGGACGGTGTCCCTTGCCGATTCTACGTCAAGTAGAACTGGCCCTGCGGCTGCAAGCGGGCGAACTTACCAGAACAACTCAGCCTGCGCTACTCCCGGTTGTCGAAGCTGTGCCGGGTATGCTTTAGAATCCGCGCCTTATCTTCCCGGCAGGCAGTCCCATGGTCACGTCTTACAGTGCGCGCAGCCGCGCCATAGAACCTTTTCACGTGATGGCGCTATTGGCCCGAGCCAATCAATTGCAGGCCGAAGGCCATGATGTGATCCATCTGGAAATCGGTGAGCCGGATTTCACCACCGCCGCGCCGATTGTCGCTGCCGGCCAGGCGGCACTGGCCGATGGACACACCCGTTACACCGCCGCGCGCGGCCTGCCAGCGCTGCGTGAAGCGATTGCGGGGTTCTATGCCGAGCGTTACCAGCTGAATATCGACCCACAGCGCATTCTGATCACGCCGGGCGGCTCTGGCGCCTTGCTGCTGGCCACCAGCCTGCTGGTCGACCCTGGCAAGCACTGGCTGCTGGCCGATCCCGGCTACCCCTGCAATCGGCACTTTTTGCGCCTGGTCGAAGGCGCAGCGCAGTTGGTGCCAGTAGGGCCGGATGTGCGGTATCAGCTGACCCCCGACCTGGTCGAGCGCTATTGGGATCAACACAGCGTTGGCGCGCTGGTGGCATCGCCGGCCAACCCGACGGGCACCTTGCTTAGTCGTGATGAGCTGGGCGGGCTGTCGCAGGCGCTGAAAGCGCGCGGTGGCCATCTGGTGGTGGATGAGATTTACCACGGTCTGACCTACGGTGTAGATGCGGCCAGCGTGCTGGAAGTGGACGACGATGCCTTTGTACTTAACAGTTTTTCCAAGTATTTCGGCATGACCGGCTGGCGCCTGGGCTGGCTAGTTGCACCGCCGGCCGCCGTGCCGGAGTTGGAGAAGCTGGCGCAGAATCTGTATATCAGCGCGCCAAGCATGGCTCAGCACGCGGCGCTGGCGTGCTTCCAGCCGCAGACTCTGGAAATACTCGAACAGCGCCGCCACGAGTTCCAGCGCCGCCGCGATTTCCTCTTGCCGGCGCTGCGCGAGCTGGGCTTCAAGATCGCCGTGGAGCCAGAGGGCGCCTTCTATTTATATGCCGATATCAGCGCCTTTGGCGGCGACGCCTTTGCTTTCTGCCAGCACTTTTTGGAAACCGAGCACGTGGCCTTTACTCCCGGCCTGGATTTTGGCCGCTATCAGGCCACGCAACATGTGCGTTTTGCCTACACCCAGGATCTACCGCGTCTGCAGCAGGCGGTGGATCGGATCAAACGTGGCCTGATCAGTTGGCAGCCCCATGCGCTTTGATCCGCCGCTAGAAGAGGGGCGTTTGCTGCGCCGCTACAAGCGCTTCCTGGCTGATATTGAGACGGCCAGCGGCGAGCTGCTGACCATCCACTGCGCCAACACCGGTTCGATGCTCAACTGCATGAGCGAAGGCGCGCGCATCTGGTACAGCCGCAGCAACGACCCCAAGCGCAAGCTGCCGGGCACCTGGGAAATTGGCGAGACGCCCCATGGGCGCCTAGCGGTAATCAATACTGGGCGCGCCAATGCGCTGGTGGAAGAAGCCCTGCGCGCCGGGCTGATTAGCGAGCTGAACGGCTTTATCAGCCTCAAGCGTGAGGTGCCGTATGGCCAGGAACGCAGCCGTATCGATTTTCGCCTGGACTATCCGACAGGCGCTGCGTTCGTTGAAGTTAAGAGCGTGACCCTGGGGTTCGCCGACAGTCGCGTTGCCGCCTTTCCCGATGCGCGCACCGAGCGCGGCAGCAAACACCTGCGCGAACTGGCTGCGCTGGCCCGCGAGGGGATTCGTGCGGTGCAGCTGTATTGCGTAAACCTGACGGACATCGATGCGGTGCGCCCGGCCGAGGAAATTGACCCGGCCTACGCTGCTGCTTTGCGTGAGGCGGTGAGCGCCGGAGTTGAAGTATTGGCTTACGGCGCTGCGATCAGTGGCCAGGAAGTTCGCCTAGTAAAGCGTCTGGATGTGCTGTTGTAGGAGGGGCCGGGCGGCGTTCCGCTTTAGCTGCGATAACTGCGGCTGAAAACTCGCCGCTAAAGCGCCTCCCACAAATGTTCACTTCAATGCTGCGTTCTGCCGGCCGGCAACTCTTGTGCAGGCTGCATGGCGCTGCGCAGATGCTGCTCGAACAGCTCGACAATCGCCGGCCAGCCCTGGCGTGAGGCATGTAGGCGGGCATTCAGGCGCACCCGGCGTAGGCCCTCGTGGTCGGTCAATAGCCAGCTGGCGGCGTCGATAAAGCCTTGTTCATCTTCTGCTACGGCGAGTGCGCCGTTGTGCCCGTGGCGGATATGTTGCGCGGCCGCTGCTTGATCAAAGGCCACTACGCCAAGCCCGGAAGCCAGGGCTTCGAGCACCACATTACCGAAGGTTTCCGACAGGCTCGGGAATAGAAACAGATCGCCCGAGGCGTAATGCGCGGCTAGTTCTTCTCCACGCTGCAGGCCGCAGAACACCGCCTCGGGCAGTTGCTGCTGCAGGCTGGCGCGCTGCGGCCCGTCGCCGACTAGGATCAGTTTCAGCCGCCGCTGCGGGTGCGCTTGCTGCAGCGCCTGAAAGCTCTTGCTGAGCAGAGCCAGGTTCTTTTCCGCTGCCAGACGGCCGACGTGCAGGATGGCGATGTCCTGCTCCGCCAAACCCCAGCTCTCGCGCAGCGCCGCGCAGCGTTTGGCCGGGTGGAACAGCTGACTGTCGACGCCGCGTGAAAGCAGTTCCAGGTTGTCGAAACCACGGCGCTGCAGCTCGATCTGCTGGCTGACGCTGGGCGCCAGGGTCATTTGCGAGCGGTTGTGGAACCAGCGCAGGTAGTTGGTCAGAAGGCGGGTTAACAGACCAAAGCCGTAATGCCCGGTGTACTGCTGAAAATTGGTGTGAAAACCGCTGACTACCGGGATCTGCAAGCGCCGCGCGGCGCGCAGGGCGGACAACCCGAGCGGGCCTTCGGTGGCGATATACAGTACATCCGGGCGCTGCCGTTGCCAGTTGCGCAGCAGTTTGTGCATCGACGACTGACCCCACTGCAAACCGGGGTAACCGGGCAGCGGCCAACCACGGGTTAGCAATAAATCCTGATCGGCTGCGCCGCGCGGGTCGACGCTCTGCCGTGGGCGCACCAGTTGCACGCGATGGCCACTGCCGCGCAGGCCATCGACCAGCCGCCCGAGGGTATTGGCTACGCCGTTGATTTCCGGCGGGAAGGTTTCGCTGATCAGCGCGATATGCAGGGAAGCTGTGCTCATGGCAGTAGTGTCCGCTGCCGTTATGTAGTGACTGTGACGCTTTGATTGCGTTTGTATTTCAGTCGAGCAGCTCGATAAGTTGCTGGCGCAGCCAGGTGTGCGCGGGGTCGAGGTGCTGCTGGTGATGCCAGATCAGGCTGACCTGCACCGGCGGCATATCGAAAGGCAGCTGCGCGATTTCCAGCGCGTGCACCGGGGCGAACGCCTCGGCTAGGCGCGCCGGCACGGTGCCGAGCAGATCGGTCTGAGCGACGATGGCTGGGATCGGCAGGTAGTTGGGCAAATGCAACGCCGCCTGCCGCCGCACCCTGGCTGAGCCGAGGACGATTTCCAGCGGCGAGCCACGCCCGGCACGCGGGGTTACCGTGATATGCCGCGCCTGTTGGTAATCCTCCAGGCTCAGCCCGCCGGCAAAGGCCGGGTGCCCGGCGCGGCCGATCGCTACCAGCGGTTCTTCGCGCAGCGGCGCGTAGTGCAGGTCGGGGGAGTCGAAGTGTAGGTAGTCGATAGCCAGATCCAGCGCGCCACTTTCCAAGCGCTGCACCAGGCTGTCGGCATCATCGGCTTGCACCAGCAACTCGACCTGCGCGGCGATTCGCGCCAGATGCGCCTGCAACATGGGCAGCAGCGCGGCTTGCGCGTAGTCGTTAAGCGACAGGCTGAAGGCGTGCGGCGTCTGCGGGTCAAACGGCTCGGCCGGGCCCAGGCCGGTCTGCAGCAGGCGCAGGGCCTGACGCACCGGTACATACAGGGCCTGGGCGCGGGCGGTAGGTGTCATGCCGCGGGCGGTGCGCAGGAACAGCTCTTCGCCCAGTTGCTGGCGCAGGCGGGCGAGGGCGTTGCTCACCGTCGACTGGCTCAGGTGCAGGCGCTCGGCGGCGCGGGTCAGGTTGCCCTCCTGCATCAGCGCATCGAAGACCAGCAGCAGGTTGAGGTCGAGCTGGCGCAAATTCGTAATCAAGAATAATGCTCTTTTTAAATATCCATTATTCGAATGATCTGGCCGCGCCTAGACTGCTGTCAATCCGTACAGGAGTAACGCCGTGGCCTATAACAACGACAATGCCCAGGCTTTCCGCACACGTTATCGGGATGCCATCCGCCCGCTGTACAACCCCTGGCTGCATGCCGCCTTTGTGCTGGCCTACGGCCTGACCTGCATTAGCCTGCTGTGGCGCACGCTGGACGCGGTGGCGCTCTGGCAGTGGCTGCTGGTACCGCTGAGTCTGGTGTTCTTCAGTTGGGGCGAGTATCAGGTGCACAAGCGCCTGGGGCACAACAAGACGCGCTTCGGCCTGCTGTTCTACAAACGCCACACCGGTGATCACCATAGCTTTTTCGTCGAAGGCCAGATGCGCTACGAGACGCCGCGCGACTGGCGGGTGATCCTCTTCCCCGCCTGGCTGATCGTGCTCTACAGCCTGCCGCTGTTGGGCTGCTGGTGGTTACTGGCCCACATCGACGGCAACCTCGCCGCACTGTTCGCTGGCAGCATGCTGCTGGGTTACATGAGCTATGAGGTGGTGCATGCCTGCGAGCACCTGCCGGCCGAGCATCCGCTTACGCAGCTGCCGTGGATTCGCCAGATGCGCCGCCTGCATGCGCTGCACCATCGCCGTGAGCTGATGCATTCGCGCAACTTCGGCATCGTCCATCCACTGATGGACTGGCTGTACGGCACCTTGCATTGGGAACCTGAGCCGACTTATCAGCAGAATCGCCAGCAGCATCGCATCCGCCTAACCCGCCCGGCGGACGCGGTGCTGAGTTATGCCGCCACACCTATTCACTGGCCCGAATGGCATCCATCGTCTTTGCGTATTTACGGTCGCGAGGGCGCGCTGCTCGCCGGCGAAGTATTTGAGGAAGACATTCACGCCGGTGGCCGCGCCGGCCATCTGCGCTGGGATGTGCTCGACTACCAACCGGCACGCCGCTGGCAGGCCAGCGCCCGTGGCGATCATGGCCTGGCGCTGCTGCTGACATACGAGTGCATAGAAGTGGAGGGCGGTTGCGAGTTCGTGCGTACCCTTGAGTATGGCTTCGATGGTGTGCTGATGCGCCTGGCCAACCGACTGCTGCTAAGCCGGCGCATTGAACGCGAATCTCAGGCATCCATGCAGGCGCTGCGCACAGTACTTGAGCGCAGCCAACCTGCAGGGTGAATACTTAGGAGGTGGACGTGAGCGTCTGCTCCTGGCGTTCACGCACCCAGAACACTGTGGCACCGGCCACTGCCGCCGGCATCATCAGGATGTTCAGCCCTGGCACCAGCAGTGCGGCGTAGGTAATGCCGCCAAAGCCCAGGCTCTGCCAGCGTTTCTCCCGCAGCCAGGCGAGCATGTCCTGCCAGCTCATCTTGTTGTTGTCTGCGGGGTAATCAATGTACTGAATCGCCATCATCCACACGCCAAACAGCAGCCACAGCGGCGCGGCGATCAGGTTGACCACCGGGATAAAGCTCAGGATCAGCAGGCCAATGGCGCGCGGCAGAAAGTAGCCCAGCTTGCGCAATTCGCGACCCAGGGTGCGCGGCACCATGGACGTCAGCTCGGCCCAGCTGAACGGCGGAAAGTCGTCCTGGCCGCGTACCACCACCTCGACCTTCTCCGCGAGAAAGCCGTTAAACGGTGCGGCGATGATATTGGCCAGCAGGGTGAAGGTGAAAAACACCATCAGCAGTACCAGCACCACAAACAGTGGCCACAGTACGTATTCGAGAAAACTCAGCCAGCTCGGCAGACTGGGCATAAAGGTGTCGACCCAGCCGCCGAACTGCTGCATGGCCAGGGAAATCAGGCCAATAAACAGGATCAAATTGATCGTCAGGGGCAGCAGCACAAACAGACGCAGGCCGGGGCTCAGGACCAGTTTCAGGCCTTCGCTGAGGTATTGCGGGCCGCTCAGTACGGGAGCATGCATGGGGAGAGTCTCCGCGAGGTTGAATTCGCGCCGACCTTACCGGCTTTGTGTGGCAGGTGAAAGCCTCTGCAACGGGCGCTAACGATTGCCGGGGCGCGTTATAGCGTTTGCCTATGCAGGGGATTGGCAAAGCATATTTCCGCCATTTACTGGGCGGGCATAGGCTGCGCGTCATCCCTTTGTGGGGCTTCCGACCTTACTGCCTTCCCCTAGGTACTCGCGGAAGTCCCTTTTTATTGCTGCCGGCATTGCCGGGAGGAGCTGTTGATGTCTGCTGATCGTCATGCCCGCGTGATCATTCTGGGCTCCGGCCCTGCCGGTTACAGCGCAGCGGTCTACGCTGCCCGGGCCAACCTTAAGCCGCTGCTGATCACCGGCCTGCAGGCCGGCGGCCAGCTGACCACCACCACTGAGGTGGATAACTGGCCGGGTGATGTGCATGGCTTGACTGGCCCGGCGCTGATGCAGCGTATGCAGGAGCATGCCGAGCGCTTCGAGACGGAAATTGTCTATGACCATATCAATGCCGTGGATCTGGCCGGCAAGCCGTTCACCCTGGTGGGTGATAGCGGCACCTACAGCTGCGATGCGTTGATTATCGCCACCGGTGCCAGCGCCCGTTACCTGGGTTTACCCAGCGAAGAAAGCTTTATGGGCAAGGGCGTTTCCGCTTGCGCCACTTGCGATGGTTTCTTCTACCGCAACCGTGATGTAGCAGTGGTCGGTGGCGGCAATACGGCGGTGGAAGAGGCTTTGTACCTGGCCAATATCGCCAGCAAGGTGACCCTGGTGCACCGCCGTGAAACCTTCCGCGCCGAGAAAATCCTGCAGGACAAGCTGCAGGCGCGCGTGGCCGAAGGCAGGATCGTGCTCAAGCTGCACGCCGAGGTGGATGAGGTGCTCGGCAACAATATGGGCGTGACCGGCGTGCGGGTGAAGAACAACGATGGCAGCTTCGATGAGCTGAGCGTGGACGGCCTGTTCGTCGCCATCGGCCATACGCCGAACACCTCGTTGTTCGAGGGGCAACTGGCGCTCAAGGACGGCTATCTGGTGGTCAACGGCGGCCGTGAAGGCAATGCCACCGCCACCAGCGTGCCGGGCGTGTTTGCTGCCGGCGATGTGGCTGATCACGTCTACCGCCAGGCCATCACCTCGGCCGGTGCCGGCTGCATGGCGGCGCTGGATGTGGAGCGTTATCTCGACGGCCAGTAGGTCTGAGAATGCGAAAAAGCCTCGATTGATTCGAGGCTTTTTGTTGTCTGCCGTCTGATTAAACCCAGGTATTGAGCTTCAAATCCCGCGAGCTCATGCGCAGAAACTGGTCGCTGGCTTTAACCAGCAAGGCATGCTCGTCGACGGTCAGCTCGCTGCTCTTTTTGCCCTGCGCTTCGCTGCGGTACAGGGTTGTCCCGCCTTCTTCGCGCAGGCGCTGGTAGCGCTGGCTGCGTGCTTCCACTTTTAAGGTCAGCAGGTCGACATAGGCCACCTGCATCAGTTCGCTCTGCCCGGTTTCCAGAGCGCAGCGCTGCAAGGCTGGCGTATGGGTGAAGGGCGAGTCTGAGAGCATCACCTGTTGGCAGTCACTGAGGTCCGGGCGCGGCTCGCCGTTGTGGAACCAGTTGCCACGGATGTCACGTTTGAGGTTGATGCTGCGCTGGCCGTGGTTGTCGACCTTCAGCCACAGGCGACGAAAGCGCCAGCGCGGGTCGCAGTTGAGCACGTAGGTGGCGGCGATGCTATTGCCTTGCAGGCTTTGCATCAGATGACTGGTGGCGTTGATGCCGTGCTCATCGATGTTCAGGCGCAGGTTTTCCACGCCGGGGTTGTGCCATGGTTTCCATACCAAGGTCTGCTGCATGCAAGCGACTCCAAGCCAGGTAGGGCGACGAATCCCGGGAAGAGCACAATGCAGCTGCGCGGAGCACCTTCCCTGGTGTTCTCGTTTGTACGATGGCGCGCAGCATAGGGCTATTTATATGTGATGTCTGTCAGCTTTTGCCGACAGCTGCGCAAGTTTCTGCGCGCTATTTCGGTGCAGAAAGGCCTTACTGGCTAATGCGTTGCAAGGACGGTTGCTCGAAACGCACGCCCGCCAGGCCGGTATCCATCAGTGCACGGATATTGCCGTGGTCGCTGCCGCTCGGGGTGGCCAGTACGCTGCGGTAATGTTCGCCAAAGCACAGCAGGGTTTCTTCCAGACTCAGGTCTTCGAGCAGGGCCAGGCCAAGGGTCTTGCACGAGCCTTCATTCTGTCCGGCAGCGCTATACACGTTGCCATTGCTGAAGGCGCTGGGCTGGTATTGGTAGTGCTCGGCAATAAACGCCAGGGTTTCGGCGAAGGTGAAGTGCTCGCCGCGCAGCTTGGCGCGAAAGTCGTTGAGGCTGCTCATTACTTTTTTCCTTTGCTGAAGGCGGCCTGCTGCTCGGCGCTGGCTTCCTTCTGGTATTTGGTTTTCCACTCGGCATACGGCATGCCGTAGACCTCCTCACGGGCTTCATCCGGAGTGATGGCAACGCCGATGTCGTCGGCAGCGGCCTTGAACCACTTGGACAGGCAGTTACGGCAGAAACCGGCGAGATTCATCATGTCGATGTTCTGTACATCGGGGCGTGAGCGCAGGTGTTGCACCAGGCTGCGAAAGGCGGCGGCTTCAAGTTCGAGGCGTTCTTGCTCGGTCATGGCGATGCTCTCTAAAGGCAGGCGGGAGTGCGTTGGCGGCGATGATAGAAGTATGTCCGCCTGGCGGCAACGACCCGGCGCAGGACGCGCCGGGAATCATGTGAGGAGTTTTAGCGTGTTGTTCAGCGATGCCCGGCGAGGGTGATCGACACCGACTCGGCGAAGCGCAGGGCGTGCAGCTTGTCCACTTCCACTTCGGCGTAGCGCACGTCCGGGTTGGCCATGACCAGGTCGAGAATCTCCTGGGTCATGCGCTCCAGTAGGGCGAAGCGGTTTTCTTCGACGTGGCGAATCACTGCCTTGGTGATGGTGCGGTAGTTGAGGGCGTGGTCGATATCGTTGTCACGCACCGCTTCTACTGCCGGATAAAGGATGGTCAGGTTGATCAACACATCCTGCTTGTTGTTGATCTCCTCTTCCTTGATGCCGATGTAGGTGCGCAAGCGCAGGTCTTTGACGCGAATGCGCGCCATCCCAGGTTCCAGTCGCGGCATTACTTGCTCCGTCCGATCAGTTGCAGGAATTCGTGGCGAGTGTTGCAGGATTCACGGAAGGCTCCAAGCATGACCGAGGAGGTCATCACTGAATTCTGCTTCTCCACGCCGCGCATCATCATGCACATGTGTTTGGCTTCGATCACCACGGCCACACCGGCGGCGTTAGTGACCTGCTGGATCGCATCGGCAATCTGCTTGGTGAGGTTTTCCTGGATCTGCAGGCGCCGGGCGAACATGTCGACGATTCGAGCCACTTTCGACAGGCCGAGCACCTTGCCGGTCGGGATATAGGCCACATGGGCCTTGCCGATAAAGGGCAGCATATGGTGCTCGCACAGCGAGTACAGCTCGATATCACGGACGATCACCATCTCATCGTTATCCGACTCGAACAGTGCGCCGTTGACCACTTCTTCCAGGCTCTTGTGGTAGCCATTGCACAGGTACTGCATGGCTTTGGCAGCGCGCTTGGGCGTATCGAGCAGGCCTTCGCGCTCAGGGTTTTCACCAACACCGAGAAGAATTTCGCGGTAGTGATCGGGCAGTTCTGGGTTCATTGCAAGGGTCCTCGCGGCCAGGCTCATTTGAGGTGGCGGCCGCCGTTGACAGTCAGTGTGGTGCCGGTGACGTAGGGGTTTTCGAGCAGGTAGCGCAAGCTTTGGTAGATCACCTGTGGCCCGGGTTCGATGCCCAGTGCCGATTTGTTAAGAGCTTTACTGCGGTATTCGGCGTCGTCGTCCGGATTGAACATGATCAGTGCCGGGGCGATACCGTTGACCTTTATCTGTGGTGCGAAGCGTGCGGCAAATGACAGCGTCAGGCTTTCTAGCCCGGCTTTGCTGGCGCAGTAGGCCGGGCGGTTTGCGCTGCCCTTGCGTGCAACGTCATCACTGATGTGGACGATATCGGCTAAGGTCGAGCGCGCCAGCAGCGGCTGGCAATGCAGATTGATCAGATAGGGCGCGAGCATGTGCACGCTGAACAGCTGCTGAAAGGCTGCGGCTTCCTCGCCAGGTGTTTCCACCAGCCAGTCGGAGGCGTTGTGCACGATGGCGCGCAGGCTGTCGGTGCGTGCTTTGAGTTGCTCGATAAACGCCAGAATGCCGGCTTCGCTGGCAAAGTCCGCCTGTAGGGCCAGTGCGCCGCGTTGCCTGAGCGCAGCGATGCCGTCGCGCTCGCTGCGGTAGGTGACGATCAGCGAGTGGCCGTCATCCAGCAAGCGTTCGGCACAGTAAAGGCCGATGCGCTGGCTGGCTCCGGTTATCAGGATGGGGGCGGCGCTGACGCTCATGTTCGGCTCGACAGAAGAAAAGGGTGGGTTCAGCGACGCTGCGCCGGGTTACCTGACCAGTAGGGCGCGGCCTCGACTGAACCAGGAGTAAAGTTATACCAGCAATATGCTTTGTACAACCATGCGCCCTGTGCGGGTACTGGCTTATTTCGCGCTATTTTCGCTATTTCATTGAGCTGTATCGGTATTTTTCGTGCGCGCGGGCTGAATAAAATTGTTTTTATCGTGTACAAGATTGGTTTTCTTGTACAGGTAAGTGCCGTTATGAAACCTTGGCAGTTGAGCATTGCAGTGTTGTGTGGGCGGGTGCGCCATGTCGAGGTGCTCACCCTGCGCTGCAGTGGCTACAAGGTGCAGGTGGTCAGCAAGGCTGGCGACGTGCGCACGTTGGAGTATGCGTCGGGGCGTGCGCTTTGGCCTGGGTTGGCCTTGCTCAAGGCGTGCCTGCGTCGCTGTGGCGTGCAGCAGATGCTGTTGCTGCAGCCGGAAAGCCACGATGAGATCATCGGGCGCCCTGCGTTGCTTGAGCCTGATCCAGGGTTGTGGATCAAGCTGTGTTGAAGCGTTATCGCGGCTTTTTGCTGACGGCGCATGCGGCGTCTTTGCAGCGCCGGCTGGCATCCGGGTGGGGCAGCCAGTCGAGATGTGGGCGTAGCCTGCAAAACAGTCGATAGCCCAGTTCCAGCAGCGGTCGTAATGCTGGCCAGGTTAGTGGCGTTGCCCAGCGCTCAAGGCCGGCTGCACGCCAACTCCATAGTGTTGCATCCAAGCCGGTGACCCATTGGCCGTCAGCGAAGCGAGCATGCAGGCGATCTTGCAGGGCTTGTTTGGTTTGCCCGATGGATTCGGCATGAAAGTCGCTCAAGCCAATGTCGACCAGGCACAAACGTCGTACATCGGCACGCTGGCGCAACAGCTTGATCTCGCGCGCACACAGCGGGCAATCGCCATCGTAGTAGAGGGTAAGGGGCCAATGCGGTTGCTTGTTCATGGTCTAACTTTTTGTATAAGTCTTGTACAAAGTATGCCGGAAATAGCTGAGTTACAATGCGTACAACATTTTTTCTGTGATACCTGCGCCCATGTCCGATCACGTTGGTACTGCGTCCCTCGTTTCGAGTGCCCTCAAGCAGGAAGAGCTATTTCCTATTCGTGAAGTGGCGCGCCTGACCGGCGTTAATCCGGTCACCCTGCGGGCTTGGGAGCGGCGCTATGGGCTGATTCAGCCAACCCGCACCGACAGCGGTCATCGCCTGTATTCGCAGGTGGATATCGAGTCGGTGCGCAGCATCCTGGCGTGGATCGAGCGCGGTGTGGCGGTGAGCAAAGTTGGCAAGATTCTCGCCAAAAGCAGCTCAATCAAAGCAGCCAGTTCACCGGTCTATGAAGAGATCAGTGCCAGCGAGTGGGGCGAGTGGCAGGCCCAGCTGCGCCGCGCTATCAGCGCCTTTGACGAGCTGCGCCTGGACCGTCTGTATGGCCAGATTTTCTCCAGTTACCCGCTGCCGGTGGTGTTTCAGGATATCCTGATGCCGCTCTGGCAGGAGTTGCTGCTGCGTCAGGACGAATACGGCCAGACCAGCGAATGGCTGTTTCTCGACACCTTCCTGCGTGCCCGTACCCTGCAGCGCCTGCAGGTACTGCGTGCCCAGGTCGAGGAGCGTGTGCTGCTGGCGGCTTTGCCGGGTCATTGCCGCGAGCTGGAACTGCTAGTGGCCGGGTTGCTGCTGAGCAGCGCCGACACCGCCGTCAGTGTGCTCGGGCTGGGGCAGCCGCTGGAGGAGCTGACCTTGATCTGCGAAAAAATGCAGCCTCAGGCCCTGGTGCTGTTCTCCAATCAGCCGCCTAGTGATGATCTGCCCAAGGTGCTCTCGCGCCTCGCGCTGGCACTTGATTGCCCGCTGGTGATGGCTGGCGATGGCGCCGATTTAGCCGAGGAGAGTCTCAGTGGTTCGCCGATTGCCTGCCTGGGCAATGAGGGTCGCCTGATGCAGCGCCGTCTGCAGCAGTTTCTGGCTGGCCACCTGGATACCTGATTTCCTCTATTAGATACGCCTGACTAAGCCGGTCGCCGTCATGGTGGCCGCGTTTTCGCGTGCCTGCGATTTGTTGTCGATTTCAATTAGTTATACAGCTTGTACAGAAAATTGCTTGCCATTTGGGTCTTTGGTCTATACAAAAGCTATACATTGATTGTTTGTGTATAGCTTGTATCCACTTGTACAGCTTGAGGACTCAGCAACATGACCCAATACCGCGCACCCCTTCGTGACATGCGTTTCGTTTTTGACGAGGTGCTCGACGCTTATGCCACCCTGCAGTCGCTGCCTAGTCAGCGCGAGTTCGGAGACGACCTCGGTGGCGCCATTCTGGAAGAAGCCGCCAAATTGGCGGAGAACGTACTTGCCCCACTCAATGCCCCTGGTGATAAACAGGGCTGCCAGTACGATCCGGAAAGTAAATCGGTTAAAGCACCGGACGGTTTCCGCGCTGCTTACCAACAGTTCGCCGAAGGCGGCTGGACTGCACTGGCCTGTACGCCCGAGTTCGGTGGTCAGGGCCTGCCCCATGTGCTGAACATGATGGTCGAAGAGATGGTTTGCTCGGCCAACCTGTCATTGGGCATGTACCCAGGCCTGACTCATGGCGCGATCAACGCATTGACGGCCCACGGTGCTCGTGAGTTGCAGGAGCGCTATCTGCCGAAACTGATCAGCGGCGAATGGACCGGCACCATGTGCCTGACCGAGCCGCAGTGTGGCACTGACCTGGGCCTGATTCGTACCCGCGCCGTACCGCAGGCTGACGGTAGTTATGCCATCAGCGGTACCAAGATCTGGATCACCGGCGGTGAGCACGATCTGGCTGACAACATCCTGCATCTGGTACTGGCCAAGCTGCCCGATGCACCGGATAGCGTGAAAGGTATTTCGCTGTTCCTCGTGCCTAAATTCCTTGAGGACGGCAGCCGCAACCCTGCTTTCTGCGGCGGCTTGGAACACAAGATGGGTATCAAGGGCTCTGCCACCTGCGTAATGAATTTCGAAGGCGCGCAGGGTTGGCTGATCGGCGAGCCGAACAAGGGCCTCAAGTGCATGTTCACCATGATGAATTCAGCGCGTCTGATGGTCGGCATGCAAGGCCTTGGCATTGCTGAAAGTGCCTATCAGGTCAGCCTCGGATTTGCCAAAGAACGCTTGCAGAGCCGCTCGCTATCCGGCCCGAAAGCAGCGGATAAGCCGGCTGACCCGATCATCGTGCACCCGGATGTACGGCGCATGTTGCTGCGTCAGAAGGTGATGATCGAAGGTTGCCGCGCGCTGGCCTACTTCACTGGCCTACACGAAGACGTTGCCCATGATCACGAAGACTCTGCGGTGCGCGAGCAGGCCGATGATCTGGTGCAGCTGCTGACTCCGGTGGTGAAGTCCTTCCTCACTGACGAAGGATTCAACTGTGCCAATGAGGGCCTGCAGGTGCTCGGTGGCTCCGGCTTCACTGAAGATTGGGGCATCGAGCAGCTGGTACGCGATTGCCGGATTACCCGCATCTACGAAGGCACTAATGGCATCCAGGCGCTCGACCTGGTTGGCCGCAAGTTGGGCCTGGGTGGCGGCCGCGCGGTACGCAATTACTTTGCTCTGGTCGAAGGTTGGCTCAAGGCTAACGCCGAGGCTGAGCATGTGGCTGCAGTAGGTGCTGCGCTCAAGCAGTTGCAGCAGGCCACGCTGTGGATTGCTAGCGAGGGGATGAAAGACCCCGAGCAGGCCGGTGCGGCTGCAACGCCTTACCTGCGCCTGTTTGCCCTGACCAGTCTGGCCTGGATGTGGGCGCGCATGGCTGCTGTGGCCAAGGCCAAGTTGGCGGCCGGCAGCACGGAAACCCTGTTCTACGGCGCCAAGCTGAAGTCTGCGGATTTCTTTATGGCGCGCATTCTGACTGAAACCGACAGCCTGCTGGCTGAGGTCAAGGCCGGCAAAGCCACGCTGATGGCCTTTAGCGAAGAGGAATTTGCTGCCTGAAACGACTGCGCAATCCGGTAGCCAGCGTGTACCGCCCTTTCGGCTATCGGATTTTTTTATCCCTGCTGCAGGAGTTTCTCCTGCACTTTAGGCCCGCCTGATTGCGGGTCTTTTTTTGCCCGAAATTTATCAGGGCTTCAGCGGCTCCCAGCATGGCGCTGTTGTTCCTGCTGCAGGTGTTGCTGGTAGATAAACTGGCGCAGCTGTTCATCGCTTTGCGGGTCGAGGGTGTGCAGTTGGTAGGCCAGCAGGCCGTCCTCAGTTTCACGGACGAAAACCCCAGCCACGGCAATCGGGGTGTGCTCGTCCACCGGCAATACCAGATGGAAGTGCTTGGGCGCTTTGCGTCGTGCCCGATGTTCGATCAGTGCGCCATTCATCGACAGTTGATGGATCCACAGGTTGCTTGGTTGCGCACTTGGCGTATGCAGCGGCAACGGCTCGTGCAGGGGCGAGCGCCAGGCGCGGTTGATTTCGCCTTCATCGAAAATCTGTGGGGCGCTGAGCTGTAGGCAGGGCGTGCTCTGTTCGTCCTGGCCGAGATGCAGATCGAAGGTCAGGCGTTGGTTGGCGATGTGTGCATGCAGGCTCAGCGGCTCATTGGCCGTATAGCGCGACAGCAGTTCGCTGAGCTGCTTGCCAATATCAACCGGCAGGCGCGGTTGGCTGCGCTGCTCGGCGGGCGCAGGCTGGTGCAACTGGCGGATAAAGGCCAGTTCTGCCTGAGTCAGGAGTGCCTGTTCTTGCATGGGAGCGGTCTATATCAAGCTCTAGAAGCTGTTGTGACCGCTTATATAGGGATTAGTTATTACCGGTCGTCGCCTGCAAACGGGCTAGCTCGGCCTTGAGTTCGGCCAGTTCAATTTCCAGCTCTTTGACCCGCTCCTGCGCCTGCACCTGCTCGGTGACATTCTTCTGGATGCCGATGTAGTAGGTCAGTTGGTCGGCGTCATTCACTACCGGGGTGATCGACAGTTCGTTCCAGAACACGCTGCCATCTTTACGGTAGTTGCGGATGATCTGCCGGCACGGGCGGTGCATCTTCACCGCTTCACGGATGGCATCCAGGCCCACTTGGTCGCGGTCGCCGGCCTGCAGGAAACGGCAATCCTGGTAGAGGATGTCTTCGCTGGCGTAGCCGGTGAGCTTTTCAAAGGCGGGGTTGGCATAGATCAGGATGTTGTCGTCACCTTCCTGTTCGGCCACCACGATGCCGTCGTTGGAGGCGTTGATCACCAGTTGCAGCAGTTTGGCGTTGATCATGAGGCGATTTCCCAGGCTATGTCCGGCTGCATTCTAAAACATCCGGGCGGGCTGTCTACTTGCGGCATAATGCCTGGCCTATCGATTTGGTTCTGACTGTTTCGGAGTTTTGCATGAAGATCGCCATCCTTTCCGGTTCGGTGTACGGCACCGCCGAGGAAGTTGCCCGCCACGCCGAGCGCCTGCTCAACGCCGCCGGCCATGAGGCCTGGCACAACCCGCGCGCCAGTCTGGCGGATATGCAGGGCTTTGCCCCCGAGGCGTTTCTGGCGGTGACCTCGACCACCGGCATGGGCGAATTGCCGGATAACTTGCAGCCTTTGTACTACGCCATCCGTGACCACCTGCCGGCCTGGAGCGGTCTGCCGGGCGGGGTGATTGCCCTAGGTGACTCCAGCTACGGCGATACCTTCTGCGGCGGCGGCGAACTGGTGCGCGAACTGTATGCTGAGCTGGGCATCCGTGAAGTGCAGCCAATGCTGCGCCTGGACAGCAGCGAAAGTGTCACGCCTGAAAGTGACGCCGAGCCCTGGTTGGCGGACTTTATTGCGGCGCTGCAAGGCTGATGCACCCGCGCGCGCAGGAGCTGGTCGCGGCGCTGCAGCTGCAGGCCCATCCCGAAGGCGGCTATTACCGCCGCCTGTATGAGTCTTCTGCGCAGCTGGACGGCGGCCGCCTGTGTGGCACAGCGATTATCTTCCTGTTGCCGGCCGGCGCGGTCAGCCGCTGGCATCGGGTGGATGCCGACGAGCTCTGGCACTTCTATGAAGGCGCGCCGCTGGAGCTGCTGCTGGCTGAGCAGCCGGATGCGGTGCGTTGTGCGCGTTTAGGGCCGGTGGCTATCGGCCAACTGCCACAGCGCCTGGTGCCGGCGCATGCCTGGCAGGCCGCACGCAGTAGCGGGGCGTTTACCCTGGTTGGTTGCACGGTAACGCCCGGTTTCGACTTTGCCGGCTTCCAACTGCTCAGTGAAGATTCCCAGGCTCAACGCGACTGGCCCATGCTGACGCAGTTGCACCCCGAACTGGTTTGACTCGCAAGGCCACCACGCTGGCCGCCAGAGCGACTCACCTTTACCGCAACCCTCGCTAGACTCCTTGGCACTTCAATAACAAGAATGCCGAGGAATCGATCATGACCGTTGCCCACGCACTGCCTGTTGTCAGCCTCAAGGATCAAGTCTCTGCCGCCGAGTGGCAGACCCGCGTCGACCTGGCTGCGTGTTACCGCTTGATTGCCCTGCATGGTTGGGATGACCTGATCTTCACCCACATCTCGGCAAAGATTGCGGGTACTGAAGAGTTCCTGATTAACCCCTTCGGCCTGATGTTCCATGAAATCAGCGCCTCCAGCCTGGTGAAGATTGATCTCGCCGGCAACAAGCTGATGGACAGCCCCTTTAGCATCAATCCGGCCGGTTACACCATCCACAGCGCGGTGCATGAAGTGCGCCACGATGTGGCTTGCGTGGTGCATATCCACACGGCCGCAGGGATTGCCGTATCTGCGCAGAAGCAGGGCCTGCTGCCGTTGTCGCAGCAGTCGCTGTTCGTCCTCGCCAGCCTGGCCTATCACGGCTATGAAGGCGTGGCGCTGAATCACGATGAGAAGGCGCGCCTGCAGGCTGATTTGGGCGACAAGAACTTTATGATCCTGCCTAACCATGGGCTGCTCACGGCCTCCAATAGCATTGCCGATACCTTTCTGATGATGTTCACCCTGCAGCGCGCCTGCGAGATTCAAGTCATGGCGCAAAGTGGCGGCGCTGAGCTGATCCATATTCCGCAACAGATTCTCAACGGCGCCAAGGCCATGGTCGCGGGCGTAATGAAAAGCGCACAAGGCATGGGCGGCTCGCTGGCCTGGCCGGCGTTGCTGCGCAAACTCGATCAGCAGATGCCAGGTTACGACGCATGAGTGCGCTGCCGGGGATTACCCTGGCGAGCTGGCGCAGCGCGGGGCAGGATTTGCGCTTTAACGGCCACAGCATCCGCTACTGGACTGCGGGTCAGGGCGAGCCGCTGTTGCTGATCCATGGTTTCCCCACCGCAAGCTGGGACTGGCATTACCTGTGGGCCCCATTGGCCGCGCGTTATCGGGTGATTGCCTGCGACATGCTCGGCTTTGGCGACTCGGCCAAACCTCGCGGGCATGCCTACAGCCTGCTGGAACAGGGCGATCTGCAACAGGCGCTGCTGGCGCACCTGGGGGTTGATAAGCCGGTGCACGTGCTGGCCCATGATTATGGCGACAGCGTGGCGCAGGAGCTGCTGGCGCGGCATCAGGACGGGCGCGTGCAGCTCGCCAGTTGTGTGTTTCTCAATGGCGGGCTGTTTCCGGAAACCCACCACCCGGTGCTGGTGCAGAAGCTGCTGCTCAGCCCCATCGGCCCGCTGATCGGTCGGCTGTTCAGCCGCAAGAAGCTGGCCGCCAGCTTTGCCAAGGTGTTCGGCCCGCAGACTCAGCCTAGCCCTCGTGAGCTGGATGACTTCTGGAGCCTGATTGCCGCCAATAACGGTCCTGCGGTGATGCATCGATTGATCCGCTATATGCCCGAGCGCCGCGTCAACCGCGACCGTTGGGTTGCAGCGATGCAGGCCACTGTTGTGCCGATGCGGATTATCGATGGTGCTGTCGATCCGATCTCTGGTGCGCATATGGTGGCGCGTTACCGTGAGTTGATTGCCAAGCCGGACACCGTGCTGCTGGAAGGCATTGGCCATTATCCGCAGACTGAGGCGCCCGCAGAGGTGCTTGAGCATTATTTACAATTTCGTGAACGACTAGAGACTTAAGCATGCAGCGACGTACAGTCTTGAAGGGCGCCGCTTTGGCGGGTGTGGGCGTGTTGGGGGCGGGGTTTTGGGGCTTGCCCACAGGCTTGGCCCCCGCTGCGGTGAGCCTTGAGGGCGCGCAGCAAGTACTGGCCAAGCTGGCGGATCGTGAATTGGTTAGCCTCAAGGGCTGGAGCCCGGCCGAGGTGTTTAACCACTGCGCACAAAGTATCGAGTACTCCATCAGCGGTTACCCCGAGCTCAAGCCTGGCTGGTTCCGTAGCAGCGTCGGTCCGCTGGCGTTTAGCGTATTTGCCGCGCGTGGAGCCATGCGTCATTCGCTGGATGAAGCCATCCCCGGTGCCGCCGCCTTGAACTCACCGGCCAGTCAGGCGCAGGCGTTGCAGCGTTTGCAGCAGGCCTTTGCCGATTTCGCCGCCTATCAGGGCGAGCTGCAGCCACATTTCGCCTACGGCGCGCTTAACCAGGCCGACTATGCCCAGGCTCATGTGTTGCATCTGTACAACCACCTGAGCCTGATTAGACCGGCCTGATTATCCCGCTGCGTTATCGCGCACCATTCAGCGCAACTTGTATCTATTGTGACCGGGGCGCGCCTGCTGGACACTCAGGGCATTGTTAATCTGCCGAGGAATGCTGCATGAGCGACGCCATCCGTTTTCAAGACCAGGTTGTAATCGTCACCGGGGCCGGCGGCGGTCTGGGTCGCGCCCATGCGCTGCTGTTCGCCAAACACGGTGCCAAAGTGGTGGTCAATGATCTGGGCGGCAGCACCCACGGTGAAGGCGCCAACGCCTCAGCGGCCGACAAAGTGGTCGAGGAAATCCGCGCCGCTGGCGGCACGGCAGTGGCCAACCATGATTCGGTGACCGACGGCGAGAAGATCGTACAGTGTGCCCTGGACACCTTTGGCCGCATCGATGTGGTGGTCAACAACGCCGGTATCCTGCGCGACAAGACTTTCCACAAGATGGAAGACGCCGACTGGGACCTGGTTTACAAGGTCCACGTCGAGGGCGCCTACAAGGTTACTCGCGCCGCCTGGCCGCACATGCGCGAGCAGGGCTATGGCCGAGTGATCTTCACCGCGTCCACCTCCGGCATCTACGGCAACTTCGGCCAGTCCAACTACGGCATGGCCAAGCTCGGCCTGTATGGCCTGACCCGCACCCTGGCCATCGAAGGGCGCAAGAACAATATTCTGGTCAACGCCATTGCCCCGACTGGCGGCACGCGCATGACCGAAGGGCTGATCCCGCCGCAGGTGTTCGAGCAGCTCAAGCCTGAGCTGGTCAGCCCGCTGGTGGTGTACCTGGCGAGCAATGCCTGCGAAGAAACTTCAGGCCTGTTCGAGGTCGGTGGCGGCTGGATGGGTAAAGTGCGTTGGGAGCGCAGCCTGGGCGCCGGTTTTGACCCGCGTGAGGGCTATAGCCCCGAAGACGTGGCAGCTAACTTTGCGCAGATTTGCGACTTTGAGGGCGCGGCCCATCCGAAGGACAATATTGAAGCGATGAAAGAGATGATGGCCAACTTGCAGAAGTTCGCCCTCTGATTGCGCCACTCTGGCGGGGAGATCGGTCAGCAGGCTGATTTCCACCGCGCAGGGCTTTAAGGTGAAGGCCGGCTATATGCCGGCCTTTGGCTTTTTAGGGAGCAGGTTATGCGCGTCATCATCGAAAAAAACGGTCCGGTTACTACCCTGATCATCAACCGCGCCGAGGTGCGCAACGCGGTTGATCGGCCGACTGCCGAGGCGCTGGCCGCCGCATTACGGGCCTTTGAAGCCGACGAGCAGGCGCGGGTGGCCGTCTTAGCGGGAGCGGACGGGACTTTCTGTGCGGGCGCTGATCTGGGCGCGGTGGCCGCAGGTGCTGAGTGTGCCAATCGCCTGGAAACCGAGGGTGACGGGCCGATGGGGCCGAGCCGCATGCAGCTGAGCAAACCGCTGATTGCCGCCATCGAAGGCCATGCGGTGGCCGGCGGCCTGGAGCTGGCGCTGCTCGCCGACTTGCGGGTAATGGCCGATAACGCGGTGCTTGGGGTGTTCTGTCGGCGTTTTGGCGTGCCCTTGATTGACGGCGGCACCGTGCGTTTACCGCGGATTATCGGCCAGGGTCGCGCGCTGGATCTGATTCTCACCGGTCGCCCGGTATTGGCTGAAGAGGCGCTGAGCATGGGCCTGGTCAATCGGGTGGTCGCAGCCGGTAGCGCGTTGGCTGCCGCGCAGCAGTTGGCGCTGAAGATTGCCGGCTTCCCGCAAAGCTGCATGCTCGCCGACCGCGCCAGCTCCTATGCGCAGTGGGGCCTGCCATTTGCCGAGGCCATGGCCAATGAATTTGTCGGCGGCATGGCGGTGATTGCCAGCGGTGAAACCCAGGCCGGAGCGCAGCGCTTCAAAGATGGTAAAGGGCGCCACGGCACATTCTGATTGACGTGTTTACGGCTTACCCGGAATCCCGTATTTGCGCAGGCGCATGGCAATCGCGCTGTGCGAGGTGTGCAGGCGGGTGGCCAGTTGCCGGGTAGAGGGGTGGCTGGGGTAGAGCTTTTCCAGCAGGGCTTTTTCGAACTCGGCTACCGCGTCTTCCAGGCTGCTGACTTCGCCATCGGCCTGCTGCGCGGCCACAGCGGTGCCGGCGATATCCAGATCATCGATCTGCACCAGGTTGCTTTCGCAGATCGCGGCGGCGCGAAAGATCACGTTCTGCAGCTGGCGCACATTGCCGGGCCAGCGGTTGCCCAACAGCGCCGGGTAGGTGTCCGGGGTTAGGCGGCAGGGCAGGCGCTGGATCTGCGCGCAGGCCTGCTGCATAAAGTGCCGCGCCAGTAGCAGAATGTCCTGACCGCGCTCGCGCAGCGGCGGCACTTCCAGGTTGAGTACATTGAGGCGATAGAACAGGTCTTCGCGGAAGCCCCCTTCGTTGACCATCTTTTCCAGGTCGCGGTGGGTGGCGCTGAGGATGCGCACATTGACCTTGACCTCATGCTGGCCGCCTACCCGGCGGAAGCTGCCATCGCTCAAGAAACGCAGCAGCTTGGCCTGCAAGTACGGCGACATCTCGCCAATCTCATCGAGAAACACCGTGCCCTGGTTGGCCAGCTCCAGCAGCCCCGGCTTGCCGCCGCGCTGAGCGCCGGTAAAGGCGCCGGGGGCATAGCCGAACAGCTCGCTTTCGGCGAGGTTCTCCGGCAATGCCGCACAGTTCAATGCAAGAAAGGGCGCCGTGCGGCGTGTGCTGATGGCGTGGCAGGCGCGCGCCACCAGCTCTTTGCCGGTGCCAGTTTCGCCCTGAATAAGCAGCGGCGCATCCAGGGTGGCGACGCGCTGGGCGCGGGTTTTCAGGTTACGAATCGGCGCAGAGTCGCCGAGCAGCGAGTCGAAACCCTCGGCATGGTCGTGGTGCAGCGCCGCCAGGCGTTCGCCGATCCGACTCGGTGCATACAGACTGAGCAGACCGCCGGCCAGGCGCCGCGCGCCGCCATCAACGCCTTCGGTAATCGGCTGCGCATCGAGCAGCAGGGCCTGGCCCTTGAGGGTGACTTCGCGCATCGGCAGGCGGAAGCCCTGGTCGAGCAGTTCCGTTTGCAACTGCAGGTCGGCGAATAGCTCGCCAATGCCCAGCCCATCAGGTTGCTGGCCGGACAGTTCGATCAGCGCGGGATTAGCCAGCAGTACGCGGCCCTGGCTGTCGACCGCCAGTACCGGATCGGTCATGGCAGCGAGCAGGGCATCGAGCTGCAAGTGGCGGCGTTGGCCTGGGAGGATGTCAACAATTGTCACGGCCTGTACGCCGTGTACCTTGAACAGCGCCTCGCGCAGCTCGTCGAGCACTGCGGGGCTCAAGGTCGGCGCGTCGATATAGACGTTGGGTGGCACCATCTCTACCGCGTCCAGGTTGAGATTGCGCCCGCCGAGCAGGGCCAGCACTTCCTGGGTGATGCCAACGCGATCGATAAAGGTGACGTGAATACGCATGGAAACGGGCGGCCGACTGGTTTACAGGTGCGCCAGTATGCCCGGTCTGCCTGGCTTAGTTAAATCTGTCGACTCGTCAGCAGCCTGTTGTTGGTAGGCTTTCGGCGACAGGCCAAACCAGCCCTTGAAGGCTTTGTAGAAGGCACTCGGCTCGCTGAAGCCCAGTTCGCGGCTGAGCGCCTCGACCCGGCAGCCGGGCTGCTGCAAACGTTGCAGCGCATGTTGGCGGCGAACGTGGGCCAACAGTTCAGAGAAACAACAGCCTTCTTCACGCAGGTGGCGGTGCAGGGTTTGCCGGCTGATGGCCAGGTGCCGCGCTACACCGTCTGCCGACAGATCACCGCTGAGCAGGTTTTGCTCGATCAACTGCAACACCTGCAGGCGGGTGCTGTGCTGTGTCGGCAACTGAGCCTGCATGGCGCTTACCCGTTGCTGCATCAGGTCCTTGAGATAGGTATTGGCCCCCAGTACCGGTAGCTGTAGATCGCTCTCCAGCAGGTCGAGGTAATCGAAGGTCTCGGTAAAGCGTGGCGACACCCCGAACACCTGCCGATAGATCGCAGGTGTTGCCAGTGGTGCATGACGAAAGCCCACGGCCTGCGGCATCACTCGCACCCCCGTGAGTTGACGCGCCCAGCACAGCGCGGAACTGAGGCTGTGCTCGCTGACTACGGCGTGGCCGAGCAGCGGTGCATTGAACAGAAAATGGATGCGCACCCGCCCGGCAAATGCTTCAACGCGCAGGTTCTCGCCTTCGCTCATCACCGGGATATAGCGGCGAAACAGTTCGATGGCCTCACCCAGCGTGGCGCTCTGCGCGGCCAAATGGGCAACCGGCCCACGGGTGTGCAGGCCGCGCTGCTGGCCGACCAGCAGGCCGATTTCCGCACGCGCACCACGGCTGGCTGCGCGCTGCCAGAGGTGCAGGGCCCAGCGCACGGGTACGCGCATTTCCAGGTTTTTCAACTGCTCCAGCTCGACGCCTAGTGCCTGCAGATCATCCGGGCCGGCCAGGCCGAAGCCCTGCAGCGACAGGTACAGATCAAGCAACTGTGAAGCGGTCGCGCTAGGTGTGTGGGCCAGTGGCATGGGGCGTCCTTTTCCAACCAGGGTCGCTCGATTGTGCGCTGCCGGTGAGACAAATTGCCACTGTGATGCAACCGCTGGCTATTAAAAGCACAGCAGCGAGCGACTAGATTGACCGGCAAACAACATCGAGTGCTTCGCACCGCCTGGAGTCCTGCACCATGAGTCATGCTGACCTGATCACCTTGCCGCGCCTGCTGTCTCGCTTGCCGCGCCTGCTTGTCGACCTGCCCGCTATCGTCAAGGGGTTGCATATTGGCAATCGCAGCCGTGGCGATTACCCCGTCAGCCTGGCCAGTTGTATCGAGGAGGCGGCGCGCGACAATCCGCATGGCGTGGCGCTGATTCAGGGCGACGAACAACTCACCTACGCCGAGTTCGACCGCTGGGCCAACCAGCTGGCGCACTATCTGCGTGCTCATGGCCTGCGCCAGGGCGACAGCGTGGCGCTGATGTTCGAGAACCGCTTCGAGCTGCTCGCCGGGGTCGTCGCCTGTGCCAAGCTCGGTGCGGTCAGCGCGCTGATCAACAGCAGTCAACGCGGCCGCGTGCTGGCCCACAGCATCAGTCTGGCATCGCCGCGCATGGTGCTGGTGGGTGAGGAGCTGCTGGACGCTTTCACGGAAATCGCAGCGGAGGTGGCGCTGCCCGCCGATGCCTGTCACTACTTTGCCGACCGCCCAACCTGGCGCGATCCTGGCGAGGCCCCCGCAGGCTGGCAGCACCCAGCCGCCGCGCTGCATGACTATCCCGTCGATGCGGCGTTGCTGGAACGCGCAGTGCGCGCGGATGATCCGTGCTTTTACATCTACACCTCAGGCACCACCGGCTTGCCGAAAGCCGTGGTGTTCAACCACGGGCGCTTTATGAAGGGCTACGGTGCCTTCGGTTTTGCTGCCGTGCGCCTGGGCCGCGAGGACCGCATGTACGTCAGCCTGCCGTTCTATCACGGTACCGCCATGGTGGTGTGCTGGGGCTCGGTACTGGCCGGCCAAGCGGCGCTGATTATGGTGCGCAAGTTCAGCGCCAGCCGTTTCTGGGATGAGGTGGAGCGGCATCGGGCGACCGCCTTCGGTTATGTCGGCGAGCTGTGCCGTTACCTGCTTGACCAGCCGGCGCGCCCCAGCGACGCCGCCAATCCGATCCGCGTGATGGTCGGCAACGGGCTGCGCCCGAGCATCTGGCAGGCGTTCAAGCAGCGCTTCGCGGTCGAACGGGTGGTCGAACTGTACGCTTCTAGCGAGGGCAATATCGGCTTTACCAACCTGCTTAATCTCGACAACACCGTGGGCTTCTCACCCTATCCCTACGCCATCGTTCGCTACGATCAGGAGCGCGAGGCGCCGCTGCGTGAGAACGGCCACCTGCAGCGTGTGGCCAAGGGCGAGGCTGGCCTGCTGCTGGGCAAGATCACCGACAAGTCGCCGTTCCATGGTTACACCAATACCCGTGACACCGAGCGTTGCATCCTGCGCGATGTGTTCGAGCCGGGCGACGCCTGGTTCAACACCGGCGACCTGATGCGCGACATGGGCTTTCGCCACGCGCAGTTTGTCGACCGCCTTGGCGATACCTTCCGCTGGAAGGGCGAGAACGTGTCTACCACCCAGGTCGAAGCGGTGCTGGATGGCGTTGCCGAGGTCAGCGAGACCGTGGTCTATGGCGTCGAGGTGGCCAACACCAACGGCCGCGCGGGCATGGCCTGTATCCGTCTGGCCTGCGCGCCAGAGGATTTTGATTTCCAAGCGCTGCTCACGCACTTACGCCAGGAACTGCCGGCCTACGCCGTGCCGCTGTTCTTGCGTTTGAGTGCAGAAATGGAAACTACGGGTACCTTCAAACACAAGAAAGCGCCATTAAAGGAGCAGGCCTATGACCTTGAGCGGTGTAGCGACCCGCTGTACGCCTGGCTGCCAGGGTCAGACCGTTATGTGCCACTGACTCGCGAGCTGCAGGTGGCCATCGCCGCCGGTCATTACCGTTACTGAGGCCTAACAACCTGGACGTCTCTTCGCTTAATTAAGGGGCGTTCAGCCGCAGCTTAGACGGATGATCACTTCGCTTTCATCGATATCGATATTCAGGCGCTGCGGGTTGTAATCCATGGTGGCGGCGTCGCCGGGGGCGAGGACGCGCAGGGTCTTGGCGTTGGCCTGTTGTTGCACCTGCTCGATCAGTTTGACGTTGGCGGTCTGCCCGAGCGTGCCGTGGACCTGCTCGACATTACAGTCACCGCTGATTTCGGCGGTTTGCTGCACCGGCGGTTGTGAGCTGCAAGCGGCCAGCAGGGCGAGGATGCTGAGGCTGGCGAGGTGTTGACGAAGAGCCATGGTCTATTTCCTTGTCTGCATAAAACCAAGCCCAGCCTAGCAGCCGCATCCATGGCCGCTCAACGTTGCTGTGCCAATTGCGGCTGTTTACTTGGCGGCTAACGCTGCCCTTAACCCGACCGCGAATGCCCGGCGAGCCGGTAGGCGAGGTCTTGGCCGCCCTTGGCATCACTTACTCCTCAAAGCGATCAGTGGCATCACGATCCCGCTCGTAGCGCTTGCTGAGCAGGAATGGCGGCAACCAGGACTCGCGGCGAATGGTCCAGAGTTCGTAGGTGGGCTGCAGCTGGTCTGGGACATCCAGGGTGCCCAGATTCACTTCGATTTCGTCTGCGCTGCGGCCAAATACTGAGGAACCGCAGCGCGGGCAGAAAAACCGCCCGGCGTAATCGCGTGTTTCGCCAGTGATCGTCACCGCCTCCTGAGGGAACACCGCGGAGGCGTGAAATAGCGCGCCATGATGCTTGCGGCAGTCGAGGCAGTGACAAAGGCCGACCCGGTAAGGCCGTCCCGATGCCTCGATGCGCACGTTGCCGCACAGGCAACCACCGGTGAATCGGTCCATATTGCGTCTCCTCTCGAAGCGATGGGGGCAGAGGGGCTTTGTGAGCAGAATGTCCTGCCTGGTATAGCCGCACTTGACGGCCTTGTCGCCACGCCCTGCAGCCAACACGCGCGCTCCTGTCTAGGCAAACCGACCGTTGCACCTCGCCTGGGTTTTCATACACTGTGGCTTCTTTTCTTCAGGCAAGGCCCTTCCGTGCAACCGGTAATCTCGATTCAGCAACTGAGCAAGACCTACGCCAGTGGCCATCCGGCGCTGCAGGACATCAATCTGGATATTCGCCCCGGCGAGATCTTTGCGCTGCTTGGCCCCAACGGCGCGGGCAAGACCACCCTGATCAGCATTATCTGCGGCATCGTCAACCCGGGCGGCGGGCGAGTGCTGGTAGGCGGTAAGGACATCATCAAGGACTACCGCGCCGCCCGTGGGCAGATCGGCCTGGTGCCGCAGGAGCTGGTCAGCGATGTGTTTGAAACCGTCTGGGCGACGGTGAAGTTCAGTCGTGGCCTGTTCGGCAAGAAGCCCAATCCGGCTTATCTGGAGCAACTGCTCAAGGACCTGTCGCTGTGGGACAAGCGCGACGCGAAGATTTTCGAGCTATCCGGCGGCATGAAGCGCCGGGTGATGATCGCCAAGGCGTTGAGCCACGAACCGCAAATTCTGTTTCTCGACGAACCCACTGCTGGCGTCGATGTCGAGCTACGCCGTGATATGTGGAACATGGTGCGGGCCCTGCGTGAGCGCGGCGTGACCATTATCCTCACCACCCACTACATCGAGGAGGCCGAGGAAATGGCCGACCGCATTGGGGTGATCAGCAAGGGCCGGATCATTCTGGTGGAAGACAAGCAGGCGCTGATGCACAAGCTCGGCAAGAAACAGCTGACCCTGCAACTGCAGCAGCCGCTGGCGAGCATCCCTGCTGAGCTGGCGCGCTATGCCCTGGAACTGGCGGATGAGGGCCACGCCCTGGTGTTCACTTTCGACACCCAGAGCGAGCACACCGGTATTGCTGAGCTGCTCAAAGAGTTGGCACAGCGCGGCATCGACTTCAAGGATCTGCAGTCGAGCCAGAGTTCTCTGGAAGATATTTTCGTCAACCTCGTGCAGGAGTCGCGGCTATGAATTTTTATGCAATCCGCGCCATCTACCTGTTCGAGCTGGCGCGCACCTGGCGCACTCTGTTGCAGAGCATCGCCACCCCGGTGATCAGCACCTCGCTGTATTTCGTGGTGTTCGGTTCAGCCATCGGTTCGAGCATGACCCAGGTGCAGGGCGTCAGCTACGGCGCGTTTATCGTGCCGGGGCTGATCATGCTGGCGCTGCTCACCGAGAGCATTTCCAACGCCTCGTTTGGCATCTACATGCCCAAATATTCGGGGAGCATCTACGAGCTGCTATCGGCGCCGGTGTCCTACCTGGAAATTCTGCTTGGCTATGTCGGCGCGGCGGCCACCAAGTCGATCATTCTCGGCCTGGTGATCCTGATTACCGCGCGGTTGTTTGTCGATTTCGAGATTCTTCACCCAGTCTGGATGTTGGCGTTTCTGGTGCTTACCGCGCTGACCTTCAGCCTGTTCGGCTTCATCATCGGCGTGTGGGCCGATGGCTGGGAGAAGCTGCAGGTGGTACCAGCGTTGATCGTCACGCCGCTGACCTTCCTCGGCGGCGCGTTCTACTCGATCAGCATGCTGCCACCGGCCTGGCAGACGGTGACCCTGTTCAACCCGGTGGTGTACCTGATCAGCGCCTTCCGCTGGAGCTTCTACGGCGTCTCCGACGTTAACGTCGGCCTGAGCCTGGCGATGATTCTCGGCTTTCTGCTGCTATGCATCCTGGCGGTGGGCTTTATCTTCAAAACCGGTTATCGGCTCAAAAGCTGAAGCGCGCGTGATGCGCTAGTGTGGGAACGGCCTAGGCGTCGCGGTGGTGGGTCGCGCCGTCGTCAGGCGCTTTACGGAGATCACTGGAATGGAGTTTCCAGCTGCACTGCAGGCCCAGTTCGCGCAGCTCTACCGCGATGAATCGCGCCGCGTGCTGGCCACCCTGATTCGTTTGCTGGGCGATTTCGACCTGGCCGAGGAGGCGCTGCACGAAGCCTTCCGCGCGGCCATGGAGCAATGGCCGCAGAGCGGTGTGCCGGCCAATCCACGTGCCTGGTTGGTGTCGGCGGGGCGCTTCAAGGCTATCGATAACCTGCGCCGGCAGCGGCGTTTCCAGCAGCTGGATGAACAGTTTGACCTGGCCGATGACGCAGCGGTGGAAGAGGGCGAGCTGCTTGAAGACGACCGCCTGCGGCTGATCTTCACCTGCTGCCACCCGGCGCTGGCCAGCGATGCCCAAGTGGCCCTGACCCTGCGCGAAGTCTGCGATCTGGGCACCGAGGAAATCGCCCGCGCCTTTCTCACCACACCCGCCACCCTTGCCCAGCGCATCGTTCGCGCCAAGGCGAAAATTCGCGATGCACGTATCCCTTATGAGGTGCCTGGGCGCAGCGAATTGCCCGAGCGTTTGGACGCGGTATTGCGGGTGATCTACCTGGTGTTCAATGAAGGTTATTTCGCCAGCTCCGGCGACTCATTGACCCGCGCGCACCTGTCCGATGAAGCCATCCGCCTGGCGCGTCTGCTGCTGGAACTGCTTCCCGAGCCGGAAGTGCAGGGCCTGCTGGCGCTGATGCTGCTGCACGAGTCGCGGCGTAGTGCACGCAGCTCGGCCAGCGGCGAAGTGGTGCTGCTGGAGGCGCAGGACCGCCGCCAGTGGGACCGCGCGCTGATCGCCGAGGGCGACGCCCTGGTGTTACAGGCCCTGCATTCACGGCGCTTCGCTGGCTACACCCTGCAAGCGGCGATCGCCGCCGTACATGCCGAAGCTGCCAGCGCCGAGCAGACCGACTGGGCGCAGATCGTCGGGCTCTACGACGCCTTGCTACGCCTGAATCCATCACCGGTGATCGAACTTAATCGCGCCGTGGCGGTGGCCATGCAGCAAGGCCCCGAAGCCGGACTGGCGCTGATCGACGCGCTGTTGACCAGCGGCGAACTGGCCGACTATCACCTGGCCCATGCCGCTCGCGCCGATCTCAATCGCCGCCTGGGCCGTGTAACGCCTGCGCGTGATGCCTATCTGCGGGCGCTTGAGCTGGTCCAGCAGGGCGCCGATCGGCAGTTTCTGCAGATGCGCCTGGATCAGTTGGCGGCCGACTGAGCTGCCATTCGCCTGGCAGATCCCCGCTGCTTGGCTACCGTTGGTCAGCGTTGAAATTATTTTGCGCGGCACTGTCGATTCCGCGTCGCGCCATTCGATTAGTCAGTAACCGCGCCACACCACCGGAGAACGCCATGAAATACCTGTGCTTGGTCTATAGCAACGAGCATGAGCTGCATAACTCGCCCGACAGCCCGCGTGACGAAGAATGCTTCGCCTATGCCGAGTCGGTGGCCACTAGCGGCCGCATGCTTGCCGCCGAAGCGCTGGAGTCGGTGCAGACCGCCACCACGGTGCGCATGCGCGGCGGCAAGCTGTCGATCATCGACGGCCCGTTTGCCGAGACCAAAGAGCAGCTCGCCGGTTTCTACCTAGTCGAGGCCCGCGACCTCAACGAAGCGATCCAGCTGGCCGGGCATATTCCGGCGGCGCGTGTCGGTTGTGTGGAGGTCCGCCCAGTACGCGAGCTGCAGGTCTAGAGCGCACGCTGCCCGAGTTGCTTAAACAACGGAAAAGGAGCACTGCCCATGAGTCGTCCTGAATACCCCAAGATTGCCAGTCGTGAGCAGTGGCTGCTTGCCCGCAAGGCTTTGCTGGCCAAAGAAAAGGCGCTGACCCAGCAGCGCGATGCGCTGAACGCCGAGCGCCGCCAGCTGCCGATGGTCAAGGTTGAGGCCGATTACCGTTTTCAGGGGCCGGAGGGTGAGCTGGGTTTGGCCGATCTGTTCGCCGGGCGCAGTCAGCTGATCGTCTACCACTTCATGTACCACATGGACCGCGGCGAGGGCTGCGACGGTTGTTCCTGCCTGGTCGACAATGTCGGCCACCAGGCTCATCTGCATGCCCGTGACACCACGCTGGTGCTGGTTTCCCGCGCGCCATTGGCCGATCTGCAGGCGTTTCAGCGGCGTATGGGCTGGACCTTGCCCTGGTATTCCTCGCTGGGCAGCGCGTTCAACTACGACTACCACGCCACGACTGACGAGCAGGTCGCTCCGGTCGAGTACAACTACCGTGACAAGGCTGATTTAGAGCGACTGGGCCTAAATTACCACGTGCAGGGCGAGCAGCCCGGCGTCAGCGTATTTCTGCGTGATGGAGCACAGGTTTATCACTGTTACTCCAGTTACGGCCGTGGCCTGGAAATGCTGATGAGCAGCTTCCATTACCTCGATCTCACCCCATTCGGTCGTGGTGAAGGCTGGGATGGCATGCCCGATCTAGAAGGTAAGGGCATGCACTGGACCCGCCTGCACGACGAATACCAGCAACCGACAGCAGCACATGATTGCTGCGCCTCAACCAAGCCTTAAGCGCTAGGAGTACGACCATGGGCAACGCACAATCGCAGATTCAACAGCAGCTGGACTCCTGGGCCGCCGCCTGCCGATCCAAAGATGTCAGCCAGATCATGCGCCACTACGCCGAGGATGTAGTGGCCTACGATGCCATCGGCCCGCTGCGTTTCCAGGGCAGTGCGGCCTATCAGGCGCATTGGCAGGCCTGCATGGAAATGTGTCCCGGCCCGGGCTTGTTCGAGATCCATCAGCCGAGCTTTCTGCTCAGTGGCGACCTGGCCGTGGTGCATTACCTGTTCCACTGTGGCGGCAGCGATGACAAGGGCGAACTGCACAGCAGCTGGATGCGTGTAAGCCAGTGTTTCCGTCAGCAGGGCGGGCAATGGCTTATCGCCCATGAACATTTCTCCATGCCGGGTGACATGGAAAGCGGAAAAATCTTGTTTGATTTGCAGCCATAGCCTTGTAACTCAAGCGTCACAAGGCTTGCAGCGAATTTAGGGCAGCAGCGGCGCAAAATTGTGGTTAAGACCAACGTCTTAGTGCTTGCCTAAAGGGGGGCACAATGGCGTAGGCTGGAGTTGTCGCCTTGGTAGGCGGCGCTATTCGCGAACAGTTGAAGAAGGAAAGCTTTATGCAAATCCAAGTTCACAGCGATAACCACATCGAAGGCAGTGCCCGTTTAGTTGAGTGGGTGAGTGCCAGTGTTTCCAGCAAGCTGGAGCGCTACGATGACGAACTGACCCGCATTGTTGTTCACCTGCATGACGACAACGGTGCAAAAGCCGGCGCGTATGACAAACGCTGCCAGATCGAAGCACGGCCAAAAGGCCTGCAACCTATTTCCGTTACCCACAAGGCCGAGTCCTTGGAACAGGCCATCGATGGCTCCATCGAGAAACTGCACCACGCCCTTGAACATCAATTTGGCAAACTGCGCAGCAAGCGCGTTACCCCACTGCCGGCTAATGAAAGCGGCGATATCCCTGGTCAAGATGCGCTGCTGGAAGAGGACTTCCTCGCCGAGGAACAGCTGCGCGCCGTCTAAACCAAACGTTCACGGGCAGCCGATCAGGCACGCTGCCCATTAAGTCTCACGCGCCCCCGCAGGTTTCTGCGGGGGCGCTGTCGTTTCAGGGCTTCACAAAAGTGGGCACTGCCTGTCAGCGGCAACAGCCTGCCTTAGGCGGCAAAGGGCTTCCTCTCTATTCAACGCTGAATAGGCGGGAAACCTTGGTTTTACTGGCTTGTGAATGGTTGGCCCATATTCTGCAGAAATGCCTGCCAGCTGACCTATGCAGGGATTCGCCATGACCAGTATTTCCAACAACTCGCCGCTGGCGAGCTACTTTGCCAACACCGCCAAACCCAGCACCGCCGGGGCTGCAGGCAATGGCAGCAGTACGGACAAGCCGAGCACCAGCGCGGCGGATCCGCTTGCGGAAATTCGCCGTTTTGCCAGCGGCATGGTGGCCAACAGCCGCGGTGGCCTGCTGCGCGCAATGAACGCCGAGAGCAGCGGTGCCAGCAACGCCATTGCCAGTGATCGCTTCCGCCCGGTCGCCGAGCAGAACAGCGACACTTCGAAAATTGCCTTGCCAGATGTCGCCGAGCTGGACCGTGAAGACGCCGCCAAGCTGCTCGCGCAGATCAACAAACTGGTCGACGCTGGCCTCGACAAAACCGACAGCTTTGTCGGCTACAACGGTGATAAACAGACCGACTCGCTGACCACCTATCGCGATTGGCTGCAGGCTAGAGGCGGCGTCAGCATTTACGTTTAAAAAGCCGTCTCGGATCTGCTGCGCGTCGGCCCTGCTGCGTTAAGAACAGACTCGGAATGCTCATTTACACCAGTAAACTCCGCTTCCTAGCCTGTTCTTGCCTTGCCTTGCCTTGCCTTGCATGGCTCTAGCTCGCGAGACCCGAAACAGCTTCTGAGTCTTTTTCATTGCTGATCCGGCCTGCGCATTGGGCTGGTTTCAGCGCGCGAGGTGCGCCAAGATCACTCGACCACAGTTGTGGGCACGCCGCATGAGCATGGCCAGGTCGAGGGGATTTATGACTAGCAAGGGTTTTATTCGGGCGTTCGTCGCTCTGGGGTTGGCGCTGTTTTGCGCCGCAGGCGCGCAGGCCGCAGAGGATGTGCAGCTGGTCGGGTTGATCAATAACTACCGCAGTGAAGTGCAGCGCTGTGGTGATCAGGCCTCTGCTGAGCTGCCGCCACTAAAGGCCGATCCACGTCTGGTGCAGCCGGTTGGTCGCTCGGGGGATTTGCAGCAGGCAATGACTGCAGCCGGCTACCCGATGGTCAATGTGCAGGCCATCAGTCTGTCCGGCCCGCGTGATGCGGCTGCGGCACTGAAAGTGCTGCAGGAGAGCTTCTGCAAGGTCGTGCTCGATCCGCAATTTGTCGATATCGGCGTCAAACAGCAGGACCGCGAGTGGCGCATTCTGCTTGCCCGGCCACTGCTAACTGCGCGCCTGGGCGACTGGCAGGCAGAAGGGCAGAAGCTGCTCGAACAACTCAACAGCGCACGCAGCACGGCGCGCCAGTGCGGTAGCCAAGCCTTTGCCGCCGCCGCGCCGCTGGTCTGGAATGCCACCCTGGGCAGCACCGCTGAAGCCCACAGCCGGGCCATGGCCAATAACAACTTCTTCGACCACCAGGACCCTGACGGCCGTACCCCAGGCGACCGTGCGGAACTGGCTGGTTACAGCGGGCAACGCATCGGCGAAAACATCGCTGCCGGCCTGGATACCCCGCGCAAAGTGGTCGACGGTTGGCTGGCCAGCCCCGGCCACTGCGCCAACCTGATGAGCCCGCAATTCAGCGAGCTGGGCGCCGCCTACGCTAATGATCCGAAAAGCGACGCGGGGATTTACTGGACTGCGCTGTTTGGCGCGCCGTAACGGTTGGCGTGCTGATCAAGCCCGTTATTTGATCGGCGGGTGAACCCTGGTTCTGGCCGTGGTGCGTGCGGCCAGGCTCATCAGCTGCTGGAATTTTGGACACTCCAGGTGGTTTTCCGCCGGGCAGGACGCGGCGTGGCGCAGGCCGTCGCGGATGGCGCTGAGACGTTTAATGCTGCGATCCAGCTCGTCGGCCTTGGCTTGCAGTTGCGCGCGGTCAATCGCTGGCTGGGTGCTTGCCGCGAGCATGGCGGCAATCTCATCCAGGGAAAACCCCGCCTCGCGGCCGAGGGCGATCAGCGCCAGGCGCTGGATCACTGATTCGCTGAATACCCGCTTGAGGCCGTTGCGGCCGATGGAGCGGATCAACCCTTTTTCTTCGTAATAGCGCAACGTCGACGTCGGCAACCCTGACGCGCGCGAAACTTTACCGATATCCATCTCTTGCATCCTTGACCTCAAGTTGGCTTGAACTGGCAGGCTTATGAAAACAGCCTTTCAGACAAAGCAAAAGAGGTGGATATGAACAGCCAATTGATTCTGTATGTGCTGTTGCTGGGCGTGGGCGCAACGCTGCTGATGGATGCCTGGGCGCTGGCGCGGCGACGCTTGTTCGGCATTGCCTCGCTGGACTACGCCCTGGTCGGGCGTTGGCTGGGGCATATGCGCCATGGCCGTTTCCAGCATGCAGCCATCGGCAAGTCGCAAGCCGTACGCGGTGAGCGGCTGCTGGGCTGGTACTGCCATTACCTGATCGGCGTGGCCTTCGTCGGCCTGTTTGTGGCGCTAGCAGGGCCGCAGTGGCTGTGCCAGCCAACGTTAATACCGGCGCTGCTGTTGGGCGTTGTCAGCGTGGCGGCGCCCTTGCTGCTGATGCAGCCAGCGTTCGGCATGGGCCTGGCGGCCTCGCGCATGGCCAATCCTTGGCAGGTCCGGCTGCGAGCGCTGGTCACCCATCTGGTGTTCGGGCTTGGTGCTTACCTGGCCGCTTGGCTGGGGGCGCAGCTGTTTGCTTTACCCCTCTGCCACTAACCGGTTGCGGCTTGGCCCAGCACCTGCGCCAGAGGCTGTTCGCAGCGCGCGATGTCGGGCCGGTTCATCACGTTAGCGCACTGCTTGGGCGCCATAGGTTAGGCGCTGCCGTGGCTTACAGCTTGAAGTGCCCGACCAGTTCGTCCAGTTGTGTCGACAGGTCCTGCAAGCTGGTGCTGGACTGGTTGAGCTGGTCGGCGATGCGCGTGGTTTCCTGGGTTAGGTTGTTGATTTCTTCGACGTTACGGTTGATCTCCTCGACCACGCAGGATTGCTCTTCGGTCGCGGTGGCGACCTGAATGTTCTGATCGCTGATTTGGGTGATGTGGCCGTTGATCTGCTCCAGTGCGGCCGAGGCCTTGCCGGCATACTCCACCACACGTTCGCTCTGCTGACGTCCGCGGGACATGACATCCACCGCCGCGCGGGATTCGGCCTGCAGACGGTTGATCACCTGCTGAATTTCTTCGGTCGAGGCGCCCGAGCGGCTGGCGAGGGTGCGAACCTCGTCGGCCACCACGGCGAACCCGCGACCTTGCTCGCCAGCACGGGCGGCTTCGATAGCGGCGTTGAGGGCCAGCAGGTTGGTCTGCTCGGAGATGCTGCGGATGGTATTGAGTGTCGAGCTGATCCCATTGATCTGCCCTGCAAGCGCCTCGACTACGTTGGAGGCTTGCTCCAGTTCGCCACTGAGTGTGTCGATCTGTTGGTGTGCCTGGGCCACCACTTCGCGGCCATCGCTGGCGTGACGGCTGGCTTCGCGGGCCACATGGGCGGCATTTTCAGCATTGCCGGCAATTTCATTGACGGTCGAACCAAGCTCATGGATGGCAGTGGCGACCTGCACCGTGCGGTCGCTCTGCGAGGTGCAGTTGCTCTGCGTCAGGCGCGCGCGCTCGGCCACTTCACGAGCCATCGCGGACAGCTGACGTGAGTTGCCTGCCAACTGCTCCATGGTGCTGTGGACCTTGGCGATAAAGCGGTTGAAGCTGTTGGCAATCTGGCTCAGCTCGTCTTCGCCGGGCAGTTCGATACGGGTGTTCAGAGACAGGTTCTCGGCGGCATTGCCCAGTTTGTCCTGCAAGATGGAGACGCGCCGACGCAGGTTGGTGACGATCAACCAGGCCGTGATAAAGGACACCAACAGGCCAAGGGTGATGATGATCAATTGACGGCTGCGGCCGTTGACATAGCTTTCATTGCTGCGCTGGTTTTGCTGCTCAGCTTGTTGCAGCAGGCCGTCGAGAAGCTCGTTGGCGCCCTGGCGCATAACCCCATAGCTTTTGGCGTATTGCTCGCGGTAGATCTGCTGGGCGCGGCCCATGTCGCCGCCGTCGAGGGCCTGTAGCAGCGGCGTCAGTTCATTGCTGACCATGCTTTCAAACTGTTGCAGCAGGCGCTGTGCCTGCGCCTTGCGATCCGGGTTGACCTGAGCCTCGACCGCGTTGCGCATGGCCTCGCGCATGCCGGGAATGTCTTCGTTGAGTGCTTCCTGAACGCGGGTTTTGACCCCGCGCTCGTCGCGCAGCGCCGTTTCCTGCAGCAGCATCATGTCGATACCCACGCGCATACGCGGGATACGTGAGGCGGCTTCGGCCATGGCGCGCATGGGGGCAGAGGTGTTGAGGTATAACGCACTGGCCTCGCTCTGCATGGTGGACATGCTGCTCAAGCTGGTCACCGCCACCAGAATCAGGGCAATACAGGGAATGGCTACTGCGAATATCAGGCGGGTTTTCAGGGTCAGAGAATCAAGGCTCATGAGGCCATTCCTTAATAGGCGGAAACGACGTTAGCAAGTGGCGTTATCTGTCCATGCCAGCGCAGTGGCTGCGGCATAGACGCTTGCGCAGGTGATCGGCAGGAAGCGGCCGATCATGAGACCTGTTCTTCAGGCCAGGCGTCACGCTAGACCTTTGCTTCATCGAGGCAGCTGCATAGTGTGCTGGGGTAAAACCGCGCCTAGCTACTGGGCCCGTGGCGTTCTGCTGTGTGCTCTTTGTCAGGCCGCTGCGCATGACGGCTCGCTCAGGTTCGTAACAGCAGCTGCGGTTGTTCTGCACGTCGACGGCTGTATGGTCATCATGGTGCCCGACTGTGTCTATTCGTCGAGCCACACGGCCTTGAGAATGGCACGAACTCCATCGCGCAGGCTTCGCCATGCATATCGCCATCCTCACCTTTGACGGCTTCAACGAACTGGATTCGCTGATTGCTTTGGGCATCCTTAATCGCATCAAGCAACCGGACTGGCGTGTGTCGCTGGCGGCACCGAGCGAAGCGGTGACCTCGATGAACGGCGTGACGCTGCATCGTCAGGCGCGTTTGGACGAGATCGAATCATTCGACGCGGTGCTGGTCGGTAGCGGCATCAAGACCCGCGAAATTGCTCAGGACGCCGCCATCATGCAGGTGCTGGGGCGACTCGATCCGGCACGCCAACTGATCGGCGCGCAGTGTTCCGGCACCTTGCTGTTGGCCAAGGCGGGGTTGCTCAACGGCGTTCCGGGTTGCACTGACCTCACCACTAAACCCTGGGTGCAAGAGGCGGGCATCGAGGTGCTGGAACAACCGTTCTTTGCTCGTGGCAACCTGGCTACTGCCGGCGGCTGTCTTGCCTCAATCTATCTCGCCGCATGGACGCTGGCGCGTCTGGTTGGGCGTGATGCGGCAGCCGAGGCGTTGCATTACGTGGCGCCGGTAGGGGAGAAGGACGAGTACGTCGCGCGGGCGCTCGGCAATATTGAGCCCTACCTGTAGCGGGCCTGAGCGACCACTGCGGGGCATGAGCCAGCTTGTGGCTATTTAACCGCCGGTCAGAGCAGTGGCATGTGTGCAAGCAAGTGATTCACGTCTTTAAAGCGGCTAAGGCGAGCGTTGCAGATGACGTTACGTGGCGTTGTACCCGCAGTGATTTGCAGGGTGCCTTGTGTGCAACCTGAGCTGGGCGGGCGCTTCAATCGAGCTTTTGCTACACGGCACCTGGGCCTCCGAATAAGGTGGTATTCACGTCATGCACGTGGTTGAACGCTAGCGTTGCTGGGTACATGCTCCGTTCTCTCCCCATTGCCAGAGGCTTATCCATGGACGTCCTGCGTACCCCAGACAGCCGCTTCGACAATCTTCCCGGCTATGCCTTCGCCGCCCATTACCTCAGTGTTGATGATGGCGAAGGTAGCCAGTTGCGTGTGCATTACCTAGATGAAGGCCCTGCGGATGCGCCGCCCGTACTGCTTCTGCATGGCGAGCCGTCGTGGAGTTACCTGTACCGCAAGATGATCCCGATTCTGGTCGCCGCCGGCCATCGGGTTATCGCTCCCGACCTGGTTGGTTTCGGTCGCTCCGACAAACCGAGCAAGCGCAGCGACTACACCTATCAACGCCATGTTGACTGGATGCAGGCCGTACTTGAGCAGCTCAGCCTGCAGCACATCACCCTGGTTTGTCAGGATTGGGGCGGGTTGATTGGCCTGCGCCTGGTGGCGGAGAACCCACAGCGCTTCGCCCGCGTAGTCGCCGCCAACACCATGTTGCCCACGGGCGATTACAACCCTGGCGACGCCTTCAAGAGCTGGCAGGACTATTCACAGAAAGTCCCCGAGTTTCCGGCAGGCGCGATTATCAACCGCGCGACCACTACCGAACTGCCGCAAGCAGTGATCGATGCCTACGACGCGCCGTATCCAGATGAATCCTACAAGGAAGGCGCTCGGCAGTTTCCCCTGCTGGTGCCGATCACCCCCACAGACCCTGCTGCCGAGAAGAATCGCGCCGCCTGGACGGTATTGATGAAGTGGGATAAGCCGTTTCTCACCGCCTTCAGTGACTCTGACCCGATCACCGCGGGGGGCGACAAGCTGATGCAGAAGCTGATCCCCGGTACCCAAGGCCAGGCTCACACCACCATTGTGAATGGCGGGCACTTCTTGCAAGAAGACCAAGGCGAAGTACTGGCTGAGGTGGTGGTTAGCTTTATCGCGGCGAACCCATAAGTCGCAGATTTTTTGCGAGCGACGTCGGGCATAAAGTCGCTGGTGCGTAGAGGCGGGCTAGGTGTCTGGTGTTAGATATTTTTGCTAACTCGTCGTACAGCGTCCTCTGTTATGAGTGCCTGGACCTGTACGGCGAGTTTGAAGCAGTGCACTGAATCAGATGGCTATGGTTTAGCGGGCCAGTTCAGTGTCGGCGACACCTTTTTGCCCTTCTGACTCGGATACTTCCTGAAGCTGTGCTCCGCCGACGAAGACGCCCATCTTGATCGACTGACGTACGTAGTGGTTTTTTCCTGCTTCGGCGTTCAGGTTGATGGTGTTATCACTGAACTCGGACTCGGTGGCCAGCACGTGCGCGCCAGGACTGACGACGCGATAGAAGTAGGTGTTCATGGCAGTCTCACCGACAACTTCATTGTCGATTTTGACTGTTTTTTTCAGGATTGGGCCTAGGGCCGAATCACGGAAGATATACAGTCCTGCCTGGTTCTCAGGTGGGGCTGGGAACGCTTTAAGGGCTTGGTCCTTTTCTGCCGACTCCATCGGTACAGATGCACAACCGGACAGCAGCGCAATACCGAGGGCAGCTGCACATATCATCAATTTTTTAGACATGGATACTCGTTCCTGAGTAGGGAGTTGACTGGCTTGCTGGCAATTTGCCAGCGGGCGCCACTTTATCTCGAACTTCCTACATATCAAGTGGTTGCCAACGAGAAATTGGTGATGACTACTCAGGCTATTGCTGCTGGGTGGTATGGCGACGCCGAACCTAAGCGGCCGGCCAGAGCAGCGGCAGCACATGCTCGCGCAGCAGTGGCGCCAGGGTTGCTGGCAGTACGTCATCAGGTGCGAGCCAGCGCAACTCTTCAAGTTCGGCGGCGGCGCTGACGGGGTGGGGCAGGCGGGCCTGGAAGACGCTGGCGTCGATCCAGGTATCTGGCTCATTGGCCGCCGCAGCGCGGAACTGACCGAGTGGTTGCAGCGCGTGGGCCGGCAGGCTGAGGTTGAGTTCTTCTTGCAGTTCACGGGTCAGCGCGGTGAGCGCATCTTCGCCGGGCTCGGCTTTGCCGCCGGGCAGCATAAAGCCCTGGGTGTTGCGTTTACGTACCAGCAGTAAGCGGCCGGCATCGTCGAACAGGCAGGCGGCGGAAATGGTCAGAGTGGTCATGGGGCTTCGCTTTGCAATGTGTGTCGCGTTAGTGCACGGAGCCTGAGGCGCGGCGTTGGTGTACCAGCGCCAATGCGCGCTGGGTCATCTGGTCGAGCTGGCGGTCACGCTGTTTCTCCGCTTCGCTCATGGCTTTCTTGCCGTGTTGCTTGAGCAGGTAGGCGTGGATCTGCCGCACTTCCTTCGATTCAAAAATGGGCGCCAAGTCCTGCACCGCCACCAGGCCGTCCGAGCGATAGGCGCGGGTGCTCATCAGCACTTGCGGGCCGTGCGCCGCCAGTAGCTGAAAGCCCATGGCCTCGAAGGTCGGCACTTTGCTCGCCACGCAGGCCAATTCGGTATGCGGGTGGCGGCTGGTTATCTGCTGCAGCATGGCGCGGGCAATCCCGTGGCGACGCTGGTTGGCCTGCACGGCCATATACGCCAGGGTGCAGGCCTCTGGGTCATCCTTAGCCGGTAGATACAGGGCAAAGCCCAGCACATGCGATGGGTCTTGATCGTCCAGCGCGAGGATCAAGCGCGCGCTGCTCTGCAGTTCACTGTCCATGGCTTGCAGGTACAGGTGCATCTCGTAGCCGATGACGTATTGATACAGCTGGTAGAGTGGATTACTGGGCGTTAGCGACACCGGGCTGATGTCACTGAGGTAGTCCACCACCATCTGCAAAACCTGGCTTTTCAGCGACTCGGGCGGTGGGGTGTCCAGGTGTACAAGGGTGAACATCGTCAGTCTGGCTCCGGGCGGGCGCGATTGGGCGTTAGCGTGGGCGGCATTGTAACGCCCTCAGCAGTGGATGGTTCCTACGCCCGGTGTGGCGACGGCCTGAATAATTCGCTGCCGCGCTGCATCGATAACGTCTCAGGGAGCAGGCTTGCTATATGATGCGCCACCCTCAAAGTCCGCGCGTCAGTCATCAGGTCACTATGTCCGTTAATGCTCTTTATAGTGATCTGTCCGATTACTACGACCTGATGTGCGCCGATATCGACTACCAGGCGCAAAGCCACTGCATTCATCGGCTGCAGCAGCTGTTTGGCAACGCCGGCGTCCGCCATCTGGATATGGCTTGTGGGACAGGGCCGCATGTGCGCCATTTTCTCGATGTCGGCTACCGCAGCAGCGGGCTCGATATCAATCAGCCGATGTTGGACAAAGCCGCCATTCGCTGCCCGCAGGCGCACTTCGCCTTGCAGGACATGTGCAGTTTCAGCGTGACTGAGCCGCAGGACCTGATCACCTGCTTTCTCTATTCCATCCACTACAGCGGCACGCTTGCGCGGCTGCAAGCCTGCATCGCCAGTGTGCATACCGCGCTCGACGCCAATGGCCTGTTCTGCTTTAACGCAGTCGATAAAGGCAAGATCGATAACAGCCTGTTTGCGGCGCACAACGCCCAGCATGGCGACAGCCAGTTCACCTTTAGCTCCGGCTGGAGCTATGCCGGCGAGGGTGAGCAGCAGGCGTTGCGCTTGCGCATCGAGAAGTTGAGGGCAGGGCAAACCGAGGTGTGGCACGACGAGCACCCGATGGTTGCGGTGAGCTTTGTGCAGTTACAGGCGCTGTTGCAGCCGTACTTTGAGGTGCACGTGCTAGAGCATGATTACCAGAAGCTTATCCCGTGGGATGGCGTTTCCGGGAATGCGTTGTTGGCCTGCGTAAAGCGTTAGTCACCTAGGGTGGGTGACGTCTTGTTTATCCACCAATGCTGCGGTTGTTTGGGCTACTGGCTGTTGTTCATTCAAGGGCGCTTATTGATGGCTTAAACCAGGGTAATGGCGACGCATGGCGCTTCATTTTCAAACTGTGGAAGAAAGTGTTAGCGCGTTTTGTCGGTGTTTCTTCGTGGCGGGATCGACAAGGATAAGCCCAGTCCACAGCGAGTGATAACGATGAAACCTCCGATCAAGCACTTAGGCTATTGGCTGTGTGCGCTGATGTTCACTGCCGTCGCCGGATGTGCAAGCCAACCCCCTGAAAGAGCCCACACCATGAACAAACCACTGGTATCCCTAGCTGTACTCAAAGCCAAACCCGGTAAACAAGAGGCGCTTAAAGCGGGCTTGTTGACCCTGATCGAACCGACACGGGCCGAGCCGGGCAACCTTGATTACGTGTTGTTTGAGCGACGGGATGAGCCTGGCACGTTCTATATGCGTGAAGCGTTCAAGGACCAGGCGGCGCTGGATGCGCATTTTGCGACGCCGTATTTTCAGCGGTTTGCCGCCACGGCTGATGATTTGCTCAGTGAGCCATTGCAGCTGATTTTCTTGGAGCAGGTTTCGAACTGAGTGTTAGCGCGTAGGGTGGATGACGTTTTTCCATCCACCATTGCGGTAGTTGTCCGGTTACATGCTCACTCACCATAACCACTATCGACCTGCTCCGGCTCCACGCACCAATCTGCGGAATAAACACCCATTGCCACGGCCCGGTGAAAGCTCGAATAGGGCCAGTCCGCCAGCCGTTCGACATGCTCATGTTTGAGAGGGTTGTAATGGATGTAATCGAAGTGGCGTTGGTAATCCCGTTCATCACGAATCAGGTGTTCCCAGTAGCGCCGTTGCCAGATGCCACGCTCGCGCCTGCGTTGTTGATTGATGGTGCGCACCTCCGTGGGCGGTGCGCGTTTGGCGAAGGCGAATTTGATGACCTTCCAGCGCAGCGCAAAGTCAGCATCGCCAGGTGGCAGCGTCCACATGCAGTGCATGTGTTCGGGCAAAACCACCCAGGCATCGATATGAAAGGGATGTCGTAACCGCGTCGCGCGTACCGACTCGCGCAATAGATCGATTTCACGGATCAGCAGATTGCTGTTGCGCTCACGCAGGTTGACGGTGAAAAAGTACGTGGCCCCCGGTACACGGGCGCGGCGGTAGTTGGGCATGGTGGCTCATCCGTGAGCGGGTTGGATCGTTGAACCATGGTGGACAAGCTTCGCGTTGTCCACCCTACGCCGGGCATGGCGTAGGGTGGATGGCGCTTTATCCATCCACCGTTACGGTGGTTGTCCGGGCTACTCGCTCTGCCTTCCACAAATCGCCCAAACAACGCGGTCCCCGAATCCCGTCAGGAGGCCGAGCGCAGGTGCTGTGGAGAGGGGTGTTTGGCATGGATGCCAAACGAGGAACGATGGGCCAGGGATGGCCCACCGTGACGATCCTCGGAACAGTGCCGGAGCGAGGGGAGTTGAGCGTAGCGAAACCCGTATGCCGGGCGCGCTTTCTCTTTGGCCACTTTCTCTTTGCGCGCGCAAAGAGAAAGTGGCTCGGCGTAAAGCCGAAACCTGTAGCAGAGGGAAGCATAGAAAATAAATCTGTCCCCTTTTCCTTTGCGGTGATTGTCCGGGCTACTTACTTGTTCGTTTTTTATTTTGAAAATAAATTTAGTGTGTTGATTATGTTTTTAAATGAATCTTTAGAAAATCTACGTCCATGAGTGGACTCTATTTCTCTATTTTGTATCATTGCTTTTTGAACTGTTTCGTTTGAGGCTATGTATCTAATTACAGCTTCAGTGTAGGCGTGAGTGTAGTCTGAACGATGACCTGTGATGTTTTGAGTTGGAATCAGCGTGCTCATGGTGGATTGGTGGTCAGGATTGTTAAGTATTTGATGAATTAGGTTTGGGTTTTCTGCTTTGCTAAAGCAGCATAAAGCAATAGCTGTTTGATAAGGTGCTACGAATTGAGTGTTTTGTGATGTGTTATGGAAAATGGAAAGATATGAAATTGTTTTCTGGATTCCTCGATAACTGGTTTTGTTGGTTATGAAGATGTTTTTCAATGTGTCAATGGTTAGTGTATTTAATATTTTTTCTTCTTCGGTGGTAATGTTTTTAATTAGCTGATTGAAATACTTTTCGGTGTGGCTGGTGTGTTCTGTTTCTTCTCTGGGTAAATCTATCCAGAGGTCTACAAATTTCTGCAGGTATGAGTGTGGATTTATGTTTAATCCGTACCTTTTATGGATTGATGCGTGTAATTGTGATTTGTTGGTGATGAGGAGGAATTTTAGGTTTTTTACGCTAAATAAATGCTTGATCTGTTCTATTAGCTCTAAACAAAAATCGGGTCTGCATCGATCAAGCTCGTCGATAATAAAAACTATTGGTTTTCCCTCTCCGAGGTCAAGTATATGCTTCTCTAGCACAACCTTAAACGTCTCTAAAGAAGCTTTGTCTAACTTGGTCTTGTCGAGTTTATTTGCAAGGGCTTTATCAAGTCCGTCTGATATTTCCCCCCCAAGATTGTCCGCAGTCCCAAGTTCATCTAGTAGTGTTTCGTCTAGCAATCCTGCTGATAGTGTCCTTATTCCGACTCGCAGTGCCCCCCGAGTTATAGCTTTTGATGCTTTTATTAGCGAGGTTTTAAATTCTGGATTTGATTTTGTTGATTTGCTCTCTAGGAGATCTTGTATTTCGCTCGCTATTGCTAAAAAAGCATCTTTTTGGTAATCGTTTTTGAATGCGTCAAAATAGATTGTGTGTACGTTTTTTTCACTGTTGAGGTGCGCGGACAGCATTAGCGCAAATGTGCTTTTCCCTTCTCCCCATTGCCCGTCAAGGCCAATTACTAGATCTTCTTCTGTGCTTTCAAATAAATTACAGATAGCGTCGCCTAGAGGTTTCCGGTCGAAGATGTCAATCTCAGGTGTGAAGCCGGTTATTTTGTTTTTTTCGAGTTCTGGCGGTTTTATAAGCATGTCGTAACTTCCTGTTTTTATATGCGCTATAAATAATTTTGTTGGCTAAAAAAAACCCGCTTGCGCGGGTTTTATCAAATAGATGGGCGTGTATCAATCCCAGCTCAACGCTCCACCCGTCTGATACTCAATAACCCGCGTCTCGAAGAAGTTCTTCTCTTTCTTCAGGTCCATGATTTCCGACATCCATGGGAACGGGTTAGTGGTACCTGGGTACTCTTCCTTCAAACCAATCTGGGTCAAACGACGGTTGGCGATAAATTTGAGGTAGTCCTCCATCATCGCCGCGTTCATGCCCAGTACGCCGCGCGGCATGGTGTCGCGTGCGTATTCGATTTCCAGCTGGGTGCCCTGCAGGATCATCTGGGTGGCTTCGTCTTTGAGCTGGGCATCCCACAGGTGCGGGTTTTCGATCTTGATCTGGTTGATCACGTCGATGCCGAAGTTCAAGTGCATGGACTCGTCACGCAGGATGTATTGGAACTGCTCGGCGACGCCGGTCATCTTGTTGCGGCGACCCATGGAGAGGATCTGGGTGAAGCCGCAATAGAAGAAGATGCCTTCCAGTACGCAGTAGTAAGCGATCAGGTTGCGCAGCAGTTCTTTGTCGGTCTCAACGGTGCCGGTGTTGAAGGTCGGGTCGGAGATCGAGCGGGTGTACTTGAGGCCCCAGCTGGCTTTCTTCGCGACCGATGGAATCTCGTGGTACATGTTGAAGATAGCGCCTTCGTCCATGCCCAGCGATTCGATGCAGTACTGGTAAGCGTGGGTGTGGATCGCCTCTTCGAAGGTTTGGCGCAGGATGTACTGGCGGCACTCCGGGTTGGTGATCAGGCGGTACACGGCCAGGGCGAGGTTGTTGGCAACCAGGCTGTCGGCGGTGGAGAAGAAGCCGAGGTTGCGCATGACGATGCGGCGCTCGTCGTCGGTTAGGCCGTCTGGGGTTTTCCACAACGCGATGTCCGCGTTCATGTTCACTTCTTGCGGCATCCAGTGGTTGGCGCAACCATCCAGATACTTCTGCCAGGCCCAGTCGTACTTGAAGGGTACGAGCTGGTTGAGGTCGGCGCGGCAGTTGATCATGCGTTTTTCGTCGACGGCTACGCGTGCGGCGGTGCCTTCCAGCTCGGCCAGGCCTTCGGCGATGTCGAGTTGGTCAAGCGAGGCTTTGGCACGGGCGACGGCGTCGCTGTCATCGCTGGCCACGGCGCGCGCTTCAACAGCAGCAGCACCGCCAACCTGGTCGAGTTTGTCGATGCTCATGTCTGCCATGTGGGCAGCGGCTTTGTTGGCTACAACGGCGTCAGTGCCGTCTTCCTTGTCAAATTCATCCCAGCTCAGCATGGCTTGGCTCCTGCTTGCGGGCCGGTGAAATAACCGACCTGTGTGGATATACAGTCTTTATTGTGTTCCGTTGCGTACAGCGCGCAAGGGTAAAACGGTACCGCTGGTCGGGGTGGCTCTAATGACTGGCCGTTGCCCCGATGCCCACGCCGGGTAGGGCGGGGGTTGGTAATAAGTGGGGAGGGCGGTGTTGCTTAGCCCTTCTCCCGATACAGCTGTGTTGCTTGTGCTCTTGCTCGACATTCGAGCGTGAAGCTGAGCGAGTAGTCGCAAGGCACCTGCTGGAGTGGAGCCCCTGAGCGTACGCATGTACGTGATGGGGGCCGCTCCGGCAGGTAACGCCGCGAATGCCGCTCAGATCCGCGCGTTGCCGAACACCTTATTGGCAGGCTTCGCAGTCTGGTTCATCGATGGCGCACGCTTTTGGCACTGGAGCTGGGCCTGCGCTCATTTCCACTTCCGGGGCCTTGGCCGGTGCTGCGCTCAGGCCATCGCTGCCACCACTGGATACGGCGTTGAGTTTGCTGGTACTGATGGTGGACTTCTCGGTGCTGGTCGCGGCCAGGGCACGGAGGTAGTAGGTGGTTTTCAGGCCACGGTACCAAGCCATGCGGTAGGTCACGTCGAGCTTCTTGCCCGAGGCGCCGGCGATGTATAGGTTCAGCGACTGCGCCTGGTCGATCCACTTCTGGCGACGGCTGGCGGCATCAACGATCCACTTGGTGTCGACTTCAAACGCGGTGGCGTAGAGGTCTTTCAGCTCTTGCGGGATGCGCTCGATCTGCTGCACGGAACCGTCGTAGTACTTGAGGTCGTTGATCATCACCGAGTCCCACAGGCCGCGAGCTTTCAGGTCGCGAACCAGGTAGGGGTTGATCACGGTGAATTCGCCCGAAAGGTTCGATTTCACGTAGAGGTTCTGGTAGGTCGGTTCGATCGACTGCGATACGCCGGTGATGTTGGCGATGGTGGCGGTCGGTGCGATGGCCATGATGTTCGAGTTACGGATGCCTTTCTGCACACGGGCACGGATCGGGGCCCAGTCCAGGGACTCGGTCAGGTCGACGTCGATGTACTTCTGGCCGCGCTGCTCGATGAGGATCTGCTGCGAGTCGAGCGGCAGTACGCCTTTGCTCCACAGCGAACCCTGGAAGGTTTCGTAGGCGCCACGCTCGTCGGCCAAGTCACAGGAGGCCTGGATGGCGTAGTAGCTGACTGCTTCCATAGACTTGTCAGCGAACTCAACAGCAGCGTCGGAGCCGTACGGGATGTGCTGCAGGTACAGCGCGTCCTGGAAGCCCATGATGCCCAGACCGACCGGACGGTGGCGGAAGTTGGAGTTACGCGCCTGCGGTACCGAGTAGTAGTTGATGTCGATAACGTTATCGAGCATGCGCACGGCGACCTTGATGGTCTTCTGCAGCTTGGCGGTGTCCAGCTTGCCGTCAACGATATGGTTCGGCAGGTTCACCGAACCCAGGTTGCACACGGCGATTTCGTCGGCGTTGGTGTTCAGGGTGATCTCGGTGCACAGGTTCGAGCTGTGCACCACGCCCACGTGCTGCTGCGGGCTGCGCAGGTTGCATGGGTCTTTGAAGGTTAGCCATGGGTGGCCGGTTTCGAACAGCATGGAGAGCATCTTGCGCCACAGGTCTTTGGCTTGGATGGTCTTGAACAGCTTGATCTTGCCGCCGTACTGGGTCAGGGCTTCGTAGTACTCGTAGCGCTCTTCGAAGGCTTTACCGGTGAGGTCGTGCAGGTCTGGCACTTCGGACGGGCTGAACAGGGTCCACTGGCCGTCGTCGAAGACGCGCTTCATGAACAGGTCTGGAATCCAGTTGGCGGTGTTCATGTCGTGGGTGCGGCGACGGTCATCACCGGTGTTCTTACGCAGTTCGATGAACTCTTCGATGTCCATGTGCCAGGTTTCCAGGTAGGCGCAGACCGCGCCTTTGCGCTTGCCACCCTGGTTAACGGCTACTGCGGTGTCGTTGACTACTTTAAGGAACGGCACAACACCTTGGGATTTACCGTTGGTGCCTTTGATGTAGGCGCCCAGCGAGCGTACTGGTGTCCAGTCGTTGCCCAGGCCGCCGGCAAATTTGGACAGCAGGGCGTTGTCGCGGATGGCGTCATAGATGCCGCCCAGGTCGTCCGGTACGGTGGTCAGGTAGCACGAGCTCAACTGTGCACGCAGGGTGCCGGCGTTGAATAGAGTCGGCGTCGAGGCCATGTAGTCGAAGGACGACAACAGGTTGTAGAACTCGATGGCGCGGTCTTCTTTCTGCTTCTCTTCAATCGCCAGGCCCATGGCCACGCGCATGAAGAACACTTGCGGCAGTTCGAAGCGGGTGCCGTCCTTGTGGATGAAGTAACGGTCGTAGAGGGTCTGCAGGCCCAGGTAGGTGAACTGCTGATCGCGCTCGTGGTTGATCGCCTTGCCGAGTTTTTCCAGGTCGAAGTCGAGCAGCACTGGGTTGAGCAATTCGAACTCAACGCCTTTGGCGATGTAAGCCGGCAGTGCTTTGGCGTACAGCTCACTCATCTCATGGTGAGTAGCGCTGGTGGCAACACCGAGGAAGCCCAGACCTTCAGCGCGGATGTTGTCCATCAGCAGGCGTGCGGTGACGTAGCTGTAGTTCGGCTCGCGCTCAACCAGGGTGCGTGCGGTCATCACCAGGGCGGTGCTGACGTCGCTCTGGGCTACGCCGTCGTAGAGGTTCTTCAGGGTTTCTTTCTGGATCAGCGCGCCGTCGACTTCAGCCAGGCCTTCGCAGGCTTCGGTGACGATGGTGTTGAGGCGGCCCATGTCCAGCGGCGCAACCGTGCCGTCGAGGTGGGTAACGCGAATGCTTGGGTGCGGCTCGGCAATATCGGCGGTGCCGGTCTTGCGCGCCTGGCTGCGCGATTCACGGTAGATCACGTAGTCGCGGGCAACTTTCTGCTCGCCGGAACGCATAAGGGCCAGTTCGACCTGGTCCTGGATTTCTTCGATGTGGATGGTGCCGCCGGACGGCATACGGCGCTTGAAGGTGGCGGTGACTTGTTCAGTCAGGCGCTCAACGGTTTCATGGATACGCGACGAGGCGGCTGCGGTGCCGCCTTCAACAGCGAGAAAGGCCTTGGTGATGGCAACGGTGATCTTGTCATCGGTGTAGGGCACTACGGTGCCGTTACGCTTGATCACACGCAGTTGACCCGGCGCGGTGGCGTTCAGGCTCTGGTTGTCATCGGTGGCCTGCGGCGCATTGGCCTGCGGGTTCTCGCGGGAGGTGTCGGTGTGCATGAAAGTCTCCATGTTCTGTATTTATTAGTTAGACGCTTTGCCGTCGATCACTGTGGCTACTGCCATTCATTCCATTTCAACAATGCCATGGGCGCAGCCAGAGGCCGAGCACATGGGGACTTGCAAATTGGGCAGGGAAGGTACGACTAAAGCGCCTTCCTGGCTCAAGAGTCACACGTCAAGGCGTTTTTAGCGCCTCAACTACTACATCTAGTGGTGCAACCGCGTGTGCGGGTGCCGCTTTATTCTTTTTCAGGCGCGCCAAGCGCTGCGCTGAAGGATGGCCTGCTGCGATAGAGCAGGCGTACTGCAAAGGTCTTTCAGGCGACCGGTGACGGGCTGGGATCAGGCCGTGTGCGAGTCATTCTTTTTGTATCCGGTTGCCAGGCTAAACCCAACATGTGGTGGGTGTCGCGCGATTGGCATACAAGATAATGCGCTATCTGGGGTATTGCAAGGCGATAGAGCAAGAACAACCTGTGGATAAGTTGTGGGTGAATTGTGGGTTAAACCGCGCGATTGGCGGCAAGCCCGCATGCTTGCTGGGGTGTACCGTTCGTCGGTGTTGAGCGGGCTTTTTCCGTGGTTTGCCCAGACGTGGCCTAACTCTCAGGTCGATACTACATCTAGTGTTTTTACAGAAATATGGCATGCGCTATGCAGTGTCCGGCGCATTGATACAATGCCGGCCGTTTCCGTGTTGTCTGGAGTCCGTTGTGGAGCAGCAGTCGTGGCACATTCTTATTGTCGAAGACGACCAGCGCCTGGCCGAGTTGACCCGTGAGTACCTACAAGGCAATGGCCTCAACGTGTCCATCGAAATGGACGGCGCACAGGCCGCCGCGCGGATTTTGCAGGAGCAACCTGACCTGGTGATTCTCGACCTGATGCTGCCCGGCGAAGACGGCTTGTCTATCTGCCGCAAGGTGCGCGGGCAATACGAGGGGCCGATCCTGATGCTCACCGCGCGCACCGATGACATGGATCAGGTGTTGGGCCTGGAAATGGGCGCCGACGACTATGTATGCAAGCCGGTGCGCCCGCGCGTGCTGCTGGCGCGCATCCGCGCCCTGCTGCGTCGCCATGAGGGCGCTGAGGCGCAGGCGCCGAGCGAACGTCGGCGGTTGAAGTTCGGCCCGCTGGTGATCGACAGTGCCATGCGTGAAGCCTGGCTGGGCGAGCAGGGCATTGAGCTGACCAGTGCCGAATTCGACCTGCTGTGGCTGTTGACCTCCAATGCCGGGCGGATTCTCTCGCGCGAGGAAATCTTCAATGCCCTGCGCGGCATCGAATACGACGGCCAGGACCGATCCATTGACGTGCGTATTTCGCGCATCCGCCCGAAAATCGGCGACGACCCGATGCACCCACGGCTGATCAAAACCGTGCGCAGCAAGGGTTATCTGTTTGTTGCCGAAGCGGCTGAGGCGCTGCCATGAATTCTCGGCCATGAACTCGATCTTCCTGCGCATCTATGGCGGCATGCTCGCCGTGCTGGTGCTGGTGGCGCTGCTCGGTGTCGGCGCGCTGCAGCTGCTTAACGACGTGCGGGTGGATCAATACCGTGAGCGCCTGGCCCAAGGCACCTTCCGCCTGATGGCTGACAACCTCTCACCAATGGTGGATATCGAGCGACGCCGCGCGATAACGGTGTGGGGGCGTTTACTCGGCATTCCGCTGCGCGTTGAAGCACTGGAAAGTGCCGGGCTGGACAGTGGCGCGCGCAATAGCCTGCGGCGTGGTCAGGTGCTGGTGCAGCAAACCGGCCCGCACGAGGCGCGCATCTTCAGTCAGCTGGATAAACAGCCGTTGCTGCTGGTTGCCGATGTGCAGCAGGTCAGCGAGCAGTTGGCCCGCGCCACCAGTTTTCTGCTGATTGATGAGCTGGTGCGCTACCCCTGGGACGAGCAGCCGCGCCGGCTGGCGGCGCTCAAGCGTGACAAACAGTTCGGTTTCGATCTGCATCTGGTGCGCCTCGATCAGGCCGACCTCGACCCCGATCAACGTCGTCGCGTGGATGAAGGCGACACGGTGATGGCTCTGGGCCGTGGTGGCGACAGCATTCATGTGTTTTCCGGCATCGTCGATACGCCTTGGGTGCTGGAAATCGGCCCGCTGTACCAGATGAACCCGTACCCGGCGCAGTGGCTGGTGCTGATTGGCGCGCTGGGGCTGAGCCTGATCGGTTTCATGGTTTATCTGCTGGTACGACCGCTGGAGCAACGCCTGAGTGATCTGGAAGGCGCCGCCACGCGAATTGCCAGCGGCCGCCTGGATGCCCGTGTACCGACTCGTGGTAGCGATTCAGTCGGGCGCCTGGCAGCGGCCTTTAACGCCATGGCCGAACACTTGCAGCGCTCTCTGAGTATCCAGCGCGAGATGGTTCGTGCGGTATCCCATGAGCTACGTACGCCAGTGGCACGGCTGCGCTTCGGCCTGGAAATGATCGGCGACGCGGAAACCGATGCGGCGCGGCGCAAATATATGGAGGGCATGGACAGCGATATCCAGGATCTCGACAAGCTGGTCGACGAGATGCTCACCTACGCGCGCCTGGAGCAGGGCGCGCCGGCGCTGAACTTCCAGCAGGTCGATCTGGGCGAGCTGATCGATCAGGTGATCACCGAGTTGGCCCCGCTGCGCGCCAGTGTGCGGGTCGAGCACGGCCCTTCACGCGATGCCCTGGATGGCGGCGGTGCCTGCGTTGAAGCCGAGCTGCGCTACCTGCACCGCGCCCTGCAGAACCTGGTGAGCAACGCCATGCGCCATGCCGAATCACGGGTGCGGGTGAGTTATCAGGTGGGGCAGCAGCGTTGTCGCCTGGATGTCGAAGACGACGGCCCGGGCGTGCCGGAAGAGGCCTGGGAACGGATATTCACGCCGTTCCTGCGCCTGGACGATAGCCGCACCCGCGCCTCGGGCGGGCATGGCCTGGGCCTGTCCATCGTACGCCGCATCACCTACTGGCACGGCGGTCGCGCGCAGATCAGCCGCAGCGAAGAGCTGGGCGGTGCCTGTTTTAGTCTGATCTGGCCGCGCAAGCAGGAATAAACAGTGGCGTTGCGGCCATAGCTATCGCGGGCAAGCCCGCTCCTACCCGGCTGGCGCTGTACCTGTAGGAGCGGGCTTGCCCGCGAAGCTTTTGCGGTTGGCGCGCAACCGTGTTTGCCCTTGTAGGATGGCGGGGCCGCCTAGGTACAACCCTTCAATTGCTTGCGGGTTAGCTTTAAAACGGTGCCGGGCACTCGAAACGCATGCGTTCGCCTGTTTGTGGGTGGGTCAGGCTGAGCATGCTGGCGTGCAGGCACAGGCGCGGGTAGGCGGCCAGGGCTTGTTCGTGGGCGTACAGGCCGTCACCCAGCAGCGGGTGGCCGATCGACAGCATGTGCACGCGCAGCTGGTGCGAGCGGCCAGTAATCGGCGTTAGCTCGACGCGGCAATGATCGGTGTGGCGCTCCAGCACTTTCCAGTAGGTCAGCGCATGTTTACCTTGCTCATGGTCAACCACGTGGCGCGGCTTGGTCGGCGGGTCGTAGCGCAGTGGTAGGTCGATGCTACCGCTGTCCAGTTCCGGCTGGCCCCAGCACAGTGCGGTATAGGCCTTTTCGGTTTCGCGGTCATGGAACTGCCGCGACAGCTCGCGGTGGCTGTCGGCGTCGCGCGCCAGGACGATGATCCCTGAGGTTTCCCAGTCCAGGCGATGGACGATGCGCGCTTCTGGGTAGCCGTTTTCCTGCAGGCGGGTGACCAGGCAATCGCGGTTATCTTCCGCGCGGCCGGGTACCGAGAGCAGCAGGGTGGGCTTGTTGATCACCAGCAGGGCGGCGTCCTGGTGGAGGATTTCGACATTCGACAGCGGCATGGGCTTTCCACAAATAGAAACGGCGGCCAGGGCCGCCGTTGCATGCTCTCAACCAATCAACGGTCGGGGAGCGTGATGTTAAGTTCCAGAATGGAACAGCTGCCCTGGTTTTCCAGTGCAACCTGTACTTGATCCGAGTCGATATTCACGTACTTGCGGATCACCTCGACCAGTTCTTGCTGCAGGGCCGGCAGGTAGTCCGGCTGGCTGCGTTGGCCGCGCTCGTGGGCGACGATGATTTGCAGACGCTCTTTCGCAATGGACGCGGTAGTTTCTTTCTTGCGTTCACGAAAGAAGTCAAAAATGTTCATTCACGACCTCCAAACAGGCGTTGCATGAATCCCTTCTTCTGCACATCGAGGAACCGATGTGCCACTTCCTTGCCCAGCAGGCGGTCAACCGCATCGCTGTATGCCTGGCCCGCGTCGCTCTGATCATCGAGGATCACCGGTACACCCTGGTTCGAGGCCTTGAGTACGGCTTGCGACTCCGGGATCACGCCGAGCAGGCGGATGGCGAGGATTTCCTCGACGTCTTCCACGCCGAGCATTTCGCCTTTGATCACGCGCTCTGGGTTGTAGCGGGTCAGCAGCAGGTGCTCCTTGATCGGCTCTTCGCCTTTCTCGGCGCGGCGCGATTTGCTCGCCAGCAGGCCAAGCATGCGGTCCGAGTCACGTACCGAGGACACTTCCGGGTTGGTCACGACAATCGCTTCATCAGCGAAGTACATGGCCAGATGCGCGCCTTTTTCGATACCTGCCGGCGAGTCGCAGACCACGTATTCGAAGGTTTCGCGCAGCTCATTAATGATTTTTTCGACGCCTTCCTGAGTCAGCGCGTCTTTGTCACGGGTCTGACTGGCAGCCAGTACGTAGAGATTTTCCAGGCGCTTGTCTTTGATCAGGGCTTGCGAGAGGGTCGCTTCACCGTTGACCACGTTGACGAAGTCATACACCACGCGGCGTTCACAGCCCATGATCAGGTCAAGGTTGCGCAGGCCGACGTCGAAATCGACGATGACTGTCTTGTGCCCGCGCAGGGCGAGGCCGGTACCGATGGCAGCGCTGGTGGTGGTTTTACCAACGCCACCTTTGCCGGACGTAACAACGAGGATCTTGGCCAAGGTGATTCACCCCAAAATGTAGAAAATACGCAGGTTTCCGTGGCCTATCTCAGGCTTCCGGGTGCCCTGTCTGTGTCCTTGAAAAGTGGCGGCAGTATCCGTTAAAGGCGGGTGATGTTCAACACGTCACCCGACAGGCTGACATGCACCGCTTCGCCCCAAAGTGGGTCGCGGCGCAAGTCTTCGGCCACCTTGTACTGGCCGGCGATGGAGAGCAGTTCCGCGCCCATCTGTTGGCAGAAAATCCGTGCCTTGAGATTGCCCTTGATGCCAGCCAGTGCCCGGCCACGCATCGGTGCGTAAACATGGATGTTGCCATCGGCGAGAAGTTCCGCACCGGCGCTGACCGGGGCCAGGACGATCAGGTCGCCGCCCTGGGCATACACTTGCTGGCCGCCACGTACCGGGCTGGTGATGATCTTGCTGGGCTTGAATTCGGGTTCGGCAGGTTTTTCCGGCTTCGGTGGTGCCAGGTCGATGGGCCGCTCGCGGGCACCGGACGGCGGCAGCACAGGTAAATCCAGCGCTTCGGCGGCCGCGATATCGGCTTCGCGGTTGGCGCGGATCGCCAGGGTGCGTAGGCCGTGCTTGCGGCAGACCGCCATCAGCTCGGCCAGATCAAGCACGCCTTCGCCTTCGGGCAGCTTGTCCAGGGCCAGCACCAGCGGGGTATTGCTGAAGAAGGCTGGGGCCTGGGCGACTTTTTCGCTGAGCTGCTGGTCGAGGCGGGCGAGGTCGTTGTGCGCTAGCTCCATCACGGTGATGGCCAGCATGCTGCCTTTAAGCTGGAATACAGGGTCTTGCTCGAGGAGATCGGCTTGGCTCATGGTCTGCCTGGGGCGGCCTTATAGCGGCTTTATAGAAGTAGCCCGGACTTATAGCGAGAACGCCGCGCGCTCGCAAGTTGTGCGCCGCGAAACCAGGCAGCAAGCAAACTCCTGATAGAATGCCGCGCTTTATTGCGTGCCTCGGACCTGTGTTATGGATCGCCCTGTATTTCGCGCTTATTTCCTGCATCCACGTTTCTGGCTGTTGTGGCTGGGCCTGGGCCTGCTGTGGCTGATTGCCCAGCTGCCTTACAAAGTGCTGCTGTGGCTGGGACGCTGCCTGGGCAGCGTGATGTATCGCCTGGCCAGTTCGCGGCGCAAGATCGCCGCGCGCAACCTGGAGCTGTGTTTCCCGCAGATGTCAGCCGCCGAGCGCGAGGCCTTATTAAAGGAAAACTTCGCTTCTACCGGGATTACCTTCTTTGAAATGGCCATCGCCTGGTGGTGGCCCGCCGAGCGTCTGCGCCGTCTGGGCACCATTGAGGGGTTGGAGCATCTGCGTCAGGCCGAGGCCGACGGTCAGGGCGTGATCCTCATGGCGCTGCATTTCACCACCTTGGAAATGGGCGGCGGCCTGCTCGGCATGGCGCAGAACATGTACGGCATGTACCGCCCGCACAAGAATCCGCTGTTCGACTACGTGCAGCGCCGTGGCCGCGAGCAACGTCTGCTCGGGGTGATCGGTCGTGACGATGTACGCGGCATGCTCAAGCTGCTGCGCGCCGGTGGCGTGGTCTGGTATGCGCCGGATCAGGACTACGGCGCACAGCGCAGTGTGTTTGCCCCGCTGTTCGGCGTGCCGGCAGCCACCGTCACCGCCACCAGCAAGTTTGCTCGCATGGGGCGTGCCCAGGTGATTCCTTTTACCCAGCAGCGTTTGCCGGATGGCCAGGGTTATCGTCTGGTGATCCATCCACCGCTGGCGGACTTCCCCTCTGAGAGCGAAGAGGCGGACTGCCTGCGGGTCAATCAGTGGATCGAGCAAGCCATCAGCGTCTGCCCCGAGCAGTACCTGTGGGCGCACCGGCGCTTCAAGACTCGGCCGGAAGGCGAGCCGAAGTTCTATAAGAAGAAGCGTTAGGGCCGCCATCCAATTGGCGGGTTGTTGCGGTGAAGTGAGGTTTCTTGGCGCTGGGTTGTTCCGTGTACGCCTGACTGGCTCCTATACTGGCTAAAAATCAGTAGGAAACAGCCTATGCCGCACACCGCTCCAACCAGTCAGCCGGTTACCGGGCTGATTCTCTCCGGTGGTGGCGCACGGGCGGCCTATCAGGTGGGCGTGCTGGCGGCGATTGCCGACCTGCTGCCCAATGCGGCGCACAATCCTTTTCCGGTTATCGTCGGTACTTCGGCCGGTGCGATCAATGCGGTGGGGTTGGCCTGCGGTGCGTTGCACTTCACCGAAGCCGTGCGCCGCCTGACCAGCGTCTGGCAGGGTTTTCATACTAATCAGGTATACCGCAGTGATTGGCCGGGGGTGTTGCGCCAGGCCAGCCGCTTTATTGGCCACAGTTTGCTCGGGCTGGGCGGCCAGGTGCCAGTGGCGCTGCTTGATAGCTCGCCGTTGGCCGATCTGCTCGGGCGTGAGCTGGATTTCAGCGGGATTGCCGCCGCTGTGCGCCACCGTCAGCTGCGCGCCGTGGCCGTGACTGCATTCGGTTATGAAACAGGCCAGGCAGTGACCTTCTATCAAGGTCGCGCCACTATCGATCCCTGGTTCCGTCATCGCCGTGTCGGTGTGCCGACCCGCTTGGCGCTTGAGCATTTGTTGGCCAGTGCTTCGATTCCGCTAATTTTTCCGCCGGTAAAGATCAATCGCGAATATTTTGGCGATGGCGCGGTACGTCAGTCCGCGCCGATCAGTCCGGCCTTGCACCTGGGGGCAACGCGGGTGCTGGTGGTCGGCGTCAGTGGCAATCCTGCGGGGCCGCAAGCTCAGGTGCCGGTGGTGCGACCACAGCAGAGCCGGCCGCCGAGCCTGGCGCAGATCAGTGGGCATATGCTCAACAGCACCTTTATTGATAGCCTGGAAAGCGATATCGAGCTGCTTGAGCGGCTTAACCAGATGGGCCGGCTGATTCCTGCGGAAAATCACCCGCGTGGCCTGGGGCTCAAACCAGTGGATGTACTGGTGATTTCCCCCAGCCAGCCACTGGACCTGATTGCCGCGCGCCATCGCCATGAGCTGCCCAAGGCCTTGCGTCTGTTTCTGCGCGGCCCAGGGGCGACCAAGGCCAGCGGCGCCGGGGTGCTGAGTTACCTGCTGTTCGAGCCGGGTTACTGCAATGAGCTGATCGAACTGGGTTATCAGGACGCCATGGCGCAGAAAGCCCGTTTGATTGAGTTTCTTTGTCTGGACAGTCCACCGGTGCCGGCGGTGATTCCGGTAACCGCCTAGCCAGGCCATCACCTCTTGTTTGATCCCGGCCGCCTGTGCGGCCAAATTCCTTTTCCGCATGACCGAGAAAACCGCGCCAAGGCCGGTGGCTGCATTTAAACTGCGCCTTCCCGATGCTTTCTGTCGCATTTGCGAAAGCTGCGGTTTTCCTCGGGTTGGCGCTATAAGAAGTTGTCGCATGGCGGCAATGCCGGCCCCGGATCAGTCCCTACAATCCTTCACATCGCCTGCTATTGAATGCAGGTGTTCCTCGTTAGGAGAGCTCAGATGTCCGTTCAGCACGACCCGGTGCAACGCGCCGATTTCGACCAGGTGATGGTGCCCAACTACGCACCCGCTGCCTTTATTCCAGTACGTGGCGCCGGTTCGCGCGTGTGGGATCAAAGCGGTCGCGAGCTGATCGACTTTGCCGGCGGTATTGCCGTCAACGTGCTCGGTCATGCGCATCCGGCGCTGGTCAAGGCGCTCACCGAGCAGGCCGGCAACCTCTGGCACGTATCCAACGTATTTACCAACGAACCGGCCCTGCGCCTGGCCAAGAAACTCATCGACGCCACCTTCGCTGACCGCGTGTTCTTCTGTAACTCCGGTGCCGAAGCCAACGAGGCCGCGTTCAAACTGGCCCGTCGCGTAGCGTTCGATAAGTTTGGCGAAGACAAATGCGAGATCATCGCCGCGACCAACAGCTTCCACGGTCGCACCCTGTTTACCGTCAGCGTCGGCGGCCAGCCGAAGTATTCCGACGGTTTCGGCCCGAAGATCCAGGGCATCAGCCACATTCCGTATAACGATATCGAGGCGCTGAAGGCCGCAGTATCGGACAAGACCTGCGCCGTGGTGCTGGAGCCGATTCAGGGTGAGGGCGGCGTACTGCCGGCTGATCTGGCATACCTGCAAGCAGCACGCGAGCTGTGCGACAAGCACAATGCGCTGCTGGTGTTCGACGAAGTGCAGAGCGGCATGGGCCGCAGCGGCGAGCTGTTCGCCTATATGCACTACGGCGTGACCCCGGACATCCTCTCCAGCGCCAAGAGCCTGGGTGGCGGTTTCCCGATTGGCGCGATGCTCACCACCAGCGAGCTGGCCAAGCACCTGGCCGTCGGCACCCACGGCACCACCTACGGCGGCAACCCGCTGGCCTGCGCGGTGGGTGAGGCGGTGATCGACACCATCAACACCCCTGAAGTGCTGGCTGGCGTTAAAGCCAAGCATCAGCGTTTCAAAGCCAAGCTGGAGCAAATCGGCCAGCAATACGGCGTGTTCAGCGAAGTGCGCGGCCTCGGTCTGCTGATCGGTGCGGTGTTGTCCGATGCCTGGAAAGGCAAGGCCAAGGCGATTCTCGACGCTGCGGCGGTGGAAGGCGTGATGGTGTTGCAGGCCAGCCCGGACGTGGTGCGCTTCGCTCCGAGCCTGGTGGTTGAAGACACCGATATCGATGAAGGTCTGGCGCGTTTTGAACGTGCCGTGGCCAAGCTGACCCAAGCCTGATTGCCGGCCTGGTCTGCCGTTATACGGCGGATCAGGCTGCGCCCGCTCGACCTATGGATGGGTTGAGTAAACAGCAAGGAAGCCTGTCTCTGTGTGTGCCGCGGCGTTTGTTGCGGTTTTCTCTAGGCCGCCCGGTTTGGGCTGCTTGGAGCTTTTATCAAAAGGAGTGGCACCATGCTGGTGATGCGCCCCGCGCAAATGGCCGACCTCACTGAAGTGCAGCGTCTCGCCGCGGACAGCCCGGTTGGTGTGACTTCACTGCCGGACGACAGCGAGCGTCTGCGCGAAAAGATCGCCGCTTCGGAGGCCTCGTTTTCCGCTGAAGTCAGCTTCAACGGTGAAGAAAGCTACTTCTTCGTGCTGGAAGACAGTGAGAGCGGCCGCCTGGTCGGTTGTTCAGGCATCGTCGCCTCGGCCGGTTACTCTGAGCCGTTCTACAGCTTCCGTAACGAAACCTTTGTGCACAACTCCCGCGAGCTGAAGATCCATAACAAGATCCACGTGCTCTCGCTGTGCCACGACCTGACGGGCAACAGCCTGCTGACCAGCTTTTACGTCGAGCGGCCGCTGGTGAACACCGCCTGGTCGGAACTCAATTCGCGGGCGCGTTTGCTGTTTCTTGCCAACCACCCGGAGCGCTTTGCCGATGCACTGGTGGTGGAGATTGTCGGCTACAGCGACGAGGCCGGTGATTCGCCGTTCTGGGATGCGGTGGGGCGCAACTTCTTCGACATGAACTACACCGAGGCCGAACGCCTGTGTGGGTTGAAGAGCCGTACCTTCCTCGCCGAGCTGATGCCGCATTACCCGATCTACGTGCCGTTGCTGCCCGATGAGGCACAAGAAGCCATGGGCCAGGTACATCCACGGGCGCAGATCAGCTTCGACATCCTCATGCGCGAAGGCTTTGAAACTGACCACTACATCGACATCTTCGACGGCGGCCCAACCCTGCACGCGCGCACCTCGGGTATCCGCTCGATTGCCCAGAGCCGCGTGGTGCCGGTGCGCATCGGTGAGCCGGGCAAAGGCGGGCGGCCGTACCTGGTCAGCAATGGTCAGCTGCAGGATTTCCGCGCGATTGTCGCGGAACTGGATTGGGTGCCTGGCAAGCCGGTCACCCTGAGTTTTGCGGCCGCCGAGGCCCTCGGCGTCGGCGAGGGCGTCAGCGTACGCCTGGTTGCGGTTTAAGGAGTTAGCGCATGATCGTTCGTCCCGTCCGCAGCGCCGATCTGCCGGCCCTGTTTCAGCTGGCGCGCAGTACCGGCGCCGGCCTGACTACGCTGCCCGCCAATGAAGAGCGCCTGGCGCATCGCGTTGGCTGGGCCGAGAAAACCTTCCGTGGCGAAGCCGCGCGTGCTGATGCCGACTACCTGTTCGTGCTCGAAGACGACAATGGCGAGGTGGTCGGGATCTCGGCCGTTGCCGGCGCCGTTGGTCTGCGTGAGCCTTGGTACAACTACCGGGTCGGCCTGACCGTCAGCGCTTCGCAGGAGCTGAATATCCACCGTCAGGTGCCCACGCTGTTTCTCGCCAATGACCTGACCGGCAACTCCGAGCTGTGCTCGCTGTTTTTGCGCGGCGATCAGCGCAGTGGCCTGAATGGCCGGCTGCTGTCGAAGGCGCGCTTTCTGTTTATTGCCGAATTCCGCGAGCTGTTCGGCGACAAGGTGATTGCCGAAATGCGCGGCATGTCCGATGAGCAGGGCCGTTCACCGTTCTGGGAAAGCCTGGGGCGGCACTTCTTCAAGATGGAGTTCTGCCAGGCCGACTACCTTACCGGGGTGGGCAACAAGGCCTTTATCGCTGAGCTGATGCCCAAGTTCCCGCTCTATACCTGCTTCCTCTCGGAGGATGCGCGCAACATCATCGGCCGCGTTCACCCGGACACCGAGCCAGCGCTGGCCATGCTCAAGGGCGAGGGCTTCAGCTATCAGGGCTATGTCGACATCTTTGACGCCGGCCCGGCCATTGAAGCCGAAACCGCGAAGATCCGTGCCGTGCAGGACAGTCAGGTACTGGTGCTGGCTGTTGGCACCCCGGGCGATGACGCGCCCCAGTTCCTGATCCACAACCGCAAGCGCGAAGACTGCCGGATTACCGCAGCGCCGGCACGTATGGCGGCCGGCACCCTGGTGGTCGATGCGCAGACCGCCAAGCGTCTGCAGTTGTCGGCGGGCGATCAAGTGCGTGCGGTCGCGGTTTCCGCACGCGGCTAAAAGCCATGTCGCCGCTGTCTCTATTTGCTGATCCGGCGTATGCCGGGTCTACACCTTGCTGGGAGTGATAAAACAAGATGAGCACTCATTACATTGCCGGTGCCTGGCATGCAGGCCAGGGCGAAGCCCTGGAATCGCTCAATCCGGTCAGCCAGGAAGCCATCTGGCAAGGTCAGGCTGCCAGTGCTGCACAGGTTGACGCTGCCGTGCAGGCCGCCCGTGCGGCATTCCCGGCTTGGGCCTCGCGCTCGCTGGATGAACGCATCGCTGTGCTTGAGCAATTTGCCGCCACCCTGAAAACCCATGCGCAAGCCCTAGGCCACTGTATTGGCGAGGAAACGGGCAAGCCGTTGTGGGAAACCGCCACCGAAGTCACCAGCATGGTCAATAAGGTCGCCATCTCGGTACAGAGCTACCGCGAGCGCACCGGTGAGAAGAGTGGTCCGTTGGCCGACGCTACCGCCGTACTGCGGCACAAGCCGCATGGCGTGGTCGCTGTATTCGGTCCGTACAACTTCCCTGGCCACCTGCCCAACGGCCATATCGTGCCGGCGCTGCTGGCCGGTAACTGCGTGGTGTTCAAACCCAGCGAGCTGACCCCGAAAGTCGCCGAGCTGACCGTCAAATGCTGGATCGAAGCCGGTCTGCCGGCAGGCGTGCTCAATCTGGTGCAGGGTGCGCGCGATACCGGTGTGGCCCTGGCCGCGCATGACGGCATCGACGGCTTGTTCTTCACCGGCTCCAGCCGTACCGGCAACCTGCTGCACAACCAGTTTGCCGGTCGCCCGGACAAAATCCTCGCATTGGAAATGGGCGGCAACAACCCGCTGCTGGTTGATCAGGTCGCTGATCTCAACGCAGCCGTGTACACCATCATCCAGTCGGCCTTTATCTCTGCTGGCCAGCGCTGCACCTGTGCGCGCCGCCTGCTGGTGCCGCAAGGCGCGTGGGGCGATAGCCTGCTGGAACGTCTGGTGGAGGTTGCCGCAAGTATCAAGGTCGGCAGCTTCGACGCCCAGCCTGCGCCGTTTATGGGCTCGGTAATTTCCCTGGCCGCCGCGCAGCACCTGATCAAGGCGCAGCAGCACCTACTGGCCCATGGTGCCAAGCCGCTGCTGGAAATGACCCAGCCATTGCAAGGCGCTGCCTTGCTTACCCCTGGCATCATTGATGTGACTGAGGTGGCCAATCGTCCGGATGAAGAGTTCTTCGGCCCGCTGCTGCAGGTGATTCGCTACGCCGATTTTGATGCGGCCATCGCCGAGGCCAACAACACCCAGTACGGCCTGGCTGCTGGCTTGCTGTCCGACTCCAAGGCGCGTTACGAGCAGTTCTGGCTGCAAAGCCGCGCCGGTATCGTCAACTGGAACAAACAGCTGACCGGTGCTGCCAGCACCGCGCCGTTTGGCGGTGTGGGCGCCTCCGGTAACCACCGCGCCAGTGCCTATTACGCAGCCGATTATTGCGCCTACCCGGTGGCCTCGCTGGAATCCGACAGCTTGAGCCTGCCTGCCACCCTGACACCCGGAGTAAGCCTGTGAGCCAAGTATCCAAAGCTTCTGCATTCGAAGTAAATTTTGATGGCTTGGTCGGGCCGACCCACAACTACGGTGGCTTGTCCTACGGCAACGTCGCTTCGCAGAGCAACAGCCAGGCTGCGTCCAGCCCGAAAGAGGCGGCCAAGCAAGGCCTGGCCAAGATGAAGGCCTTGATGGAAATGGGCTTCAAGCAGGGCGTGCTGGCCCCGCAGGAACGTCCGAATGTCGCCGTGTTGCGTAGCCTGGGCTTTACCGGCACTGACGCGCAGGTGATCCAGAAGGCTGCGAAAGACGCCATGCCGCTGTTGGTTGCCAGTTGCTCGGCTTCCAGTATGTGGACGGCCAATGCCTGCACCGTCAGCCCGAGTGCTGATACTGCTGATGGTCGCGTGCATTTCACCGCCGCCAACCTCAACTGCAAATTCCACCGCTCGATCGAACACCCGACTACCAGCCGTGTGCTTGGCGCGATGTTCGCCAATGAGCAGCACTTCGCTCACCACGCCGCGTTGCCGGCCGTCGGTCAGTTCGGCGATGAAGGCGCAGCCAACCACACGCGCTTCTGCAAAGGCTACGGCGATGCTGGCGTGGAGTTCTTCGTCTTTGGCCGCAGTGCTTTCGACAGCCGCTTCCCGGCGCCGCAGCGCTACCCTGCGCGGCAAACCCTGGAAGCCTCGCAGGCGGTGGCCCGTTTGCATGGCCTGAGTGATGACGGCGTGGTCTACGCCCAGCAAACACCGGCGGTGATTGATCAGGGTGTGTTCCACAACGACGTGATCGCGGTGGGCAATGGCGAGGTGCTGTTCTATCACCAGGACGCCTTCCTCGACACCGACAAGGTGCTGGCTGAGCTGAGTGACAAGCTCGCCCGCCGCGGCGGCAACTTCCAGGCCGTGTGTGTGCCGCGTGATGCAGTGACGGTGGAGGATGCGGTCAAGTCCTACCTGTTCAATAGCCAGCTGCTCAACCGCGCTGATGGCGGCATGCTGCTGATCGTGCCGGAAGAGTGCCGCAACAACGGCAATGTCTGGCGTTACCTGGAGCAACTGACCAGCGGTAACGGGCCAATCCGCGAGGTCAAAGTCTTCGACCTCAAGCAGAGCATGCAGAACGGTGGTGGCCCGGCATGCCTGCGCCTGCGCGTGGCGCTCAAGGAGCACGAGCTGGCGGCGGTCAATCAGGGTGTGATCATGACTCCGACACTGCACGACACGCTCAACGTCTGGGTCGACAAGCACTACCGCGATCGCCTGAGCGAAAATGATCTGGCTGACCCACAATTGCTCAATGAATGTCGTGCGGCCTTGGATGAACTGACGCAGATCCTTAAACTGGGCGCGGTTTATCCATTCCAATTAGCTTGATTGAGTACTTATTACCATGTCCGACGCCCTGCAACTGATCCTCGAAGACACTGACGGCACCCAGCTGGAAACCTCCTGCACGCGTTTTGCCGTGATCTGGCAGGGCCAGGAAATCTGGTTCCAGCAGGTGGGCAACAACCAGCTGATGATCGGTGTGGACGTGGAGGAGGGCGCTGCTGAGTACGCCAACCTGCTGCTGCGCCCGCTGGCCACCAACCTGGTCAGCCTGGAGCTGGAAATGGAAGCCGCTGAGCCGGGTGATGATGACGAGCACGTGCACGGCCCAGACTGCACTCACGATTGAGGAACCGCCCATGCTTGCCCTCGGCAAACTGCTTGAACTGACCCTGGCCGGCCATGAGCCGGCAGCGAAGATTCAGCTGACCCCCGAGGGCACGCGTTTGCGTTGGCTGGCCGAAGGCGCGTTGGAAGTCACGCCGCCTGTGGCCAGCGACAACGGTCAGGACCTGCTGCTGTCTGCCGGCATTCATGGCAATGAAACCGCGCCGATTGAATTGCTCGATCGCCTGTTACAGGGCATCGCTCGCAATCAGTTGAAGCCGCGCGTCCGTATTCTCTTTCTGTTTGGTAACCCCGCCGCCATGCGCAGTGGCGAGCGTTATATCGAGCAGGACATCAATCGCCTGTTCAACGGCCGCCACGATCAGCACACCGGTGCCGAGGCGTTGCGTGCCTGTGACCTGGAACATCTGGCCGCGACCTTTTTCAACAAGCCAGAGCGCACCCGCCTGCATTACGACCTGCACACCGCGATTCGTGCATCGAAGATTGAGCAGTTCGCCCTCTATCCTTTTCAGGAAGGTCGCCCACGCAGCCAGCGTGAACTGGCGCGCCTCAGCGCTGCCGGGATCGAAGCGGTGCTGCTGCACAACAAAAGCTCCATCACCTTCAGTGCTTACACCTACACCCAGTTGGGGGCGGAAGCTTTCACCCTTGAGCTGGGCAAGGCACGGCCGTTTGGGCAGAACGAACTGGTCAATCTGGACTTGCTCGAGCAGCATCTGCAGGCCTTGATCGAAGGCCGCGAGCCAGAAGGTGCAGCGGAAGAGCTGGGTGAGCTAAAACTCTTTGCCGTGGCCCGTGAAGTGATCAAGCACAGTGACGCCTTCAAGCTGCACCTGCCCGCCGATATTGAGAACTTCAGTGAGCTGCCGGTTGGCTATTTGTTGGCTGAAGACCTTTCCGATACTCGTTGGGTGGTGGATGAGCCGGGGGCACGGATCATCTTCCCCAATCCCAAGGTCAAGAACGGCCTGCGTGCTGGCATTCTGATTGTTCCCGCCGAAGACGTGCAGCTAGCTTGATCCAGTAGGGTGGATGGCGCTTTATCCATCCACCAATTGATGCACGCGAGGTGGATGAAAAAGGCGTCATCCACCCTACACAGCTGTCCTGCGTTTTCTTACCTGATCTGTACCTTGTTTGCCCGGTAGGCGCGCTTTAGCATCGGGCTTTAGCCCCATCTAAGGACAACCCGCCATGCCCGTTATCGACCTGCGCAGCGACACCGTCACCCAGCCGACCCCTGGTATGCGTGAGGCCATGCAAGCCGCCGAGCTGGGCGATGACGTGTATGGCGAAGACCCTACGGTTAATCGTCTGGAGCAGTACCTGGCGGCCGAGCTAGGCTTCGAGGCGGCGCTGTTCGTACCCACTGGCACCATGAGCAACCTGCTCGGCTTGATGGCACATTGCGCACGTGGCGACGAATACATCGTTGGCCAGCAGGCGCATACCTATAAATATGAGGGTGGCGGTGCGGCGGTGCTCGGTTCGATTCAGCCGCAGCCGATTGATGGCGAAGCCGATGGCTCGCTGGATCTGGTCAAGATTGAAGCTGCGATCAAGCAGGATGACTTTCACTTCGCCCGCACCCGCCTGCTCGCGCTGGAAAACACCATGCAGGGCAAGGTGCTGCCGCAGGCGTATCTGCAGGCGGCGCGCGAGTTGACCACGCGTCGCGGCTTGGCTCTGCATCTGGACGGCGCGCGGTTGTATAACGCGGCAGTCAAGCTGGGCGTACCGGCGCGGGAGATTACTCAGTACTTCGATTCGGTGTCGGTGTGCCTGTCCAAAGGCCTCGGCGCGCCGATTGGCTCGGTACTGTGCGGCTCAGCTGAGTTGATCAGCAGGGCGCGCCGTTTGCGCAAAATGGTCGGCGGCGGCATGCGCCAGGCCGGTATGCTCGCTGCTGCTGGTTTGTATGCCTTGCAGCATCAGGTGGCGCGTTTGGCCGAGGATCACGCCAACGCCGAGCGCCTGGCTGCTGGCTTGCGCGAGCTGGGTTATGCGGTGGAGCCGGTGCAAACTAATATGGTCTATGCCCAGGTTGGCGAGCAGGCTGGCGCGCTGAAAGCCTTCTGCGCCGAACGCGGGATCAAGCTCACTGCCGCGCCGCGCCTGCGTATGGTTACTCACCTGGATATTGCCGCTGCGGATATCGATCAGGTGCTCGCCGCTTTTGCAGAATTCCGCTCGCATTGAGCGAATAGTGAGCAGTTAATAGCTGTTATCTATCAATAAAGGCACTAGCCCCCTAGCGCAGGCCCGATATAATGCGGCCCTTTGCCGGCTTTGTCGTGGCCGCTGGTTTTTGGAAGATTCCTATGAAAAGCGCAGAAATCCGTGAAGCCTTCCTCAGCTTCTTCGAACAGAAGGGACACACCCGTGTCGCCTCCAGCTCCCTGATTCCGGGCAATGACCCGACCCTGCTGTTCACCAACGCGGGGATGAACCAGTTCAAGGATTGCTTCCTCGGCCTGGAAAAGCGCGCCTACACCCGCGCCGCCACCAGCCAGAAGTGTGTGCGTGCCGGCGGCAAGCACAACGACCTGGAAAACGTCGGTTACACCGCACGTCACCACACCTTCTTCGAAATGCTCGGCAACTTCAGCTTTGGCGACTATTTCAAGCGCGACGCCATTCACTTCGCCTGGGAATTCCTCACGGGCGACAAGTGGCTGAACCTGCCCAAGGAAAAACTCTGGGTCACGGTCTACGCCACCGACGACGAAGCCTTCGATATCTGGACCCAAGAAGTCGGTGTCCCTGTTGAGCGGATGATCCGCATTGGCGACAACAAAGGCGCGCCGTACGCGTCCGACAACTTCTGGACCATGGGCGATACCGGCCCGTGCGGTCCTTGCACCGAGATTTTCTTCGACCACGGCGAGCACATCTGGGGTGGTCCGCCGGGTTCGCCAGAAGAAGATGGCGACCGTTACATCGAAATCTGGAACAACGTGTTTATGCAGTTCAACCGCACTGCTGATGGTGTGCTGCATCCGCTGCCGGCGCCGAGTGTGGACACCGGCATGGGCCTGGAACGCGTCAGTGCGGTGCTGCAGCACGTCAACTCGAACTACGAGATTGACCTGTTCCAGAGCCTGCTGAATGCGGCTGCTCAGGCTATTGGTTGTGCCAATGAAGATCAGGCTTCGCTGAAAGTGGTGGCTGACCACATCCGCTCCTGCGGCTTCCTGATTGCCGATGGCGTGACGCCGTCTAACGAAGGCCGTGGCTACGTGCTGCGCCGCATCATCCGCCGCGCCTGCCGTCATGGTAACAAGCTGGGCGCTAAGGGCAGCTTCTTCTATCAGATCGTTGCTGCGCTGGTAGCCGAGATGGGCGATGCCTTCCCCGAGCTGAAGCAGCAGCAGGCGCATATTGAGCGCGTACTGAAGACTGAAGAAGAGCAGTTCGCCAAGACCCTGGAGCAGGGTCTGAAAATTCTTGAACAGGATCTGGCCGAGCTGAAAGGCACAGTGATTCCGGGTGATGTGATTTTCAAGCTGTATGACACCTTCGGTTTTCCGATGGACCTCACTGGCGACATCGCCCGTGAGCGTGAGCTGACCCTGGATGAAGCAGGTTTCGAGCGCGAAATGCAGGCGCAGCGCGAGCGCGCTCGTTCCGCCAGCTCGTTCGGCATGGACTACAACGCGCTGGTTAAGGTCGATAGCGATACCGCGTTCCTCGGTTATCAGGGCACTAGCGGCAGCGGCAAGATTATTGCGCTGTTCAAGGCCGGTCAGGCGGTCGACAGCCTGAGCGAAGGCGAGGAGGGTGTAGTAGTCCTCGATCAGACGCCGTTTTACGCCGAATCCGGTGGCCAGGTTGGTGACTGCGGCTTCCTTGAAGGTGCTGGCGTGCGTTTCGATGTGCGCGATACCACCAAGGCCGGCGGCGCGTTCCTGCACCACGGCGTCGCGGTCAAGGGCGGCTTGAGTGTCGGCACCTCGGTCAAGGCCGAAGTAGAGGCCAGCGTACGCCAGGCTACGGCGCTCAATCACTCGGCCACTCATTTGCTACACGCCGCGCTGCGACAGGTGCTGGGCGAGCACGTGACGCAGAAAGGCTCGCTGGTTGATAGTCAGCGCCTGCGCTTCGACTTCAGTCACTTTGAGGCGATCACGCCTGCGCAGCTGAAAGAGCTGGAAGCCATCGTTAACCGCGAAGTGCGCAGTAACAGCGAAGTGGAAACCCTGGAAACCGACATCGAAACCGCCAAGGCCAAAGGTGCTATGGCGTTGTTCGGTGAGAAGTACGGCGATCAAGTGCGCGTGTTGAGCATGGGCGGCGACTTTTCTGTCGAGCTATGCGGCGGTACTCACGTCAAGCGTACGGGTGATATTGGTCTGTTCAAAATCATCAGCGAAAGCGGCGTGGCCGCAGGCGTACGACGCATTGAAGCCGTCACTGGTGCAGCAGCCTTTGCCTACTTGAATGGCGCGGAAGAGCAGCTGAAAGAAGCGGCGGCGCTGGTCAAAGGCAGCCGTGACAACCTGCTGGATAAGCTCGCCGGTGTGCTGGAACGCAATCGTCAGCTGGAAAAAGAGCTGGAGCAACTCAAGGCCAAGGCCGCCAGTGCGGCAGGTAATGACCTGGCGGGTTCGGCTGTCGACGTCAAAGGCATTAAGGTGCTGACGGCGCGACTCGATGGCCTGGACGGCAAGGCATTGCTGGCGATGGTCGATCAGTTGAAGAACAAGCTGGGCAGCGCGGTGATCCTGCTAGGCGGCGTGCAGGACGACAAGGTCGTGCTGGTGGCCGGTGTGACCCAGAACCTGACCGCCAAGCTGAAGGCTGGCGATCTGATGAAGCAAGCTGCAGCGGCAGTCGGCGGCAAGGGCGGCGGTCGTCCAGACATGGCGCAGGGCGGCGGCGTTGATGCGGCGGCCCTTGATGGCGCGCTGGCGTTGGCAGTGGCTTTCGCTGAGCAGGGGCTGTAAACGCCTGATTTCCTGATGTGCAGCCCAAGGCTCGGCATACGCCCGGCGGGCCTTGGCAGGGTATTGAGTTATCTGTTTAATGGGCGCCCTTCACGGGCTGAGGCGGCTTTGAAATGGCTTTGATCGTACAGAAATTTGGCGGCACCTCCGTCGGCACTGTTGAGCGTATTCAGCAGGTGGCCGCGAAGGTGAAGAAGTTCCGCGAAAACGGCGATGACATTGTGGTTGTGGTTTCCGCCATGAGCGGTGAAACCAATCGCCTGATCGATCTGGCCAAACAGGTCAGTGATGGTCAGCCGGTACCGCGTGAACTCGACGTGATGGTCTCGACTGGCGAGCAGGTGACGATTGCCCTGCTGGCCATGGCGCTGATCAAGCTTGGCGTGCCGGCGGTGTCCTATACCGGCAACCAGGTGCGCATCCTGACGGACAGCGCGCACAACAAGGCGCGCATCCTGCAGATCGATGACCAGAAACTGCGTGCCGACCTCAAGGCCGGTCGTGTGGTGGTGGTCGCGGGTTTCCAGGGTGTCGATGAGCACGGCAATATCACCACGCTTGGGCGTGGCGGTTCCGACACCACCGGTGTGGCGCTGGCTGCTGCGCTAAAGGCAGATGAGTGCCAGATTTACACCGACGTTGATGGTGTCTACACCACCGATCCGCGTGTAGTGCCGCAGGCTCAGCGTCTGGAAAAGATTACCTTCGAAGAGATGCTGGAAATGGCCAGCCTCGGTTCCAAGGTGCTGCAGATTCGTTCGGTGGAATTTGCCGGCAAGTACAACGTCCCGCTGCGCGTGCTGCACAGCTTCCAAGAGGGGCCGGGCACCCTCATTACCCTTGATGAAGAGGAATCCATGGAACAGCCGATCATCTCCGGCATCGCTTTCAACCGCGACGAAGCCAAGCTGACCATCCGTGGCGTACCGGACATCCCGGGCGTGGCGTTTAAAATTCTCGGCCCAATCAGTGCTGCGAACATCGAAGTCGACATGATCGTGCAGAACGTTGCGCACGATAACACCACCGATTTCACCTTCACCGTGCACCGCAATGACTACACCGCGGCGCAGCAGGTGTTGGAAAACACCGCCCGCGAGCTGGGCGCGCGTGAAGTGATCGGCGACATCAAGATTGCCAAGGTGTCTATCGTCGGCGTCGGTATGCGTTCTCACGCCGGTGTTGCCAGTCGCATGTTTGAGGCGCTGGCCAAGGAAAACATCAATATCCAGATGATCTCCACCTCCGAGATCAAAGTCTCCGTGGTGATCGAGGAGAAATATCTGGAGTTGGCGGTGCGCGCCCTGCACACTGCTTTCGAACTGGATGCCCCGGCCCGTAAGGGCGACTGAGGCATTATCCGAAAGGCGCGGTTTATCCCGCGCCTTTCGTCTTTTTGGTTGGCATGAGCAGGAACTTTCTTTCTGCTCACACTGGTCAATACTTGGGTGAAGGCTCTGTTTGAGATGTTCGGGGCTGCCACCGTTTTCTTTTTTGCAGACTGCTGTTGTCCTGAACTGATATCCGTAAGGAGAAAGGAATGCTGATTCTGACTCGCCGGGTCGGAGAGACCCTGATGGTGGGTGACGAAGTCACTGTCACCGTGTTGGGCGTTAAAGGTAATCAGGTGCGCATTGGCGTTAACGCGCCGAAAGAGGTTGCCGTGCACCGCGAAGAAATTTACCAGCGCATCCAGAAAGAGAAAGGCGAAGAACCAAGCCACTAATTTTTATCGAAATTTTGGCTTTGCAAACGGGGAAAACATGGTTATCATGCGCCCCGTGTTGCGGAGAGGTGGCCGAGTGGCCGAAGGCGCTCCCCTGCTAAGGGAGTACATCTCAAAAGGGTGTCGGGGGTTCGAATCCCCCCTTCTCCGCCATTATTGAGTGTTGTAGATGCAGTTTGGATATCTACAGTGCGAACGTTACATGCACTCATAGCTCAGCTGGATAGAGTACTCGGCTACGAACCGAGCGGTCGGAGGTTCGAATCCTCCTGAGTGCACCAAATTGGAATGGCTTGCAG
>NZ_JBITTY010000005.1:0-56891 GCF_044542155.1 Pseudomonas sp. NPDC079086 | reverse complement strand
AGTACTCGGCTACGAACCGAGCGGTCGGAGGTTCGAATCCTCCTGAGTGCACCAAATTGGAATGGCTTGCAGTGATGCAGGCCATTTTGTTTCAGCCAGTGGTGACCTGGTTAAAAAGCGCCATTTGCACTCATAGCTCAGCTGGATAGAGTACTCGGCTACGAACCGAGCGGTCGGAGGTTCGAATCCTCCTGAGTGCACCAAATAAGAAGGGCCTGCAGCGATGCAGGCCCTTTTTTATTGCCCGCCATTTATGGCAGCCGCCGGCAGATCGTCGCTGTGCGACGTTAACAATGACTTTCGATCATTTTTTACTCGCCGATTTTCGTTTGGTCTTGCCTTTGACGCAGCCGGCTGCATCGAAGCTGACGTTGCGCTTGTTGCCTTTCTTGCCCTGATAAACGTAGCGCGTCTGGCCGTTCTGTTCGGTGACCTTGTCAGGCTTGCCGAGGCTGCTCTCGACGTCGCTGCGGCTCATGCCCAGGCGTATCTGCTGTTTGATGATGGCGGTGCGCCGTTCGCTGCTGCTCAGGTGGTTACCGCAACCGTCCTGCTTTACGCCGATCACCGTCAGCTCGTATTCATTTTTCTTCTTGCTCTCGCGGCTGGCCTTGCGCGGTTTGGCCAGTGGTACTGGTTTACCGCTGCCGGGTGTGGGGTTGTAGGCCTGTTGCAGGCTTTGGTTGTGTGCGTCGGGGCAGCCCTGGCGGGTGAAGGTGACGTGGCCTTTGGCGTCTTCGCAGCGAAATACGCTTGAGCCGAGTGTGGGTAGTGGGCAAAGCAGAATGGCGCAGAAAGTTGCGCAGCGCAGTCCATGCATGGTGCGTCCTCCGTGACGGTCCATATGCAAGGGTAGTCGATGGCTTTGTCTGCGCCAGGCGTGCCTTTGCCAGTGCCCGGCACGTCGCAGTTACAGATGTGTGAGCGCGCTTAAGTTTGTCGTGCAAGCGCTTGTTCTAGGATTGTTTTTGTCACATGCAAAGCGCCTGGGCGGTGGTATCATTTGCCGCGTCAGCCCCGCCGGGGCTTGTGGAAAACCACCATGGACTTACCCAGTAGTTACTCTGAATCTCGATTGTGCAATCACGTGTTGACTGATTGACCCTCTGTGGCGTGCGCTGCCGCTGGGGGTGGAGCGCGCCATGACTGAAGTAGAAGCAAAAAAACCGCAGGAAAGTCTGCAGGATCGCCTGGCTCAGGTGGTCGAGTTGCTGCATCGACACAAGCTGGTCGAAGACCTGACTCACCGTCAGGAAGGCCAGCACCAAGACCGGGTGGAAAACCTGGTACATCGGCAGAACCTCGCCGAATTACAACGCAAGCTTGATGAGCTGCACTCCGCCGACGTTGCCCACATCCTTGAAGCCTTGCCGCTTGATGACCGTCTGACGGTCTGGCAGCTGGTCAAGGTCGAGCGCGACGGCGACATTCTCCTCGAAGTGTCCGATGCAGTGCGCGAAACCCTGCTCGCGGACATGGACGATCACGAAATTCTCGCGGCGGCCAGGGACATGGACGCCGACGAGCTGGCTGATCTGGCCTCCGAGCTGCCGCGCGATGTCGTGCACGAGCTGATGGAAACCCTCGATGCGCAGCAGCGCGAGCGCGTGCGTTCGGCGTTGTCCTATGAGGAAGACCAGGTCGGCGCGCTGATGGACTTCGAGATGGTGACCATCCGCGAAGACGTCAGCCTGGAAGTGGTGTTGCGCTACCTGCGTCGGCTCAAGGAGCTGCCAGGGCACACCGACAAATTGTTTGTGGTGGATTACGACGGCGTGCTCAAGGGTGTGCTGCCGGTCAAGCGTCTGCTAGTCAATGACCCGGAGAAGTTGGTCAGCGAAGTCATGGCCACCGATCCGGTGAGCTTCCACCCGGATGAGGATGGCTACGACGCCGCACAGGCGTTCGAGCGTTATGATCTTATTTCTACGCCGGTGGTGGACAAGAACGGCAAGCTGATCGGTCGTTTGACCATCGATGAAATGGTCGACCTGATTCGTGAGGAAAGCGAAAGCGAAGTTCTTAATATGGCCGGTTTGCGCGAGGAAGAAGACATCTTCGCCTCAGTGTGGAAATCCCTGCGCAACCGCTGGGCCTGGCTGGCGATCAACCTGGTCACTGCCTTTATGGCGTCGCGAGTGATTGGGCTGTTCGAGGATTCCATCGAGAAGTTGGTGGCCCTGGCTGCGCTGATGCCGATTGTTGCGGGCATTGGTGGCAATTCGGGTAACCAGACCATCACCATGATCGTGCGCGCCATGGCGCTGGATCAGGTCAGTACCGGCAACACCTCGCGCTTGATTCGCAAGGAGCTGGGCGTTGGCCTGGTCAACGGCATCGTCTGGGGTGGGGTGATTGGCGTAGTGGCCTACCTGCTCTATGACAGCTGGTCGCTGGGTGTGGTAATGACCGCTGCGATGGTGCTGAACCTGCTGCTCGCTGCGCTGATGGGGGTTTTGATCCCTATGACGTTGGTGCGTATGGGGCGTGATCCGGCCTTGGGCGCCAGTGTGATGATCACTGCGGTAACTGATAGCGGTGGTTTCTTTATCTTCCTGGGTTTGGCCAGTCTGTTCCTGCTCTAACCTGATGACGCTTTCTCTACAGAAAATGTCTCATCGGCTAGGGTTGGGTTTGCTTCAAACGCTCGTTTCACGCTAAGGTTCGCCAGCTTTGCCCGGGATCACCTCCCGGGCGCTCCTATCTAATAATTAACGCAGCTCACACGTAGCTGGTAATGGAGCCAAGATGACCCCTAGTGAACTCCTCCTCGAGGGTGTCGAGCTCATGCTATTCGGCCTGGGCACCGTATTTCTCTTTCTGATTCTATTGGTGCTGATGATCCGCGTGATGTCGTGGGTTATCGAGCGCTTTGCCGTCAAAGCGCCAATTCCCGTATCTGTGCCATTGGCTGTCAAGCCGGCCTCCGACGAGCCGAGCGCTGATGTGCTAGCCGCTATCCAATCCGCTATTCACCAGCACCGCGCCCGCCGTGGGTGAGTCAGGTTCGACAGGGAGCATCTGTATGACTGCCGTAAAGAAAGCACTCGGAATTACTGATGTGGTGCTGCGTGACGCCCACCAGTCGATCTTGGCCACCCGTGTGCGCCTGGAAGACATGCTGCCGATCGCGCCCAAGCTCGATCAGGTCGGCTTCTGGTCCGTGGAGTCCTGGGGGGGCGCGACTTTCGATGCGTGCATCCGCTACCTGGGTGAAGACCCTTGGCACCGCATCCGCGAGCTGAAAAAGGCCATGCCCAATACCCGCCAGCAAATGCTGCTGCGCGGACAGAACCTGCTGGGCTACCGCCACTACGCTGATGACGTTGTGGAAAAATTCGTCGAGCGCGCCGCCTTCAATGGCGTTGATGTGTTCCGCGTATTCGACGCGATGAACGATCCGCGCAACCTGCAGACGGCCCTCAAAGCAGTCAAGCAGCTGGGTAAGCATGCTCAGGGCACCATTTCCTACACTACCAGTCCGGTGCATACCCTGGAAATGTGGGTCGACCTGGCCAAGCAAATTGAAGACATGGGCGCCGATTCGGTGGCCATCAAGGACATGGCCGGTATTCTGACGCCCTACACCGCGTTCGAGCTGGTTACGCGCCTGAAGGCAACCCTGTCGATCCCGATCCATATGCAGTGCCACGCCACTGCTGGGCTGTCGTCTGTGGCCATTCTTAAGGCCGTGGAAGCTGGCATCGACAATGTCGATACCGCTATTTCCTCGTTGTCGATGACTTATGGTCATTCGCCAACCGAATCTGTGGTGGCGATGTTTCAGGGCACTGAGCGCGATACCGGTCTGGATCTGCTGCTGCTTGAAGAAATCGCTGCCTACTTCCGTGACGTGCGCAAGAAGTACGCGAAATTCGAGGGCAACCTCAAAGGTGTCGACTCGCGCATTCTGGTGGCTCAGGTGCCTGGCGGCATGCTGACCAATATGGAAGGACAGCTGAAAGAGCAGGGCGCCCAGGACAAGTTTGACGAAGTGCTCGCTGAGATCCCGCGTGTACGTGAAGACCTCGGCTTTATCCCGTTGGTAACCCCGACCTCGCAAATCGTTGGCACCCAGGCGGTGATCAACGTGCTGACCGGTGAGCGTTACAAGTCGATCACCAAGGAAACCGCCGGCATCTTGAAGGGTGAATACGGTGCGGCACCGGCACCTTTTAATAAAGAGCTGCAGGCGCGCGTACTGGATGGTGCTGAAGCTGTTACCTGCCGTCCGGCTGATCTGCTTGAAGCCGAAATGGACAAGCTGACTGCCGAGCTGAAGGGCATTGCCAAAGAGAAGGGCATCAAGCTCACCACTGATGAAATAGACGACGTACTGACTTATGCCTTGTTCCCGCAGATCGGCCTGAAGTTTCTGGAAAACCGCGGCAATCCTGCGGCCTTCGAGCCGATGCCGACTGGCAAGGAAACCCTGGTTCGTGAAGCCGGCAAACCCGAGGTCTACACCGTAGAGGTGGCAGGCAAGTCCTATGTGGTGCAGGTCAATAACGGTGGCGATATCGAGGGGCTCAAAGCTATCGGTGGTGCGACGTCCGCTGCAGCTGCCGTAGCTGCTCCGGTTGGCGCTGGTGAGCCGCAGAATGCCCCGCTGGCCGGCAACATCTTCAAGGTGCTGGTACAGCCAGGCCAGACCGTGGAAGAAGGGCAGTTGGTGATCATTCTTGAAGCCATGAAGATGGAAACCGAAATCCGTGCGTTCAAGGCTGGCACCATTGGTGCGGTCAACGTCAAGGTCGGTGATGCGGTGGCGGTGGGCGACAGCCTGCTGGCCATCGGTTAAGGGAGCGCGGTAATGGATAAGCTCCTCAAGCTTTGGCAGAGCACCGGCCTTTACCACGTCGAGCCCGGTCAGCTGTTTATGATGGCGGTATGCATCCTGCTGATCTACCTGGCGATCAAGAAAGGCTTCGAACCTCTCCTGCTGTTGCCGATTGGTTTTGGCGGTCTGCTGGCCAATATCCCGGTGGCCAATATGGCCGAGGGGGCGGGCTTCCTGCACATGATCTACGAGGTGGGCCTACCCACCAGTATCTTCCCGTTGTTGATCTTTCTCGGCGTCGGCGCCATGACCGATTTCGGGCCGATGCTGGCCAATCCCAAGACCTTGCTCTTGGGGGCTGCGGCACAGTTTGGGATTTTCGGCACGCTGATGGGTGCTCTGGCGCTGACGGCGTTGGGGATTCCGGGGCTTGAGTTCACCCTCAAGGAAGCCGCATCCATCGCGATTATCGGCGGTGCCGATGGCCCGACCTCGATTTTCGTGACCTCCAAGCTGGCTCCGCATCTGCTCGGTCCGATTGCAGTGGCGGCCTATGCCTATATGGCATTGGTGCCGCTGATTCAGCCGCCGATCATGCGCGCGCTGACCACCAAGGAAGAGCGCAGCATCGTTATGCAGCAGCTGCGCCCTGTTGGTCAGGCCGAGAAAATCATCTTCCCGATTGTGTTGTGCCTGCTGATTGGCATGCTGCTACCGGATGCTGCGCCACTGATCGGCATGTTCGCCCTCGGTAATCTGCTGCGCGAAGCCGGTGTGGTTGAGCGTCTGGCCGATACCTCACGCAATGCGCTGATCAATATCGTCACCATCTTCCTTGGTCTGACCGTGGGTTCGAAGCTCTCTGCCGATTCCTTCCTGCAGCTGAAAACCCTGGGCATCCTCAGTCTGGGTATGGTGGCGTTCTGTGCCGGTACAGCAGCTGGGGTGCTGATGGCCAAGCTGATGAACCTGTTCAGTAAGAACAAGATCAACCCGCTGATCGGTTCCGCAGGGGTATCTGCGGTGCCGATGGCGGCGCGGGTGTCGAATAAAGTGGGGCTGGAGGCCAATCCGCAGAACTTCCTGCTAATGCACGCCATGGGTCCGAACGTGGCCGGGGTGATTGGCTCGGCAGTGGCGGCGGGTGTGCTGCTCAGTTTTGTTGGCTGATTGCGCGCTCAATAAAAAAACCGCCGAAAGGCGGTTTTTTTATTGCCTGCCATCTCTGGCGGCAACCTTTCAGGCGGTTGCAGTGCAACGTTAAAAATGGCTCCTGGCCATTTTTATTGGCAGCAAAAAAACCGGCCTAGGCCGGTTTTTCATTGTGCAGCGCAATCAGGCTTCTTCTGCGGCCATCTCGGCGTCGTGAGCAATCAATGCCACTAGGGCATTTTGCTGACGGCGCGACAGCTGGCGAAAGCGTTGCAGCAGCTCACGCTCGTGCAAGGACAGATCTGGGCTGTCCAGGCGCATATTGAGGTCATCACCCAGAGCGCTTTCCTGGAGCATGCTTTGCTCAAGGCGAGCAATGATCTCCGAGTTCATGCTGCGGTGATGGTTACGTGCGACATCCGCAATACGTTCGCGCATGCCATCAGGCAGACGAACTACGAATTTGTCAGCGGTGCGGCTGGAATAGAGTGCTGGTTTCATAGGGCGCGTACATTAAACCGGTTAGTTCAGGAAAGCGATACTGGCAATGGGCTATAGGATTGTCACCGGTTTGACCGCCTTTAGCACTAACCGTTCAGCCAGAAAGCCGCTTAGATCATGTGTGACTCTATAGTCGCTGGGTCGATAAATTGACGCCAATCGTGTGTCGCATTTTGCGATGGGTAAAGGCGTTATGCCAGCACCAGTCATCAGAAATGCGCCGTACTGTGCAAAAAGCAAGGGAAACCGGCTGCGCGTAGGAAAAACTTCAAGCAATGGTCACGTAAGTGTCACGGCCCATTAATCGGTCTGACACAGGATTTGCCTACCTTGGTCTACACCAGAAGGCGGCTTCACGCCGCGGTGTAACCGCTAATAAAAAGGAGGCATTCCATGAGCGCAGTGATCCGGGTTGAGAGCCTGAACAAAACGTTCGGCCGCAAGCAGGCGCTGTTTGATCTGGCGCTGTCCGTAGAACCCGGTGAAATGGTGGCGTTGATCGGAGCCTCCGGTTCCGGTAAATCGACCTTGTTGCGTCATGTGGCGGGCCTGGCCTGCTGCGACCGCAGCGGCGGTGGCAGCATTCAGGTGCTGGGCCGTGAAGTACAGGCTGCAGGACGACTGAATAGTGAAGTGCGTCGTCTGCGCGCCGATATCGGTTACATCTTTCAGCAGTTCAACCTGGTTGGCCGCCTCAGCGTATTGCAGAACGTACTGCTCGGTTGCCTGGGGCGCATCCCGCGCTGGCGTGGCACCTTCGGTCTGTTCAGTGCCGAAGAAAAACAGCAGGCGCTGCAGGCTCTGGCCCGTGTTGGTTTGGCTGATCTGGCGCAGCAGCGCGCCTCGACCTTGTCAGGCGGCCAGCAGCAACGTGTGGCGATTGCCCGTGCCCTGTGTCAGCGCGCCAAGGTGATTCTTGCCGACGAGCCGATTGCCTCGCTGGACCCCGAATCGGCGCGCAAGGTCATGCAAATTCTGGCCGACATCAATCGCGAAGATGGCACCACCGTGGTGGTCACCCTGCATCAGGTTGACTACACCATGCGCTATTGCCAGCGCGCCGTGGCGTTGAAAGCGGGGCGGATTCATTACGACGGCGCCGCCGCTGAGCTGCATCCCAACTTCCTTAACGATCTTTACGGGGCCGAGCTCATAGCTGAGCCGCAAACCGCCGAGAGACCGCGCCCTGCGCGCAAGCCGAAAGTCCCGCTGGCTCTGGCCAAGGCCTGAGCCGCTTGCCTGTTATGCCAACCCCTGTATGTCCATCTGCACTAGGAGTGCTTTGCATGTTCAAACGTATCAGTCGCGTTCTCGCCGCGTCCACGCTGCTAGCCGGCTCGGTTCTGGGCGCTGCCCAGGCCGCTGAGCAGGAAATCAACTTCGGCATTATCTCCACCGAGTCTTCGCAGAATCTGAAAACCATGTGGGACCCCTTCCTGGCGGACATGAGCCAGCAGACCGGCCTGAAGATCAAAGCCTTCTTCGCCCCTGACTACGCCGGGATCATCCAGGGCATGCGTTTCGACAAGGTCGACATGGCCTGGTACGGCAACAAGGCTGCGATGGAAGCTGTGGATCGTGCCGGTGGGCAGGTTTTCGCCCAGACCGTCGCGGCTAACGGCACTCAGGGCTATTACAGCCTGATGGTTGCGCACAAGGACAGTCCGATCAACTCGATCGAAGACATGCTGAAAAACGCCAAGACCCTGACCTTCGCCAACGGCGACCCGAACTCCACCTCGGGTTATCTGGTACCGGGCTACTACGTGTTTGCGCAGAACAACGCTGATGCCAACAAGATCTTCAAACGCGCCCTTAACGGTAGCCATGAAGTCAACGCGCTGTCGGTGGCCAACAAGCAGGTCGATGTCGGCACCTTCAACAGCGAAGGCATGGAGCGCCTGCAAGTGACTGCGCCGGACAAGGCCGCACAACTGAAAGTGATCTGGACTTCGCCGCTGATCCCGTCTGACCCGATGGTATGGCGCAAGAATCTGGATGACGCCACCAAGAACAAGCTGCGCGAGTTCTTTATGACTTACGGCGACAAACCGGCTGAGTTGAAAGTGCTTGAAGGGCTGCAGTGGGCCAAGTTCAAGGCATCGGATGACGACCAGCTGCTGCCGATCCGCCAGCTGGAACTGTTCAAGAAGCGCACCGAAGTCGCTAACAACGAAAAGCTTAACGCTGCCGACAAGCAGGCTCAGCTCAAAGAGCTGGATGCCGAGCTGGCCAAACTGGAAAAGCGTCTGGCTGAAATCGCCCAGAAGAGCCCGGCAAGCGCTGGTTAATTGCACGTGCCGCCAGCGACTCGCCCAGTGGGCGGGTCGCTCTGTTCTGCCGCTTGATTCGAGATGTTGTTATGACCACTTTGACCACCGCACCCACGCCTGACCTGATCGCCAAGCGTTCCTGGCTGCAGCTGATCGGCTGGGGGCTGTTCTTCGTTGTGCTGGCCTGGTCCTGGCAAGGCGCGGAGATGAATCCGCTGGCGCTGATCCGCGACTCCAGCAACATGGCGACTTTTGCCGCGGACTTCTTTCCGCCCGATTTCAGCAACTGGGAGCTGTACCTCAAGGAGATGGTCGTCACCGTGCAGATCGCTCTCTGGGGCACGGTGCTGGCGATTGTTCTGGCTATCCCGCTGGGTATTCTCTGTTCGGAAAACATCGTGCCGTGGTGGGTTTACCAGCCGATCCGCCGGGTGATGGACGCCTGCCGTTCGATCAACGAAATGGTCTTCGCCATGCTCTTCGTGGTGGCGGTTGGCCTGGGGCCGTTCGCCGGTGTGTTGGCGCTGTTTATCGGCACTACCGGGGTGCTGGCCAAACTGTTTGCCGAGGCGGTCGAGGCCATCGATCCGGGCCCGGTTGAAGGCGTGCGTGCCACCGGTGCCAGCGCCTTGCAGGAAGTGATTTACGGGGTGATCCCGCAAGTACTGCCGCTGTGGATTTCCTACTCGCTGTATCGCTTCGAGTCCAACGTGCGTTCAGCCACCGTGGTCGGCATGGTCGGTGCCGGCGGTATCGGGGTGATTCTCTGGGAGGCTATTCGCGGCTTTCAGTTCGCCCAGACTTGCGCCTTGCTGCTGGTAATCATCCTGGTGGTAAGCCTGCTCGACATCATCTCGCAGCGTCTGCGCAAGCAATTTATCTGACGGAGATCGGGCATCTGCGGATGCCCTTTATTAGCCATGCACTTGTCTAGACAACCTGAGCCGCTGTACCGCGAACTGGCCGCCGTGCTGCGCGATGAGCTGCAGCGCATGAGCCCCGGTGATTACCTGCCGGCCGAGGTGCAGTTGGCAGCGCGCTTTGCGGTCAACCGCCACACCTTGCGCCGCGCGGTGGATGAATTGGTGTTGGAAGGCCGCCTGCTGCGTCAGCAGGGCAAGGGCACGCGGGTGTTGGCCAAGCCGCTGATCTACCCGATGCAGGCCGGCAGCGCTTACAGCGCTTCGCTCTCGGCGCTCGGTCACAAGGTTGAGGCGCAACTGCTGGAAAGTCGTCTGCGCCCGGCCGGTTGTGAAGAACGCGAATATTTGCAGCTGCCGAGTGGTGCGCAGCTACTGGAGCTGAGCACCTTGCGTCTGATTGAGGGCCAGCCAGTCAGCCTGATTCGTCACGCCTTCAGCACCGAACACTGCGAGTTGCTCGCCGACTATCAAGGCGGCTCGCTGCGTCAGTACCTCAGTCAGCGCGGCTTGCCGCTGACTCGCACCTTCAGCCTTATCGGTGCGCGCCTACCCAGCCGTGACGAGGCCTCACGTCTGTTGATGCCACGCCACGCGCCGCTACTCAGCGTGCAAACCCTTTCCCGCGATCTGGCCGGGCGGCCGGTGGAGCTGTCGTTATCGACCAGCCGTGCCGACCGCTTCCAATACCAGCTCGCCCTTTGATGGAGGCTTGTTGATGAACCGCGAAATACCGCAAAGCAACTTGCTGCACAGCGACCCGCACATCGCCACCCGCCAACGCTGGATGGGCGTACTCGCCCGCGCCGGCGGCCAACTGGCGGCCTATGAGTCAGCGTTGAAGGAGGCTGAATACCGCCTGATTCGCGCCCCGGAAATCGGCATGACCCTGGTGCGCGGGCGCATGGGCGGCACTGGGAGCCCGTTCAACCTTGGTGAAATGAGCGTGACCCGTTGTGTAGTGCGCCTGGCCGATGGCTGCACCGGTTACAGCTACGTGGCTGGCCGCGACAAGCAGCACGCCGAACTAGCGGCTCTGGCCGATGCGCATTTGCAGGGGGCCGAGCAGGCTCACTGGCAGAGCCGGTTGATCGAACCCCTGGCCGCTGCACAGCGCGCCCAACAGGCGGCCAAGGCCGCTGAAACCGCCACCACCCAGGTGGAATTTTTCACCCTGGTCAGAGGAGAAGACTGATGAACGCGGCGAATAGCTCGCAATGGCTGCAACCGGCCTTCAACGACCCGGTATTGGATGCGCAGACCAGCTTCCGCAGCGCCCTCAAGGCCCTGGCCGAGCCAGGCCTGGTGCAACCGCTGAACCGCGCCCTGGCCCTGGAAAACCTGCACCCGGCGACGTACGCCCTGTGCCTGGCGTTTCTCGATGGTGATACGCCGCTGTGGCTGGCACCGCGTTTCGACACTCCGGCGATTCGCGCCAACCTGGCCTTTCACTGCGGCTGCCCGATTGTCGCCGAGCGCGAACTGGCACTGTTTGCCCTGCTTGATGACCGCGAACTGACAGACCTGTCGGCCTTCGACAATGGCAGCGAGCGCTACCCGGATCAGTCCTGCACCTTGCTGATTCAACTGGATGCGCTGAGCGGCGGTACACCGTTGCGCTGGCGTGGCCCTGGCATCAGGGACGTGCGCAGCGTCGAGTTGCCGCTGCCGGCGCTGTTCTGGCAACAGCGCCAGGCACGCAGCGCCTTTCCCCGTGGCCTGGATGCCTTCTTCGCTGCCGACGAGCAGGTCATCGGCCTGCCGCGTAGCACTCACGTGCTGGTCAATGCAGAGGAGGCTGCCTAATGTACGTCGCCGTCAAAGGTGGCGAACGCGCCATCGATAATGCCCATTTGCTGCTGGCGAAAAAGCGCCGTGGCGATACCAGCATTCCTGAACTCAGCGTTGAACAGGTTCGTGAGCAGATGCCCCTGGCCGTGGCTCGGGTGATGAGCGAAGGCTCGCTGTACGACCCGCAGTTGGCTGCGCTGGCGATCAAGCAGGCGGCTGGCGATTTGCTGGAAGCGATCTTCCTGTTGCGCGCCTACCGCACCACGCTGCCGCGCTTCGGTGCCAGTGCTGCGCTGGAGACTACGCAGATGCAGCTGACTCGGCGCATCTCGGCGACCTTCAAGGATCTGCCCGGCGGCCAGCTGCTCGGCCCGACTTTCGACTATAGCCATCGCCTGCTGGATTTCGCCCTGCTGGCCGACGGCGAACAGCCGGGACCGCAGGTCGATCCGCAGGCTGAACTGTCGCCGTGCCCACGGGTGCTGGATTTTCTCGCCGACGAAGGCCTGATGGCCCGCGAGGCGGATGACGGCGCCGCCGTGCCGGATATCACCCGCGAGCCGCTGGATTTTCCCGCCAGCCGTGCTCAGCGCCTGCAGGCCCTGGCCCGTGGTGATGAAGGCTTCCTATTGGCCCTGGGTTATTCCACCCAGCGCGGCTACGGGCGCAATCACCCCTTTGCCGGGGAGATTCGCATCGGCGACGTTGAGGTCTGGCTGGAGCCGGAAGAACTCGGTTTCGCCGTACCGCTTGGCGATATCGAAGTGACCGAGTGCGAGATGGTCAACCAGTTCGTCGGTGAGAGTGCCGAGCAGGCGCAGTTCACCCGTGGTTACGGCCTGGCCTTCGGTTATGCCGAGCGCAAGGCCATGGGCATGGCCCTGGTTGACCGTTCGTTGCGCGCCGCCGAGTACGCAGAAGAGGTGGAAGGCCCGGCGCAGCAGGAAGAATTTGTGCTGATGCACTGCGACAACGTCGAGGCCGCCGGCTTCGTCTCGCACCTGAAATTGCCGCACTACGTCGACTTCCAATCCGAGCTGGAGCTGATCCGCAAATTGCGCAAGCAGACGTGCGAGCAGCCAGCCGCCGAGGAGCAACGCGCATGAATGCCCAGGCCCAAACGCAGTATGCAACTGAGGTTGGCTATAACTTTGCCTACCTCGACGAACAGACCAAACGCATGATCCGCCGTGGCCTGCTCAAGGCCGTGGCCATCCCCGGTTACCAGGTGCCGTTCGGTGGTCGCGAGATGCCGCTGCCCTATGGCTGGGGCACCGGCGGTATGCAGCTGACCGCAGCGATTCTCGGTGCTGAGGATGTGCTCAAGGTGATCGACCAAGGCGCGGACGACACCACCAATGCAGTATCGATCCGGCGCTTTTTCGCCCGCACGGCCGGGGTCAAAACCACCACCCGTACACCAGAAGCAACGGTGATTCAGACTCGCCACCGCATCCCGGAAACGCCGCTGAGCAATGATCAGATCATGGTCTATCAGGTGCCGATTCCTGAGCCGCTGCGTTTTATCGAACCGTCGGAAACCGAGACCCGCACCATGCACGCGCTGGAGGATTACGGCGTGATGCACGTGAAGCTGTACGAGGACATCGCCACCTTCGGCCATATCGCCACCAGCTACGCCTACCCGGTGACGGTTGATGAACGCTACGTGATGGACCCCTCGCCGATCCCCAAATTCGACAACCCCAAGCTGCATATGAGCCCGGCGCTGATGCTGTTCGGTGCGGGTCGCGAGAAGCGCCTGTATGCCGTGCCGCCGTATACCCGGGTGGTGAGCCTGGACTTCGCAGATCACCCGTTCGAGATCCAGCGCTGGGAAGAGTGCTGCGCCTTTTGTGGCAGTCACGATTCCTACCTGGACGAGCTGATCGTCGACGACGCCGGCAGCAAACGCTTTGTCTGTTCCGACACCGATTACTGCATGCAACGCCGTGACCTTGAAGAGGAGAGCGCGCAATGAGTGCTGCCGAGAAGTTGCACCTGCACAACGACACGGCGCAGCCGCTGTTCAGCGTGCGTGACCTGACTCGCTTATACGGCCCGGAAAAGGGTTGCCAGGGCGTGTCGTTCGATCTGTATCCGGGCGAGGTGCTGGGCATCGTTGGCGAGTCCGGCTCGGGCAAGTCGACCCTGCTCAGCCTGCTGTCCGGGCGCTGTCCGCCGGATCGCGGTGCAGTCAGCTATCGCGATACAGCCGGTAACTGGCTCGACCTGTACAGCGCCAGCGAAGCGCAGCGGCGCACGCTGCTACGCACCGAGTGGGGCTTTGTCGAGCAAAACCCGCGTGACGGCCTGCGCATGGGCGTGTCGGCCGGCGCCAATATCGGCGAACGGTTGATGGCCCAGGGCGTGCGCCATTACGGCAAATTGCGCGCGGCCGGTATCGACTGGCTGAGCCAGGTGGAGATCGACCCGCTGCGTATCGACGACCTGCCGCGCACCTTCTCTGGCGGCATGCAACAGCGCTTGCAGATCGCCCGCAACCTGGTTTCCAGCCCACGGCTGATCTTTATGGACGAGCCGACTGGCGGCCTCGATGTGTCGGTACAGGCGCGCCTGCTCGACCTGTTGCGCGGCCTGGTGCGTGAGCTGGACCTGGCGGTGGTGATCGTCACCCACGACCTGGCGGTGGCGCGCTTACTGGCCGACCGGCTGATGGTGATGCGCCGCTCCCATGTGGTCGAGGCCGGTCTCACCGATCAGATTCTCGATGATCCGCAGCATCCCTATTCGCAGTTGCTGGTGTCGTCTGTCCTGCAGCCCTGACGTGTGTGCAGCCCGGATTGCATGGGGCTGCCGGTCAATATGAGGTCAATCATGAATACGCTTATCGAGGTCTCCGGCCTCAGCAAGACCTTCACCCTGCATCAGCAGCACGGCGTGGTGCTGAATGTATTAAGTGGGCTGCATTTCAGTGTGCGTGCCGGCGAGTGCCTGGTGCTGCACGGCCAATCCGGGGCGGGCAAGTCGACCTTGCTGCGCACCCTGTACGGCAACTACCTAGCCGCTGGCGGCAGTATTCGCATACTGCACAACGGCGCCTGGGTTGATCTGGTCGGTGCTGAACCACGCCAGGTACTGGCCGTGCGTCGGCAGACCCTGGGCTATGTCAGCCAGTTTCTGCGGGTAATTCCCCGCGTTGCGACACTGGATGTGGTGATGGAACCGGCGCTGGCCCGTGGTTGGAGCAAGGCGGATGCCGAAGCGCGGGCCAAGAGCCTGCTTAGTCGTCTGAATATCCCCCAGGCTCTTTGGCAGCTGGCTCCCGGTACCTTTTCTGGCGGCGAGCAGCAGCGGGTGAATATCGCCCGCGGTTTTATGGTCGCCTGGCCGCTGATGTTGCTGGATGAACCCACCGCCTCGCTGGACGACGCCAACCGCCAGGTGGTGTTGGAACTGATCGATGAGGCCAAGGCCGCCGGTAGCGCACTGATTGGCATCTTCCACGACCGCGCTGCCCGTGAAGCTGTTGCCGACCGCTTTCTTGATATGAGCGCTGCGGCGCAGCAGGAGTATGTATATGCCGGTTGAACAGATTCTTACCAACGCGCGGATCGTCACCGCCGAGCAGGAGTTCGTCGGTACCCTGGTGCTGCGTGACGGCCTGATTGCCCAGGTGGAAGAGGGCGTCAGCGGTTTGCCCCAGGCGCAGAACCTTGGCGGTGATTACCTGCTGCCCGGCCTGGTCGAGCTGCACACCGATAACCTGGAGAAGTACATGAGCCCGCGCCCTGGCGTGGATTGGCCGTCGGCTTCGGCGGTGCTGACCCATGATGCGCAGATTGCTTCGGCGGGCATCACCACGGTGTTCGATGCCTTGGCCATCGGCGACGTAAACCCGCGCGGCAAACGCATGCAACAACTGCCGGCGATGCTCGAAGCGATTGCCGAAGCCGCAGCGGCCGGACATTTGCGCGCCGATCACCGTCTGCACCTGCGCTGCGAGCTGTGTCACCCGGATACCCTGGCGGTGTTCCGCGATCTGGTCGAGCACCCACTGGTACAGCTGGTGTCGGTGATGGACCACTCGCCGGGCCAGCGCCAGTTCGCCAGGGAAGACAAATACCGCGAGTACTACATGGGCAAGTACCACCTCAGTGAAACGGAGATGGACGACTTCGTCCGCGAGCAGCAGGCCAATTCCATCGAGTTCAGCGACCGTCATCGCCGGGCGATTGTCGCGGACTGCCACGCCCGTGGTCTGTCCCTGGCCAGCCATGACGACGCGACCCTGGCTCATGTGCAGGAATCGGCCGGTTTCGACATGTCCATCGCCGAGTTCCCCACCACCCTGGAGGCCGCCAAGGCCAGCCACGAGCTGGGCCTGAAGGTGCTGATGGGCGCGCCGAATATCGTGCGTGGTGGTTCCCACTCGGGCAACATCGCCGCCGCCGAGCTGGCCCAGCATGGCGTGCTGGATATCCTCTCCAGCGACTACTACCCGGCCAGCCTGTTGCAGGCCGCTTTACTGCTGGCCGGTCAGGATAACGGCTATGATCTGCCGCGAGCGATTGCCACCGTCAGCCGCGTGCCGGCACAGTCGGCAGGGCTGGATGATCGCGGCGAAATCCGTGTCGGCCTGCGCGCCGACCTGGTGCATGCGCAGGTGCATTCGGGCCAGGCGGTGATCCAGCAAGTCTGGCGACAAGCGAAAAGGGTGTTCTGATGACTGGCCGGTTGATCTATCTGATGGGGCCTTCGGGTTCGGGCAAGGACAGCCTGTTGAATGCTGCGCGTGAGCGTTTGGCCGAACGCGGTTGCGTGATTGCCCGCCGGGTCATCACCCGCTCGGCGGAAGCGGTGGGCGAGGACGCCATCGGCGTCTCATCTGCCGAGTTCGACCAGCAGGAAGCAGCCGGCGGTTTTGCCCTGAGCTGGCGCGCCAATGGCCTGGCCTATGGCATCCCACGGCAGATTGACGACTGGCTGGCGACAGGACAGGACGTACTGGTCAACGGCTCGCGGGCCTACTTGCCACAGGCCCGACAGCGCTATCCCGATCTGCTTGGCGTGTTGCTTACGGTCGAGCCGGCGGTGTTGCGTGAACGCTTGCTCAGGCGTGGTCGGGAAAGCACTGAGCAGATTGAGCAGCGGCTGGCGCGTAATGCCCAGTTTGACGCCGCTAGCGCCGAGCGTGATGGCCTGCATCTGCTGGACAACTCGGCGTCGATTGAGCGGGCAGGGGACAACCTGCTGGCACTGATCGGAGCCAGCCGCACATGCGCCTGACCCTGCTCGGTACGGGTGATGCGCGGCAGGTACCGGTATACAACTGCTGCTGCGCGGCTTGCGCCAGCGCGCGGGCGAATCCTGCGCGGCGTCGCGGGCCGTGTTGCGCCGTGATCGAATGCGGTACGCAGCGCTGGTTGATCGACTCGGGCCTGACCGATCTGTGCGAGCGCTTCCCGCCCCATAGCCTGAGCGGCATTCTGCAAACCCATTACCACGCCGACCACGCTCAGGGCTTGCTTCACCTGCGCTGGGGGCAGGGGCTGATTATTCCGGTACATGGCCCGGATGACCCGGAAGGCCTGGCCGACCTGTACAAGCACCCCGGTATTCTCGATTTCAGCCAGCCGTTTGCTGCTTTCGAGCGGCGGCAATTGGCTGAGTTAAGCGTGACGGCGCTGCCGCTCAATCACTCCAAACCGACCTTTGGCTATCTCTTGGAAGGCCCTGCGGTAAACGGAGAACGGCGACGTATTGCCTATCTCACCGATACCCTCGGCGTGCCGGACGCCAGTGCCGAGGTACTGCGCCAGCAGCCGCTGGACCTGCTGGTGCTGGATTGCTCCACGGCACCGCAACCCATCGCCCCGCGTAACCACAACGACCTGACCCGCGCCCTGGAGGTGGTGGAGCAGTTGCAGCCCAGGGAAACCGTATTGACTCATATTGGCCACAGCTTTGACGCCTGGCTGCTGGAACACCCCGATGCTTTGCCTGCGGGGGTTAGCCTGGCCTGCGATGGGCGAGTGCTATGAACGCCCGCCGCATCATCCTGCTGCTATGCGGCGCGGAAACCCTGGGCATGGCCGGCTTTGCCCTGTTTGCCGCTTTGCTACCGGACTTTCAGGCGCTGTGGGGGCTCTCCAATACTCAAGCTGGCTGGATTGGTGGCGGCTTCTTTCTCGGCTATATGGTCGCGGTGCCGATCCTTACCGGGCTGACCGACAAATACGATGCGCGGCTGATCTATCTGGCGGCGATGCTGCTGACTGCCGTGGCCAATGCCGGCTTTGTGTTTGCCGATGGCTTCTGGTCAGCGCTGGCCTGGCGGGTGCTGGCGGGCGTTGGCCTGGCCGGCACCTATATGCCGGGGCTCAAGGCGCTGTCCGAACGTATCGAGGGGCCAGCGCAGTCGCGTGCGGTGGCGTTCTATACCGCGAGCTTCGGCTTGGGCACTGCGCTGTCGTTTATCCTCGCCGGCGAGCTGGCCAAGTTCGGCGGCTGGCAGTTGCCGACGCTGCTCAGTGGCGTTTGCGCCTTGCTGGCCTGGGCCATGGTCTATTGGGGCTTGCAGCCGAAGGCCGTGGTGCAACATGCGCCGCGCAAGCTGCTGGATCTGGCCCCGCTGAAAAGCCGCGCGGTGGCGGCTTACTGCCTGGCGTATGCGGTGCATAACCTTGAGCTGTTTGCCCTGCGCGCCTGGATAGTGGCCTTTGTGGTGTTTTCCGGGCAATTGCAGGGCCATGATTCCTGGCTGTCCGGCACCTGGGTGGCGATGCTGGTAACCCTGATCGGCATGCCGGCGAGCATCTTCGGCAACGAGCTGGCGCTGCGTTTCGGTCGGCAGCGCTGGCTGATCACCGTGATGCTCAGTTCGGCCGTGCTGGCGCTGTTTATCGGCCTGAGTGCCGCCTTGCCGTTCTGGCTGATGCTGCTACTGGTGCTGCTCTACAGCATCACCGTCACCGCCGATTCGTCATCGCTGACGGCTGGTTTGATCGCCGTGGCACCGGCCAGCCACCGCGGCACGGCCATGGCGCTGTATTCCTGCACCGGCTTTAGCGGCGCCTTTCTCGGTCCGCTGCTATTCGGCATTAGCCTGGACTTACTGGGCGACAAGAGTTTGCTCGGCTGGTGGGCCGCGTTTGCCCTGATGGGCCTGCTACTGCTGCTCGGCCCGCTGGCATTGTGGTGGGCGGGCAAAGCACAGCCGGAAAGCGCCCTTGTGCAGCCGCGTGCGGAGGCTGTGTAGATTGGGTGTGTGGGAGGGCTTTAGCCGCGACAAGCTGTAGCCTTTAAAAGCTGTCGCGGCTAAAGCGGAGCGCCGCCCGGCCCCTCCACAATGTTCAAGCCATTTTCAATCCAGCGGCAACTCGGTGGTGCGTTTGACCTCACTCATGGCGATATGCGAGTGGGCTTCGTGCACATGCGGGCGTTGCAGCAGGTGGTCGCGCAGAAAGCGCTCGTAGCTGGCGATGTCCTTGGCCACCACCTTGAGCAGGTAGTCCGAGCCGCCGGCCATGGTGAAGCACTCAAGTACCTCGGGGTACCCGACCACCGCCTGCTCGAATTCTTCCAGGTTGCTGCGCCCGTGCGCCGACAGTTTGATATCGACAAACACGGTGATGCTGAAGCCCAGTTGCTTGTGGCTGAGCAGGGCAACCTTGCGCTCGATAATGCCGTCTTCCTGCATGCGGTGAATACGCCGCCAGCAGGGCGATTGTGACAACTCCACCTTCTCGGCGATCTCGGCGGCGGAGAGGTCGGCGTTATGTTGCAGCAGGCGAAGAATCTTGCGGTCGATGGGGCTGAGCTTTTCTTGCATGACTTCTTCCGGTTTTTTGTTCTTGTTGGATTAATCATGCGCAGTATCTGTAAAACGGCCAGAAAAAAGAAATAAAAAAGCAGCGCGCTCCGTTCATATTCTTGGTCATGCGCCTTGTGTGGTGATCCCGCACTAGGCTTAACAAGGGTGGCATTAACCGTTGCCAACCCAGCTCTCGATAAAAATAACAGGAGCACCACCATGTCTCTGGCCGAGATCCGCCTGGATGACAAGTACCGCCTTGCTACCGGTCACCTCTACCTGACCGGCACCCAGGCGCTGACCCGCCTGCCCATGCTGCAGAAGCAACGCGACGCAGCTCATGGCCTGAATACCGCGTGCTTTATTTCCGGCTACCGGGGCTCGCCGCTGGGCAACCTCGACAAGAGCCTGTGGGATGCCAAGCAGTACCTCAAAGAAAATCACATCCACTTCCAGCCGGGCGTCAACGAAGAGTTGGCCGCCACCGCCGTGTGGGGCAGCCAGCAGACCAGCCTGTTCCCCGGCGCGCGTTATGACGGTGTGTTTGCCATGTGGTATGGCAAGGGCCCAGGCGTGGACCGCTGCGGTGATGTGTTCAAACACGGCAACTCGGCCGGAGTTTCCGAGCATGGCGGCGTGCTACTGCTGGCCGGCGACGACCATGGCTGTAAGTCATCGAGTATCGCCAACCAGAGTGAGCATGCGTTTATCGCCGCTTCGATTCCGGTGCTCAACCCGGCCAACGTTCAGGAAATTCTCGATTACGGCATCATCGGCTGGGAGCTCTCGCGCTACAGCGGTTGCTGGGTGGCGCTGAAGACCATCGCAGAAAATGTCGATTCCTCGGCCGTGGTGGATGTCGACCCGCTACGCATGCAAGTGAAAGCCCCCGAGGATTTTCAACTGCCAGAAGACGGTGTGTATATCCGCTGGCCGGACCCGCCCCTGGCCCAGGAAGCGCGCCTCAATACCTATAAAATCTACGCCGCCCGCGCCTTCGCGCTGGCCAACAACCTCAACCAGATCAAGCTCGATTCGCCTAACCCGCGCCTGGGCATTATCACCACCGGCAAGTCCTATCTGGATGTGCGCCAAGCCCTGGATGATCTCGGCCTGGATGACGCCTTGTGCGCCCAAGTGGGTTTGCGCGTATTCAAGGTTGGTATGAGCTGGCCGCTGGAGCCGGTGTCGGTGCATGAGTTCGCCGAGGGCCTGGACGAGATTCTGGTGGTCGAGGAAAAGCGCGGCATTATTGAAGACCAGCTTACTGGTCAGCTCTACAACTGGCCCGTGGGCAAGCGCCCGGTAGTGGTCGGTGAGTTCGACGAGGCCGGCCATTCGTTGCTGCCGAACCTTTCCGAACTGACCCCGGCGATGATCGCCCGTGCCATCGCCAAGCGCCTCGCACCGATCTACAGCAGCACTCAGATCGAAGAACGTCTGGCCTTTCTCGCGGCCAAGGAAGCTTCCCTGGCTGCACCGAAGCACACCACCGTACGCACCCCGCATTTCTGCTCGGGTTGCCCGCACAACACCTCGACCAAACTGCCAGAAGGCAGTCGCGCCCAAGGCGGTATTGGTTGCCACTACATGACTCAGTGGATGGACCGCAACACCGACACCTTCACTCAGATGGGCGGTGAGGGCGCGACCTGGATTGGTCAGGCGCCGTTTACCGACACCGCGCATATCTTCCAGAACCTCGGTGACGGCACCTACTTCCACTCCGGCCATCTGGCTGTCCGCGCTGCCGTGGCTGCTGGGGTGAATATCACCTACAAAATTCTTTATAACGACGCGGTGGCTATGACCGGTGGCCAGCCGATTGACGGTGAGCTAAGGGTCGATCAACTCAGCCAGCAGGTATTTTTCGAGGGCGTTAAGCGCATTGCTCTGGTGACCGATGAACCGGAGAAATACCCGGATCGCAGCACCTTCGCGCCTATCGTTACTTTCCATCATCGCCGCGATCTGGATGCGGTGCAGCGTGAGCTGCGCGAGTTCAAGGGTTGCTCGGTGATCATCTATGACCAGACCTGCGCCACCGAGAAGCGCCGCCGGCGCAAGCGCGGCAAGCTGGTTGATCCGCAGAAACGCGCCTTTATCAACTCAGCGGTGTGCGAGGGTTGTGGTGATTGCAGCGTCAAATCCAACTGCCTGTCGGTGCTGCCGTTGGAAACCGAAGTAGGGCGCAAGCGCGAGATCGACCAGAACTCCTGCAACAAGGATTTCAGCTGCGTTGAAGGCTTCTGCCCAAGTTTCGTCACCGTGCACGGCGGCAACCTGCGCAAACCTGAAGCGGTAGGTTTGAGTGCGCTGTTTATTGCCTTGCCAGAGCCACGTCAGCCGACACTGGAGCGGCCTTGGAATATCCTCCTGCCCGGCGTTGGCGGCAGCGGTGTAACCACCGTCGGCGCATTGCTCGGCATGGCTGCGCATATCGAAGGCAAGGGCTGCAGCGTGCTCGATCAGGCTGGCCTGGCGCAGAAGTTCGGCCCGGTGATCACCCATATCCGCATCGCCGCCAAGCAGGACGATATCTTTGCTGTGCGTATCGCCGCTGGGGAAACTGACCTGCTGCTGGGCTGTGATCTGGTGGTGTCTGCCAGTGAAGAAGCCTTGGCCAAGCTAAATGACAAGATCGCCCATGCGGTAGTCAACAGTCATGAAGCGGCCACCGCCGAGTTCACCCGTAACCCCGATGCCCAGGTGCCCGGCGCGGCCATGCGTGAAGCGCTGATCGAAGCCGTGGGGGCGAGCAAGACTCACTTTGTCGACGCCAGCCGCCTGGCCACACGCCTGCTCGGCGACAGCATCGCCACCAATATGTTTATGCTCGGTTTTGCTTACCAGAAGGGCCTGGTGCCGGTATCTGCTGATGCCATCAACAAAGCCATCGAGCTTAATGGCGTGGCTGTGCCGCTCAATCAGCAGGCTTTCCTCTGGGGCCGTCGTGCGGCCCATGATGCGGCCGCTGTGGAGCGTCTGGCCAAGCCTGAGATGGTCGAGGCACCACATTGCCAGACCCTGGACGAAATCGTTGCTGACCGCATGGTGCGTCTGACTGCTTACCAGAACGCCGCCTACGCCGAGCGCTACCGCGAGCAGGTGGCGCGCGTGCAGCAGGTCGACAAGAGCGCCGACCAAGCCCTGAGCAAGGCCGTGGCGCGTTACTACTTCAAACTGCTGGCCTACAAGGACGAGTACGAAGTGGCGCGGCTCTACAGCGACGGCAGTTTTATCCGTCAGCTGGAGGCGCAGTTCAGCGGCGACTACCGCCTGGAGTTCCATCTGGCACCGTCCTGGCTGAGCAAACCGGACGCCAGCACCGGCGAGCCGCGTAAGCGTCAGTTCGGCGCCTGGATGCTCACGGCCTTCGGCGTGCTGGCCAAGTTCAAGTTCTTGCGCGGCACACCGCTGGACCTGTTCGGCTACAGCGCTGAACGCAAGCTGGAGCTGCAGCTAATCGACGACTACGAGCAGGATCTGGACTACCTGCTCAAGGAACTCAACGCAGACAACTACCGCACCGCGCTGGCCCTGGCTGAGTTGCCGGAGCAGATCCGCGGCTATGGCCACGTCAAGGAACGCAGCCTGACGAAGGTGCGCGAGCAAAGCTGCCAGCTCAAGGCGCGCATGGTCGTCAGCGAGATTGCTGCGGTGCAGTTGTTCGAACCGGCTGCGTAGCGCCAACCGATACTCATAACGTTCACCTTCTCCCTAATAGGGAGAGGGCGACCTCTTACAACAAAAAAACGAGGCACCTATGTCCGTGTTTTCCCATATCGATTTCGACCACCACGAACAGGTGGTCTACGGCCACGACAAGGCCAGCGGCCTGCTGGCGATTATCGCTATTCACAACAGCAACCTCGGCCCGGCGCTCGGCGGTTGCCGCATGTGGCCCTACGCCAATGACGATGAAGCGCTGCGCGATGTGCTGCGCCTGTCGCGCGGCATGACCTACAAGTCGGCCCTGGCCAACCTGCCCCTGGGTGGCGGCAAAGCGGTGATCATCGGCGACCCGCATACCGGCAAGAGCGCGGCGCTGTTCCAAGCCATGGGCGATTTTGTCGACAGCCTAGGCGGCCGCTATATCACCGCCGCCGATTCCGGCACCGGCGTTGCGGAAATGCAGATCATGGCCGAGCGCACCCGCCACGTATCCGGCGCCGAGCTGCGCGAAGCCTTTTCCGGCGGCACGCGCAATGGCGACCCATCACCGTCCACCGCTTATGGCGTATTCATCGGCATCCAGACTGCGGTAAAGCATCGCCTGGGCCGTGATGATTTGCGTGGCCTCAAAGTCGCGATTCAAGGGGTAGGGCAGGTGGGCTTCGATCTGGCGCGTCAGCTGAAAGCTGCTGGGGCCGAGCTGTGGGTGACCGATATTGTCGAGGCCAATGTGCGGCGTGCGGTCGAGCAACTGGGCGCAACCGCTGTAACCCAGCAGGCAATTTTCGGCCTGGATGTCGATGTGTTCGCGCCGTGCGCCATGGGCGCAATCATCAACCAACAAACCCTGGAGGCCCTGCGCGCGCCAATTATCGCCGGGGGCGCCAACAATCAGCTGGCCGATCCCAGCCTGGCGGAAACCCTGCGTCGTAACGAGTGCCTCTATGCGCCGGACTACGCGATCAATGCCGGCGGCATTATCGATGTTTACTACGGTCGTAGTGGCGGCAGTGCTGCGCAGCTGAAAGCGCATATCGAAGGTATCGGTGCGACGCTGGAGCAGATCTTTCAGCGCGCAGATGCAACGAGCAAAACCACCGTAGAAATCGCCGATCAGTTGGCCGAAGAACGGTTCGGTCGTTAAAACGCCTGACTGTGTCCGCCCTACTGGCACGTTTTACAAAACCTGTAGGAGCGGGCTTGCCCGCGATGTTTTTCCGGTTACCTCGGTTCGCGGGCATGGAGTGGGCGTCCCCCGCTCCTGCAAAAGCCTTCGACAGCTTCTTAGTCCAGCATCAACGCCAAGCTAATCCCATGCGGCTTAAACCCCAGGTTGGCATAAAACGCATGGGCGGCCTCACGGCTCTGGCTGCTGGACAGTGCCACCTTGTAACAACCCCAGGCGCGCGCGCGTTCGATGGCTTTGCCCATCAGCGCCTGGCCAATCCCCAGGCCGCGTGCCTCAGTATCTACCACCACATCTTCAAGAATCGCCGAGCGGGCAAAATTGTGCGCCAAGTGCTCGATCAGGTTGACCGTGCAAGTGCCAAGCAACTTACCTTCACGCTCGGCTACCAGCACCACCCGGCTGACCGGTAGCTCACTCAAGCGCAAGGCCAGTAACTTGGCGTCGGCGCGCGGCTCTTCGGGCGCCAGTTGTTGCAGCAACGCGGCGAGGGCAGCGGCATCGTTGATGCTGGCCGCGCGCAGATGAAAGTCGGCAAAGGGCGAGTCCGGCAGATGATGCGAGGCAGCGGGGCGCATGGCGATCTCCTCTCCTTATGACAACCGGTTGGCAGTCAGTTGGCAGTATGGCGCCGAGATGATGGCAGCGGCATGACAAACGCCTGCGGTCTCGCTAAGATGCCGCCCGCTGGTGGCCCGTCTACCCAGTCTCGGTTCCCATAGTTCAATGGATAGAATAAGCCCCTCCTAAGGGCTAGATACTGGTTCGAATCCAGTTGGGAACGCCATCTACTGCAGCCCGTCAGGGTGTTATCAAATACTCGGCGGTGCGCTCGCGCTACTTAGCGCTTACGTCGTTTATCACTGGATTGTCTCGTTCAGCCAAATGCTGCTTTTACTTTGGCCTACGCGCGCCGCTTTAACCCAGAAAGCAAAAGTCCCGAAACTGGTTGGTTTCAAGGTTTTAGGTTCGTCAATTTGGAGCGGGGGATGGGAATCGAACCCTCTGTTTCTGTCTGCGTTATCCCGCAAAGCCTTGCTATTCCTGGGCTATAGCTGGCTCACACCTGCTTTGATCCGCTTTTCTTCGCTGTGATTTCGACACTTTTTCGACACGATCGCTAGACAGCCTTGAGGCCGATCAGTAGCGTCTAGCCATCACCGCACCTTGGCTTAACTAGACCGTGGGCCATCCATGTCGCTTTTTCGCCTACCTGAGTCGCGTTTCTCATTTGTGCATCTTTGCAAATCAAGGGATTACAGTATGACAAAGGACGTTATCAGACACTTCAAGGTGTGTTATGTGACAGCAATGTCGTCTAATTATAGTTAGGGTCAGAGCAAAAATAGGAGTACGACGCACATGGATGTCAGGTGTAACTCACTAAACGAAGTCCGCGAAAACATCGACAACATAGATCGCGAAATCGTGGCATTACTCGCAACACGCGGTAATTTTGTCACCCAAGCAGCATCATTCAAAAAGACAACAAGCGAAGTAAAAGCTCCCAACCGGGTAGAGCAAGTCATTTCAAAAGTCACAGTACTTGCACAAGAGCAAGGAGCTAACCCTGCGGTAGTAGAAAGCGTCTATCGCGCGATGATCTCGGCCTTTATTGAGGCAGAGCTTAAAGAGCACTCGCGGCTTAACGAAAATCGTGGGGAACCCTAACAAGTGGTTCAAGTCGTTCGCTTCGCTCACTCGGGACGGGCTAAAGCCCGCCCCTTAACCAAACGTTAGGCAAATATGGATATCGAAGAAATCTACAATTTTCTTGAAAAAAGCCAGGGAGTAAGCAGGACCAACCTTTCTCCTAAAGCTGATCTATGCCGCGACCTAGGCATAGATGGAGATGATTTCTTTGAGTTGGCTGAAGATTTTGCGTCAACATACAATGTTGCCATGAATACTTACTATTGGTATTTCCATCACAACGAAGAAGGTTTTAATATCGGAGCTCTATTTTCACCAGCACCGTACCAGCAAGTAAAGCGCATACCAGTAACCCCTGAAACATTACTCCTTGCGGCCACAGAAAAAACATGGCCTATAGTTTATCCAACCCACAAAATCAGCAAAAAACGCACCGACATTTTGATAAATCAACTTATCGTAACCGCATTATTATGCTTTGTTGCCATATGCCTACTAATAGAATTCGCCTAACAAGTGGTTCAAATCGCTCGCTTCGCTCACTGGGACGGGCTAAAGCCCGCCCCTTAACCAAACGTTATGCACCTCAGGAGTGGCACATGAAAAATCTCGCAATTACGAAATTTAGTTGCACTGCTGAGTATTCCACAAGCGAAATTGAGGAAGATGTACCTGGCGAAAAAATTGAACGCTTGCGTGAAGAGATAACTGCATTATTCTCAAAATACGGCCTCGAATATCAGTACGGCGAAACGTATTTCCTGAACAAGCCAAAATACTCAATTTGCAACTGCGAAAAATGCGGGCATTACATGGTTGATCGATCATCTAATCCAGCAGGGCTTGACCTAAATGACGATGTTCAAATCATAATCTTCGACGGTGCATTACTAAACGGCAAATTGCTTTGCGAAGAGTGCTTGCCATTAGGGCATCGGTGGTCAGTCGCATAACAAGTGGTTCAAATCGTTCGCTCCGCTCACTGGGACGGGCTAAAGCCCGCCCCTTAACCAAACGTTAGGTGCCTTCGGCATGAGTCCAGATATCCACGATGCAGTTCACGAGATAGTTCTGGAAATCGTCAACGCATCTGAAATTGAAGACAAACAGACGCAGTGGTCTGCTTATCAGCGGCTCCAAGCTATCTGTGAAAGCAATGAAAAATCAGAAAGCAACCATCCCTTCCAATGGGAAACTTTAGGTGATTTCACAAATGACAAAAGACTGGCGCTAGGCTTCTATGAAAAGGCATTGGGCTATGCCGTTACAGGTTCGCTTGATGGATATATCGCGTCAATATGCCTGGCAATTACCGAAATTCACATTAGCTTGGGCAACACCACTAGCGCTAAAGATTTTGCTGCACAAGCCAACGATGCAGCATTAAGAACAGATGATTTAGAACTTAGAAAAAGCATTAGTGAAGTATTACTTCAGCTATCGAACGGCACCTAACAACTGGTTCAAACCGTTCGCTTTTCTCACTGGGACTGGCTAAAGCCAGCCCCTTAGATTAATTGTTAGGCTTTACCATGAAAGTAATCTCCGTAAGCAATAGTAAAAGTAACAAGCTGACTTATGGTAAAACATATGAAGTCATTGGCATCGAAGCTAATAGTTTTAGAATCGTAAATGACCTTAATGATCCATGTCTTTATGAGCCATCAGACTTCGAGATTTCAGATCCAACGGAGCCATTATTTTGGATTTCTTCTCTAGGAGAAGATGGTGAGCGCTATGCCTACCCTATCTCTTGGAGTTCTCCGGGTTTCTTTGAAGACTTCCATGATCATATAGCAGGTGTTGTTAAACAGTTCTGGCAAGAATATAGACAGTTGTATGGCTAAACGCCTAACAAGAGGTTCAAACTGTTCGTTGCGCTCACTGGGACGGGCTAAAAAACAGTCCCTTCACCAAACGTTAGGAACGTTATTCCATGAGCATTCGACAACACAAGCTTGCGTGGCGCTGGACGGACAGTCGATACGCTGTGCTGCCTGACGACGTGCTCAATGCATTGCTACCGGTAGATGAAGTTGAGGCCGAGCTACTTCATGAGCGTGCGCTGTCTTTTCTTGGTATAGACTCGCTCAGCCGAGATTTCAGCGTGAGTACTACAAGCACCGAACATCTTGCTGGTGGTGCTGGTCTCAACTGGTTAGTGAATGAACAACCGCTGTCTGAAACAGAGGTTGTTCTTTCCTGGGGGCCAACAGTCGCACTCAAAACTTCCTGGGCGCTGTTTGTAGGGTATTGGCAGGAGTTCTGCTATCCAGCCTCTGATGATCTGGTCGTCTTTCCTCCCGCTGGAAACTGGGTTCTTCTTTATCACCACGAAGAAGAGTTTCACTTCGGCAATCGGAAAATCGATACCTAACCCCTCCATCGGAGGGCTGCTACGGCTAATCGCACTTGAGTCCATGTGCTCGGGCATACCAGCGCCTAGTCACTTCCTGGGTGATCGCTATCCCGCGTTGGGTTGGCTCAAGTTTCTGTTGGCTTCGTCGTAGTCAGGACTTGTTTGGCCTATCTCCGGCGCTACTTGCCCGCTCGCAATCCAGAAAGCGTATTGAGGGAACATCTGCACGATGGCCTCAATGTCCTGTTCGTTGGCACGCCGCTTTCCATTTCTCAAGTGATACCAGCTGCTCCGGTCTATGCCTGTCAGCTTCTCAAGCTTAGGGGCCGAAAGCTTTTCCTTATCCCATACGGATATCAATCTTTCTCTTATCATTCCGAAAGCATCTAAAAAGCTTGCATATAGTGGTGGTTTCTTTGTGGTGTCTTGGCTTATATTTTGTCCGAGACTTGCATTATGTGTAAGGCATTTAATGCAAGATATAGCGGAATATAGCGGAGCAAGCTGATGCTACCACCTGAAGGTCTTGACCCCCAAAAGCTGCACGGTGCACCGCCCTTGATGCCGTGGCAGAAATTCGCCGAGTGGATCGGCATGGGCGACGAACCCGTCGTTGTACGTACTTGGGTGGAGCGTAATTACCTGCCTTCGCAGAAGCTGGGCAAACGCACCATGGTCAACGTGGCACTGTTGCATCAACAGCTTCTGGAACAGGAGTGGACGCTGTGAGCCGAACAGACCCGCAGTTCAAACTGCGCGTGCCGCAAGCACTGCGCCTGCAGATCGAACAGGCCGCCCACGCTGCGCGTCGCTCGATGAACGCTGAAATGGTCATTCGCCTGGAAGCCAGCTTTGCCAAGGAACAGCCCCTGCAGGAGAAACCTCATGATCAGTGACGACAGCCTGGACCTGTGCAGCGTGAAGACCTTCGCCGAAATGAGCGGCATATCAATCGAGGAAGCAATCGACTGGGTGGATAACGGCACCGTGCCGAGCATGCGGCTGGCCGACTTCCGCATGGTCAACCTCGCCCGCCTGCGTGCGGATCTGCTCAAGGGTAAAACCGAGTTCAAAGCGGGGGACTACAGCCATGCCTAGCCCAACTCATACCCTGGATGCTGTCACCGCTGTTGGCTACATCGGCAAACCTGTCCACGTCGAGCTGGAGTGGGACAATGATCCCGAGCCGTTCTGCCGCTCGGGGTATGTCATCGGCATCGTTCTGCCGGTTAAAGGCGTGCAAGAGCAGGCCTATCTTATGGTCATGAGCCCTGGCGAAGATTTCCCCGTGGAAGCCTACCTAGAGGACATTCGCTCCATCCGCATTGCCGATCAGATTGAGGGCTGCAGCCATGTCTAGCCCAATCTCCCTGGATGCCGCCACCGCTGTTAGCTACATCGGCCAAACTGCCCTTATGGAATTGCGCTGGGACGATGAACCGGAACCCATGTGGCAGCTCATGCACATTGTGGGCGTAGTCCTGCCCATGGACGGGGTCTGTGATCACTCGTGCTTTATGGCTGTGTACTACGGGACGTCTGATCCTTACCCGGAGCGGGTGTTCTTCCACGAAATCCGTACCCTTCGGGCGATGCAGCACCGCGACCGGCATGGTTTCGGCAACGTACTGGGCTGCATCGCCCACCCTGACTCGGCCGGGTCAAGGGCCGCGCTCCCGGCTCGTCGGAACAGCTCCACCGTTCCGTCGAACGGAAGCACGGGCGCAGCGCACCCTTGACGCGGTATGCCTATGAACAGCCTATCAACGGGAGCATGGGGTAGCTTTTCCGCCCCATGCTCCCGAGCCCTCTGCGGCAAGAGCGGGATGACAAGGGCCGCGCCCTTGGTGTGCTTTGCCTTGTATCGCCAGCGCCACCCACAGCAAACCCCTGCGCCCGGCCCTGAGCGTTCCCGCCTGCCGCAACGCCCACTGCGCGCCCCCGACTTTCGTCCGCCTCTGCTCGCGCTAATCCTGCTGCTGATCCTCCTATCACCCTGGAGCGGCCGAGTAGTGCCCGTAGTGCCGGAAGGAAAGCAGATAGGCCTATGGATGGATCAAGAGAAAGGATGCGAGCGCGCAGGCACGGGTGCACGCGAGGGACGAGCGCGCGGATGCGCCGCGCGCTCGCTGACGTCCATGTAACACGTCAGATAACCAGAAATTAACTTCCGCATTACTCAGCAATAGGTAAAGCAATGGCAACGGTAAAAGATCATCAGCGTTTGAATGCTCTGACTGCAGAGGATGACAAACACGGACGTCTGTTTGTTGACCCTGGCAACTTCACGTTTACTGACCTGTCAGGCGTTCGCCTGCTGCGCTGTGGCGTCGATACCGTGCGCCAGCTTTACCGGGGCATGATCCGCCCGGAAATCATGGCGCTGTTTGAAAAGCCGGGCACCCTGGTCGACTTCGCTGGGCAGCGCTGGCACTCGGGCCGTGTAGGCCGTGACTCCAGGTATCAGTACAAGCTGCAGAATGCAGACCTGGGCATCATCCTGCTGGTGAAGAACTTCAACGCCAAGCTGGAGAACATCGGGCCGCACCTGAAAATCGAAGTGTCGCCCCATGCAATCGACAGCCTGTCGCCTGAGCGACTGCAGGCCCGGTTAGATTTCTATGCCTCCCAGGTGCTGACCCATTTGGAGATTAACCAGTGTGCCGTCCACCTTGCATTAGACCTGCAGGGCTGGACGCCTCCCGCTGATCTAGTGGCCCGCATGCACTGTAAGGCCCGCACGCAACGTGACATTACCGGCATCAACGAAATCAACTGGGCGACCAAATCCAGCACCTACGGGCGGGGGGAAACGTCGATGTTCGGCTCTGCCAGTGGCGTGCAGTTGTGTATCTACAACAAGACCGAACAGGCCAAGGCCGCGGACAAGCTCGACTACTGGGAAAGCGTCTGGCGCCGCCGTGACAGCTTCGATACTGCAGACCCGGAGAACTACAACCCGGACCAGCCCGTATGGCGTGTAGAGCTGCGCTATCACCACTCGATCATCCAGCAGTTCGCTAGCGGCTCCCTGGATGTGAAAACCGGTGAGGCTATCGACACACAATCGTTTGCCGCATTTTCCGGCCATCTGGAAGGCCTGTGGCGCTATGGGTTACGCCAGTTCAAGTTCCTCTCCCGACCGGGCTACTTCGCCCCGATTTGGACGCTGATGCGCGATGACGTGCGTGTGGATCTGCCGGTGGATTCGCTGCTGGATGACACGCAATACAAACGCTACTACAAGACCTCGCGGGGCTTCTCCGGCAAGAACGTGGAACTCTTCCTGGGAAACTTCGTAAGCCTGCTGGCACGGGAGCGAGTGGGCGCTAGACGAGCATTTCACACCCTCAAGGATTGGGACTGCTGGCCAGTAATCCGTGATCACTATGCCGCCAAGGGCATGGATGAAGACGGGCTGTATAAGCACATCAAAGGCATCTTGGAGGAGCGGAATGTCAGATGGGGCAGGGCGGTCTGATGGCTATTGAGCAACTGGCTGACGGTCGCTGGAAAGTCGATGTAGAGCCCATCAAGGGCAAACGCTTCCGTAAGACCTTCAAGACCAAGGCTGAGGCATCACGCTTTGAAGCCACCTGCAGGGCCAAGGTGATTGAAACGCCGGACTGGGCACCCAAGCCAAAGGATCGCCGCAAGCTCTCCGAACTAGCCCAGCGTTACTACGATCTGCACGGCCACACCCTTGCGGATTCGGTACGGCTTAAACAGGTACTGGAAAAGCTGGTGCGCGAGCTGGGCGACCCGGTTGCCGTCAAGTTCACCGCTGATCAGTTCTGCAGGCTCCGTGGTCAGCACCTAGCAGACGGCATCCACGGCAAGACCCTGAACAACCGACTCGGTTACCTCAAGTCGCTGTTCAATGAGCTGCACCGCTTGGGCGATATCGACTACCCGAATCCCTTGGCCAAGGTTCGCCCGCTGCGCCTGCAGGAACGCCCGCTATCGTTCCTTTCCCATGCCCAGGTAACTGAGCTGCTGCAGACATTCGACACTTACCCGAACTGCGAACACTTGGCGCTGATCGCTCGCGTCTGTCTCGCTACCGGGGCGCGTTGGGGTGAGGCTCAAGGGCTTGCACCAGAGCGTGTGAAAAACGGGGCTGTGACCTTCGCCAATACCAAGTCGCGGCGGACTCGCAGCATCCCGATTCATCCAGATTTGGAGAGGGCGTTACTCGACTACTTCAAGGCGTATGGCCCGTTCCCGAACTGTATCCGGCATTTCAGCCGTGTCCTGGACTCTACGTCGATCAAGCTGCCCAGAGGTCAGGCAACGCACGTGCTTCGCCACACGTTCGCCAGTCACTTCGTCATCACTGGCGGGAACATCCTGACCCTGCAGAAGGTGCTTGGCCATGCATCCGTCACGATGACCATGCGCTATGCACATTTGGCCCCTGATCACCTGCAGGATGCTTTGCGCCGAAATCCCATCTTCGACACTTTCTCGACACCGACCTAGGCCAGAAAGCAAAAAGCCCCGAAATCTTGTTAGAAATCAGGGCTTTAAAAACTGCGATTTGGAGCGGGCGATGGGAATCGAACCCACAGCTCTAGCTTGGGAAGCTAGGGTATTACCACTATACGACGCCCGCAGCGGGTGCCTTTATACCGGAAGTCTTGGTTGAAATGAAGTCCGCACCGCGGTTATCTGCAATAACGCGGTGCGGGCGCGGGTGTGTATAGGCTTCATACGGCCAGCGCGTGCAACACGTCCATCTGTGGGCGGTAGTGGGCCTGGCGCAGTGGCTTGCTCTGCAGGAAGCCCAGCAGTGCGGCCTGGCTCTGCAGCCATGCGGCTTTGTGTTCCATGTCGAGGAAGTGTCCGGCGTTGTCGATGGTGACGAACTGGCAGTCGTTCAGGTGCTTGGCGAACAGGCGCACGTCGGCTGGCGAGGTGTAGGCGTCGTTTTCGCCGTTGACGAATAGCAGCGGGATATCGATGCCTGCCAGGCACTGCATCTGGCAATGGGCGTCGAGGTGCAGGACCTGGTGCACATGGGCATGCATCTGCTGGTATTCGTGGCTGTCCAGGCTGCTGATATGGCGGTGGTTATAGCGTTTGAACAGCGATGGCAGGTAGCGCCCGATGGTGCTGTTGACCAGGTGGCCGAGTTGGTCGCCGTCGAGGGCGTGCAGATGGGCCAGGCCTTGTTCTAGGTAGTCGACCATCGGCTCGTTGAGCAGCGGCGAGAAGGAGGTGATAACCGCCTTTTCAATACGCGCCGGGCGCTGGGCCAGGGCCAGCATGGCGGCGACGCCTCCCCAAGAGAACGACATCAGGTGGTTGGCGCGGAACTGTTCGATCAGTTCGAGCAGGATGCTGGCCTCGTCTTCCTTGGTGATCGGCTGGTGGTGATGGTTGTGCGGCTTCGACTGGCCGGCATAGGGCTGGTCGTAGAGCACCACATTGAACTGGGTACGCAGGTATTTGACCGTTTGCGCGAAGGCTGCGGTGGTGGAGAGTGAGCCGTTAACCAGAATGATGGTCTTGCGCGCGCTCGGATTGGCGTAGAACTCCGTGTAGATATTGTAGATTCCGTGAACATCGACGACAGCGGTAGCTGGCTTCATGTCGTTTCCTCCTGGCGCAAAAGTGGGCATGGCAAAACGGCGGTGCCGTTAAACCGGGCTAAGCAGGACAATCAGGAAAGCGCCTGGACGTGACAGCAAGATGTCAGGCTGGAGGATTTTATAAGTTATTTATTTTCAATCAGTTAGGGCTGAAATAGAGCATCCGTCCACGACCTTTTGGCAGGTGTGGAGTGGCGTCTTTGACCAGGCAGGAACCCATTTCGCGCAGTGCGCAAGTAACCGATGGAGCGCTTAGATGGCTTTCGTGACTGTTCAGTCACGATAAGACCTTATGGTTTGATTTAAGCAGCCGTGTTCTTGCCGGCGCAAGTGAATATTGGAATATCGAACAACCGTTTGTCGGTTAGCTAGCTAAGTATGTGACTTGAGCGCGGACTGTCTTAGGTAGAGGCGATTTCCGCTTCTGTCAGGGCGCGGTACTGGCCGGGGGTTAACTGCGGGTCGAGTTGGATGGCGCCCATGCTCAGGCGGTGCAGGCCGATGACCTTGTTCTGGAAGTGGCCAAACATGCGCTTGACCTGATGATAGCGGCCTTCGTGCAGGGTCAGCAGGGCGCTGTGGCTATCGAGAATGACCAGCTCGGCGGGCAGGGTGGTGAGGTCTTCATAGGCGAAGTACAGGCCGCGGGCGAACACCTCAATGTACTCAGGAGTAATCGGCTGTTCGGTCTCGACGCGGTAGACCTTGCCCAGGCGGCTGCGCGGCTCGGTGAGGCGGCGTGACCATTGGCCATCATTGGTGAGCAGCAGCAGCCCGCTGGTGTTCAGGTCCAGACGGCCGGCCAGGTGCAGATCGGCTTTGTCCGGCTCCTCAAGCAAATCCAGCACGGTGCGGTGTTGCTCATGTTCGGTGGCGCTGACCACGCCGATGGGTTTGTGCAGCATAAAGTAGCGTGCGGCTTTGCCGGCTTGCAGCACCTCGCTATCGACCTCAATGCGGCTGAACTGGCTGACTTCGCACAGACCACCGCAAACCACCGCGCCGTCCACTTGCACGCGGCCGCTGGCCAGCAGTTGGCGGGCGGCTTGGCGATTGAGTTGGGGCAGGTTGCTGAGAAAACGGTCGAGGCGCATGGCTAGTCGACGGACGGTTCAGGTAAGCCCTGAGCGCAGCGTGGGCACAGGCAGCTGCGGTTGCGCTGCTCGGGCGGCAGCTTGGCCAACTGCGCGGCATCGATGGGCACGCTAAAGCACCAGCACTCGGTTACCGGTGCGTCGGCGCCAGCCTGGGCGCACTGGTTAAGCTGCCCGCAGCAGGGGCAGCGGCTGGTGTCAGCATTCATGCGATTTCTTCACACAGGCGGTTGCGGCCGCCCTGTTTGGCCCGGTACAGGGCGCGGTCAGCGCGGGTGATCAGCTGCTCCAGCGACTCATCGGCATGCAGTTGCGCCAGGCCGATGCTGGTGGTGATGCGCAGCTGCGCGCCGTTGAAGCTGATGCTGCTTTGCTCGGTTTGCTGGCGAATTTTCTCGCCCAGCTCGCGAGCCTGCTCGGGCGAGGTGTCCTTGAGCAGCAGAATAAATTCCTCGCCTCCCCAGCGGCAGATGATGTCGGACTGGCGCACGGTGCTGCGCAGGTCGCTGGCAAAGCGGCGCAGCACTTCATCACCGGCCATATGGCCGTGGCTGTCGTTGAGTTGTTTGAAGTTGTCCAGGTCGAGCATCAGGGCGCACAGCGCGCTTGGGCTGCGCCGGGCTTCCTGCACGGCCTGATTGGCCAGCAGGTCAAAGCCACGGCGGTTGGGCAGCTCAGTGAGCAGGTCGGTGGTGGCCAGGGCGCTGATGCGGCGCTGATAGCGGCGCATCGCCAGGCTGACCAGGCTGATGACGATAACGGTGACCACTAGGCAGATCAGCAGGTTGAGGTACAGCGATTTGCGAATGCCAGCGACCGCGCCGTCTTCATGCTTATCGACAAACAGGTACCAGTTCAGCTCGGGAATAAAACGCACATTGAGGAAGTGATCGCGGCCGTGTTCCTGATACTCGAAGTCGCCACTTTGCGGATGCGGCAGCTTGGCCTGCAATTCTTCCAGGCCGGGGATTTCGCTGAGTGACTGGCCAACTCGCGCGCCCATCGGCCCGCCGCTGGCGCCGGTGAGCACCAGCAGGCCATTGGTGTCGACGAAGAACACGCTGCGCTGATAGCGCTGCTGGTAGGTGTCGATCAGCTTGACCACCGCATCCACGGTCAGGCCAACGCCGGTGGCGCCGATAAAGCGCTGCTCGTAGTCGAACACCTTGTAGTTGATAAACACGGTCATGCGGTCGTCGTTGGCCATGTCGACGTCGACGTTGATTTCGTAGGGCGCCTGCATGTCGCGCACACGGAAATACCAGTCATCACGCGACTGGTCTTCCTTGACCTGCTTGAGCACGCCCTTGGCCTGGTAGTAGGTGTGGGTGTTCTCCGAAACGAAGAAGCTGGTTACCGTGGCGTAATGCTCCTGCACCTCGCGCAGGTAGCGGGTGATCTGCTCAGGGTCCTTCTCGCCGCCCAGCACCCAGTCGCGCACGTAAGTGTCGCGAGACATCATCGAGGAAATCAGGATGGGCCGAACCAGGTCCTTCTGGATTTCCGAGTAGACGTTGTCTGAGGTTAGCGGCAGCTCGGTGTTGATGATCCCGGCGCGGATTGAGTCGAGCGCGGTGTAATAACTGGCCAAAGAGGTGGCGAGGAAGCCACAACCGAGCAGAACCAGCAGCAACACAATCAAAGACCATTGGCGGGGCAGCGGGGATGGATGGGGCATGCAAGGCTCTGTTGGTTAAATAATCGCCGCATTGTAGCGCCCGGCACCGGCTGCCGCTGCTGAAACATCGGCGCCTGGCCGATTTGCCGGCAGCCATGGCGCTTGCTGCGCCAGACCTTGAGGACTAAGGTGCGGCGATCAGACCGTTGAAAAAACGTTGGCGAGGCAGGCAGCGCAAGGCAAAAGCAGGCGAGAAGCGGAGTTTACGAGCTGTAAATGAGCATTTGAGCCTGTTTTTAACGCCGCGATGGCAACGTAGGTAGTTTTTCAACATCTGGTACACGAAGAGTCTCCTTGGTGACCCGTACGCTGCTCGTACGCCTTGCTGATCTGCCCCTGACCGCAGTCCTTTCAGCACACCGAGCCCCCATGCCCAGCGCGCCTGCCAGCTATCGCATCAAATATTCCACCCTGAGCATCGGGCTGGAGGACTTTCACCTGTGTTCACTGCGCGACAAGCAGCAGTTCGCCGACCTCGACGGCCTGGCGGAAAAAGCCGGGATCTCCTCGGCCACCTGGTCGTTGTTCGGCCAGTTATGGCCATCCGGTGAAATATTGGCGCAGACACTCAGCGGCATGCCGGTAACCGGTTTGCGCATTCTTGAGCTGGGCTGCGGCTTGGGCTTGACCAGCCTGGTATTGCAGCGCTTGGGCGCGGATATCACCGCCAGCGACTATCACCCGCTGGCCGGCGAGTTTTTGCTGCGCAACAGTGAGCTTAATCAGTTGGCGCCGATTCCTTATCAGAGCTGTGACTGGGCCGAGGAGTACCTGGAGCTAGGCCTGTTTGATCTGGTGATCGGCAGTGATCTGCTTTACGAGCGCGACCACCCCCAGCTGTTGGCCGGTTTTATTGATCGCCACTGCAATAGTCACGCGGCGGTGCTGATTGTCGACCCGGGTCGCGGCAACAGCGCGCGGTTTTCCCGGCATATGCTGGAGCACGGCTATCTGCAGCTGGCCGATAGCCTGAACCTGCTGGATAACCCGGATGCGCCGTTTAAGGGGCGCATCCTCAGTTATCGGCGCTAGCCCCTTAGACTTCCTCTAGCACCACTACGCGTTGGCCCGCGCGCACCGGAGAGCCGGGCTGCACGCGCACCTCACGCACCACGCCGTCGCGCGGGGCAAGCAGGGGGATTTCCATCTTCATCGACTCCAGTATCACCAGTACATCGCCGGCTTTGACCGTGCTGCCGGCTTCTACCTGCACCTGCCAGAGGTTGCCGGCGATATGGCTGTCGATGCTGTGCAGGCCGGCATCGAGCGGCGCGTCTTCGCCAAGATCGGCGGCGACTTCCTCGCTGTCGAAATGCGCCTGGCCAGAGGCGATCCAGCGCTGGCGCTCGGCGTCGAAGGCCGCGCGCTGCTGGTTGCGGAAGGCGTCGATGCCCTCAGCTTCGCGGTCGAGAAAGGTCTGATAATCGGCCAGGGCCAATTCGCTGTGCTCGATACGCAAGTCATAACGGCCGAGGGGGAAGTCACGACGGATACGCAGCAACTCGTCCGCCGAGACCGGGTAGAAGCGGATCTGGTCGAAGAAACGCAGCAGCCAGGGCTTGCCGTCGAAGGCGGCGACTTCGCGGTAGCGGTTCCACATCTGCAGGGTACGGCCGACGAACTGATAACCGCCGGGGCCTTCCATGCCGTACACGCACATATAGGCGCCGCCGATGCCCACCGAGTTTTCTGCGGTCCAGGTGCGCGCCGGGTTGTACTTGGTGGTGACCAGGCGATGGCGCGGGTCGAGCGGGGTGGCCACTGGCGCGCCGAGGTAGACGTCGCCCAGGCCCATGACCAGATAGCTGGCTTCAAAGATCGTCCTGTACACCTCGTCGAGATTGGGCAGGTCGTTGATCCGGCGGATAAATTCCAGGTTGCTTGGGCACCAGGGCGCGTCCTTGCGCACGGTGGTCATATATTTCTCGATGGCCAACTGGCAGGCCGGGTCATCCCAGGACAGCGGCAGATGGACGATCCGCGACGGCACGCGCAGGTCCTGCGCGGCGCAGACAGCGTCCCACTCGCCGGCGACTATGCCGAGCAGATCGCTAAGGGCCAGGGTTTCCGGCTGGTAATGCACCTGCAGCGAGCGGATGCCGGGCGTGAGGTCGATCACCCCAACCAGCTGCTTGGCTTCCAGCGCCTGCATCAGCGCATGACCGCGGAAGCGCAGCACCAGATCCAGCTCCGCCGCGCCGATTTCCAGCAGCAGATGGGTATCGCCAGACAGGCGCGCGACCAAGCGTTTATCCGCTTCGCCGATATCGAGAACGATGGGGGAGGTGAGGGTATTCGCTTTTGTAGGAGCGGCCTTGGCCGCGATTACGTTGTCAGCTTGATCGCGGCCAAGACCGCTCCTACGAAGGCTCGTACATTCAAGATTGCCGGTCTTGGCCAGCTCCCGTGCTGTAGCGATATCCACCGGCGCAAAGCGCACTTTATCGCCCGCTTTCAACTGCCCCAGCTGCCACAGATCCGCCTCGATAATCGTCACCGGGCAGACAAAGCCGCCCAGGCTTGGGCCGTCCGGGCCGAGGATCACCGGCATATCGCCGGTAAAGTCCACCGCGCCGATGGCGTAGGGGTTGTCGTGGATATTTGAGGGGTGCAGGCCGGCTTCGCCGCCGCTGTCGCGTACCCATTCAGGCTTGGGCCCGATCAGGCGCACGCCGGTGCGGCTGGAGTTGAAGTGCACTTCCCAAGCGGTGCTGAAGAAGGTCTTGATGTAGCCTTCGGTGAAGTATTCCGGCGCGCCGTGCGGGCCGTAGATCACTCGGATTTCGCGTACCGCTGGCAGAGAGTTGCACAGCTCGGCAGGCAGTTGTGCGCCGGCCTCTCGGTCGGTCAGTGCCGGGATATGCAGCACGTCACCGGCACGCAGGGCACGGCCGCCGTGGCCGCCGAACTGGCCGAGGGTAAAGGTGCTTTTGCTGCCCAGATAATCCGGCACCTGTACACCGCCGCGCAGGCTTAGATAGCTACGTGCGCCAGCGCCATGGATGGTGCCAAGGCTCAGGGTGCTGCCGGCTTTGATCAGCAGCGCGGTATTCAGTGGCTGCTCAATACCATCGACGCTTAGCGGGATTGGTGCACCAGTGACCGCCACCACTGCATCGGTGTTAAAGCGCAGGGTCGGGCCGCTCATGGTGATTTCCAGGCCGGCGGCATCTGCCTCGTTGCCCAGCAGGCGATTGCCCAAGCGCAGAGCGCGGCTGTCCATTGGCCCGGATGGCGGTACGCCGACTGCCCAATAGCCGAGGCGGCCGGGGAAGTCCTGCACGGTTGTCTGGGTACCGGCGCTTAGCACTTCGAAGGTGTTGGCCTGATAAATCAGGCCTTCCAGGCAGCGGGTCCAGGGGTTGCCGCTGGCGAACGGTGCGTCAGTGAGGATCTGCCGCAGGTACTGGCTATTGGTTTCCACGCCATACAGCAGGGTATCGGCCAGGGCCTGGCCTAGGGCGGCGCTGGCCGCTTCGCGGCTATCGGCCCAGGTGATGACCTTGGCGATCATTGGGTCGAAGTAGGGCGGAATTTCGCAGCCGGCTTCGACCCAGGTGTCGATACGCAGCGTTTTGCCGTCGGCCTTGGGGAAGCTGACTGCGGTAAGCAGACCGGGGCTTGGCTGAAAGTCGCGGCCTGGATCTTCTGCGTACAGGCGCGCCTGAATGGCATGGCCGCTGGGTTTCAAACCTTTCGCCAGTTCGCTTAACGGCGCCAGATCACCAGCCGCCAGTTCGATCATCCAGCGCACCAGATCGACGCCCCACACCTGTTCGGTAACGCCATGCTCGACTTGCAGGCGGGTGTTCACTTCAAGGAAATAGAAGCGCGCTGCCTCGCTGTCGTAGACAAATTCCACGGTGCCGGCGCTGCGGTAGCTGACCGCCTTGGCCAGCTTGATCGCTGCGGCGCACAGCTCATCGGCCATGCCGGCCGGCAGGTTGGGTGCCGGGGTTTCTTCCAGCACCTTCTGGTTACGGCGCTGTACCGAGCAGTCGCGCACGCCGAGGGCCAGTACTTCACCGCGACCATCGCCAAATACCTGAACTTCCAGGTGGCGGGCGCGCTGGATGTATTTTTCGATAAACACACCGCTGTCGCTGAAGTTGTTCTGCCCTAGGCGTTTGACCGCTTCGAAGGCGTCACTGAGCTCGGCGGCGCTGTTGCATACGCGCATACCGATGCCGCCACCGCCGGCGGTGCTTTTCAGCATCACCGGGTAACCGACCTGTTCGCCTGCGACCAACGCGGCCTCGAGGTTTTCCAGTAATTCGGTGCCTTCAAGCATCGGTACGCCGTGCTGTTTGGCCAGGGCGCGGGCGGTGTGTTTAAGGCCGAATACCCGCAGCTGTTCCGGCGTTGGGCCGACAAAGGCAATACCGGCGGCTTCGCAGGCTTCGGCAAAGGCGGCGTTCTCCGAGAGAAAACCGTAACCAGGGTGGATGGCGGTGGCACCGCTCTGTTTGGCCACGGCGAGAATCTTCTCGACCACCAGGTAGGTGTTGGCTGCCGGGCCTTCGCCCAGGCTGTGCGCCTCGTCCGCCTGCTGAATATGCAGGCTGGCGGCGTCGGCTTCGGAGTAGACGGCCACGCCCTGTACATCAAGGGCGCGTAGCGTACGCAGGATGCGGCAGGCGATGGCGCCACGGTTGGCGATCAGCAGTTTGTTGAACATGGCGATGCCCTCGAAAGGGTGGGCGGGCCGTCCCGCGGTATTCGGTCTGCACCACGGTCGTCCGTGGTTGAAAGGCGTTTACTCGCTCTTCGCTCAGGGGCGAAGGGCGGCCATCAATCCCACACCAACACTTCAGCCGGAGTCGGGTTGTAGCCGTTGCACGGGTTGTTCAGTTGCGGGCAGTTGGAGATCAGCACGATCACATCCATATGCGCCTTGAGCTCGACGTATTTGCCGGCGGCGGAGATGCCGTCTTCAAAGGTCAGGCCGCCTTCTGGGGTGACCGGCACGTTCATAAAGAAGTTGATATTGGCGCTGATGTCGGCCTTGTTCAGGCGGCCGTCATGCAGGCTCGCGTGCAGGAAATTGTCACGGCAGCTGTGCATATAGCGCTTGTCCAGGGCGTACCTGACGGTGTTGCTCTCCTGGGCGCAGGCGCCGCCGAGGGTGTCGTGGCGCCCGCAGGTGTCGGCGCTGATGGTCAGCATCGGCTGGCCCAGGTTGGAATACAGCACGCTGCCGGTGGTCAGGTACACGCGGTTCTGTTTGCGCAGGGTGCGTTGCACGTCATAGCGCTCGCGCGGGTTGGCGGCGCTGTAGAACAGCGTATCGACCGCTTGATTGCCTTCCAGATCGAGCAGGCGCAGGGTCTGGCCGGCTTTTACTTCGCAGAGAAAGGGTTCGCCAGCGGCGATGGTGGCGCGGTACACCGCAGCTTCCGCGTGCTTGTCGCTTGAGATAAGAGTCATGCTGGCCGGCCTCAGATATACAGACGTTCGGTGTTATGGAAGCCACGGGCGTTTTCCGGGCGCGAGGTGCGGCACAGCACGCTGATGCCGTCGCTTTCCACCTTGTGCCAGCTCAGTTGCAGCGGCTTGGGCGCGTAGTCGGGGCTGGGGTCCATGGGGTGCTGCAGGGCGGTGAGTACCACCAGGGTGTCCATCGGAGCGTACAGCTCGATGTAGTCGCCGGCCTTGGAGTTGCCTGGCTGGAAGTGGAAGCAGCCGTCGCTGTCGACCGTGACCTTGCTGAACAGATTCAGGCACATCAGCAGGTCCGCAAGCCCCAGGTTCCACTTGCCCATTTCCACCAGCAGGTTGTCCACGCCGTTGCGGAAGAAGCCGTTGCGCAGTTGCTGATAGCTGCCGCTGCCGTACTTCTCCTGCACCTCGGTAGCGTTGAGTACGCCGCCGAAGCTGTCATGCCAGCCGCAGGTATCGGCGGTGATGGCGGCGAGCACGCGGCCCATGTCCGAATACAGGCAGTGGCCGGCGGTGAGCTTGGCGGTGTGCTGGCATTTGAGGCTGTCGGGCAGGTTCAGTCGCTCGCTCTTCTCATTGGCGTTGAGCAGCAGAAGGCTGGCATTGGCGCCACCCTCAATATCGCTGAAGCGCAGCAGTTGTCCGCGCTTGAGGACAAAGGAGGTGTGGCCGCCACCGGGTACGAGTTCTTCGTAGAGGGTGGGGCGCAGGGTGAGTGCGGCGGTCATTGTGGTCGTCCTCAGAGGGCTGGTTGCAGGTTGCCGCTGATATGCGCGGGCAACGCTTCTACGGCGGCGCGAGTGGCGCGGCGGTCGCTGTTGAGAGGGATGTCGTAGGTGATGCGCGCGCCGAAGGCGTTCGGGGCATGCGGGTCAATACGGGTTTTGTCGAACACCAGTAAGCGGGTGCCGAGGCTGAAACCCTCGCTCAGGTCGTGGGTGACCATAAATACGGTGAGCTTGGTTTCGTGCCACAGCTCCAGCAGCAGGCTGTGCATGTCCTTGCGGATGCCGGGGTCGAGCGCACCAAAGGGCTCGTCGAGCAGTAACACGCGCGGCTGCATGATCAGCGCCTGAGCAATCGCCAGGCGTTGCTGCATGCCGCCTGAGAGCTGGCTGGGGTATTTATCCAGGGCGTGACCAAGGCCGACCTTCTTCAAAATGACCTCAGCCTGCGCGCGGGCGTCGCGCTTGGCGGCGCCGAACAACCGGCCGAGCAGTTTTGAGCGAGGCAGCTCCAGGCCGATGGCAACGTTATCCAGCACGCTCAGGTGTGGGAACACCGAGTAGCGCTGAAACACCACACCACGGCTGCTATCGGGTTCGGCAGCCAGCGGCTGGCCGCCCAGCAGAATCTCGCCGCGACTGGCGCGCTCCTGACCTAGCAACAGGCGCAAGAAGGTCGATTTGCCGCAGCCGGAAGCGCCGACCAGGGTACAAAACTCGCCTTCACTGATGCTCAGGTTCAAGCGCTCAAGCACCACTTGGTCGCCGTATTCCTGGCAGACGTTTTTTACTTCGATAAAGGCGCTCATGCTTTAGCCCCCTCGTACCAGGGAAAGCACAAACGGGTCACCTGACGCAGGCCCAGGTCCATCAGCCAGGCGAGCAGGGTGATCCACACCACGTACGGCAGGATCACATCCATGGCCATATAACGGCGCACCAGAAAGATCCGATAGCCAAGGCCGTCAGTACTGGCGATGGCCTCAGCGGCAATCAGGAACAGCCAGGCCGAACCGAGCACCAGGCGCAGGGCGATCAACAGGCGCGGCAGCAGTTGTGGCAGCACTACGCGCAGGATCAAGGTCCAGGTGCTGGCACCCAGGGTCTGCGCCTTGATCAGAATTTCCTGCGGAATCTCCCGTGCACGTTGTTCCAGATCACGAGCCAGCACCGGGGTGATGCCGATTACAATCAGCATGACTTTGGACAACTCACCCAGGCCGAAGGTGATAAATAGAATTGGCAGAATCGCCAGCGGTGGCACCATTGACAGCACCGTGAGCAATGGCGAGAGCGGTGCACCGAACAGCGGCAGGATGCCGGCCGCGATACCCAGGCACAAACCTGCCAGTGCGGCGATACCAATGCCCAAACCGAGGCGTTTGAGGCTGGAGGCGCTGTCTTCCCAGAACAGATAGTTGCCGCTGCGCTTGTCTTCGGTAAACGCCAGTCGATCAACGGCAGCGGCCATTTGCGCCGCGCTTGGCAGCAACTTGTCATTCGGGTTTTCCGCCAAGCGTGCCGTGGAGCCCGCAAAGTAGGCGAACAGCAGCAGGGCGAAGGGCAACAGGATCAGCAGCAGGCGAGCGCTGCGATCCGGGTGGCGATTGATCAGGCGCATGGGGAATCCTTTTGGTAGGAGCGGGCGGGACACGTAGTCCCGCCCGCTCCTACGCTCTCATTACAGCGTGCCGTCAGCCGCCATCTGCATATAGCTGGGGTCGAAGCGCAGCTTGAGGTTGCCGGTGTCACCGGTGATCACGCCCTTGGCGAAGCCCATGCCGATGGCCTCGGCACTTTGCGCGCCTTCACCGAGCAGGCCGTGGCCGAAGGAGAACTCCGCGACTTTGGTCATGGTGGCGGGCAGTTTCGGGCTGGTGGCAAAGGCCACAGCGTCCTTGGCTGAATAGAACATTTTGGTTGCGGCCAGTTGCGCTTCGTAACCGGCCAGATCAGTGCCGGAGGCCTTGGCCATCTGCTCGCGGGCGGCAATGCCGGCCGGAGTGTCGGCGCTCATGGTGGCCATGATTTCGTACCAGGCACCGGTCAGTGCCTTGCCGAAGGCCGGGTTGTCCTTGAGGGTGTCGCTGTTGACCACCATCAGGTCAATGATCTCACCAGGGATCTGGCTGGAATCGAACACCTTGGTCACGCCAGGCGTGGCTTCAATCTCGGCCAGCAACGGGTTCCAGGTGGTCACGGCGGTGACGTCGCTGGTGGAGAAGGCGGCGACCATGTCGGCGTCGGAGGTATTGACCACGGTCAGGTCTTTTTCGCTGAGACCGGCTTTTTCCAGGCCGCGTGCCAGCAGGTAGTGGGAAACCGACAGCTCGACCAGGTTGACGTTCTGGCCCTTGAGGTCGCCCAGGGTTTTCTTCTCGCCCTTGAGCACGACGCCGTCGTTGCCGTTGGAGAAGTCGCCGATGATCAGCGCGGTGCTGTCCACGCCGCCAGCTGCCGGAATGGTCAGCGCATCCATATTGGTCATGGTGCAGCCGTCGAACTGGCCGGCGCTGTATTGGTTGATCGACTCAACATAATCGTTGATCTGCACCACATCGATGTTGATGTCGTACTTTTTTGCCCATTTCTCGACGATGCCTTCGGCGGCACCGTATTCCCAGGGCATCCAGCCGGCGTAGATGGTCCAGCAAACGCTGAAGTCGGTTTTGGGTGCAGCGTGGCTATTGAGGCTGATGGCGGCAGCAAGGCCGGCGGCGAGCACTGAACACAGACGGGTCTTACGCATGGTGGAACCTCCAGTTCGAAATGGGCGGGCAGGAGTGCGCGGCGGTTTCCCCACGAGTGGGGCGCGTTCTCCCGGGCTTTTATCCCGCCGTGTAACCTCGAAGGAGGTCGCCAACTCTCGGACCAGTCACCCGCAGATCGTGTGATTGCGGATCGGAACCCTAGTCAGCTATTGCAAATTGTGGTGCCGCGATCCCGCCGGAGCGGGTTGTTCCTGCACAACTTGGTTATTGCGAACATCGTGCCATTTCGCTCAGCCCCGCTGACACTGGGTTTCTGCCGCAGCGCCTGCCAGGTACTGCGCCCTGGCGGTGCGTGATGAATCTGCTGTGCTGCATTGCGGGGCGTTGGTTGCGGCTGGCGGCGCAGCAGACTGCAGGCGGCTTTTTAGAGGTTCTTTTCGGCAGCCATCTGCATATAGCTGCCATCGAAGCGCAGCAGGATATTCTCGGCATTGCCCAGGCTGCGTTCACCGCTGAATGCGATGCCTAGCTTGTCCAGGCCCCTGCCGTCGTTACCGAGCAGTTTTTGCTGGTCGGCGAACTGGGCGACTCGCTGCATGAGCTCGGGCATTTTGTTGGCACGGGCAAATGCCAGGGCATAACGCGGCGAGTAGAACGAGCGCAGGGTGTCGAGTTGCTGACTGAAATCCTCCGGCGTGGTGCCGGCGGCGCTGGCCATTTTGGCCTGTGCCGCACGCCCGGTGTCGGTGGGCATGCCCATCAGCCGTTGGGTTTCGAACCAGGCGCCGGTCAGCGCTTTGCCCAACTCTGGGTGCGCGGCAAGGACCTTGCTGTTGACCACGGTGAGGTCGACGATTTCGCCGGGAATCAGGTTGGAGCTGAACACCTGGCTGACCTGAGCCTGCTGCTTGATCTTGGCCAGAATCGGGTTCCAGGTAATCACCGCATCGCCCTGGCCTGCGAGAAAGGCCTCGGCGATCTGCGTGTCAGAAACGTGCTGGATGGTCACATCCTCAGGCTTGAGCAGGGCCCATTCCAGGGCGCGGCTGAGCAGGTAGTGCGATACCGAGTTTTCTACTAAAAGCACCGTCTTGCCTTTGAGATCCTTCAGCGTCAGGCCGGGGCCGCGCAGCAAGATGGCGTCTGCGCCGTTGGAGAAATCGCCAATGATCAGGGCAGTGGAATCCACACCCGCAGCAGCTGGGATGGTCAGCGCATCCATATTGGTCATCGAGCAGGCATCGAACTCGCCGGCGCTGTAGCGATCAATGGAGCCTACGTAATCCGGTACCTCGCTGATTTCGACGCGGATACCGTATTTGTCGGCCCACTTCTGCATGATTCCTTCATTGGCGGCATAGCCCCAGGGCATCCAGCCGGCGAAGATCGACCAGCACAGTTTGAAGGTTTTCGCATCAGTTGCCGCAACGGCCGGTTGCAGCAGCAGGGCGGCGAGCAGGCAGGTGGCAGTCAGGCGGGCGAGCAGGGTGGGTAGTGGCATGGGTAACCTCGGGTCAGTCAGCGGGAACAGGAAAGCGAACAGCAGTGCTGTGCGTTCTCCCGGGCTTTTATCCCGCCGTGTAACCCCATGGCCGTTGCCACTGCTTGAGGTCGTCGACTCTTGGACCAGCCATTCGCTGCAGGCTTGCTCAGCGAACCGGAACCCTAGTCGACCATTGCAGATTGTCTGGCTGCAAGCTGCTTGCCGCCGTACGCATTTCCTTTATGCACAGAACCTTAAGCGAGGACTGTGCCAGGTTGTTCTGGGTCTATCGAATTGAGGGTGTTGGGCCTGCGCTTGAAATAATTTGTCATGAAATCTGCCGCGCAGCACCAACGCACTGCAAGGCTTGTCCCGTTGTCTACTCAGTGGGAGCAATCCCTGGCAGCGACAACGGTCGTTGCCGCACCCGCGGTCGAAGGAGGCCGCTATGTCATACAAATCCATGCTACTGGCGTTGTTGGTTTTGTCGTTAAGCGGTTGTGCGGTCTATGGCGGCGGTAGTGGTTATGGTCATCGTGGCTATGATCGCGGGCCGTCGACTACCTATTATCAGGTACAACGCTACCCGGTTTATGTGGTGCCGCAGCCGCAGCGTTACAGAGCTTACCAGTACGACGGACGCCGCTATGATGAGCACCGTCGTCCACCGCGCTATTACGTGCCGGCTCCGCAGCCGCGCCATTACCAGTCGAACCAATACCAGAAACGCCATGATTACCGCGTGGCGCAACCGCAGGCTGGCTGGGATGGCCGCCGTGAGCGCGACTACTCCCGCAACAATCAGCAGCAGCGCCCGCAGCGTCACGATGCACAATGGCGTGGAGAACGCCGTGGTGATGACCGGCGCGATGAGCGTAAGGGTTGGGAGCGGCAGCGCAACTGACCACCATTTCTAGGCGCGCTACGATCCCGGCGCGCCCTCTAGCTGAAGACCGAAGAGTCGATCTTCGGCCAGTATCTCTTCCCGCATGGCCTGCGCCGCCGGCGACAGGCTATGCCCGGCGCGGCTGATGAGGGCGTAGGCGGATTGCTCGGTCAACGCACCTGCTTCCAGCGGCAGTCGAGCCAGGCGGCCGGTCTGGATATCCTCGGCCACCACATCCCAGGGCGCCATGCTCAGCACATCGCTATCTGCCACCAGGGCTTTGAGCACCATAAAGTTGTCGCACTGAATACTCAGCGGCTGTTCGCGGTCGCTGAGTGCGCGCAGGTTCTGCTCGACCGCTAGCGGTAGTTGAGTGCCCGCAATTGGGTAATCGAGCAGGTCATGCATACCCAGCGTTGGTTGTTCCAGCAGTGGGTGTCCGGGCCGGCAGAACAGCACGCCGCTATGGCGTTGCAGCGGCTCGATGCACAGCGTGGGGTCGTCGAGCAGCTCACGGCTATCGGCGACAAACAGCTCGAGAGCGTCATCCAGCAGACTGCTGCGCAGTTCCAACCAGTTACCAATCTGCAGATTGACCCGCACCCGTGGATAACGCTGCGCCATGCGCCCCAGCGCTCGTGGCACCAAGCGCGCGGCCGGATAGGGGCCAGTGCCCAGGCGCAGCTCACCTGTTTGCAGATTGCCCAGTTGGCTGACGGCGTTTTTCAGTGCGCGGCTGCCGGCCAGTAGACGTTGAGCATGCTCCAGTACCAACTGGCCATGGGTGGTCAGGCTGATGCCGCGGCTGTGCCGGTCGACCAGGTTACAGCCGAGGCTGGCTTCCAGTGCCTGGATGCTGCGGCTCAGGGCAGGTTGGCTGAGGTGTACGGCTTCGGCGGCACGGGCGAAATGGCCGTGTTCGGCGAGGGCGACAAAGTGGCGGAGTTGGCGAAGATCATTCATGCGTTTTTTGCATCGCTATTGGTTTCGGAATGCATTGGAATTATTGACTTCGATTGGCCAATCTTCCAGCACATCCAATAACAATGAGCGTCTGCGCATGTTTTCACTCAATCGAACTGCCGCCGTACTGCTGAGCCTGGCATTGCCATTGGCAAGCCAAGCGGCATTGCCTGAAGAACAGATAACCGCCTCGATCAATCCAGAGCTGGCCGAGCACACCAAGCACTTTACGCAGAAGGTCTACCAGGTGGCCGGCAACGTCTATTCCGCCGTCGGCTGGCAGCTGGGCAACGTGGCGATGATCGAGGCGCCGGAAGGGTTGATCATCATCGACACCGGTGAGGCGGTCAGCGAGTCGCGCAAGATCATGGCCGAGTTCCGCAAGATCAGCGATAAGCCGGTCAAGGCCGTGGTCTACACCCATTTCCACCCGGACCATATCAACGGCGTAAAAGCCTTCGTTACGGAAGAGCAGGTGCGCAGCGGTGAGGTGCAGATCATTGCCCACGAAACCCTGCTGGCCAATGTGGTGGCCCAGGGCGCGCTGGTCGGGCCGATCCTCTCGGTGCGCTCCGGCTATAGCTTCGGCGCCGGCCTGCCGGACAGTGATCACGAGCAGATGAACGCCGGTATCGGCCCGCTGGCCAAGGTCGAGGCCTCAACCTTTATCGCGCCGACCCTGACCTTCAAGGACAAGCTCGACACGCGCATCGCCGGCCTGGACCTGCAGTTTTTGCATGTACCCAGCGAAGCGCCGGACGAGATCACCGTTTACCTGCCCGATAACCGCGTGCTGATCAGCGCCGAAGTTGAGCAGGGGCCGACCTTGCCGAATATCCACACGCTGCGCGGCACCAAGTTCCGCGACCCGGTGGTGTGGGTCGAGAGCCTGGACAAGCTGCGCACCTATAAAGCCGAACATATGGTGCCGCTGCACGGCCGTCCGGTCAGCGGCCAGGATAAGGTCGAGGAAGTGCTGCGCATGACCCGCGACGGCATCGCCTATATCCACGATCAGAGCGTGCGCTGGATGAACAAGGGCCTGACTCCGGACGAGCTGGTCGAGAAGGTCAAGCTGCCGCCACACCTGGCCGGCTACACGCCCTATCTACGCGAGTACTACGGCACGGTGAAACACAGCGTGCGGCAGATCTACAACGGTTACCTAGGCTGGTATCAGGGTGATCCGGTGGCCCTCGATCCGCTGCCGCCGAAAGACAAAGCCGAGCGTCTGATCGCCTTGATGGGCGGCCGTGAAAAACTGCTGCTGGCCGCCGGTGACGCCTACCTCAAAGGCGATTACCAATGGGCCGCTGAGCTTTCCAGCTATGCCATTCAGGTCGACAACGAGGACATGCTGGCCCGCGATATCAAGGCGCGCAGCTTCCGCAAGCTGGGCTACGCCAGCATGAACATCAACTGGCGCAACTGGTATCTGATGAGCGCTATGGAGCTGGAAGGCAAATTTACTGGTGATGAGGTGCAGCAGATGGCGCTGAGCATGCGCAGCGCGTTTCTTTCGGCGGACATGCTGAAGACCTTCCCGGCACGGATCTTTCTGCAGAACTGGATTACCCGTGTCGATCCGGACAAGGCCAATGATGTCGAGCTGACCCTGGGCTTCAGCTTCCCGGATATCGGCGAGGAGTGGGCGCTGGAGGTGCGCCGCGGTGTAGTGCAGTTGCACCACGGCATCCCTGAGGGCACCACGCTTAAGCTGACCCTCGACAAGACGTACCTGGACACCGTGATGAGCGGCGAGAACGGGCTGCTCAAGGGCGCGTTACTGGGCGATGTAAAGGTCGATGGCCGCTTGCTGGATATCAAGACCTTCCTCGGCTGCTTCGATTTCAGCGATGAGCCGATTGCTCTGACGCTGCGGTGAATTTTGCTGCGTCACTCTACCCGACCAAAGTGCGGACGTACTTGAGGCGCTATCAGGGCAGACTGATCAGGTTTTTCACCTGGCTGACTTAGCTGATAAAGGAGTGGCTTATGCATGTTCTGACATTCGCCAAAGGCGCGCTGGCCGCATTCTGGTTGCTGGCGCTGCTTAACCTGCTCTACCCCATGGGCGAGGGTTGGTATCTGGCGGTAAACCTGATTGCCGGCGGCATGCTGCTGGCGCATCTCGGCGAGCTGCTGTTGTTCAAGGCGCGCCTGGTTGGTCAGCCGCAGCCCTGGTTGCAGCGGGTGCAGGTGTTGTTGTTTGGCTTTGTGCATTTGCAGGGGTTGGCCCGCGCCTAAGTTGTTGCTTTTGCCTCCCGATCAACGGTCGCTTACCTGCAACGGGTAATGCGACCGGTATCGCAAACAGCCTGCTCCCCATCGGCGAATTGCCCCCGCAGCGGCTGTGGACATTGTGTTTTGTCCCCGTGCCCCGCACCATGACGGCCGTCGTGCCGACGGCACTTTCCAGTGCCGTGCCTGAGCCTGCCAAGCGCTTGATGCTAACGGGTATCGTCCCGTATCAACCAAGTGCTTGAGCCTGCACCTATCTGTATTGTTGACGCGTAATCGAGCCCGTATTTATCTGCAGTTGGCTCGACAGGAGTGGTTGATGTCGTTGTTCAAGCAGTTGTTTATCGCCATCTGCGTGCTGATGTTGGTGAATTTCACCGGCAGTTTTCTGGTCAGCGTCGAGAGCTCACGCGAACAACAGGTCAACCAGCTCCGCGCCCATGCCCAGGATGCCGCAACGGCACTGGGCTTGTCGCTCAGCCCGCATGTCAACGACACCGCGATGATCGAGCTGATGGTCAGCTCGATTTTCGACAGTGGCTACTTTGAAAGCATCCGTGTGACCGATCCTGCCACTGGCGAGCTGCTGGTCGAACGCAGCGGCGTGCCGGTCAGCGGCGAGGCGCCGCAATGGTTTGCCCAATTGGTCGATCTGGACGCCGCGCAGGGCGATGCAATTGTCAGTGATGGCTGGCGGCAAGCCGCGCAGGTGCAGGTGATCAGCCATCCGCTGTTTGCCGTTAGCAAACTCTGGCAGAGCACCCTGGGCAATCTGCTGTGGCTGACCCTCAGCGGCGTGCTGTGTATTGCTCTGGGTGTGCTGCTGCTCAAGCGTCAGCTGCGCCCGCTGGATTATATGGTTGCGCAGTCCAATGCGATTGCCCGCCGCGAATTTCTCAGCTTACCGGAGCTACCGAAAACTCCCGAGTTTCGCCGGGTGGTCAACGCCATGAACCAGATGGTCGGCAAGCTCAAGGCGCTGTTTGCCGAGGAGGCTGCGCGCAGTGAAGTGCTGCGTGCCGAAGCCTACCAGGACAGCCTGACTGGGCTGGCTAACCGGCGCTATTTCGATTTGCAGCTGCATGCGCGGCTCAACGTTGAGGAGCAGGCCTGCAGCGGCTACCTGCTGTTGCTGCGCGTTAATGACCTGAGCGGCCTCAATCAGCGTTTGGGTGGACAGCGCACGGATCAGTTGCTGGTCAGCATCGCCGAACAGTTGCAGCAGCTCAGCCAAGGCCGTTTTGTTCTGGCGCGCAACCGTGGTGGCGAGTTTGCCTTGCTGGCCCCGGGGCTTGCCCGCAACGACGCGCAACAACTGACCGAGCAGCTTGAGCAGAGGTTGTGCAGCCTGCAGCAGACCGGTGCCAGTGACTGCCTGCCGGTGGCTCACATCGGCCTGACCAGCTTTGCCCCAGGCGCTGCGGAGGATGAGCTGTACCGCGCGTTGGATGCGGCTTTGGCCCTTGCCGCCAGTCAGGCGCAGCCGAGTTGGGCGTTCAATGAATTGGCTGAGCAATCGCTGGCCGTGGACGAGGGGCAAAGTTGGTACAACCTGCTGGATCAAGCGCTGGAGCAGGGGCGTATTCAGTTGTTCTTCCAGCCGGTAGTGGCTGCCGATGAGCCCTCGCGGGTGCTGCACCACAAGGTGCTGGCGCGGGTAATTGATGAGCAGGGCGGGGTGATTCCTGCTGGGCGTTTTCTGCCCTGGGTGGAGCGTTTCGGTTGGGCGGCGCGACTGGATCGGGTCATGCTCGGTCTGGTGTTGACGCAACTGCACAGCCATCAGGCGGCCGTGGCGCTGAGTCTATCCGGCAGTAGCATACGCGACCCACAGACCCTGACGGCGTTGTATGCCCAGTTGCAGCAGCACAGGTCGCTGGGACCGCGCCTGACTCTGGAACTGGATGAAGATCAATTACCTGATCAGGCAGCACTAGAAAGCCTGACCCTGCGTCTACGTAGCCTGGGTTTTGGCCTCGGGTTACAGCACTTTGGTGGACGCTTCAGCATGATTGGCAACCTGGCCAAACTTGGCCTGAGCTACCTCAAGGTCGATGGCAGCTATATCCGTGATATTGATCAGGAAAACGACAAGCGCCTATTTATCGAGGCCATGCAACGCGCAGCCAACAGTATCGATCTGCCGTTGATTGCCGAACGAGTGGAAAGTGAAGGGGAGTGGCAAGTATTGCGTGCCATGGGTATCAATGGCGTACAGGGGCGTCTATTCGGTGAGCCGGGGCCTTGGCGCTAAAAGCGCTATCAGCTTTCTAGGAGCGGGCTTGTTCGCGAACTGCTCTTAGACCGACGCGACAACAGCTCTGAATAGCTGGCCCAATCAGGGTTAGATCAGCCCCGACTCATCGTCGTTGATCAGTCGATGCAAGCCACCCAAGGCGTCTCGTGCCTTGCTACGGCCGACCAGCTTGCTCTGCGCTGCTTCTGGTAGATCGGTAATACGCACCACACCCTTGCGGATCAGCACGGTAATCAAGTCTTCCAGTACCCGGATCATGTCCAAGTCGCTCTGCTTAAGCTGCAGCAGGCTGCTTTCTACCGTTTGGTTGGCGTACCAGGCTTCTGCTTCTTCGCTGTCGGCCAGGAGCTCGCCATCCATACCCTCGAAAGGCGCCGCCTCAACCTGTTGCAAATTGCCCCAGGCATCCCGCTTTACATACAACATCGACCACTCCTTGCCTTGTTGGCCACCCTGAATAAACAACCCCGCTTCCTTATGGTAGCGGGGTTGTGGCCATCAGTTATGATCGATTTTGATCAGCGGGTCGGCACCTGCAATCAGCGAATTGACCAAGTCAGCCTGGCTCAGGTTGCCAGGGTTGATGTTGACCGGATTACCGCCGTTTTCCAGCTTTATCGTGACATCGGCATTGCTGCCGCTAGCGTTGAGTACCCCGGTGCTGCTTATCAATAGAGTGGATGTAGAGGTGTCGACACGCAGATAGTTGAGAATGTTGCCGTCATTTTCGCCTTGCAACAGATCATGCAGATCGATGGTGTCTCGCTCTGCACCGGTCAGGGTGAAGTCCTTGATAACGTCACGTCCGTTGCCCGTATTCAGATCACCGCGTTCCCAGAGGTAAATATCCTTGCCTGTGCCGCCAGTCAGTGTGTCATTGCCAAGACCACCACGCAGAATGTCATCGCCGTCGCCACCGTTGAGGATGTCGTTGCCAGCTTCGCCATTTAGGAAGTCGCTGCCGGTTCCACCATTCAAGGTGTCATCGCCAATACCACCGTATAGATGGTCGTTACCGGCACCACCGTTGAGGGTGTCATTGCCGGCGCCACCATAGATCAGGTCGTTACCATCACCGCCGTTGAGGGTGTCATTACCGTTATACCCACGAATGAGGTCATTGCCCGTTGTACCGGTAAGTGTGTCGTTGCCGGAGGTCGCATTAGTCAGCGTATTAGTGGTTTCACTAACGGTTATGCTGAACGATTGCGAGCTGCTGGTTGTGTGGTTGTTAGCTGTTTCTGTGGCAGTGCCGGTTAGCGTCAGGTTCAACGTACCGGTATAGCCAGCAGGCGGCAGCAGATGCAGGTTGTTCAGGTCGCTGGCAGTCAGCGTCCAGCTGCCGTTGCCATTATCTGTACCTGCGCTCAGGCGTGCGCCTGCAGGAAGACCAGAAAGCACTAGGCCTAAAGTTTCGGAGCCATCCTTATCAGCCAGTTGTGCCGCAAGTGATAGTGCTATCGGTGCACCGTATAGCGTGGCGCTACCACTTTGGGTGAAGCTGGCCTTCGCTAAGGACAGCGATGAGTCCTTGGCCGAGTCACCACCGTTTAGCACCAACCAACTAAAACTGTAATTACCACTTTGCGTCGCGGTATAGCTGAAGCTGCCATTGCTGGTGAGGCTAGGGAATTTGGATTCCGAAGAGTCGACTAGGAAGGTTTCGCGACTGCCATTTGGGCCTGTAACGATGACTACAACCAAATCGTTATAGCCACTCTGTACTTCGTTTGTGAGGTTTTCACCATTGGTAAAGGCGAAGTTCCACTTAACCGTGGTGCCATTTGCCATGTCGTAGTCGGAGTGCGTGACTTTACCGTCAACGACATTGACATTGCCGTTGTGGTTGACATTTGGTCCCGTTGGGTTGAAACGGCCATCCAGGAACCCCGATGTAAGACCCAGCTCTGCTTCCAAGTCAGCTTGTGAGATACCGCTTCCTGCATCGAACGCTGCAGTGTTGATCGCCGTATCGGTGCTGCCAGTCGAGATAACTGTGGCGCCTGGATTGAGTGCGAAAATATTCGCAACTGGCGATAGCAGCGGGGCATCCGCTTGCGGTGTGACCGTCACGGTAACTTGGGAGCTCGAAGTCCCACCCTTGCCATCACTGACGCTGTACTGAATCAGCGCTGTGCCGCTGAAGTTGCCGGTTGGAGTAAAGCTCAGGGTGTTGTCGGCATTGACCACCACGGTACCGTTACTGGCTGTAGCCCCTGTAACGATCAGGCTGTCGCCATCGACGTCAGTATCATTTGCCAGCACGTTAATGGTGACTGGAGTATCTTCATTCGTTGTGGCGCTATCGGCGGCTGCAACGGGCGCATCGTTAACTGCTTTAATGCCAACTGTCACTGTGGCCGAAGATAAGCCGCCTTTGCCGTCACTCACGGTATAGGTGAAGGTGGCCGGACCGTTGTAATTGGCATTTGGGGTGAATACGACATTACCGCCAACCAGCGCGACCGTGCCGTGTGTAGCAGCTTGCACGCTGGTAATGCTTATTGGGTTGCCATCTGGATCAGTGTCGTTACCCAGCAGCGTGGCTGGGCTGATGGTCAGGGCCTGATCTTCGTTAGTTACCAATGCCGGGATTTCATGCTGCAGTGAACTGCCGCCCAGCACACTGTATGAACCGCCTTGAGGACGCAGCTCGACTTTCAGTTGCGCAGCACCACCCTGATCCCAGTAGACAATCTCTATTTGTTGATTGCCACCCTGTGGGACCGTGAAAGTCAGCGATTCTCGAGCTGTTGCGCCCTGGTTGCCGTTGTACTCAGCAACAGTCTGACCATTGATGCGGATGCTATAACCATCATCTGCAGTGACGCGGAATTGATAAGTGCCGGCGGCCAGATTGACGACGCCGCTGAGTTTGACAATGGCATCAGAGGTGTTGCCTGGATCGCTTGACAGGCTTGCCGCATCAACGCCCAAGAAGCTTTGCAGGTTGCTGCCATTACCTAAACCATCATTACTCACTGGTCCGTAGTTCACGTTAGTAGTTGTGAAGGTGGCAGTAGGCGTGTGGCCATTGATGAATGTTTCAACCTGGCTGAGGTTGGTCAGGTTGCCGCCATCGGGACCTTCGTTGTAACCAAAATACTGGCCGACCAGTCCAGAGACCAGGTAGTTGTCATTTACGGCAATCGGATCACTGTTGAGGTTCAAGCTGCCAGCACCGCCCGCGTTCCCTGCGAGGTCGGTGTAGCTGCCCGCAGGTAAGCTGACACTTGGCGAGCCACCGCCCGTTGAAGTGAAGGTTGCGGTCCAAACAGCCGGATTACCCACCGACTGCACCAAGTTGCTGATAGTGCCGCCCGCTGTACTGATATCGCTTGCAGTAAATCCGGTGACCGACTCGCTGAAAGTGAAGGTCAGCGTGGTGGCGTCCCCGACCGAAAGGTTGCTGTCTGTGGTGCTGATAACAACAGTTGGACCGGTGGTGTCACCGACCACAGCGCTGTCCGAGCCCGGTGCCGAGGTGTTGCCGGCGGTATCGGTAACGGTGGCGGTGGCGCTGACGCTCTGGCCATCGGCCGGACGGGTGACATCAAAGGTCACGCCATTGGTGATCTGCGCCTGGGTCAGCACGATCGGGGTCTGGGCCACGCCATTGAGGCTGACGTTCAGGGTATCGCCGACGGCGGCACCGGCCGGCAGTGCGACGCTGACAGTGACGGTGGTGGCGGCGCCCAGTTCAGTGTTGCTGAGGGTGCCGTCGTTGTTGGTGTCGGTGTCGATGGTCACGGT
>NZ_JBITTY010000004.1:3278-305865 GCF_044542155.1 Pseudomonas sp. NPDC079086 | reverse complement strand
CCGACACGGTTTCAACAACCAACTGTCACCGGTAGAGTTCGAGAAGCGACATTTACTGAGCCTGGAAAGTGTCTAGGAAATCCGGGGCGATTCAGCCCTGCAGCTAAGAAGGCCACAATCCCTTCTTAGCCAAAACCTCACAGGCATCTACCACTTAGCCACAAAAGCCACCATAGTCCCGTAAAATCCTTTAAAAATAGGCATAAGCCTCACAAAAAAGACAGTAGAATATTCCTAGAATATTAATAGCTCTTCCGCAGGATAGTTATACAAAACGTGTAGAACTAATTTAGAATAAAACTAGAAAACACGAAGAATATAAATAGAATCACCTCGCACTTATCACTAATACTTCTTATTTAGAGATTTGATTGATAATGGCTGTCAACGACCCCTCTGATCCAATCACTCCACTCCTAGGCCCCTCGATAAGTCATCGCCAAGCAATTTGGATATGGCTTGGTCTGTACGTACACGAGAACTTTGACCTAGACGGCAACTCGTGCGGCGGAGCTACTATGCGAGATGTAGTCGCCCAGGCCCTAGAAGGGGCTCCGGATATCGCATCAGACATTCGGGCCAAAAAAGATCGCTATTTACTGCCAGAGGAACTGCTGACCTGGATCACCTCCAGCCAAAGACAGCTTCAATGGCTAACCCCAAAAGTTGACAATCTCACTGACCGAATCCTTCCCCGTGGGCTTGTCCACCTGCAAGGGCGGGACCGACTCGTAGCCGCCCTAGACACTTGGCAAGTCGACCTTGAAGAAAAGCAACGCAAAGTGGAAAGGCTTCATGACCACTGGCGCAGGCACATAGCCATGGACAGCCAGCTTGAGTGGTTTAGCGATAAGAAAGAGGGTACGAAGCGATGCCTTTGCGCCTGGGAGTGGCTACAGAAGAAATACTTGACACCATTTACAAGACAGATCCCTATCAGCAACTATCAGGAGTTACTGACGTTCTTCGATCAGGAGGACATAGGGCCAAACGAGCGGATCGCTATCATCAAGAGCATCAGGCAGCTATGGAGCAAAAAGCAATTCAATGACCGCTCCACTGACAAGAAGCAGGTCAACGTCTTGCTCTCGAAAGCAGTGATCGCCCAGCTCGATGCACTAGTTGAAGCGCACGGCCTGAAACGCGCTCAAATCATTGAGAACCTGGTGAGGATGGAGGCTGACGCTGGCGTATATCTCGCTGATGATTGAATGCCGCTCCACCGGCAGAGGCCACTAGATCAGCCTCGATGAGCGCTACGCTATCCTGAGTTCAAATCCAGCCAAACGGTATTCCAAACGGTATTCCACCAGAATTTTAAACCGATATTTTATTATATATTTCAACAAGATAGCACATCAGTTCAGATTACCCCGGCACCAAATACACATCTAAAGACGTCCACGGACGTCTTTAGATGTGTCCGAAATTCTGTAAGTTCGATGCTTTAAGCGCCTCACCTTCGCGCCTGTTATTTGTTAGACCCAAGTATCTGTATGCCAACCGCAACCGGCACGCCCATGCAGTCGCAACTCGATCCGCGCTTCTACTACCTAGCAAATTTCCGCCAAGCCCTCACCTGGCTGCAGGAGCGCTATGCCGATCTGTTGAGTGAGGCCGAGCATGCCTTCGTGCGGCAGTTCTTTGCCATGGACACGCCCGTCCAGGCCCTGCTGGTGCGGATGATCATGCGCAAGGGCAGCCACTTTCGCCTGAGTAAGCTGAGCTATGAGGAAATCGGTTGCGCGCGCCTGGTGGCAACGCCGTTGCTTGAGGCGGGCTGGGTGCGGAATGACGCAGAGCTGTCCCTGGAGGAGCTGTTCAAACTGCTGCGCAAAGATGAGCTACTCCAGCATCTGGCGGGCCCCACATCCAGAAAGTCGCAAAACAAAGGCGAACTGCTGACGCAACTTGCCGATGGCTATACAGAGCCACGCACCTTTGCGACCTGGTGTCCTGACAGTGAAGAACAGATCTTCTCCCTGACCATCGATGCGCTGTGCGAGCGTCTGCGCCTGATGTTCTTCGGCAACCTACGGCAGGATTGGTCTGAGTTCGTCCTCGCCGAGTTGGGCATCTTTCGCTATGAGCGCGTCGAGCTTACGCCCGATTCACGGGCCTTTCGTCACCGCGCAGATGTGGACTGCTACCTGCACCTGCAGCGCAGCCGTGAGCAGTTTGAAGCCGGCGAGCCACTGGCCGACGTGCTGCAGCAGATCAGTACTGTTGTCTGCGACACCCCCTTCCTGGTCGCGCGACGTAACAAGCTGTTGTTCCGCATGGGTCAGCAGCTGGAGCACGAGGCTGACCTGGAAGGTGCGTTGGCGTTTTATAGCGACTGCCGTTATGTCGGCGCTCGTCTGCGGCAGATCCGCGTATTGGAGCGCCTGGGTCGCCCCGAACAGGCCTATGAGCTGACGCGGCAAGCCATCCAGGCGCCGGAAAATGATGCCGAAGCCCAGGCAGTGGAACGTGCGTTAACGCGGTTGGCGCGTCAGCTTGGGCAACCGCAGCCTGGTAAAGCCAAGCCAATCCCTCCCGCACGCATTGATCTGAGCCTGCCTAGGCCTGAGGCGCAGAGTGTCGAGTTCGCCGTCAAAGCCCATCTGCATCAGCCCGACGCGCCGGTGCATTACGTCGAGAACAGCCTGATCTGCAGCCTGTTCGGCCTGCTCTGCTGGCAGGCCATTTTCGCGCCAGTGCCGGGGGCTTTTTTCCACCCTTTTCATACCGCGCCGGTTGATCTGTTCAGTGCCGACTTCCATACCCAGCGCGAAGAGTTGTTTGCCAGCTGCATGGCCCACCTCGACTCGGATGGCTACAAGCAGGTGATCCGCGACAACTACGCGGCCAAATTCGGCATCCAATCGCCGTTCGTATTGTGGGCCGCGCTGGATCAGACCTTGCTGGAACAGGCACTCGACTGCCTGCCCGCCGCGCATCTGCGCGCCTGGTTTAGGCGACTGCTGCTGGATATCAAAGCCAATCGCGCCGGCATGCCGGACCTGATCCAGTTCTGGCCGGCCGAGCGGCGCTACCGAATGATTGAGGTGAAAGGCCCGGGCGACCGACTGCAGGACAACCAGCGGCGCTGGCTGGCCTTCTGCGCCGAGCATGGCATGCCAGTGGATGTCTGTTACGTGCAATGGGAAGACGCGTGAACTATCAGGTTGCGGTGCGCGCGTTGTGCGAATTTACCGCCAAGGTCGGCGATCTCGACTTGCGCTTTACCCCCTCGCCCACCGCCCAGGAAGGCATGACTGGCCACGCCATCGTGGTGGCCCGGCGCGGTCCCAGCTACTACGCGGAACTGCCATTAAGTGGCGCATACCTGGGCCTGCAGGTACGCGGCAGAGCGGACGGTTACGACCCAGATGAAAACCTGCTGGAGGAGATCAAGACCCACCGCGGCGATATTAGTCGTATCCCGGAAAATCACCGCCTGCTGCACTGGGCACAGGCCAAGGTCTACGGCTGGCTGCTCTGCAGCGAACGCGACATGGCGGAGATCAATTTGGCGGTGGTCTACTTCAACGTCATAACCCAGCATGAAACCGCCTTCCACCTGACCGCCACAGCGGATGAACTGCGTAAGTTCTTCGAGCTGCAGTGCAGCCTATATATCCGCTGGGCCGAGTACGAACGCGAGCACCGCCGCCAGCGCGATGAGGCGCTGGTGCGCTTGCGCTTTCCGCATGCAGAGTTTCGCAGCGGCCAACGCCAGTTGGCCAATCATGTCTACCGCGCCGCCCGTGATGGCCACTGCTTGATGGCTCAGGCGACCACCGGCATTGGTAAAACCCTCGGCACCCTGTTCCCGCAGCTCAAGGCCTTCCCCGAGCAGCAGCTGGATCGGTTGTTTTTTCTTACTGCAAAAACTCCAGGCCGACGTCTGGCGCTGGACGCCCTGGCTACCCTTCGCAGCCAGGAAGAGGCCATGCCGTTACGGGTGCTGGAGCATGTGGCGCGCGACAAGGCCTGCGAACACCCCGACAAAGCCTGCCATGGCGACTCCTGCCCGCTAGCCAAAGGTTTTTACGACCGCTTGCCGGCCGCCCGCCAAGCCGCACTCGAAGGCCAATGGCTGAGCCACGAGAGCGTGCGCGCTACCGCCCTGGCGCATCAAATCTGCCCTTACTACCTGAGCCAGGAGCTATGTCGCTGGGCCGATGTTGTGGTCTGCGATTACAACTATTACTTCGACATGGGCGGCCTGCTGTATGGCCTCACGCTGCTCAATGAATGGCGCATCACCCTACTCGTGGACGAAGCCCACAACCTGATTGAGCGCGCACGCGGCATGTACACCGCCGAACTCAATCAACAACGTTTTGAAGCGCTACGGCGCATTGCGCCAAATGTGATGAAGGCGCCACTGGAACGCATCAGCCGGCACTGGCGGCAGCTGGAGCGCGACCAGGAAGTGGCGTATCAGGTGTACCCCACCGCGCCGGACCTGTTCGTCATGGCACTGCAAAAAGCGGTCAGCACCCTCACCGACCACCTCAGCGAACAACCCGCAGGTAATGCCACCGAGCTGCTGCACTTCTATCTGGACGCCATGCTGTTCTGCCGCCTGGCCGAAGCCTTTGGCGCGCACTCGCTATTCGATATCAGTCGCGACGAGAGCAGTGGACAGTCGGTGTCCACCCTGTGCATCCGCAATATTGTGCCCGCACCGTTTCTCGCCCCGCGCTTCGACGAGGCACACAGCTGCACACTGTTCTCCGCCACCCTGAGCCCGGCGAACTACTACGCCGACCTGCTTGGTCTGCCGGAAGAAACACCCTGGATCGATGTGGAATCGCCCTTTAGCGCCGAGCAGCTGCATGTCCAGGCCGTCAGCAACCTGTCCACCCGCTACGCCCATCGCGACTTCTCGCTGGCGCCCATCGCCGCCCTGATTGCCCGCCAGTACGCGGAAAAACCGGGCAACTACCTGGCCTTCTTCAGCAGTTACACCTATCTGCAGGCGGTGCTGCAAGAACTGCAAATAGCGCATCCAGGAATTCCGGTCTGGCAGCAATCACGGCAAATGGATGAGAACGAGCGTCAGGCCTTCCTCGATCGATTTTCCAGCAAGGGCCGCGGCATCGGCTTTGCCGTATTAGGTGGAGCCTTTGGCGAGGGCATCGACCTGCCCGGCGACCGCTTGATCGGCGCCTTTATCGCCACCCTCGGCCTGCCGCAGATCAACCCGGTCAATGAAGAGATCAAACAGCGCATGGAGGTGATGTTCGGCAGTAATAACGGCTACGGCTACACCTACCTCTACCCGGGTTTGCAGAAGGTCGTGCAGGCCGCCGGCCGGGTTATTCGCACCGTCAAAGACCAGGGCGTGGTCTACCTGATCGATGACCGTTTCAACCAGCCAGCGATCCGCAAGCTGCTGCCCAGCTGGTGGAAAGTGGATCGCTGCCGCTTGCCGTTAAGCAAGGACCCAGTCCTCTAGCGGCAAGCGGCGTTCGAAACCGCCACCGTCAGGACATCTGTGCCAGCGTCTTGCGAAAGCGCAGCAGCGCGCCGGCGAAGAACAGTGCGCCAATGGCGATGATAGCCAGGAACTGTGGCCAGACGCTGGCAAAGCCCGCGCCGCGATAGAGAATCGCCTGGGCCAGATCGACGAAGTGGGTGGTCGGCGCCACCAGCATGATTTGCTGCACCAGCTCGGGCATGCTCTCGCGCGGCGTGGTGCCGCCCGAGAGGATCTGCAGCGGGATCAATACCAAAATGATCAGCAGGCCCAGTTGCGGCATCGAGCGCGCGATGGTGCCAAAGAAAATACCCATGGATGTGGTGGCAAACAGGTGCAGCAACGCGCCGCAGAGAAACAGCGGCAGCGAGCCAGCAATCGGCACCTGTAGCCAGCCTTTAACCACCAGCAGCAGTGATAGCGCGGTGGCCAGCAATACCACCAAGCCCATGGACCAGACCTTGGCCAGCATGATCTCAGGCGGAGTCACGGGCATCACCAGCAGGTGCTCGATGGTGCCGTGCTCGCGTTCGCGGATCAGCGCGGCACCAGTGAGGATGATCGACAGCATGGTGATCTGGTTGATCACCTCCATCACCGAGCCGAACCAGCTGCGCGTCAGGTTCGGGTTAAACGCAATGCGCACGGCCAATTCGGCCTGCTGCGGCAGCTCGGCGCGGTAATGGCGCAAGAACGCGCTGACTTCCTCGGCACCGATCATTTGGATATAGCCCGCACCGGTGAAGGCCATGCTCACCTGCGTGGCATCGACGTTAAGCTGGATCGCAGGGCTGTGCCCGGCGAGTACGTCACGTTGGAAATCTGGTGGGATATTCAGGGTGAAGGTGTACAGCCCGGAGTCCATGCCGTGATCCATTTCGCTCAGTTCGATACGTTGCGGCGTACGGAAAAACGGTGGTTGGAAGGCATCTATCAAACGTGCCGAGAGCGGTGAGCGGTCTTCGTCGACCACTGCAATCGAGGCATTGTGCAAACTCTCCGGCATGCTCGTGGCCGCCGTGATAATCCCCAGGGTAAAGGCCCAGACAATCAGCAAGAGCAGCGCAGGGTCACGTTGCAGGCTGCGCAGTTCCTTGAGGCCAAGATGAAAGATATTCGCCAGCTGCTCCATCTCAGGCCTCCTGCTTCTTCAATAGGCTGGTGCACAGTGCCAGCAGGACGGGGATGGTAATCAGCAAGGCAATGAAATAGCTGTACAGCTCAGTGAAACCGAGCGCTTTAGAGAACACCCCGCGGCTGATGATGAGAAAGTGCGAGGTGGGGTAAATCTGGCCAACCAACGCGCCAAAACCTTCGAGTGACGCCACCGGGTAGATCAACCCGGAAAACTGGATGGCCGGAATCAGGGTGACGATGGCGGTGCCAAATACCGCAGCAATCTGGCTGCGGGTAAAGGTCGACATCAGCAGGCCCATGGCCGTGGCGCAGCTGATGTACAGCAGGCCACCGGTTAGCAAGGCCAGTAGGCTGCCTTTGAGCGGCACATCGAACACCCACACCGCAGCGATCACCAGCAACACGAAATTGAGCATACCCAAGGCGATATAGGGCAGCTGTTTACCTAAGAGAAACTCCAGACGGGTGACCGGCGTGACATACAAATTGATGATCGAGCCCAACTCCTTTTCGCGCACCACACCAAGGGCGGTGAGCATGGCCGGAATCAGCATCAGCAGCAGCGGAATCACCGCCGGCACCATGGCATTCAAGCTTTCTACATCCGGGTTGTAGCGGTAGCGTACCTCCAGGGTTGGCAGGGTGCTACGGGTCGAGGAACTGCTCTGGCGAGCCAGCTCCTGCAAGTAGCCGGCATGCAGGCCCATGACATAGCCTTTGATGGTTTCGGCGCGCATCGGCATGGCGCCGTCGAGCCACATGCCGATCTGCGGCACAGCGCCACGTTTGAGATCACGGCCGAAGTTGGGCGGGATTTCTACCGCCAGGCTGATCTCACCTCTGCGCATGCGCCGGTCCAACTCGTCGTAGTCGTGCAGCGGCGCTTGCTCGATGAAATACCGCGAGCCAGCCAGGTTGAGCGCGTAGGCCTGGCTGGTGGTGGTCTGGTCCCGGTCGAGTACCGCATAGGTGAGGTTCTCAACGTCCAGGCTGATGCCATAACCGATGATAAACAGCAGCAGCAGACTGCCAAGCAACGCCATGCTCCCTCGAATCGGGTCGCGGCGCAGTTCCAGGGTTTCTCGGCGTGTGTAGCTGAGCAGCCGCAACAGGCTGAACCGCTTGCGTTTCTGCGTATTGGCCTGGGGGTCTGGAGCAGCGGCGGCTTCAGGGGCGGGCTGCTGCGCTTGCTCGCCGACGGCGTCCTGCAGATAAGCGATAAAAGTCGCTTCCAGGGTTGGCAGGCCACGTTTGGCCATTAAGGCTTTTGGCGTGTCGCTGTCGAGCACCTTGCCGGCGTGCATCAAGGAGATACGGTCGCAGCGCAGGGCTTCATTCATAAAGTGGGTGGAGATAAAAATCGTCACGCCGTCATCGCGTGACAGGTCGAGCATCAGCTGCCAGAACACATCACGGGCAATCGGATCGACACCTGACGTCGGCTCATCGAGGATCAAAATTTCCGGCTTATGGATGACCGCTACAGCCAGTGAAAGACGCTGACGAATACCCAGAGGCAGACGTTCGGGTAGCTGTTCCATAACGCTGCCAAGGCTGAAGCGCTCGGCCATTTCGGCCACCCGCGCGTCAATTTGCTCGGTCGCGACGTGAAACAGTTGGGCGTGCAGCACCAGGTTCTGCCGCACGCTCAGCTCGCCGTACAGCGAGAAGGACTGCGACATATAGCCAACCCGTTTGCGTGTCGCCATGTCATTGGCGTCTACGGTTTGGCCGAACAACAGGGCCTCACCCGAACTGGCCTGCAACAAGCCGGTGAGCATCTTCATAGTGGTGGTTTTGCCGCAGCCGTTAGAGCCGAGGAAGCCGAAAATTTCCCCGCGCCCGATGCGGAAATCAACGTGATCGACCGCGACAAAATCGCCGAAACGCATGCTCAGGTCGCGCGCCTCGATGGCAATTTCCTGCTCGCCTGCCGCGCGTGGCGGGATCACCAATTGCTTATGGCCCTCGCGCTTGGCTTCCGGCATCAGGGCAATAAACGCCTCTTCCAGACTCTCGCATGTAGTCCGCTGCAGCAGCTCAGCCGGGCTGCCGGTAGCCAGTACGGCGCCGTCATCAATGGCCAGCAAATGGTCGAAACGCTCGGCCTCCTCCATGTAAGCGGTGGCTACCAGCACACTCATCTGCGGGCGCTGCTGGCGAATACGCTCGATCAACTCCCAGAACTGGTTGCGCGACAGCGGGTCGACGCCCGTAGTGGGCTCGTCGAGGATCAGCAGGTCAGGGTCGTGGATCAGCGCGCAACACAGCCCGAGCTTTTGCTTCATGCCGCCAGACAGCTTGCCCGCCGGGCGTTCACCAAATTCGCTCAGGCCGGTGCTGCGCAGCAGCTCTGTTATGCGACTTTTGCGCTCGTCCTCGGCCTGGCCGAACAGGCGGGCGAAGAAGTCCAGGTTCTCGATCACCGAGAGCGTCGGGTAGAGGTTCTTGCCCAGCCCCTGAGGCATATAGGCGATATGCGGGCAGACTTGCCGGCGGTGATCGCGGCTGGCCATGTCGCCGCCGAGCACCTCGATCTGCCCGCTCTGGATCTTGCGTGCGCCGGCAATCAAGGCCAGCAGGCTGGATTTGCCCACTCCGTCCGGGCCGATCAAGCCAACCATGCTTTGTGCGGGAATTTCCAGACTGACGGCATTGAGGGCGCAGGTCTTGCCGTAGTGCAGGCTAACGTCGTGCAGCTGCGCGACTGGCGCTGCCGGCGCGCTCACTGCGGAACCTTGATCGCCAGGTTTTCAGGCCATTCGACCTGTGGGTCGAGGCGCAGATAAGCGACGCCGGGAACGCCGGTTTTTACTTGCGTGAGGTGGCGTTGCAGCAGTTCTGGATCAAGCCGCGCCTTGACTCGGAACATCAGCTTCTCCCGCTCGCTGGCGGTTTCCACGGTTTTCGGGGTGAACTGGGCGACGCTGGCTACATAGCTGACTTCAGCCGGAATCACATACTGCGATATGGCATCGATCACCAGGCGCACCTCCGCCCCTAGGGCGACTCGGCCAGCCTGCTGCTCGGGCAGGAAAAAGGTCATGTAGACATCACTCAGATCGACCAGGTTGAGTACCTTGCCGCCCGCACCGATGACCTCGCCCGGCTCGGCGATGCGGTATTGCACACGCCCTGCCCGCGGCGCTTTGAGTTGACTGTCTTCGATATCGATCTGTAACCGCTCGACGCTGGCTTGGGTGGCCTCCACGGCGGACTGCGCCTCGATGACCTGCGACTGTGCAGCGGCAATCGCCGCGTCAGCCGAGATCACCTGGGACTGTGCCGCTGCCAGGGCGGCTTGGGTGCTTTGCAGCCTGGCGAGGTCGTCATCCAGTTGCTGCTGCGCCATCGCATTGCGTTTGACCAGGATAGCGCTGCGGGCGTGGCGCTTTTGCGCCGCTGAAACTTCCGACTGGCGCTGACGCACGATAGCCTCGGCGGTGACTTTCTCGCTTTCACGCTGCAGAACCAGGGCTCTGGCCGTCAGTTGGCTGTTCTGTGCCTGGCGCATTTGCGCCTGCGCTTGCAGCACTTGCGCCTGGAGTACCTGGGTGTCCATACGCGCGATGATCTGCCCGGCCTCGACGAATTCGCCCTCCTCAACCTCGATACTGGCGATGCGCCCAGACAGCTTGCTGGCCGCATCGACATCAGTGGCCTCAATGCGTCCGTTACCGCTGGCGAAACCTTCTCCCAGGCCCTCGGGGCGTAAGGTGTACCAGAGCAGGCCCGCGATAGTTGCCACGACGGCGACACTGACGGCAGGAAAGATCCATTTTCGGCTGACTGACATAATGACCTTGAGTCTCTAACAGAGGAATTGGCTACAGCGTTACTCGGCGTCACGCCTTGCGGGCTACGGTTGCTCGAAACGGCTCAGGCGCCTGCGTAGGTGGCTGTTTTCGGCGCGCAGGTGCTCCAGCTCATCGAGCAACTGCAACGCCAGGGCAACACCGGCCCATTCAATTTGCAGATCGGCTTGCAAGCGAAACGCCCGCTTGACGATGGCCAGGGCGCTGGCGTCGAACAGCCATTGCTCAGGTGTTGGGCCGCTGGGCTCGACGATGCCGTGTTCGACAATCTCCAGCACAACCGTCTGCGGCAGCTCGGCGCACAGGCAGAGTTCGAGAATGTTTAATTGCAGGGTCTGGCTACTCATCACTGACTCCACTGCGCGCGCGGATTGAAAGCGGCTTGCTCGGCCAGTTGCGCCCAGAGCGCACGCACAGGCTCGTCGGCTTGAGCCGGGATGACGATCTTGAACAGCGCATACAGGTCACCCGGCTCACCGGCTTTGTTACGCAGCCCCTTGCCCTTGATCCGCAACCGTTGCCCCGCTTGTGTGTTGGCGGGTACGCGCAGGCTGATTTTGCCGTTCAGCGTCGGCACCGTGATTTGGCTGCCCAGCACGGCTTCCCAGGGCGCCAGAGGCACGGTGAGGATAAGGTTGTGCGCCTCAACGTCGAACAGCGGATGGGGCACCAGTTGAATAAGCAGATACAAATCGCCATTCGCCCCACCGCCTACACCCGGCGCGCCCTGGCCCTTTAGGCGAATACGTTCGCCATTGCTCACCCCAGGTGGAATTTTCACGCTCAAGGTCTTGCTGATAGCCGGCAAGGGCTGACCATCTGGGCTGTATTGCGGGAGCTGAAAAGCAACTGTCTTGGTTTCATCTGCCAGGGTTTCTTCCAGCAACAGCGGCAGGGTCATTTCAACATCCTGACCTCTGCGCGCGCGGTTGCGGCCTGCGTCCTGGTAACGTCCAGCGCCACCAAACAGCGACTCGAAAAACTCGGAGTACTCACTGCCAGTGCTGCCACCTCCGGCGAAACCTGCATGGCCTGGTGGCTGCCAGCCCGGTGGCGGATCAAAGGGCCGGCCTTGCTCGGCGTATTTGCGCAGATCATCGTACTCGGCGCGTTTTTCGGCGCTTTTCAGCACCTCATAGGCCTCGGCGACTTCTTTGAACTTGTTTTCCGCGTCCGCTTCCTTGCTGACGTCTGGGTGGTATTTGCGCGCCAGTTTGCGGTAGGCCGTCTTCACGGCCTTGTCATCTGCACCCGCCTCAAGCCCGAGCACCTTGTAGTAATCCTTGAAGTCCATCGAGCCACCTTGGGTCGTCTACCGACACGTTGCTTGCACCAGTAAACGCTTGATCGGTGCCCAACGTTTTGCCGGAGATCAAAAGAGTTGGCATTGCTTACTCACGGAGTCGCTTTGCCTGTTGCCGAGCACACTTGCGTACCGGAATGGCCGGCGAGCATCGCTTCGATCTGCTCAAGCGAGCCGATCACCGCACGCTGGCCGGTGGCAAGAGCAAAGGCCCGCGCAGCTTCAACCTTGGGTTGCATCGAGCCAGCGGCAAAAGCGTGCTCACTCAGTTGTTGTGGCGTGACCTTGCCGAGGGCGCGTTGTGTCGGCTGGCCCCAGTCGAGGTAGACCGCAGCCACGTCAGTTGCAATAACCAGTACGTCGGCGTGTAGTTCGCGTGCGAGCAGGCTGCTGCACAGGTCTTTGTCGATGACCGCTTCCACACCATGTAGATCGTTGCCCTCGCCTTTGCGCGCCACCGGGATACCACCGCCGCCGGCCGCGATCACCAGTGCGCCACGCTCCAGTAACCAGCGGATGGCCTGTATCCCGAGCACACGCAGCGGCTGGGGCGAAGCCACCACGCGCCGGAACGAAGCGCCGTCCGCCGCCATGGTCCAGCCCTTGGCAGCAGCCACACGCTCGGACTCTAACTGGGTGTAGACCGGCCCGATGGGTTTGCTCGGGTGGCCGAAGGCCGGGTCCTGCGCATCCACTTCTACACGGGTGATCAGCGTGGTAATCGCCCGCGTTGCTGGGAGCAGATTGGCCAGTTCCTGCTCAAGCAGGTAGCCGATCATGCCGTCGGTCTGCGCGCCCAAAACGTCCAGCGGGTAGGCCTCCACGTCAATGTAAGCCGCCGCCTGCAGGGCCAACAGCCCCACCTGCGGGCCGTTGCCATGGGTCAGTACCAAGTCGTGGTGTTCGGCCACGCGGGCCAATTGGGCAGCAGCGCGGCGAATATTCGCCAGCTGATTTTCCGCTGTCGGCGGCTGATCGCGGCGCAGCAATGCATTGCCGCCCAGGGCCACGACAACTCTCATAAGTCAGCTCCGCGCGGCATCATCCGAGAGTCGCCACCAGCACAGCTTTAATGGTGTGCATACGGTTTTCGGCCTGGGTGAAGACGATGGAGGCGTCGGACTCGAACACCTCGTCGGTGACCTCGATTTCGCTCAGGCCATATTTTGCGTGTACCTCGCGGCCCACCTCGGTTTCGAGGTTGTGGAAGGCGGGCAGGCAATGCATAAACCTAGCGCGTGGCTTGCCGGTGGCCTGCATCAGCGCCGTGGTCACCTGATAGGGCAGCAATTTGTCGATACGCTGCTGCCACACCGCGTCGTCCTGGCCCATCGAGACCCACACGTCGGTGTAGAGAAAGTCCGCACCGACCACAGCCTTGAGTGGGTCGATCTCCAAGGTGATGCGCGCACCGGTCTTGACCGCCAGTTCGCGCATCTGCGCCACCAGTTCAACGGGCGGTTGCAGATCGGCAGGCGAGCAAATGCGCACATCCATGCCCATTAGCGTGCCGCCCACCAGCAGCGAGCTGCCCATGTTGAAACTGGCATCGCCGAGGTAACAGAAGCTCAGTTCGTGCAGCGGTTTTTCACCGAATTCCTGCATGGTCAGCAGGTCGGCGAGAATCTGCGTGGGATGCATCTCATCGGTCAGGCCATTCCATACTGGTACCTTGGCGTAAAGCGCCAGCTCCTCAACCACGCTCTGGTGGAAACCACGGTACTCAATGCCGTCGTAGTAGCGCCCGAGCACGCGGGCGGTGTCTTTCAGCGACTCCTTGTGCCCCAGTTGTGAGGTGCCGGAATCGAGGCAGGTGACATGGCCGCCTTGATCATGCACGGCGACCTCGAACGCACAGCGGGTGCGTGTTGAGGGCTTCTCAAAGATCAGGGCGATGTTCTTACCCTTTAAACGGGGCACTTCGTTGCCGACTGCTTTGGCGCGTTTCAACTCGGCAGACAGATCGAGCAGGTAGCGAATCTCATCCGGGCTAAAGTCCTTCAGTGCCAGCAGGCTGCGGTTATGCAGGTTGAAGCTCATAGGGTGCTCTCGTTTTTTGAGGAATCAGAGCGCGTCGCGCTCGATCGGGCAGGACATACAGTGGCTGCCACCGCGGCCGCGACCTAACTCGGAACCGGAAACGGTGATGACCTCGACGCCCGCTTTACGCAGCAAGGTGTTGGTGTGGGTATTGCGCGAGTAACCCATGACCACGCCCGGAGCGAGTGCCAGCAGGTTGTTGCCGTCGTCCCACTGCTCGCGCTCGGACTGCCAGGCGTCGCCGCCGGTGGCGACCGAACGCAGCTTGGCCAGGCCCAGTGCTTCGGCTACGACCTCAAGGAAGGGTTTGCTCTCGGTGCGCACATCCAGGCTGCCTTCGCGTTCGCCTGGTCGCAGGCTGTGCACGCGAATCGCGTCGACCATTTCGGGGAAACAGGTCACCAGGTCGACATCGCAGAAGGTGAATACCGTGTCCAGGTGCATAGCCCCGCGCGACTTGGGGATCTGCGCCGCCAGCACGTGGGTAGCGCCGCCCTGAGCAAACAAGGCGCGGGCCAGTTGGCTGACTGCCTGCGGTGAGGTGCGCTCGCCCATGCCGATCAGCACCACGCCATGACCCAGCGGCATTACATCGCCGCCCTCCATGGTCGCACCGCCATGATCGACATCGGGGTCACCCCACCAGGTTGTGACTTTGCCGGCAAACAGTGGATGAAAACGGTAGACCGCCGCAGTCAGCAGGGTTTCCTGACGGCGGGCGGGCCAGAACATCGAGCACAGCACCACGCCTTGGCCGATCCAGCAGCTGCTGTCGCGGCTGAACAGGGTGTTGGGTAGAGGCGGCAGGAGGAAGTCGCTCGCAGCCGCATAGCGGGCCAGTAGCCCTTCGGGCTCAAACGGCAACTCGGCGCGCGCCAGCCCGCCGATCAGGTGTTCAGCCAAACGCATGGGCGGCAGCTCTTCTAGCCAGGGCCGTAGCTGCTGCGCCAACTCCGTATCGACAGTGCCAGAGGCAAGTTTGCGATCCAGTAGCCAGGTGCGCGCCTCTGGATTGGCCATGGTAGTGGCCAGCAGATCATGCAGCTCCAGCACTTCAACATCGCGGCTGAGCATGGCATTGGTGAAGGCATCGTGATCATTGCGTGCCTGGCCGACCCAGAGCACATCGTCGAACAGTAAATCGCGGCAATTGAGCGGGGTCAGCCGCTGCTGTGCCAGACCGGGGCGACACACCAGTACACGGCGCAGGCGGCCAATTTCAGAATGCAAACCTTGGGTCGTCATGACATTGATTTCCTGTTTACAAATACGGAGATGGAAAATGTAAAGCGCTTACAGCCCGAGTCGACCCATGATCAGCAGCGTGGCGGCTACACCGGCCAGTACCACCAGTGCGGCCAGAATGGCCCACTCCCAAGGGGTGAACACGCGCTCCTGACGCTGACGCTTCGCCCAGGCGTAGAGCACCACCCCGGGCACATACAGCAGGGCACTTAGCAGCAGGTACTTGAATCCGGCGGCGTACAGCAGCCACAAGCAGTAAACGGTGGCCAACGCCGCGATGGGCACGTCAGCACGCTGGATGGCCGCTTTGACGCCCTCGCCGCGCCATGCCAGCAACAGGCCGTAAGCGGCGCTGAACAGGTAAGGCAGCAGAATCATCGCAGTGGATAGCGAGATCAGCGCCAGATAAGACGCCTCGGAAAACAGCGTCAGAATCAGGAACAGCTGCACCATGCCGTTGGTGAGCCACAGGGCATTGGCCGGCACGTGTTTGTCGTTGGTCTGCCCCAGCCACTTCGGCATCACGCCGCCGCCAGCCGGAGTAAACAGGGATTCTGCTGCCAGCAGCATCCAGGCCAGGAAGCCGCCGCCGACCGATACAATCAGGCCGACGTAGATCAATACCGCGCCCCAGGTTCCTACAGCCTCTTCCAGCACGCCGGCCATCGACGGGTTTTTCAGGCCGGCCAGCGTCGGCTGGTTGAATACCCCGAGCGACAGCAGCGACACCGACATCAACAGCAGCAGGCAGATCAGAAAGCCGATGACTGTGGCACGACCCACGTCTTCACGCTTGCGTGCTCGCGCCGAATACACACTGGCGCCCTCAATGCCGATGAATACCCAGACCGTCACCAGCATGGTGCTCTTGACCTGGTCAAGCACCGAGCCGAGGCTGGCATCGCCCCAGAAGTTCAGGCTGAAGGTGTCCACCTTGAAGGCAATGGCCACCAGCGCGATAAACAGCAGCAGCGGCACGATTTTGGCCAGGGTGACCACTGCATTCAGTACCGCAGCGCCTTGAATACCGCGCAGCACCAGCAGATGGATGACCCACAGCACGATTGAGGCTCCGGCGATGGCCGCTGGTGAATTGCCTGTACCGAACACCGGGAAGAAGTACCCCAGCGCGCCGAACGCCGCGACCAAATAGCCGACATTGCCGATCCAGGCGCTGACCCAGTAACCCCAGGCCGAGTTGAAACCGACGTACTCACCTGACAGGGCGCGGGCATAGGCGTAGACGCCGTTGTCGAGTTCGGGTTTGCGCATGGACAGCATCTGGTAGACCCGCACCAAGAGCAGCATGCCGATGCCGGTGATGGTCCAACCGGTCAGGATGGCACCAGCGCTGGCGCCAGAAGCCATGTTTTGCGGCAAACCGAAGATGCCGCTGCCGATGATCGAGCCAACCACCAACGCCACCAGCAGGCTTAGGCCCAGTTTGGGCGGAGCTTGCGTGGCTGGATCTTCCGTGACCGTTAACGCGGTTACAGGCGGTGTATGGGTGCTGTTCATACCACCCCGTCCACAACAGCCTGCACATGACACAACGCTTTGACCTTGGCCTGCAGGGTGCTGGCCATTTCCTGCGCCTCAGCCTGGGTGGTGCCATCGTGCAAATGCAGGGTGATGGTGCCGCTGACACTCGGCTCGCCCGCCACGTTAATGGGATCGCAAACGATACTGAGCGCGGGTTCCTCGGGTTTGTGCGCGCTGGGGGCGAGCTCCTTGACGATGTAGCGGTAAACGTCGGAGAGAGGCTGGGTCATAGCAAGTACCTTTGCAGAGGATTACCAGTCACGGCATACCGCCGTGGGTTGGCCTTAATTCCATCCCCAGTCTGTGCGCCCCTCACTGCGCCGTCTGTTCGACAGCGCACGCAGTGGCTCTAGATGCTGTGTTTCAGCTGTTTGGCTGCAGCGCGTCGAAGCCGGCGATCACATCGAAGAGTTCCTCGTCGATGCTGGCTTGGCGTAACTGATGAAAGCTGGCCTGCAGCTCCTGCAGCAGCTCTCCGATATTGCGATCGGCGCGCTGCATGGCGGCAAGCCGGCTGGCGTTTTCACTGGCCAACGACTCGGCACTGGCGCGAAACAACGAGACAAACAGGTGCTCGCGGATAAAGGCTTGCAATGCTGGCGCAGGGTTGCCGAGCACTTCTGGCAATTGCGCCGTGGGCCAGGGCTGACCAGCCAACTCGCTCTGCCACGCGGCGTCCAGCGGTAGCAGGCGCTGACTCACAGGGCCGTAGCCGGACTCGCTGGGGCGGTTATAAAACAGCAGCAGCGTGGCGCGCGGCATTGCACTCATCGCGGGGTCGTCAGGCAGCCGAACCGTCAGCAGAATTTGCCCCTCCAGTTGGGTGATCAGTTCCACCGACCCCGGCACCGCAAATGAACCTTCAAGGGCTATGCCTGCATCGACCAGGCGCGCCTGCACGCGCTCGCCAACTGCCCAGACTTTTACTGCCGTCTTCGCATCGGCTGCGGGCGGCAACTGCGCCAACGCATGCTCAACCACTACCTCGTTAAAGCGCCCCACCAGCCCCTGGTCGGAGCCAAATACGATGGCATGCACCACCGCGTCGGCGACGGTTGTGTTGGGCGCCTGCCGCTGTGCGCCTTGTGGATCGACCGCGCGCAGGCTCACAGCAAGGCCGAGTTCGACCGTGCGGGCGTAGTCCGCCAGTGCCGCCACCGACTGCTCATACTGACCGATGGCCGACGCCGCCGAGGCCTTCATGGTGCGCACCACGGACTTGAGATCCCCGGCGCTGCCAATCTGCCGCCGCAATGCGATCAGGGTGGTAGTCATTCGCTTGGCGTGGCTTCGCTAGCAGGCAACGGCACTTCGGGCGATTTACCGCGACGGGCGTTCAGCCGACCAAGCGTGCTATCCAGAAGATGCACCATCTTCTGCGCGGCGCCATGCACGGCTTGCTCCTGAGTGGCGGCGAACTCGGTCACGGCCACCGGATCGCGCCCTTTGAGGCGGGCTTCAAGCATGCACAGCTGATCATGCTGGCCACTCTTGTCACCATTCTCGTCGCTGAGGTGAACCTCCACGCGGGTGAGTTGTTCGCTAAAGCGCTGCAACGCGTGCACGACCGTGGCACTGATGTGCGCGGACAGTTCGGCACTGCCGTCGATGTGATTGTCGGTATTGATCTGGATTTTCATGGGGTTTCCTTGGCTGCAGTATTGGCGCCGGGGCTGGCGTCGTCGGTGCTGGAAAAGGCGGCAAGCGCCTGACGGGCCGCAGCGCTGACCTGCTCACGGTCAGCGTCGGTCAATTTATCGACACCGCTCAGGCGCGTGCGCAGCTCATCGGGCAAGGCATTGGCGGCATCTTCAACCGCCTGCTGGGCCGCCGCCATACGCTCAAGCGGTACCGCGTCGAACAGCTTGGTATTCAGGGCGAGCAAGATGGCGATCTGCGCAGGCACCGAGACCGGCGAGAATTCGCCCTGGCCCAGACAGGCGCGGATGCGTTTGCCGTGTTCGATGGATTGCCGCGTGTCTTCATCCAGCCGGGCACCGAAGCGGGCGAAGGTTTCCAGCTCCTCGAACTGCGCGTAAGCCAGCTTGAGGTCGCCGGCCACCGCGCGATAAGCCGCGCGCTGCGCCTTGCCGCCAACCCGAGAGACCGATTGGCCGACGTCGATGGCCGGCAGCACGCCCAGCTCAAACAGCGACGGCGACAGCACGATCTGCCCATCGGTGATGGAAATCAGGTTGGTCGGGATATAAGCCGAGATGTTCTGCGCCTCGGTCTCGATAATCGGCAGCGCCGTCAGCGAGCCGCCACCGCGCGCGTCGTTGAGGTGGGTGGCACGTTCGAGCATGCGCGAGTGGATATAGAAGATGTCGCCCGGAAATGCCTCACGCCCCGGCGGGCGGCGCAGTAAAAGCGACAGCTCGCGGTAAGCCCGCGCGTGGTGGGTAAGGTCGTCATAAACGATCAGCACATCGCGGCCGGCCTCCATAAAATACTCGGCAATGCTGGTGGCGGCGTAGGGCGCGATATAAGACAACCCCGGCGCTTCGTTGCCTTCGGCCACCACCACTACGGTGTAGGCCAATGCGCCCTTGGCGCGCAGATTCGCCACCGCCTTGGCCACCGCCGAAGCGCGCTGGCCGATGGCGCAGTAAACGCAGAGCACGTTCTTGTCGCGCTGGTTGTAGATGGCGTCCAGGGCAATGGCGGTTTTGCCGGTCTGGCGGTCGCCGAGGATCAATTCGCGCTGACCGCGCCCAATGGGTATCAACGCATCGAGCACCTTGAGCCCAGTCTGTAATGGCTCGGTTACCGGTGCGCGGTCCATGATCGGCGCGGCCTGGCGCTCGATGGGCAGGCGCTGTTCGGTCCGTACAGGGCCAAGGCCATCCAGCGCTCGCCCCAGCGGGTCGATCACCCGGCCGAGCAACGCATCGCCGACGCCAACGTCCATCACCCGGCCGCTGCGCTGCACCTCCTGACCGGCATGCAGGTGCGCGTAGTCACCGAGCAACACCACGTCGACGCCGTCCTCATCGAGGTTAAAGGTGATGCCCGACAGACCGCCGGGAAACAGCAGCAGCTCCTCGAAACCGACATTCGGTAAACCGTTAATCCGTGCGATGCCGGTGGAGACGCTGACGATGGTCCCCACCTCGCGCGGCAATAATTGCGCGCTGAAGGTTTGCACGCTCTGCTGAATGCAGACGAAGGCGCGGTCATAGACGCTGCGCAGGCTGTTGTCGCGGCTGGCCGTGGTCATGCTGCCCCCGCTTCAGCGGGATGCTCGTTCAACGTGGCGGACAAGCTGGTCAGGTAGCCGGCAATGCTCCAGGCCAGCTTCTGCCCTTGCGCGCTGAGTTCGATACCGCTGACCACGCCAGGTGCGGTCTCGACCTTGAGCGCAATCGCCTGGCCAAAGGTTTTATCCAGCGCAGCCTGAATCGTCGCCAACTGCTCGGCAGGCAAGTCAAAGGCGCTGCGCAACATGGCCGGAGCCTCGGCGGAGGTGGCCTTAAGGGCTGTGCTCAAAGCGGCCAACGTCTCGCCATCGACGGCCTGCAAGCGCTGGATAAACACCGCGCAGGCGCGTTGCTCCAGGCTTGCGTCAGCCAGATCGCTCATCACCCGCCGGGCAATCTCGAACACCTGCTGTTGCGTCTGCCGAACGATTTCACCGTGCAGCGCCTGAGTGTCGGCCTGCAGTGTTTTCGTTCGCGCCGCACTCGCTGCCTCGGCCGTTTTGCGCGCCTCAGCCAGCAAGCGCTCACGTTCCGTATTGGCGGCCTCGGTGGCCTTGCTCAGCAAGCCGGCGCGTTGTTCATCGAAGGCCTGATTCTTCTCTTCGAATTCGCGCTGCTGCGCATGCGCCTTGGTCTTGGTCGCAGCGGCATCGGCCAGCTCGGCGGCGATTTTCGCTTCGCGCGCGGCAATCGCGTCGAGCACTGGCTGATAGAGAAAGCGCTTCATCAGGTAGACCAAAATGATGAAGTTGAGCAGCTGTGCGCCGACGGTGAACCAGTCGATAAGCACGGTCTATTTGCCTGCCGCCAGGGCGGCTGCAGCCACCGCCGCATTCCAGAACGGATTGGCGAAAATCAGGATCATCGACACCACAAAACAGTAAATCGCCGTCGACTCGATCATCGCCAGGCCGACGAACAAGGTACGGGTGATGGTGGCAGATGCATCCGGCTGCTGCGCCAGCGCGGTGAGCGCAACGGAGACCGCTTTACCCTCGGCCAGCGCTGGGCCCATGGTGCCGAAGCCCGTGGTCAGGCCAGCCATGATGATGGAAATAATGGCGATCCAGGTGAGCGCGTCCATAAGGTATGCCTTTGGGTAGATGGATAAAAAGTGGCCCCCGGCTCAGGCCGCGGGTTGTTTTCCAGCTCGGCTGCTGCGGGTGGCGGCGGCGATGTATACCGCCGCGAGGATGGTGAAGATGTAGGCCTGCACCATGCCGGTCAGCAGGCCCAATAGCGTCATCACGATGGGAAACACAAAAGGCGTAATCGACAGCAGAATGGCGATGATCATCGCGCCGCTCATCATGTTGCCGAACAACCGCACCGCCAGCGCCAGGGTGCGCGAGACTTCGCTGATCAGGTTGAACGGCAGCATGATCGGCGTGGGTTGCACATAGGATTTCAAGTAAGCCTTTAGCCCCTCGCCGGAAATACCAAACAGCGGCACCGCTACCAGTACGCATAGGGCCAACGCCGTGGTGGTCGATAGCGATGCGGTCGGCGGCTCGTAACCGGGAATCACCGTGGCCAACGCCGCAGCGGCGACAAACAGAAACAGCGTGCCGAGAAAGCCCAGGTAGCGCCGCGGGTTTTGCAGGCCAACATCCTTGATCTGCCCCATGATCGCCGTCACCACGATTTCCAGCAGGTTTTGCCAGCGCGAACGTTGATGGCCCGTGGCGAGCCGCCGGGTAATCAGCGCCGCGCCCAGCACCAGCACAGCCATCAGCGCCCAGGTGAAGACAATGGTGGCGTTCAGCTTGATAAAGCCGTACTCCCAGAAAACCCACTGATCGGGGGTCAAGCGCATGGCGGTTCTCCAGCGGTTGCCAGGCCGACTTTCGCCACAACCGTAGAACGAGGCCGGGTTGTACGCATGACAATGGCCCGCGCCAGCACGAAGCCCAGCAGGCACATGCCCAGCCGCAACGGCTGCCCTGCCCCCACGGCATAAAAACCAGCCAGCACGATGGCGCTGCGCAACACCAGGCTGCCGAGGAACCAGCGTGTCGGTGTCGGCGAAACTGCGCCGCGTCGTACCGTCCACCACAGGCCGCCGAAGAAGATCGTGCCCAGCGTGACGCCGGCCAGTAACGCGCCAGCCAAGGCCAGGCTGCAGTAGTCAGTCATCGTGGTTCTCCTGTTCGGTGTGCATGGCGCGGTCTTCCTGCGAGACCCAATGCCAGGCGTTCAGGCAGCCGATAGTCAGTCCCGCCATCAGCAGCGCCAGGGTCCAGGAGCGGCCTCCGGGATAGCGCTGGTCGAGCCACAGGCCGAGCACCGCACCCAGCAGGGTCGGCACCGTGACGGACCAGCCGATCAAACCCATCATGCCGAGGCCGAACCAGACGCCGGGCGCGCCATTGCGCCGTGCCTTGAGCTTGCGCGTCGCCTTGGCACCCACTTGCTCGGCAAGACCGGGGGTGGCAGACGGCGTGCGTTTGGTTTCCTGAGTCATGAGGAACGTTCGCGCAGCGAGGCGAAGCGCCGCATAAAGCCCGTTTCGAGTTTGGCCATCGCAGCGCGCACGGCTTGTTCCTGCTCATCCAGGGTGAGGAACTCCTGCTCCACCGCATCCCGCAGATGCGCCAGGTCTGTACCACGCAGCGCATGGCGCACGGAAATCAGCACATCCGGGCCAGTCTTAACCAGCACGCCCTCGTCCAAGGCGAGGAACACCTCACCCTGCGCCTCACTCTCGAAACTGAAGATGCCGGGCACCAAGGAGGCCACGCAGTCGAGACGCTGCGGCAGCAGGCCGAAAGAACCCTGCGCGGTCTCCACAACCATGCGCGACACGCGGGTTTCCTCGGCGAACACCGCAAATGGCAGCAGCACCTTAAGCGTCATCAACGGCATGCGCGTGCTCCTCGCTGGGCTCTGGCTTCGCTGCGGGTTTTGCTTTGGCGTCGGGCTCTGGTTTTGCCTCGGGCTTGGCTTGAGCGCTCGACTTGGCCTTGGCTGTGGCTTCATCCACCGCGCCGATCATGTACAGCGCGCTCTCGGGCAGGTCCTTGAATTCATCGGCGAGGATGCGTTCGCAGCCATCCAGCGCATCGGCCAGGCTGACCAGCTTGCCGCTCATATTGGTGAACTGTTCCGTGGTGAAGAACGGCTGAGTGAGAAAGCGCTCAATCCGCCGCGCCCGCGCCACCACTTTGCGGTCGTCGGGCGACAACTGCTCCAGGCCGAGCATGGCGATGATGTCCTTGAGTTCGGCGTACTGCGCCAGCGTGCGGCGAATGGCCTGCGCCAGCCGATAGTGGCGTTCGCCGACAATGCCCGGCGTGACCATCTTCGAGCTGGATTGCAGCGGGTCGATGGCCGGAAACAACCCTTCACTGGCGCGCTTGCGCGACAACACGATGGACGCCGACAGGTGAGAGAAGGTGTGCACCGCCGCCGGGTCGGTGAAATCGTCCGCGGGCACATACACCGCCTGGATCGAGGTGATCGCGCCGCTGTCGGTGTTGGCGATGCGCTCTTCCAGCGACGCCAGTTCGGTGCCCATGGTCGGCTGATAACCCAGGCGCGACGGCATCCGCCCCATCAACCCGGAGACTTCCGAACCGGCCTGGATAAAGCGAAAAATATTGTCGATCAGTAGCAGCACATCGCGGTGCTCATCGTCGCGGAAATACTCGGCCATGGTCAGCGCCGCATGACCAACACGGAAGCGCGCGCCAGGCGGCTCGTTCATCTGCGCGAAAATCATCACCATATTGGGTAGCACGCCAGCGGCCTGCATCTCGCGGTATAGCTCCTCGCCTTCGCGCGAACGCTCGCCGATGCCGCAAAAGATGCTCACGCCTTGCTGATGGCCGACCATGTTGTGGATCATTTCGGTCAGCAGCACCGTCTTGCCGACGCCCGCCCCACCGAATAAGCCGGCTTTGCCGCCGCGCTCCAGCGGGGTGAGCACGTCGATGGCTTTGATGCCGGTTTCGAATATTTCGGATTGCGTCGAGCGGCGCACCAAGGGCGGCGGCTGACTGTGCACCGAACGCCATTGCACGCCCTCAAGCGCAGGCTCACGGTCGATTGTGTTGCCGAAAACGTCGAACATGCGCGAGAGGATTGGCTTGCCGACCGGTGCCAGCAATGGCCCGCCGGTGTTCTGCACCGGCATGCCGCGCGCCAGCCCTTGAGTAGGCGTCAGGGCAATACCGCGTACATGATTGGCGTCGTGCTGAGCCAGCACCTCAATCGCCACCCGCCCGCCTTCGCCGGCTCGCAGCAAGGTATGCACAGCCGGCAGCGCAGTATCGAAGCGCATGTCGATGACACTGCCGCGAACCGCAACCACCCTGCCGACGTCGGCCGCATACGCATTGACCTGGACTCGACGTTCCGTCATTGCGGCGCCTCTCATCAAACTTCGTACTCGGGCCATGGACAAGTGCAGGTCAAACGCACCCAACCAGGAAGATTCCCATCCTGCGCGCAAAAGCCCTAGGGCTCAGTGCGGTAGCGAACACAGGCTTGCGCTCGCGTGATCAAGTCGCACACAGCCAGGCAGCACGCCGCTAGATCAGGCATGTAAAAACTGAGACGTTGTTATCAGGCAGTGTTCACTGTCGTCTTGCTGACAGCCAGTAACTGGGCTTGGATTGCATGGGCGAGGGTTGGGCGATCGATTTGAAACGGAGCGAGTAGCTCCGTTTCTGCACCAGCCGGGTAAGCCGGTGCATCGCATCGAAATGCCAGAAGGGAAGAAACGCATCGTACCGGGCGGGTAACCCTCCGTTGCCGGATGTACGACGGGCGCTGCAGTGCAGCATCAGGCACTTGGGCAAAGTACCTGGGGGTGGCGGTAAGCCGGTGTTGCTAACTGCCCCAACCGGCGAACCGGTCGGGGCAGGATGCTCGGTGCAGCGTGACTAGAGGTGGTTAGCCGATGGTCATCAGGCTGGCGTTGCCGCCGGCCGCTGCGGTGTTGATGCTCAGTGCGTGTTCGATCAGCAGGCGCTCCAGCGGAATATCCGTCTCGCCTTTGTGCAAACCATGCACACCGATGATTGCGCCAGGGCGCTGAGCGGCCAGTTGGCAGACTTCACGCAGCTGGTCGGAGTCGCCGTGGTGCAGGATCGCGTCGAACACCGTCTCGCTGCTGCTCCATTGGTTGAGCACGGTAATCCGCTGCTGCACAGCCTTAGGCAGCGTGGCAAACAGCTCCTGAGTCAGCGTGCTTTCCTGCCACAGTACCTGGCAACCCACAGCCAGCACGGCAGCCAGTTGCGCCAATAGATCGCTACGCTCATCGGCCAGACACAACACGTGCTCACGCGGCAGCAAGCTATAGCTGTTGCGCTCACCGGTTGGGCCGGTAAGCATCTGCACGGTGCCGCTCTGCGCCAGCTCAACATACTGCGCGCTCAGCGCGGACAGGCTCGGCTCATGCGTTGCTGCCCATTCCTGCAGCGCCTGGATAACCTTGGCCTGCGCAGCCGGACGGGTGATGTCGCCGTTTTCCTGCTGCAGCTGCTTGGCCACTGCGTCCTGCGGACGGGTTGCCAGCAGGCGGTACATGTACAGCGGGCCACCGGCTTTCGGGCCGGTACCAGAGAGGCCTTCACCACCAAACGGCTGCACACCCACCACGGCACCAACCATGTTGCGGTTGACGTAGAGGTTGCCGACTTTGGCGCTGTTAACCACCTGGGCGATGGTTTCGTCGATGCGTGTGTGCACGCCCAGGGTCAGGCCATAACCGCTGTCGTTGATCTGCTGCAGCAGCTTGCCGAGGTCCGCACGGGCATAACGCACCACGTGCAGTACCGGGCCGAAGATCTCACGGGTCATTTCATCGAAGCTGTCCAGCTCGATTAGCGTCGGCGTGACAAAGGTGCCGCGCTTGATGTCATCACCATTGCTGCGCGCCGCCTGGAAAATCTTGCGGCCTTTCTCGCGCATTTTTGCGATGTGCTGGTCGATATTGTCCTTGGCTTCGGCATCAATCACCGGGCCGATGTCTGTGTTCAAGCGCTCCGGGTTGCCCATGCTGTACTCAGCCATGGCGCCTTTGAGCATGTTGATCACCCGATCCGCCACATCTTCCTGCACACACAACACGCGCAACGCCGAGCAACGCTGACCGGCGCTGTCGAAGGCTGAGGCCACCACATCGACCACCACCTGTTCGGTGAGTGCCGAGGAGTCTACGATCATGCTGTTGAGGCCACCGGTTTCAGCAATCAGCGGAATGGTGCGGCCCTGAGCATCCAGGCGACCAGCGAGGTTGCGCTGGATGATTCCAGCCACTTCGGTGGAACCGGTAAACATCACCCCACGCACGCGCTCGCTGCCGATCAGGCCGGCACCCACGGTTTCGCCACGGCCCGGCAGCAGCTGCACGGCACCGGCAGGCACGCCGGCTTCCAGCAGGATGCGCACTGCTTGCGCAGCGATCAGCGGCGTTTGCTCAGCCGGTTTGGCCAGCACGGTGTTGCCGGCTGCCAGCGCAGCGGCCACTTGACCACTGAAAATCGCCAGCGGGAAGTTCCATGGGCTGATGCACACCACCGGACCCAGTGGGCGATGGCTGTCATTGCTGAAGTGGTTACGCGCCTGCGCCGCGTAGTAGCGCAGGAAGTCCACCGCCTCGCGCACTTCGGCGATGGCGTTGGCAAACGTCTTACCGGACTCGCGCACCAGCAGGCCCATCAGTTGCTGGATTTCAGCTTCCATCTGGTCCGCGGCGCGATCCAGTACGGCGGCACGCTCGGCCGGCAGGGTCGACTGCCAGATCTGCCCGCTGGACACTGCACAAAGCACGGCGTTTTTTACATCCTGCTCGCTGGCCTCATGCACGTGCCCGACGATGTCACGATGATCCGCCGGGTTGCGTACCGGCTGCGCCTCACCCAGTTCAGGCGTATCGCAGCCGAGCAGTGGCATGGCCTTGTAAGCGGTATTGACGGTGCTCAGCAGCGCCGAGGACAGCGAACCCAGGCGGTGTTCGTTGGCCAGGTCGATACCTTCGGAGTTCAAGCGCGCATCGCCATACAGGGCGCGCGGCAGGGCAATGCGCGGGTGCGGCAGGCCGAGGCCACCTTCTTGCGCGGCCATCTGTTCAATTTGCTGCACCGGATCGAGCACCAGCTCCTTGATCGAGATGCTGTGGTCGGCGATGCGGTTAACGAACGAGGTGTTCGCGCCGTTTTCCAACAGACGACGCACCAGGTAAGCCAGCAGGGTTTCATGGCTGCCCACCGGCGCGTAAATACGGCACGGACGGTTCAGCTTGCCATCGGCAACCTTGCCCACCACTTGCTCATACAGCGGCTCCCCCATGCCGTGCAGGCACTGGAATTCGTACTGGCCCGGGTAGTAGTTCTGCCCAGCCAGTTGGTAGATCGCCGACAACGAGTGGGCGTTGTGGGTGGCGAACTGCGGGTAGATGGCTTCCGGTACGGCCAGCAGCTTGCGCGCACAGGCGATGTAGGACACGTCGGTGTAAGTCTTGCGGGTATACACCGGGTAGCCTTCCAGGCCTTCGACTTGGGCACGCTTGATCTCGCTGTCCCAGTACGCGCCTTTCACCAGGCGGATCATCAGGCGGTGACGGCTGCGCTTGGCCAGATCGATCACATAGTCGATCACATACGGGCAGCGCTTCTGGTAGGCCTGAATCACAAAGCCGATACCGTTCCAGCCGGTCAGGGCCGGGTCGAAGCACAGGCGCTCAAGCAGATCGAGGGAGATTTCCAGGCGATCGGCTTCTTCGGCGTCGATGTTCAGGCCGATGTCGTAGTGCTTGGCCAGCTTGGTCAGGCCGAGCAGGATCGGGTACAGCTCGTCCATCACGCGCTCGTACTGCACGCGGCTGTAGCGCGGGTGCAGCGCCGAAAGCTTGATCGAGATGCCCGGGCCTTCGTAGATGCCACGGCCGTGAGAGGCTTTGCCGATGGCATGGATGGCCTGCTCGTAGGACGCCAGGTAACGCTTGGCATCTTCGTCGGTCAGCGCGGCTTCGCCGAGCATGTCGTAGGAGTAACGGAATCCCTTGCCTTCCATAGTGGTGGCATTGGCCAGAGCTTCGGCGATGGTTTCACCGGTGACAAACTGCTCGCCCATCAGGCGCATGGACATGTCCACGCCCTTGCGGATCAGCGGCTCTCCGCCTTTGCCGATAATGCGGTTAAGCGAAGTCACCAAACCAGCTTCGTTGTGCGTGGCCACCAGCTTGCCGGTGATCAACAGGCCCCAGGAAGCAGCGTTGACGAACATCGACGGGCTGTTGCCCAGGTGCTGGCTCCAGTTGCCGTTGCTGATCTTGTCGCGGATCAGCGCGTCGCGCGTGGCCTTATCCGGAATACGCAGCAGCGCTTCGGCCAGGCACATCAGCGCCACACCTTCCTGCGACGACAGCGAGAATTCTTGCAGCAACCCCTGCACCAGGCCCTGACGGCCGCCGGCGTTCTTCTGGCTACGCAGCTTCTCAGCAATGCTCATAGCCAGTTTGTTGCTGGCCTCGGCCATGTCCTTAGGCAGACGCGCCTGCTCCAAGAGCATCGGCACGGCCTCGGTTTCCGGACGGCGGTAGGCGCCGGTAATCGCCGCCCGCAGTACCGATTGCGGGAGGATGCTTTCGGCGAAATCGAGAAACACCTGCAGGCCTTGCTCGGTCAGGCTTTCAACCGACTCTTCGCCAGCGACAGCCGCCAGGCCCGAATGCTCAGCCGGGGTCAACCCACCCTCGATCTGCTCCAGATAATTGAAGATCGCCTGTTTGATCAACCAATGCGGCGTGCGGTCAATCGACTGCGCAGCCTGCTTGAGGCGATCACGGGTTGCATCATCGAGCTTTACGCCAAGGGTAGTGGTAGCCATTGGTTTGTCCTGTATGAGCTGGAGCACGGCAAATAATCACCGGGAGCAATTTTGGACGTCGCCCCGCGACGGCCCCGAGGGGTGGCCGCCAAGGGTGGCGGGTCACAAAAAATCTGGCGAGAGATTAAACCTCAGAAGGCGCAAGGTGCAACTAGGTGCAACCAAACAAAATCAAGGTTTTCAGCAGCACTCAGCACCACAAAATCACACTACATTCTGGCGCAAGCCCTGTGCTGGCAAGGCTCTAGCTAAAATCACCCGAAGCACGAGGAAAACGCTCGTTTTAAAAAACCACACAGCTTCCGACGACAGGTACAACCAAAACACCAACGTGGTTGCACTAAGGCTTTTATTCACGCCTTAACTAGCAAAGCACAACAGACCACTATCCGCGCAGTGGCCGACGGAGTGCGTTGACGATCGGCGCAACCGAGCACTGGACAAGAGACAGAGGGTGCAGAAGCCCGGCGGTAGGACTCAGGCGATGGTGCGGATAGCCGGGCGACACAATGTCGCGTTAAGCTCAGGGCGGGACTCACAAGGAGATGACCATGACTGCCAAGGAAGCGCAATTGACCGAGTTGCTCAGCCTGTCCACGCGCACCCTCACCCATTTGACTGCCGCCATCACCGCGATGTCGTTTGAACTGCTCAACACCCAGGACAGCGCCGTAAACGCCACCGCACACAAGATGATCGAGCGCATGCTGGCGATTAACAGCGAGCTGGATCAGCAATGGGAACTGCTCGGCCAACTGGCCGGCACGCAGCCAGAACTCAGTAACTCGCTTGAGCAGGTGGTGCTACAGAGCCTGGAAACGGCAGCAGACGAGCACTGAACCGGAGTCATAAAGCGGCCCCGCGTCCCCATGGCCATGCGCGCGAGCACAGGCAGCTCCGCCTCATAAATAAAGTAAACCGAGACCACGCCGCACCAGGCGTGATCTCGGCGAACAAAACCCTAAGTCATTTTTGCGGCATAAATAGCCTGAAGCAGGTTAGTTAGGACGAAAATCCATCAGCAAACGCAGGTAGGAAAGCATGTTCTTGCCGCCAACGATGCCCTGGTAGCCGTGGCTGTCGAACTGGGTGCTTTTGATCAAATCCACGCGAAAGCGTGGATTGGTCTCGTAGGTACGCCCCAAGGTACTGGTCACCCGGCTGTCGAACAGGTCGGCGCTGACTTTGACAAACTCACGTGGCTTACGGCGACCAGAACTGCCACTGTTATTAGGGCTGCTGAAAATATCGGTGGTCGCACTCAACGCCGAGCTGTAACGCTCACGACCACGCAAGCTGGTCTTGCCGCTGGCGATGACAAACTGACCGGTTACCGGACGGTAGCGATCGCCCGCTGTCAGATAGCTGCCCAGCACGTCATACAAGGCGTAGCTGCTACCGGTGCCGCGCTCCTTATTACGTAGGTCGAAAATAAACACCCCATTTTCACCGACCACCTCCATTTCCACCTGTCCCAGGCTTGGGTTGTTCTGCACCAGCAATGCGGTGTTTTCATCAACACCGAAGGCAAACGGCACCTGGGTGTGATCGGCAAGACGCACGATACGCCCCTGACGCCCACGCTCACTGAAGTGGGTATCAATCAAACCGTAATTGAAAAAGCCAAAACCACCCTGCATGTTGTAGGACAGGTCATCGCCACCCGGCGAGCTGTAAACGCCATAACGCAGGCCGTCATAGCTTTCACCGCCGGTGACCATCGGCCCCTGCACCATGATCGCAGTGCCGGCACTGGTACCCGCCAATACCGCACCAGCGTTGTGCCGCGCACGAATGGCCGCCAATGCCGGGCTATCAGCACGGGTCGCAGTTTGCAGGGCCTGGGTCAGGCGCGACTGGTCGCCACCGCCGAAAAAGAACCCGGTCATGCTGTTGATCTGCGCGACCACCTGCGGGTTGCTGTTATTGCTGATCTGATCCAGGTCGATGGGAATCCACTGCGCATCGGCGGCGCCGTAGGTCTCCAACAGCTGGGCATAGAACTCGCCATTGGCTTTGGAGTTCGCGGCGTCGGCAGTGCCGGCATCCGGGTCGTCGCTTTCCGGGATTGATGCAGCGGTAATCACGCCAATCCGTGCCTGACCGCTGCCACCTGCCAACTGAATAAGGCGCTGATAGATCGCCGTGTTGTCATCCTTGAGCCCACCGCCAACCAATATCAGCGGACCAGCGCTATAACCTGTAACGGGGATGAGGGCGAGCAGCAACGCGCTGCACCGCATAAATGATCTGATCATGGGTACGAGTTCTCCGAAATGTACGCTCTGCGCACGCTGTTGTGGGTGTTGTAAAACGGGAACTGCTGCAGATAACACTGCATGGCTCTCTGGGTGGCTGACTCCTCCGGCTAATACACCGTGAATTGCTTGAAGTACTGCTTCTCGATGCGTTTGTAGACGCCGTTGCTGAGAATGATGCTGAGCGCTCTATCCAGACGCTCACGCAGTACGTGGTCGCCCTTGCGCACGGCGATGCCCTGGCCTTTGCCAAAGTGTTTGGGCGCCACCACCTTGTTGCCGACCTGCTCGAAACCCTGGCCCTGGGCCGTGTCGAGAAAGCCGAAATAGCCGGACACCGCGTCATCCAGCACCAGCTCAACGTGCCCTTCAGCGAGCGCCTGGTACATGCCTTCGGCGGAGTCGAAGCGCAGCACCTCGGTGTGCTGCTGGTATTTATCAGTGAGGAAGCGGTCATAGGTGGTGTCGCGCTGCACGCCCAGCCGTTTGCCGGCTATACGCCTTGGGGTGATGATCACCTGATTGACCAGGCCCTTGCGGGCGAAGAAGAACGCCGGGGTTTGCGCATATTTGGCGGTGAAATCCACCAGCTCGGCACGCTGCGCGGTGATCGACATAGACGCCAGAATCAGGTCCGCACGCTGCTCGTTAAGCGCCGGAATCAAGTCATCCCAGGCAAACCGGACCAGCTGACAATCAGCCGTCATGGCCTGGCACAGGGCCTCGGCAACATCGACATTAAAACCGCGTAATTGGCCACTCGCATCGATTTGCTCGAAGGGCGGGAACTGCCCTTCCATGGCGATACGCAGAGGCTGCGCCTGAACGCTGCTCAGCAGCATCAAGCCCAGCATAAATAGGGTTGCTCGTAGCATTTCGGTGCCCCTTGCAAGCGCTGCCAGATAAACAGCCTGGGGTCAGAGGCCAGGCTCCAAGCCGTGAAAACAGGCGCCGCACAGGGCGCCTTAAGGCCAAAGGAGCAATGGGAGCTGACCTTGAATAAACAACCGGCCGCTTCACCAGCATGAGCGGCCGGTGACTGCCTTACAGAATGCTCAGCGGGTATTCGATGATCAGGCGTACGTCCTGCAGATCATTGTCAAAAGCAGTGGAGCGATGGGTGGCCTGACGCAAGCGCAGAGACAGATCCTTAGCAGCACCGGACTGCACCACGTACTTGGCTTCCAGGTCGCGCTCCCAGTGCTTCTCGTTGTCGCCCGCCCAACCAGCAAAGGCACCATTCGGATCAGCCTTGGTACCATCGATCTGGTCACCCTTGATGTAGCGCGCCATAAAGCTCAAACCCGGCACACCAAAGGTCGCCATATTCAGGTCGTAACGTGCCTGGAAGGAGCGCTCATTCGGGGCATTGAAGTCGGAGTACTGCACCGAGTTGGCCAGCCAGATCGAGTCGCCACCGATGTAGTCGAAGAACTCATCACCATTAACTTTCTGGTACGCCAGGCTGAGCTTGTGCGCGCCAAAGCTGTAGGCCGCTTTCAGCGAGTAGGTCAGGGTATCCAGCTCGCCTGCCAGAGCATCACCCTGGTCATCGGTCTTGTAGGCCACCAGGTCGAAGTTCAACGACTGATCGTCGGCCAGTGGAATGGTGTAGTAGACGTTAGCGAAGTACTGACGCCAGATGTCTTCGGCCTCGCTGGCGTAGAGCGCCACACTGAGGTTGTCGTTGATGTTGTAAGTCGCGCCAAGGAAGTCAACGCTGCGTGCTTCAACTTCAGCGTACTCACTGGTCAGCTCGCCATCAGAATTGCTCGAATTGCGGCGATTGATAGCGGTGAAGTGCCCCGCCTCAATCGATAGGTTGTCGATCTCGTTGCTGAACAGCTGGAAACCTGTTGCTGTTTCCGGCAGCAGGCGCGAGTCGCCGGTGGCAAAGACTGGGGCGGTCGGACGCTGTTCGCCGAACTTCAGCTCGGTGGAGGAAATACGCGCCTTGAGCGCACCGCCCATTTCACCGGTGTTGTCTTCGATACGACCTTCGCCATCGACTGGCAGGATGCCGTTACCCACGCTGCCACGACCGCCATCAAGTTTGATGCCGCCATACGCGTAGGCATCAACACCCACACCTACGGTGCCCTGAGTAAAGCCGGAGGCGTAGTTCAGGTGCATGCCATGCGCCCACTCTTCGCGGGTATTGCGCTGGCTGTTGACGAAGTTGCGCTGCATATACAGGTTGCGATTGATCAGCTTTAACGTGCTGTCTTCGATAAAGCCCTTGGACTCCTGTTGATCGCCGGCAACGGCAAATTGCGAGCCAGCGGCGACCGCGAGGGCGATCAGGCTCAGTTTTACGACTTTCATGGCTTACTCCATTGGTTTTTATTGAACATCTCGAAAATCCGCCGCGGGCAGCGACGCATTCCTTGCAGCACTGGCGCTAAGCAAACTGCTCCAGCGACAGTTCGGGCGGGCACACGCCCTTGCTGATCACAGCCTCCAGGCACAGAGTCGTTTCAGACTCGGCCCAGCAAACGAAATAACCTTTTGCTTTCAACCGCTTGAGCTTGAATGGCCATTCCAGCTCGGCACTGTCCTGAAGCGCCCGCAGGCTCGCCGGCAGTTGGATAATCGAGTAGAAGCCAGCAGCGGTTTGCACTCGCTCAAGCACCCGCAAAGTGGGCTGCGCGGCGACTAATGCGTGGTTGCTCTGGGGCTGCAACAGCTTTTCCAGGGCGAACGATTCCAACCTGCTGATTTGCATACAGGACTCTTGCTTGAATTCGAATTAGGGAATCAGCGCCGTGGACAAGGCGGCGCTGAGCGACTTAGGTCATCACTTGAGCAAGCCACTGACCTTGGCCAGCGTCTGCGCCACTTCGGCGCGGGTCACCGGTGCATTTGGATTGAAGCGGCCCTTATCGGCCTGCAACCAGCCCTCGCCTACCGTCAGGCTGGCGGCTTCGGCGAAGGCTTTATCAACACCACCGAGGTCGCTTAGCGCGGTGGTCTTAGCCAGGCTGATGCCCTGATAACGCTCCACCAGCGCCTTGCATGCCAGCGCCCACTCCTTGCGAGTGACCGGCTGACTGCCGGCAAAGGCATCAGCGCTGGTCATCCAGCCATTGGAAAGCACCGCATTAAGCTGATCGCGCATCGGATCATCGGCGCCGATGTCACTGAGCTTGGGCAGTGCATCCAGCTTGGGCTCGGCAGCCAGGGTCATCTGCAGGGCGTTGGCCAGCTCCAGACGGGTAATCGGCCGTTGCGGCTCAAAGGCGCTCTGCCCGTTGAGGGTCATCAGGCCGCGGAAGCTGACCGCGCGAATCGCATCGCCCGCCGCGCCGTTGCCGGCATCTTTAGGGGCACTGCTCGCCGGGTCGCCGAGGTTGGCGTTGACCGGGCGAATATCCAAACGCACGCCATCAACGCTGTAGTTGGTCAGCGAATCGTAGAACTGGCTATGGGCACTGAAGTCAGCGGTTTTGCTGAACTCGAATCGGTAACCGTAGTGGTAGCCGTTGAGCGGGTTGTAGCGGGTCATCAGGCCGACCTGACGCATCGCAGTGTTATCCGCCAGGCCATAGAGCACTGCCCGGCCGATTGCCGAAACGGCTGACAGATCGGTGATCAGCTGGTTGCCCACCAGGTATTCGTTGCCGGCTTCAATGGCGGCTTTGCCTTCGGCAGGCTGCACCTTGCCGCTAGCCAGGTCATAGCGATCGCCGTTACCGAGCATGGCCAGACGAACATTGCTCAACTGGGTGCCGTACACACCGAATGTTTTCTCGGCCTGGCTGGCGTCCATCACCGTCAGGTAACCCTCGCCCAGCACCTGCACCTGGCCTTCGGGGTTTACCCACATGGCGGTATTGGTATCCAGGCCAAAGCCGCGTGTGGACTTCTGCTCGGCCAGATAGGCCGCCATACGTGCGGCGCGGCCAGTGCTGGTTTCTTCGATCTGGTCAAGGTGCTGATCAATGATGCCGCCGCTGAACAGGCCCGAGCCTTTCAGTACCGCTGCGCCGCGCTGATCGGCCTTGCTGGCCACGCCGAAGTCCAGGGTATCCATGACCACGCCATAAGCGGTGGGCATCTGCGCGCCAAGGATGCTGGCACCAGCACTGGTACCGGCGACCACGCCACCTTTGTCATACACCTTGCGCACTGCCTGCATCAGCAGCGATGGGCTGCCATCGGCATTGAACAGCGCGCGGGCAATACGTGCCTGATCACCACCGACAAACCACACTGCGCTCGCCTCGCTCAATGGCTTGACCACGGCAGCATCATTCATGGTGGTCTGGTAGTTGCTCTTGTCGATGCCGACGATGCTGATGCGCTCGGCCGGGATGCCGAGGGCCACCAGCTCACTCATAAAGCGCTTGCTCGAGCTCTGGCTGCCGCTGGCGGTTGGCATGATCACGATGCGTGCATCTTTCTCCCCGCCGGCCAGTTCGATGAACTTGGCGTACACCGGCGAATTGCTCGCGCGCAGCATGCCGCCAACGGCCAGTAAATGGCCTTCAGCCAGGGCTGCAGAGCTTGCACAGGAAAGGATCAGCGCGGCCACCGCCACACGCGTATTGAGCTGCTTTTTCATTCTTATTGCTCTTGTTATGTGAAGTCATGCGAGCTGGTTTCCGCCTCCGTCATCCGCCTCCCTGCAGCAGGTAAACACCACGCCAGCCCTGGCTTTTCGGCTGTGAATTTAAATTTTCACAATCTCGCTTTGTGAAATTTTATATACCAACAGGAAAACCCGATCAACCCTTTAGCGCCGACAGCTTGTCGCTCCAACAGCGCCAAAAAAATCTTCACCAGCAGCTATCCGCCGCGCTAGAGCGGCTTGAACCATTTATCCGACAGAACGCATTTGACACAAATATTTCTAATAAGTAGCTTTATGAAAACAAACATGTCACACATGTCCACACTAAAACCTCAGGCCAGGTCCACTTAGCCCGGCCAAAACGAATAGAAGTCCACAAGGCTTCAGGTTGTATGCCGCGCCATCTGGCGGGGCGATTGCTACAGGCAGTACCTGCTGATCACAGGCCCAGGCATGACGATCAGCGCAAACCCAAACCGCCCCATCAAGGAGTCAATAAGATGAACAAGATCGCACTTCTCGGCGCTCTGGCGCTCAGCGCCGTAAGCACCTTCAGCGTCGCAAGCCAGGACAGCCTGCGCATCGGTATCGAGGCGGCCTACCCGCCCTTCGCCTTCAAAACCCCGGACGGCAAGATCAGCGGTTTCGACTACGACATCGGCAACGCTCTGTGCGCAGAAATGAAGGTCAAATGTGAGTGGGTCGAACAGGAATTCGATGGCCTGATCCCCTCGCTGAAAGTTCGCAAGGTCGACGCCGTGCTGTCGTCCATGTCGATCACCGAAGACCGCCTGAAGTCGGTAGATTTCAGCAAAAAGTACTACCACACCCCCGGCAAGCTAGCGATGAAGGCCGGTATCGAAATCAAGGACCCGCTGGTCGACCTCAAAGGCAAGAAAGTCGGCGTACAGCGCGCCTCCACCTACGATCGTTTTGCCTCGGACCAGTTCGAAGCTGCCGGCATTGAAGTAGTGCGCTACGCCTCGCAGAACGAAGCCTTCCTTGACCTGGCTTCCGGTCGCCTGGACGCCACCCTGGCGGACATCATCAATATCGATGAAGGCTTTATCAAAACCCCAGCCGGCAAGGGTTTCGCCCTGGTCGGCCCGGACTTCAACGACCCGAAATACTTCGGTAACGGTGCCGGCATCGCGGTACGCAAAGGCGACAGTGAAAACGCCGCGCGCATCAGCGCCGCCATTGACGCCATCCGCGCCAACGGCACGTACCAGGACGTGCAGGCCAAGTACTTCGAGTTCGATATCTACGGCAAGTAAGTACCGCTAACGCGCACGGTGCCTCCACTGCGAGGCACCTTTTTCTCGTTGTAGCGCAGGCCATTCGGCCTCTGCGTGAGGAACCCCATCATGCTCCACGGCTACGGCTCGACCATTCTCGAGGGCGCCTGGCTGACCCTCAGTCTGGCCCTGACTTCCATGACCCTGGCAATTGCCCTGGGCCTGGTTGGCGCAGCGTTTCGCCTGTCACCGCTGAAATGGCTGGCACTGCTCGGCGAAGGCTACGCCACAGTTATTCGCGGCATCCCTGATCTGGTGCTGATTCTGCTGATCTTCTACGGCGGCCAGGACCTGGTAAACCGCGTAGCCCCGCTGCTCGGCCATGATCAGTACATCGACATCAACCCCTTTATCGCCGGGGTCTGCACCATGGGCTTTATCTTCGGTGCCTACCTCTCGGAAACCTTTCGCGGCGCCTTTATGGCCATCGCCAAGGGGCAGGCCGAAGCCGGTGCGGCCTATGGCATGAGCGGCATGCAGGTGTTCTGGCGGATTCTGGTGCCGCAGATGATTCGCTTCGCCATCCCTGGCTTTACCAACAACTGGTTGGTGCTAACCAAGGCCACCGCGCTGATTTCCGTGGTGGGACTACAGGACATGATGTTCAAGGCCAAGAACGCCGCCGACGCCACCCGCGAACCCTTCACCTTTTTCCTCGCGGTTGCCGCGCTGTACCTGTTGCTCACCACCGTGTCCCTGCTGGCCCTGCGCCTGCTGGAAAAACGCTACTCCGTGGGCGCCCGCCTGGCCGAACTCTAAGCGAGACCTTCTACCGTGCTCGATTTCCAACTGATTGCCGACAGCCTGCCGCTCTATGGCAGCGGCGTACTGGTGACGTTTAAATTACTGTTTATCGCCCTCGCGCTGGGTCTGGCGCTGGCCATCCCATTGGCGCTGCTACGCGTTTCACGCGCGCCCTGGCTTAACGGCCCAGCCTGGCTCTACACCTATGTGATTCGCGGCACGCCAATGCTGGTGCAGCTGTTCCTGATCTATTACGGCCTGGCGCAATTCGAGGCGGTACGGGAGAGCGTGCTGTGGCCGTACTTCTCCAGCGCCACTTTCTGCGCCTGCCTGGCATTTGCCATCAACACCAGCGCCTACAGCGCGGAAATTCTCGCGGGCAGCCTCAAGGCCACACCCCATGGCGAGATCGAAGCAGCGCGGGCCATGGGCATGTCACGGTTCACCCTTTACCGCCGCATTCTGCTGCCCTCGGCGCTGCGCCGGGCGCTGCCGCAGTACAGCAATGAAGTGATCATGATGCTGCACACCACCTCGCTGGCGTCGATCGTCACCCTGATCGATATCACCGGCGCGGCGCGCACCGTCAGCTCGCGCTACTACATGCCATTCGAGGCCTTTATCACCGCCGGGCTGTTCTACCTGGTGCTGACTTTTATCCTGGTGCGCCTGTTCAAGCTGGCCGAAGGCCGCTGGCTATCCCACCTGGCCCCGCGCAAGAACTAAGGGAAACCCATGGAACATATTCAGCACCAGCTGCCCTGGAGCACAGCGGGAACAGAACGCCGGCTCTCGGTATTTCGTTTTGGCAGCGGCCCGCGCAAAGCTTATATCCAGGCCTCGTTGCATGCCGATGAGCTGCCGGGTATGCGCGTGGCGGTGGAACTCAAACAGCGCCTACTCGAACTGGAACAACAGGACCGTCTCAATGGGGTTATCGAACTGGTGCCAGTGGCCAACCCGATTGGTCTGGGGCAGATGTTTCAGGCCACTCACCAGGGCCGTTTCGACCTGGCCAGCGGGCAGAACTTCAACCGCGACTTTCCCGCGCTGGCCGAGCTGATCGCGCCGCAACTTGAAGGCCGCCTGGGCGACGACGCGCAAGCCAACGTGAGGCTGATTCGACGCCTGATGCGCGAGGCCATTGCCGCGCTGCCATCCGCCAGATCGGAGCTGGAAGGTCTGCGCCGCCTGCTGCTGCAACAGGCCTGCGACGCCGATTTGGTACTCGACCTGCACTGTGACTTTGAATCGATCATGTTGCTCTACGCCTTACCGCAGCACTGGCCAAGCCTGAAACCACTGGCCGCGCGCCTGCGTTCCGGTGCGGTGCTGCTGGCTGAAGACAGCGGCGGCAACTCTTTCGATGAAGCCTGCGCCGTGCCCTGGCTGCGCCTGGCCGAACGCTATTCGGATGCCAATATTCCACTGGCCTGTATGGCGACCACCATCGAGCTGCGCGGCATGGCCGACACCGACTGCACTCAGGCGCAGCACAGTACTGAGGACATTCTTGGCTTTCTCGCTGATCAGGGCCTGATCAGCGGCGACTGGCCCACAGCGCCGTTCACCTGTTGCGAAGCCACACCCTTTGCCGGCGCGCAGTACGCCTATGCACCGCACCCGGGTGTGGTGAGCTTTCTGCAACCGCTCGGCGCGCGGGTAAAGCTCGGTGACCCGCTATTCGAGGTTATCGACCCGCTGAGCGATCAGCACTCAGTGGTGCATGCCACCACCTCAGGAATCCTCTACGCCCGCGAACGCCTGCGCTATGCCCAGCCCGGCCTGTGGCTGGCCAAGGTCGCAGGCGCTCACCCGATTCGCCAGGGCCGCCTGCTTACCGACTAACAACAAGAGAATCCGCTGCCATGTACACCTTGCAAATCGACAACCTGCACAAACGCTATGGCACCCATGAAGTGCTCAAGGGCGTGTCACTGACCGCCAAGGCTGGCGATGTCACCAGCATCATCGGCTCCAGCGGCTCGGGCAAAAGCACCTTCCTGCGCTGCATCAACCTGCTGGAGCAGCCGCACAGCGGGCGCATCCTGCTCAATAACGAAGAACTGAAGCTGCAACCCAACCGCATCACAGGCGCGCTTAAAGCCATAGACAGTAAGCAGCTGCAGCGCATGCGCTCACGCCTGGCCATGGTGTTTCAGCACTTCAACCTGTGGTCGCATATGAGCGCCCTGGACAACGTGATGGAAGCGCCGGTGCATGTGCTGGGCATGAACAAGAAAAACGCCCGGGAGAAAGCCGAACACTACCTGGCGAAAGTCGGCGTCGCCCATCGCAAGGATGCCTACCCGGCACATATGAGCGGCGGTGAGCAACAGCGCGTGGCCATCGCCCGCGCCCTGGCGATGGAGCCTGAGGTGATGCTGTTTGATGAGCCAACATCGGCGCTGGACCCGGAACTGGTCGGCGAGGTGCTCAAGGTCATGCGGGATCTGGCCGAGGAAGGCCGCACCATGGTGGTGGTCACCCACGAAATGGGCTTTGCCCGCGAAGTGTCCAACCAGTTGCTGTTCCTTCATCAGGGCCGCGTCGAGGAAAGCGGCTGTCCGCGCGAGGTGCTGGCCCAACCCAAGTCCGAACGATTGCAGCAGTTTCTCGCCGGCAGTCTGAAATAGGCCGCGCATATCGACCGCGTGCTTTGCCACAGCCGCGGTCGGCTTCGGATACACTTCAGCCGGAATTATTACCCAGGCCCGCCCAGACCCGGCGCGCACGCCCAACCCTTCAACGTGCTGAAAGCCCATCCATGCCGACTTCTGCCAAGAACGTAACCGTCTACGCCGCCCCGGTAATGCGCAAGCTGGCGGAAATAGCCCCGCACCTGCAGCCCTCGCTGCGCAAGGTGGCCGACTTTATCCTGCGCCACCCGTTAAAAGCCGCAACCCTGACCATCGAGGAAATGGCGGTGGAAACCGCCACCTCGGCGGCCGCCGTCAACCGTCTGGCCAAGGCCATCGACCTGGGCGGTTATACCGGGCTGAAAGCCGAGCTGGTCAGCACCCTGCAGCAGATGGTGTCGCCAGTGGACAAGCTGCGCAACGAACTGGCGCATCGCCCGGACGGCGCTTTTGGCTTGCACGAACAGGTGCAGATCGCCAGCAGCAATTTGGCCACCGCCGGTGCCAATAACAGCGCAGATACCTTTGAAGCCTTTGTCAGTTGCCTGATCCAGGCGCGCAAGATCTACATCCTCGGCTTCGGCAACAGCGCCTATATGGCCGGCCTGGCAGCCGCCAACCTGGTGCCGTTTTGCGCCGATGCCACAGCGGTGAGCATGGAAGGCGGCAACGAAAATGCCGCCTACCGTCTGGCGGCCATCACCGAACATGACGTGCTGCTGTCGATCTCCCTGCCGCGCTATTCCCTCGATACGCTGCAACTGTCGCGTTTTGCCAGTGAACGGGGCGCAACCGTACTGGCGATTACCGACTCGCCGGCCTCGCCGCTGACCACCATCGCCAAACATGCGCTGTTTGCCCCAGCTGATCACCCGGTGCTGATCAGCTCGAACACCTCGGTACTCGCCCTTATTGAAGGCCTGGTCGCCGGCGTCATGGCGCGCAACAAGGAAGCCGTGCAGCTGGCCGCCGAGCTGACCGAAAGCGTGATGTCCTACCTGCATGTGCCCAGCAGCGACAAGCCTGCACGCAAGCCGATCAAGCGCCGCAGCAGCACCACGCCGCGACAAAGCTAGCAGGCGCACCAACTTAAGGCTGAATCTGTCCAGCCGGTCAGTTATCAGTGCATGCAGCGTATTTACATTCCCCTGGAAACCACTAGAGTGCGCGCCCGCAGCGCTCTAGTTGCCGTGCTATAGGCAAATGCAGGACTTGGCCTTGTTCTTGCTGAAGCTCCGACAGCCTGACCACTTAGACAGGTTTAAAACGATAATTCAGCACTTGGGGAGCACCACTCGATGAACCGTATTCTTTCCTCTCTGGCTTTGGCCGGTGGGCTGCTGGCGGGCGGCCAGGCAGTCGCAGGCGACCTGATGTATTGGCAGAACAACAGCCTGTCCTATCTGTATGGCCAGGATTACAAGATCGACCCGGAAATCCAGCAAACCATAACCTTCGAACACGCCAGCGGCTGGAGTATTGGTGACCTGTTCTTCTTCGTCGACACCATCAAGTACAACACCGACGCCACCAACGGCGCAGGCGACGGTCACACCTTCTACGGTGAGTTCTCGCCGCGCCTGTCGTTCGGCAAGCTGTTCAACAGCAAGCTGGAATTCGGCCCGATCAAGGATGTGCTGCTGGCCGCCACCTATGAATTCGGTGAAGACGATGTCGAGTCCTACCTGATCGGCCCAGGCTTTGATCTGGCGATCCCCGGCTTCGACTACTTCTCGCTGAACTTCTACAACCGCACTACAGATGGTAAACGCGACGGCGATAATGTCTGGCAGATCACCCCGGTTTGGAGCTACACCATCCCGGTCGGCAAATCCGATATCGTGATCGACGGTTTTATGGATTGGGTGGTGGACAACGACAAGAGCTACCACGCCAACCTGCACTTCAACCCACAGATCAAATATGACCTGGGCAAGGCCATGAGCTGGGGCGAGAAGCAGCTGTATGTCGGTATCGAATACGACTACTGGAAGGACAAGTACGGGATCAAGGACAGCGGTTTTGTCAGCGACAACTTCGTCGGTGCGACTGATCAGAACACCGCCTGCCTGCTGGTTAAAGTGCACTTCTGATACTCAGCTGTAAACCCGCCAGCACCTGCTATTGCAGGCTGGCGGGCATACCCCCACGAATCCCTCCCCAGGCTTATTTCTCCAGTTGCGGCGTAATCGCCCCAGTATCAGGGTCTTCTACTCTGTGATTACTCAGCAGTGGAAACCCAGCATGCCCAACGCCCTTCATCGCACACTCGCCCGCGCCCTGCTCGTCAGCCTGCTGTTCACCCTGGCCGCATGCAGCACCCTGACGCCGCGCGATCCATTACGCATCGAGCTGGTCGGTATTGAGCCGCTACCTGGCGAGGGCTTGGAAGCGCGCTTCGCGATCAAGCTGAGGGTACAGAACCCCAATGACCAGCCCATCGATTTCGACGGCGTAGACCTGGAGCTGCAGGTTAACCAGCAACCGCTGCTCAGTGGCGTCAGTAACCAGCGCGGACAAGTGCCACGTTATGGCGAGAGTATCCTGCGCGTACCCGTCAGCCTTTCCGCCTACGCCGCATTGCGCCAGGCCTGGGGCATGGCCGGCTATCAGGACGGCCATGGCTTGCCCTACGAACTGCGCGGCAAACTGGCCAACGGCCTGTTCGGTACCTCGCGTTTCAATGATCGTGGCACGCTGAACTGGCCACAATTACCAGCGCCCGGCGCTGCACGATAAAACCCTATACAATATGCGGCCTTTACTTCTCGACCCAGCAAGGACCCCGCCGTGAGCACGCTGCCACCCTGCCCCAAATGCAACTCCGAATACACCTACGAAGACGGCACCCAGCTGGTATGCCCCGAGTGCGCCCACGAATGGTCGGCCACTGGCGCGAGCGACGCGGCAGATGACACCAAGGTCATCAAGGATTCGGTGGGCAACGTGCTACAGGACGGCGACACCGTCACCGTAATCAAGGACCTTAAAGTCAAAGGCTCATCGCTAGTGGTCAAGGTCGGCACCAAGGTCAAGGGCATCCGCCTATGCGACGGCGACCACGACATCGACTGCAAAATCGACGGCATCGGCGCAATGAAGCTGAAATCCGAGTTCGTGCGCAAAGTCTGAGCGCAGCCAACGCAACAAAGAGAGCCCTGACATGCATATCAGGGCTTTTTTATTAGTGGCTTATGGACGGTTTCTCCTGTCACTCACGTGCGCAACTGGTCAAGTGATTAGCTAGTATCAATACAGAGCAAATCGTTCGTTCGAGGCGTCCGCCTGGAGGATCTCATGCGTATTGTTGCACTGTGCCTGATACTGCTACTGCCTTTGGTTGTGCAGGCCGAGCCATGGAAGGTGGTAGGCGATGAGCAGTTTGCGCCCTACAGCTTTGTCACCATCGAGGACGATCAGCCGCGCGGCCTGGATGTCGAGCTGGTCGAGGCCGTTATGCAGGAAGCCAAGATTCCCTACAGCCTGCGCCTGTACCCATGGGAACGGGTCAAGCGCATGATCGATCGCAGCGAAGTGGACATGGCCTTTCAGTTCGCCGGCACCCCTGAGCGCATGCAGCAGTACGAACTGGTCGGGCCGATCCGAACCGGCTCCACGGTGTTTATGACCTCGCGTAAAACCACCCTCACTGACTGGGCCGAACTCGACGACCTGTCGCCCTATATCATTGGCCAGGTACGCGGCTATGCCTACCAATCGGACTTTGATAAAGCTGATCTATCACGCGACACCAGCGCACAGAACCCGCGGCAACTGGTGTCGATGCTGCTGGCCGGGCGCATTAATGTAATAGTAGGGGATCGGGTACAGCTGATGTATTTCGTGCGCGAGCAGCGCGCGGAGAAGAACGTGCATATCCTGCCAAGACCGCTGGTGGAAATGCCACGCTATGTGGCCTTTGCCAAGGATGATAGCGCCCGTGCCAAACAGTTCTCGGCAGCGCTGGAGCGTTTAAGACAGGCTGGCGCCCTGGATAATATCTACCAGCGCTGGCAATAAACCGTCACCCTCTCTACTCAGGAGCCACCATGCGCGTCGCACTTCCGTTATTGCTGCTATCAACCGCCCTCACCCTGAGCGCCTGCGGCCTCGGTGAAACCGCCGCAACCGCAAGCCTGCAAGCCGAACAGGCGACGCAACTGCAACAGCAGGCTGAACAGCTGAAACAGCAGATCGAAGCGGCTAACGCGCAGAGCAATAAGCGATTGGAAGAAAGCTACTAGATGGCGGAGAAGCTGTTTAAGGTCTTGCGAGCTAGAACCCTGCAAGGCGCTACGTAGTAACAGTATCGGCTGGTCAAAACAGGTAAGAAACGCAGCGAAGCGAAGTAACTGCCGCAGGCTGACCCGAAGGGTGAGCGTCGCGAATCAAGCGGAGTGTACGAGCTGTACATAAGCAGCCGAGCCTGTTTTTAACGCCGCAGGACCGACGCGCAGTAGACCGTATATAGGTCCTTACTGCACCGGCAGGAAGTTCATAAACAACAATCCCTGGGCATAACTCACGCCCATGCGCCGGTAGCGCTCATCCAGCACATCGGTAAGCAGATCCAGGCGCGCAACGATCTTGCCGAACTCCACGGCATAGCTGAGGTTATGCCCTTCGGCAGAAATCTCGTTAGACAGCAGCCAAGGCTTGCCGCCGGCATCCGTGCGCTGGGCTAGCATCCAACTGGCCTTCTCGAAATTGCGCGCAGCGTTATGGATAAACTGCGGGTCCAGCGTATCGCTCAGGTAATACTCAGTGCGTCCACCGTGAGCGGTAATCAGCATGCTTGCCAGCGAATAGATAAACGCCCCCACGCGGTCGCCCTGGTATTCGGCGCTAAGGGCATAGCTCAGCGCCGCAACATCGGTACGCCCGCCAAGTTGCGGCAGCGGCTGGTCCAGCTCGATGGCGTGGTGCACCTCACGCTTTACAGACTCCACATCAGCCAGGCCGGTCTTGCGCCATTCGCGCGGGTTGCGCAGGTACAATTTGTCCATCAAACGGTAGAGGCTGTTGAGGTTGTTGCGCATGCCCAGGGTGGCCATGCGGTCGGCATGGCTCTGGAAGAACTCGGAGGGTTTGATCGGGCTGCGGTTGCTGACGATGGTTTGATGGTCCTGCCGGGTTGAACAGCCACCGATGGCCATTAACGCCGCAAGTAGCGCCGCCATCACAGTCCCGCGCCGCATCGCCACAGCATTACCGCCCGACCAGGCGGGGCCAGTTTTCAGCCATGCTAAACGCTGCACAGTGCTCATCAGAGGAGGTCGTCCGCTGTGGTGTGATGGGATAACGCTAGCAACAAAATACAGATTGGCCAGTTTTCCTACTTAAAGACATGACTTTGAACACAATCAAACACCTAGCGGCATAAGCTCAGGTTGACTGCCAACAGACCGCATCACACGTAAAAGATTGCCAACCGTTTATCAGTGCACCGCCAAAAAGCCCGGTTTAGAGCGTTTAAATCGGTATGATCCGCAGCTTTTTGGCTGCCGAGTGCCCCATGCCGCGTCTGCTTGTCCTGTTTTGCCTGTTAGTTGCTCTGCCCGCTTTTGCCGATGCCCCAAAAACCTTTAGCGCCGCGAAGAAAGTCGCCTGGCGGCTGTATGCCGAGCGACCCAATACCTTCTATTGCCACTGCGCTTACAGCGGCAATCGGGTCGACCTCAGTAGCTGCGGTTACAGCCCGCGCAAACAACTAAACCGCGCCAAGCGCCTGGAATGGGAGCATGTGGTACCGGCTTGGGTAATCGGCCACCAGCGCCAGTGCTGGCAAAACGGCGGCCGCAAGAACTGCGCGCGCAACGACGCCAGTTTCAAGGCTGCTGAAGCCGACCTGCACAACCTGGTGCCGAGCATCGGCGAAGTGAATGGCGACCGCTCCAACTACGCCCTCGGCATGCTCAGCGACAAGCCCACGCAATACGGAAGTTGCCCGATGGTGGTCAACTTCAAGGCAAAAACCGCCATGCCACCGACCCACGCTCGCGGGGCCGCGGCACGCATCTATCTATATATGGCCGAGCGCTACCAGCTGCGTCTGTCCAAACTCGACCGACGCACCTACGAAGCCTGGAGCCGCCAATACCCGATCAGCGAATGGGAGCGCTGGCGCAACCAGCAGGTCGGCTGCGTGATGGGCCACGGCAACCCCTATGTCGGCGCCATCGACCCGAGACAATGCAGCCCGCTACGCCGCGCCGGCAACCCGCAACGCAACAGCGGCTAAGTGCTGGCAACCGCCCTGCGAACCCTGCGCGCCGTTATTGACGCTAAACTTCACGCCACGCCAACCCGAGTATTGCCCTATGCCTAACACCGCCATCCCTAGCGCCGCCCACGCCATTACCGAAACCCGCGCCTGGGTCGAGCGCGCCGTGATCGGCCTGAACCTCTGCCCATTCGCCAAAGCGGTGCAGGTCAAAGGGCAAGTGCGCTACGTGGTGTGCGCCAGCGCCGAGCCGGAAGAGCTACTCAGCGCCTTGATCGACGAGCTGCACGCGCTCGCCAACTGCGAGCCAAGCGAAACTGACACCACCCTGCTGATCCACCCCGCAACCCTTAGCGACTTTCTCGACTTCAATGATTTTCTCGCCGTGGTCGATGACACCCTAGACGACCTCGGCTATGCCGGCACCTTGCAAGTGGCCAGCTTTCACCCGCAGTTCCAGTTTGCCGATACCGGCGTAGGCGATGTCAGCAACGCCACCAACCGCTCGCCTTACCCGACCCTGCATATCCTCCGCGAAGCCAGCATCGACCGCGCCGTCGCTGCCTTTCCCGACCCGGAAGCGATCTTCGAAGCCAATATCCAGACGCTGGAAAATCTCGGCGCAGATGGCTGGGCTGCCCTGCAGGCGCAATGCCGCAAAGACGCACAGAACAGCTAGATCCCAAGCACGGGACTGCCAGCAAACCCTAACGGCGCTACAGCCGTGCCTGCGTAACTCAAGCCCCGGTTCCCATGCCTATCCGCGCGCACGCAGTTGCTGCGCGTCCGACGAATGGCAGCTATTGACCGCATTCACGCCGAGAACCTTTAGAGATTTGCAAGCTGATCAACACAATTAATCGGCGCAAATCAATAAAATTCGCACCTCATTCGAGGCTGCCAATACTGGCTGAGTTGATTGCTGAGTGCGTTCACCTCTGCGGGCAGACGGCAACAACGCTCAAGACCCTCTCGCTGGTCGAGAAACAGATAAAACAAGGGATAACGCTATGGCTCGGGTTCGTAAACTGGTGCTGGCAATCGCAGCGGCTTCGGCGCTGTCATCCGGCATGGCGCACGCGCTAGGGCTGGGTGAGGTAACACTGCAGTCACAGCTCAATCAACCATTAGTGGCAGAGATTGAGTTGGTCGAGGGCGGTGACCTGTCGGCCGATGAACTGATACCGCGTCTAGCGTCCCCTGAAGCCTTCAACAAGGCCGGCGTTGACCGTCAGTTCTTCCTGACTGACCTGAAATTCACCCCGGTGCTCAAACCCAATGGCAAAAGCGTTATCCGGGTGACCTCCAACAAGCCGATGCGTGAGCCTTACCTGAACTTCCTGGTGGAAGTGCTCTGGCCGAATGGTCGTTTGCAGCGTGAATACACCATGCTGCTGGACCCACCGCTCTATACCGCGCACAGCGTTACCCCCGTGGCAGTACAACCGCCGGCAACCGCCGCTGCTTCTGCGCCACTGAAACAGCCGTCCGCCGCACGCCCAACGGTTGCCGCAACTCAACCAGCAACAACCAGCACTGCTACCGCCACAACACTGGCAGGCAATGAATACAAAACCACCGCCAATGACAATCTCTGGGATATCGCTAACCGCGCGCGGGCAGGCGGCAGCGTGCATCAGGCCATGCTGGCGATTCAGGAACTGAATCCGCAGGCCTTTATCGATAACAACATCAACCGCATGAAAAGCGGCCAAGTGCTGCGTCTACCCGATGCACAACAAATCAACAGCCGCACGCAAAGCGCCGCCATCGCTCAGGTTAACCAGCAGACCGCGGCTTGGCGTGAAAGTCGCAGTATTGCCGCCAGCGCCCGTCAGCTGGATGCCAGCAAGCGCAGCAGCGCAGCAGTTGCACCGGCCAAAATTGAACGCAGTGACAACCTGAAACTGGTTGCGGATGGCAGCGACAAAGGCGGCGCCGGCAGCGATAAAGGCAGCGCAGGTAACAAGGCCCTGCTAGATAAACTGGCGGTGGCCCAGGAAAGCCTCGATTCGACCAATCGTGAAAACGCTGAACTGAAAAGCCGTATTGCCGACTTGCAGAGCCAACTCGACAAACTGCAGCGTCTGGTTCAATTGAAAAACGATCAGATGGCCAAGCTACAGGCTTACCTGGCCGCACAAGGTCAGGCTCCAGCTGCAACGCCTGACGTAGCGGAAGCTACAACGGGCAATCAGGCGCCCTCCATTCCTTAGGGCGAGCAGGCGTATCGGGCAAATTGAGATGCCGTGATGGCAACGCAGTTGGCCTTTCAATAACCGGCTAAAGCTGGCGACACATCAAGTGTTGAGGGTTGCCCCAGGCCTGGAAGCACTCCTGCAGTGTCCAACCGCGCCGGGCGTAATAATCCGCGCGGTCGTGGGTGTGCAGGTAGAGCCTTGCGTGGCCGCGCTCACGGGCAGTGGCGCAGATGCGCTCAACCAACTGCTCGGCCAAGCCCTGGCCACGGGCCTGCGGCGTACATAAACACATGCCAACCAAGGTCCCAATTCGGGCCGCAGCGGCAAGTCATCCTTCGCCAAGCCGGCGCAGCCCAATAGTTGGTCATGGTCAAGGGCAACCAGCATTTCCCAGTCACCATTGTGCTGACCCGCAGCGAACTCAGCCTGCCAGTCGAGCAAGCTTTGCTCGCTGAACTCATAAGGAAATTGCTGGTAAAGCCACTCAGCCAACTGCTCAGTGTGTTCGGGATGATGGCGGAGCCAGTCGAGGGTGAGCATTAAGAAGTCCGTAGCGGCTAGCAGTTGCTGGGGGCCTTAAGCTTACCGGGCTCTCCCGCAAACACCGATCAAATGAGCGCAGCAAAAGTGCTGCCTAGCAGCCTGTGGCCAAAGCTCACAGCGGTGAGCTTTGGCCGAGGTGCTTAGCTGCTAGCCGGCGTGCACTTGGCCTGCGCAGCTTCGGGAGTGAGGTTACGCACTGAGGTGTAGAAAAGTTCGCAGGTTTGCAGCTTTTCCGTGACTTGCCATTTCTCGCTGCAGGCGCTCAGCGCCGGGCTCGCGTCCTGACTGGGTTGCTCGCCCATACTGGCCTGCCAGCAGGCGGCGCTGAGATCCTGCCCCATTACCTTGATGCCGGCCGCATCGGCTTTCTGCTGATCGCCGTCATAATTTTCCGGGTCAGCGGCGTACCAGATATAACTAGGGTGGTTGGCGCCGAGCACAGCCACCTGCTGCCCAGCGGCCGGGCTGATCTGCGCCAGACCGAGCACATCGAGAGAAACCCCATACTGCTGCTTAACCCAGCTGCGCACCGGACTGCCAAAGGCCACCATGGGCAGCGCCTGCCCACCTTCGCCTGCAGTCAACTGCATAACCATCTGCGTCTGATAGGCATTGAAATAGCTGTAGACACCCTCGAGCGCGCTACCGGCGTTAGCAGGCGCGGCAATGGGGGCGATGTCGATGATGGTCTGGAAGGCAGGTGTCTGCGCCGCTCCGATGCCATTCTGGGTAAGTAGGTCAGCCCAGCGGTTTGTAGTACTCGACTCTAGATAGTCCTGCGCCTGGGTTAGCGAGTAATCCGGCGGGAAGTGCAGTAACTCAACGCTCTTGCGGTTATCCAGCGCCATGCCCAGCGGCAAGAACAACGACCAGTTGTATTGCCACTTGCCATCCTTGTTAAGCAGTTTCGCGCCCGCGTAGGCCAGCTCTCCGGTCTTCAGCAGCTGTTCGAGTGGCTTACCGTACCCCTCGGGCACCTCGGTGAATTTGGCGTAGAGGTCTTGCTGCTCGCGGTGCACGGTTACCTTGGCCTTGTCGTAACCGTCGCGTTGCAAGCTCTGGCCCAGGTAGTGCTCGGCGGTCTGCTCCAGCGTCCAATCGCGATAGCAGATCACATTGCAGTTATTGGGATAGGCAAACAACCGGGTGACGCGCTCGGTACTGCCCAGCTTGACCGTGACATCAGCGGCTTGAGCGTGACAGGCGAACATCCCAGCGGCTGCGACAAGCAGAAATCCTTTGCGGCTCAACATAAGCGACTCCTTGGATGAGGGGGTTGTCTCTGCGTCCGGCCCCAGGCCGAGCAGAAGCAAAAGCGGCGGATTGAATTGTTTTTTGCTCCGCCGGCCTGTCGATACTGCCAAATATTTCCTCCTGCGACACAACTGAACGGCCTTTTGCTTAAGTGCCGCTCTCCCCAGCCGGGCATAAACAGACAGTGCGGGCTGGCCAGTTTGCACTGCGTTTGGCCAGCCCGTATCGCCTCCCTGTTTTACACAGGCTTTACATTCCACCCTGCAATGCAGCGCAACACCCAGTGTCGAAACTACAAGCCGGGAAAGACCGGTTTGCAGAGGAGTTTCGATCATGCTGTCACGTATCCCCCTTATCACCGGCCTGCTGGCCAGCCTGGCGCTGCTTGCCCAGGCTCCAGCGCAGGCCTCCAACCGTGACGCAGCGATTGCCGGAGCCGTGGTGGGCGCGGTGATTGGTGGAGTAATCGTCAGCCAGAGCCGCCCTGCGCCGGTTTATGCCCCACCACCGCGCGAGTACTACCCGCCGCCACCGGCCTATTACCCGCCACAACGGGTGTATTACGAGCGTCAGCCGGTCTACTACCAACCTGCGCCGGTGTATTACGTCCAGGAACGGCCGCGCCACAAACGCTGGCATGGCCACAAACACCGCGGCCACGACGACCGTGGCTATCGCTGGTAAACAAAAGCCCCGCAAGTGCGGGGCTTTTCCTTGGGGTCACCAGTGCATCGCGCCGGCTCGCTTACTCCGTACGGAAGCGCACCACCAGCTGTTTCAGCTCACTGCTCAGGCCGCTTTGTTCCTGGGCATAGCTTTCCACCTCGGCTGCCTGCACAGATATCTGCGTCACTGCATCGTTGATGGCGACGATGTTCTGGTTGATTTCCTCGGTCACCAGATGCTGCTCCTCGGTCGCAGTGGCGATCTGCATGGTCATGTCGCGGATCATCTGTACCTTGCCTTCAATGCTTTCGAAGGCGGCCATAACCTCTTCAGACAGCACGATAGCCTTGCCCGACTCGACCAGGCTTTGGTCCATGCTCACCGTCACTTCCTTGATACGGTTAACCAGCAGGTTAAGGATATTGTTGATCTGCTCAGTAGAGTCCTGGGTGCGTTTGGCCAGGTTGCGCACTTCATCGGCCACCACAGCAAAACCACGCCCCTGCTCGCCCGCGCGGGCGGCTTCGATAGCTGCGTTCAGCGCCAGCAGGTTGGTCTGCTCGGCGATTTGCTGAATGGTCGAAAGGATATTGTTGATATTGACCGTTTCCTTCTCCAGCTCCTGAATCACCTTGCTGGAGTTCTGGATGCTGGTGCCGAGCTTGTTAACCCCGGACGTACTGCGGGCAATCACCTCTTTACCATTGCGCGTAGCCACCAGCCCCTGCTCCGACACATCAGCGGTCTGCACGCAGGTCTTGGCCACTTCATTGGCCGCCGAAGACATCTCGGTCACCGCCGTGACAATCTGCTCTACCGAACTCAACTGACGCTGCAGCGTGGCGGACATCGCCGTGGTGCGTTTGTTGGTATCGCTGGACACCCCATCCATGCTGATGGCGTTCTCCTTGATCACCTTGATCATGCCCTGGATCGACTCGATAAACTGATTGAACCACTTGGCCAGCTCACCGGTTTCATCCTTGCTGATCAGCTCCAGGCGGCGGGTCAGGTCACCTTCACCCTGAGCGATAGTGCGCAGCCCGTCCTTCACCAGATTGATCGGGTTGACGATGCGGTTAGCGATAACCACCCCTGCCACGCCGAATACCAGCACCAGCACGATACAGACCACCAGGGTGATCCAGGTCAGCTCACGGGCGCTCGCGTAAATCTCATCGGCCTGCTTGAAGCCGACAAACTTCCAGCCCATCTCAGGCGAGGTGTACACGTTAGCCATATAGGCGACCCCGTCGATTTCCACCTCGACCAAGCCATTTTGGGTCTTGCCGATTGCAGCAAAGTGCTCGCCGGGCAGCTCGCTAATTTTCTTGAAGTTGTTGTCCGGCTGCAGGCCATCCACCAGCAAGGTGCCACTGCCTTCTACCAGCATCAGAAAACCGGTTTCACCAAAGCGAACCTTTTGCGCCATATCGGTCAGCGCTTTCAGCGACACATCCACCGCCACTACCCCGGCAAACTGCCCGGCGTTGTCCTTGAAGCCTTTAAGCACCGAGACATACACCGCGTCATCCGGCTCCCAGTAATAACCGTCACGACGGGCCAGGGTGAAGTTGGCATCTCGACCGATGGGGTACCACTCACGCTTGCGCGGGTCCCAGTCACCGTAATCGCCGGTGCCCGGCCACTCCACATAGCCACCGTTGGTATCGCTCATATAAACGTAACCAAAGGTGGGGTTGTTCTTACCGATGCTGGAGTAGTAATCGAAAATCTGCTTTTCACGACCACCGTTGGCAGTAGCGACCTGGCCAGGCTTGCGGGCCTCACCGAAATAGGTGGTCAGCGGACCGCCCTCGGTATCTTTGACTGCGGGATATTCCGCCAGGGCCGAAACGGTGTAACCCACCGAATCAAAAAAAGTGGCAAAGCTGTTGTTCACCAGCTTCATGTCCAGGCTGCTGGATGCCAGGAAATTCTCTTTGGCCTGCTCCGTGACATTACGAATCGTCAGCAGCGCCACCACCAGCACGGGGATAAGGGTTGCAACCAGAAAGCTCACCAACAGTTTGGACTTAATGCTCATACGAAGTCGCCTTCTGATTATCTGTATGAAACGCTGTATCGGCGCTTGTAGAGAATAGTTAAGCCTGGCCGCCACGCCAGCTGCTTGCCCGACAACAGCATCGCCAGGCCGACAGCCAATAACTGCACGCGCGCCCTGCTAAAAAAGCTAAAACCAAGCCATGTCACCGACGACTAAAGCGCCAAGCGGCAGGCACAAGGCGACCGCAGCGAGTGAACCACTTACTCAGAAGAGCTTGGGCGGGGCAATACCAATAGCCAAAGCCCCGCATCTGCGGGGCTTTGGCTTGAACGTCTGCCAGCCCATCAGCCTGGCCAGCAAAATCACAACGACAGCGCGCCAAGTAACGACACTCAATCGTAAAGCTGCTCGACAAAGAACTCGTAGTTGTCGGCGTTATCGACGGCACGAGCGGGTGCCTGCGTGGCCAGGTTCCCCGCGTCAGAGGGCCCGTTGGCATAATCCTCGGTATTCCCCATCGAATGGGTCATTTCGTGCAGCACGCTTCCGGCCTGAGTATCGAGGCCAACGTTGGCAGGCAGCGCAAAGAAAGCAGTGCAGAACCACACCTCAAAATCACTCCGCACACGCGGCAAAGTGGCCGCAATAGTGGCGGCGACACCAACACCTGTTTCGCAAGCTCGATCCGTATCTCTTCGGCAATAGGCTGTCATGGTGCTATCTGAGTTGAGCTTGAAGCGCACGCCATCCAGCACACCGCGTACCCGCTGATAGCGGTCCTGTTCAAAGGTACCGAACCAGGTCCGATAAGCGGTAGGCGGGTTATTGCGCAGTGCCTGCTCGTTGTTGTTCACCTCGTTGTAGGCATCATTTGCCCAGGTCGTGGCGCGCGCCACCGCATTGGCCACAGCAAGACGGTCTGGGCCGTTTGCGCATGAGCCGTCGTAGACGATATTTACCGCCATGGCCGGCTGCGCCAGCGCCAACAGCAGCGCCAGCCCGCCCAGCAGGCGTGCAAGGGACAACGGAATAAAGGATGAGACGGGGGTGATTTGCATGATCAGCTTCCTTGTGCAGGTTAGGGGCAGCCATCGCAGTTGCGGATGGCAACCCCTTGTAAAACCCTGCACCCCGCGCAATCAGCAGGAAGCCTTTCCGCAGTCTATTCGCGGATGATGAACAGCTTGGTCACAAACCACTCAGCGCCCTTATACAGATAGCCAAGCGGACCGTAGATCGTCGCGGGTTTGGCCGGCACCTGCTTGCGTAACTCAACCGTCAGGGTGGACATCTGGATCTGATCCTTGAGGATGCGCATGCGTGCGTCCATCGAATCGATCTCCGACTGCACGCGATTAAGCTCACTCTCGATCTGCAGAATGTCTTTCACATCCCTGGCCTTGGCGAGTAGGTCCTTGAGGCGATCACGCAGTGCCCGGTTATTGTTCAAGCGTGTTTCCACATCCACGTACTGCTCGGTGACATCCTCACCTTTAACGTGCCGCCGCAGCACCTTACCGCTCTGCTCGACACGGCCCATGGCCGCGTCAAACGCATCCTTGGGCACGCGAAAAACCAGGCTCTGGTTGTCGTACCCGTAATCGCTGATTTCCTCAACATAACCACCCAGCGCCAGCATGCGCTCGCTTAACTGCGCCTTGGCCTTCTCGACATCCACAACTTCCAGGGTAAAGCTGGCGGTCCAGACCAACAGGCGACCTGCTGCCTTGCCTTGCAGCTGCGAGCCCGGCATTGCCGCCTCGGCAGAAGTAGCTGCCTCATTCATATACTCGCCACCGCGCGAAGCACAGCCCAGCACGCTACCCAGCAGCATGCACAGCAGCCAAAACTTCCATTGCCGCAGATATCGCTTCATCCGTAAGGCCCTCACTGGCCGATGCTGTAAATAAGCGGGCGATCATACGGGGCCGGACAAAGGCCCGTCATGCCCTAGACAGGCGTTTTGTGATGACCGTGAAAGCCCACACACACGCTCAGCGCCGATCCCCAGGTACAGCGAGGCAGCGCGCCCATGCAAAGCAGCGATGGATTGGATTTCAGAGGCTGGCGACTGATGGCTAGTGTCGCGGCTCGACTAGAGCCAGAGCGCCATTGGCCATTGGCAGCGCCACGGATACAAGGTGCAGTGGTCGGGGGGGTGTCTGTCGGGTCGCTTGCGACAAGAGACCCGCGTGTTCCGCTCGCAATGCAGCAAGCAGCGTCACATCACTGGCCGAATGCATCTCAACCAGCGCCCAAACTTTACCGAGAACAACGCCCCGACTCTAAACGGGGCGCCGCCCTCTACTGCCGATCAGAGGCTGTCGGTACGCAGACCTGCATACAGTCGGGTCATTTCATTCAGCTGACGGAACATCGAATCCGCATTCACCGCAACGATGGTGGGTACAAAGTCCTTGGAGGAAAATGCCCGGCTGGTGAACTGCCACTTGGCATCGGTCTTACGCAGCGCATCGGCGATCTCAGTATTCGGAGCCTTGTTGGCCTGAAGCTCCTGCATGATCACGCTAAATTCCTGCACGGACGCATTGAAATCAGCATCCAGATTCGGCGCCGAAACACCCCAGGCACGTGCCATGTAGAACATCGCCGTGCGCTGGGTCAGGACGCGGTTCCAGCCACTGCGATTGATCGCATGCGAGGCGGCATCGCCGTTGTGCTTCTCAAACAGATCGACCATCAGCTGGCATTCCTTGACCAGCTTCTCAGCCGTGGCCAGCACAACCGGGGCCTGGGCTTTATCCGGCTGCGCCGTGATTAAGGGCTTGTACTCAACCCAAATAGCCTCAACCTTCGCCAGCGAAGCGCGGATCTCATCAGTAGGCGCGAAGTCTTTCAGCTGCTGGTGATGGTTTTCAAACAGCGCAATGCTCTCGTCACGCTGCTGCGAGGCCGCATCGACCCTCACATCGGAACCGATCATCAAGTAATCCTTGGCGACGATCTGCCCCAGGCTGCGCTGTAGACCGGCCATGTTCATCGCTTCCAGGGGAGCCATCTGCGCCCAGCTGGCAACGCTAAGCAACAGGCTGCTACCGAGTAGCAACGCACGTAAAAATTCTTTCATAAACACGGTATTTCCTTAATTCGCACACAGGGCGGGTATCAAAAGAACATCGATCACAACGCAAGCGGGGGCGGAGTGAGGACAGGGGACGCTGTTCGGTTCTTATGAAAATGGGCGTGCGTGAATGAAGGGAGAGTGCATTCCGACGCCTGCAGCGGGGGCGCATTCTAATTCATCTGCGTGCCGATAGGACGCCGCCCAGGAAAAATAGTTAGCCGACTAACGGTATTTCCCCTGAAAGCTCAGTGAAAGCTATTTATGCATCAGCGCCGACTGCCGCACTCCGCAGCACTCCGCAGCACTTTCAGCGCCTACAAGCCCCAAGCGACAGACCCGACTCGAGGGGCTGGTTGTTTACAAAAATTGCGAACGGCACCACAGAACGGCACAGGGTGGACACCCCGTCTGCGCGCCCACAACGTGCCTGACATCCGACTAAGTGCTCACCACGCAGGCGTTCAACTGCACCCAACAGCCGGACACCAAAAGCCCAGCGCCCACAGGATGACCATCCGTCTCACCAGCGTCCAACCAAGTAGGGCGACCTATACTCACAGCACTCGGCAGAGTCCTCTGCACACTGACGGAACACACCATGAGCATACGGCGATATGCACTGGCAGCACTGATATCCATATTGGCCGCACAGGCCCATGCAGAACGCATCCTGATTGCCGCCGAAGATGACTGGGCACCCTACTCCGCCAAGCGTGCCGACAGCCCTGAGCCAGATGGCTTTACCCCCACACTGGTGCGCGAGATCTTTGCCCGGCGCAATATTGAAGTGGAGTTTGTCACCGTACCGTTCTCGCGCTGCCTGCATTACGCCGAGACCGGGCACACCGTAGCCTGCTTCAACGTCACCATCACCGAAGCCAACCGCAACAAGTTCTACTGGCACCCCACCCCGATGTTTCACGAAGGCCTGGCCATTTTTGCCCTGCGTGGCCGCTTTCAACCCGAGTTAAACAGCAAAGACCTCGAGAACCACACTGTTGGTATTACCAACGGCTACACCTACCCAACCGACTTCATGCAGAACCCAAAGATTGAACACGCTGTAGCGCAATCCGATACCAACCTGATGAACATGCTGATCAAGGGCCGGGTGGACTTCATCGTCATGAATACCCTGCCTGGGCAGCTACGAATTCTCGATGAGAAATTCGGCTCCCAAATCGAACGCGTCGGCATGATCTCCCTCGATGGTTTCTGGCTGAGCTTTTCCAAAAACCATCCCGACGGCGAACGCCTGTCGAAAATATTTGAAGAAGAACTAAACAGACTCATCGTCAGCGGGCGCGTGGCGGAACTGGAACTGAACATGAAAGCGCGACTAGGCTTTCGCGTCCCGCAAGACGCCCAGGTGGGGCAGTAACCCAATGGATCATTCCCACGCTCCGCGTGGGAATGCCGCCATCGACACCCCAGCGTCCACTAACGGGAGTTGTACATCCGAGTCCAGTAGGCGACGCAGAGCGTCGCAGGATGGCTACCACGCAGGAGCGTGGGAGCTATGTGGAACATCCGCCGCAGATCTATTGCCGCTACGTACTGGTTTCGCCCTTACGGCGAGTTACTTGATTCGCTGCGCTCACCCTCCGGGCCAGCCTTCGGCTGTTACTACGCTTCGCTGCGTATCTCTTCACTCGCGCAGAAAGTAACCAAAGAAAAAGCGCGCCCGGCATCCGGGTTTCGCTGCGCTCAACTTCCCTCGCTCCAGTGCTGTTCCGAGGGTCGTCACGGTGGGCCATCCCTGGCCCACCGTTCCTCGTTTGGCATCCATGCCAAACGCCCCTCTCCACAGCACCTCTACTCGGCCTCCTGACGGGATTCGGGGATCGCGTTGTTTGGGCTATTTGTGGAAGGCAGAGCTAAGAGCAACGGCAGAAGCATCGCGGGCAAGCCCGCTCCTACAGTTTGCTGTGCTTCTAAAAACACCAATCTCACAGACGACGCCAAACGCCCCATCAGGAGGCCGAGTGGAATCGTTGTGGAAGGGGTTGAGCGGCATGGATGCCGCGAGAGCCGCGATGGGCCAGGGATGGCCCTTCGCAGCGTGCCCCTGAAGCAATGATGGAGCGAGGGGACCCGACGAAGTCGGGCCGGATGCAAGGGGCAAGACCTTTTGCTTACTTTTGGCGGGGCCGGCCATCCGGGCGTTTGCCAAAAGTGAGCCGCCGTAAGGGCGGAACCGATAACCCGGGCAACGCAGAGGCGGCGAGGACACTGCTACCGCAGCAGAACAGCACAACGAATGATGATCTCGAATGGCCATTATTGAAGGGTATCGCTACGCTCAATCCATCCTACAGGCGCACAGAAAAATACCGCATCAATAGCAAGGAGCTAAACATGGAGTTCTTCGAGAAGTTAAACAGCCTTTCAGCAAAAATCCGCCAGCAGGCAAGTGCAATTAAAACGGAAGAAGCCACGAAAAACGCATTTGTCATGCCATTTATAAACACCGTTCTCGGCTACGACGTATTCGACCCAAGAGAAGTAACCCCGGAATTCGTCTGTGACATTGGGACGAAGAAGGGTGAAAAAATTGACTACGCAATATTAAAAGATGGCGAAGTTCAGATACTGATCGAATGTAAGAAAATTGGCGAACCGCTTAACCTCAATCATGCCTCACAGCTCTTCCGCTACTTCCATGTAACAAACGCCAGAATCTCAATCCTAACTAATGGTCAAGTCTATAAATTCTTCACTGACCTTGACGCCCCAAACAAAATGGATGAGAAGCCCTTCCTTGAACTTGATCTATTAGATATCGACGAGCACGCAGTACCCGAACTTTTAAAACTTACGAAATCAGCCTTCGACGTTGAATCTATAGTCAACGCTGCGGGCGAGTTAAAGTATGTAAGTCAGATAAAAAAACAAATCGCACTTCAATTCACCAAGCCTGACGACGACTTCGTAAAATTCTTTGCATCCCGTGTTTACGAAGGGATGATCACTCAAAAAGTACGTGAACAATTTGCAGAGTTGACCCGCAAGGCAGTCGCGCAATTCTTGAACGACCAAATCAACGACCGCCTGAAATCCGCAATGAGCGGAGCCATTCAACCCAGTTACGCGGCCACGACTTCGCCACCGGCAAATCCTGCAAATGAGCAAATTGACGACGCTGCAGAAGACAAGGTTCTGACCACCTTAGAAGAGCTTGAGGGCTATCACATCGTCAAAGCTATTGTGCGTTCCGTTGTTGACTCCAAACGCATCATTCAACGCGACACTCAAAGTTACTTTGGAATATTGCTAGACGATAACAATCGTAAACCGATATGCCGCTTGCACTTCAATCGCACGCAAAAATATATCGGTATTTTCGACCAAGAAAAGAACGAAACGCGCCACCCCATCAGCTCACTCGACGAAATCTATGATTTTGCTGATCAACTGAAAACAACCATAAGCTTCTACTAGCAGCACGTAGCATGGGTTAAGCACAGCAATACCCATCAACTCTCAAAACAAAAGGCCCATCAATCGATGGGCCTTTTGTTTAAATCACCACTCGACTCAGGCCACCGCAGCCTCACTGCGGCGCTCAAGCTTCCTCACCTGATACTCCCGCGCCGCCTGATGAAACGCCCCCAGCAGCGCGTTGTAATCCGCCTTCTCCCAATAGCGATACTCGGGATGCCACTGCACCCCAACTGCAAACGCCTTGGCGCCAATCACGCTGACCGCCTCGATCTGCCCATCCTCGGCCACGGCTTCAACCTGCAAGCCCTCGCCCAGGCGATCAACCCCCTGACCGTGCAACGAGTTGACCTTGATCTGCCGCTCGCCGAACAGCTTATGCAACACGCCACCCTCGGTCAGGGCCACGTTGTGCATCGGGCCATAGGCCACGTCGTCCGGTACATCCTTCACCTCACGGTGATCAAGACGCCCTTCAACCTCGTGCACTTCGCGGTGCAGGGTGCCGCCAAATAGCACGTTCATTTCCTGCATGCCCCGGCAGATGCCGAGGAAGGGAATGCCGCGATCAATACAGGCGCGCAGCAGGCGCAGCACGGTTTCATCACGGGGTTTGTCGGCCAGACCGAGACCGGGATGGTCGTCGCCATAAAAGCTGGGGTGCACGTTGGAGAGCGAGCCGCCGAACATGATGCCGCTGACGCTATCCAGCACCGTGTCCATGTCCAGATCATCGCCAAACGCCGGGATCATCAGCGGGAAGGCTCCGAAGCCGGTAACGGCGTGGATGTACTTCTCGCCCACCAGGTGAAACCAGCCGATATCACGGCTGGTCAGCTGCCAACGGCACAGGGGTAGGCCAATCATGGGTTTATTCATTGCAAGGAGTCCTCTTCATTAATAATTGAAGTGGGCTGCCCTTGGGAGAGCGGGCTTGCGGGCCAGGAAACCCTGAACCCGCTCACCCAAGGGGTGCCGTAACCGGCCAGGCCGGGCACTGCACCAACGCCGCGCCCGCGCGGCTGGTTTGTTGCGTGAAACTGCTGCTGCTTGATGGGTATCGCTGCGCTCAACCTGCGCGGCCCGCCCCATCCTACGGTGCTACTTGTGTAGGAGCGGGGGGACGCCTAGTCCTTGCCCACGATTCGCGGTTGGCAACGATCGCGGCCAAGGCCGCTCCTACAGAATAATTGCGCCTGTGGGTGACTTGGCGTTGGCCTTGATCGCGGGCATGACGGAACGCCGCCCGGCCGCTCCTACTGGTAGTTCTGCGTATCAAAAAAGGGGGCTGATCCTGCGATCAGCCCCCTGGGTGTTACTTAGCCATTACTCGGGAAGGCGAATTGCGCCGCCTCATGGCTGGCGCGTTGCGGCCAGCGCTGGGTGATGGCCTTCTTGCGGGTGTAGAAGCGCACACCGTCCGGGCCGTAGGCGTGCAGGTCACCGAACAGCGAGCGCTTCCAGCCGCCGAAGCTGTGGTAGGCCACTGGTACCGGCAGCGGTACGTTGACGCCGACCATGCCGACTTCAATCTCGTCGCAGAACAGGCGGGCCGACTCACCGTCACGGGTGAAGATGCAGGTGCCGTTGCCGTATTCGTGGTCGTTGATCAGTTGCATGGCTTGTTCCAGGCTGCCGACGCGGACGATGCACAGCACAGGGCCGAAGATTTCGTCGGTGTAGATGGTCATCTCAGGTGTGACTCTGTCAAAAAGCGTGCCGCCGACGAAGTAGCCATTCTCGTTACCGGCCACCACCAGATCACGACCGTCGACCACCAGGCTTGCGCCCTGGGCAACACCAGCGTCGATATAGCCTTTGACCTTGTCACGCGCCGCAGCGGTAACCAGCGGGCCCATGTCCAGGCCGCAGGAGGTGCCGGCACCGATTTTCAGCGCTTTGATCTGAGGAATGAGCTTCTGCACCAGCGCATCAGCAATCTGGTCGCCGACGCACACGGCGACGGAGATGGCCATGCAGCGCTCGCCGCAGGAACCGTAGGCCGCGCCCATCAGTGCGCTGACGGCGTTGTCCAGATCAGCATCAGGCATCAATACGGCGTGGTTTTTCGCGCCGCCCAGGGCCTGTACGCGCTTACCGCGCTTGGTGCCTTCGCTGTAGATGTACTCAGCGATAGGAGTCGAGCCGACAAAGCTCAGGGCTTTGACTTCCGGCGCTTCGATCAGCGCATCCACGGCTTCCTTGTCACCGTGCACCACGTTGAGCACGCCTTTCGGCAGACCGGCCTCTTGCAGCAATTGAGCGATATACAGGGTGGAGCTTGGGTCGCGCTCGGATGGCTTCAAGATAAAGCAGTTACCGCAGACTATGGCCAGCGGGTACATCCACAGCGGCACCATGGCCGGGAAGTTGAACGGGGTGATGCCGGCCACAACGCCGATAGGCTGCATATCGCTCCAGGCGTCGATGTTCGGTCCAACATTGCGGCTGTACTCGCCCTTGAGGATTTCCGGGGCGGCGCAGGCAAATTCGACGTTCTCGATGCCGCGCTTGAGTTCACCAGCGGCGTCTTCCAGGGTCTTGCCGTGCTCTTCACTGATCAGCTTGGAGATAGCTGCTTCGTGCTGCTCGAGCAGCTGCTTGAAGCGGAACATTACCTGGGCGCGCTTGGCTGGCGGCGTGTTGCGCCAGGCCGGGAAGGCGCTCTTGGCCGAGTCGATGGCCAGCTGCATGGTGGCGCGGTCGGCCAGGGCAACTTGCTTGCTGACTTCACCGGTGGACGGGTTGAACACGTCGGCGCTGCGGCCAGTACCGGCGGTCATTTCGCCGTGGATCAGGTGGTTTACGAGGGTCATGGCAGTTCCTTAATAACGGATCTTGTTTTTGCAGAAGCCGAACGGCTGGCTCCTGCAGGAAAATTGGGGGATTCCCGTAGGGTGGATGACGCTGTTTTCATCCACCTTGCGGCGCGGCAACTTGGTGGATGGGTGAAGCGTCATCCACCCTACGCCTTAGTCGAGGCTGTTCAGCACATCGCCGACGGCATTGAACACCGAGTCCAACTGCTCAGGCTTGGTGTTGAAGGTTGGCCCAAACTGCAGGGTGTCGCCGCCGAAGCGCACGTAGAAGCCAGCCTTCCACAAGGCCATACCAGCTTCGAACGGACGGATCACCGGGTCGCCATCACGTGGGCTGATCTGGATCGCACCAGCCAGGCCACAGTTGCGGATGTCGATGACGTTCTTGCTGCCTTTGAGGCTGTGCAGCTTCTCTTCAAAGATCGGCGCCAGGGCGGCGGATTGCTCGATCAGGTTGTCGCGTTTGAGCAGTTCCAGGGTTGCCAGGCCGGCGGCACAAGCAACCGGGTGGCCCGAGTAGGTGTAGCCGTGGCCGAACTCGACCATGTGCTCGGGAATCGCCTGGTTCATAAAGGTGTTGTAGATCTCGCTGGAGGCGATCACTGCGCCCAGTGGAATCGCGCCGTTGGTGACCTGCTTGGCGGTGTTCATGATGTCCGGGGTAACGCCGAAGTATTCGGCACCGGTCCACTTGCCCATGCGGCCGTAAGCGGTGATCACTTCGTCGAAGATCAGCAGGATGTTGTGCTGAGTACAGATCTCACGCAGACGCTGCAGATAGCCGGTCGGCGGCACAATCACACCAGCGGAACCCGACATCGGCTCGACGATCACCGCAGCGATGTTCGAGGCGTCGTGCAGTTCGATCAGTTTCAGCAGCTCGTTGGCCAGCTCCACGCCGCCGGTCTCGGCCATGCCTTTGGTGAAGGCCAGGTGCGACTGCAGGGTGTGCGGCAGGTGGTCGGCGTCCATCATCTGGCCGAACATCTTGCGGTTACCGCCGATGCCGCCCAGCGAGGTGCCCGCGATGTTCACACCATGGTAGCCACGGGCACGGCCGATAAATTTGGTTTTGCTCGGCTGACCTTTCAGGCGCCAGTAGGCCTTGGCCATCTTCACCGAGGTGTCAGCGCACTCGGAGCCGGAGTCGGTGTAGAACACGTGATCGAGGCCAGCCGGGGTCAGCTCGGTGATTTTCTCAGCCAGTTGGTAAGACAGTGGGTGGCCGTACTGGAAGCCCGGCGCGTAATCGAGGGTGCCCAGCTGCTTGGCCACGGCCTCCTGAATTTCTTTGCGGTTATGCCCTGCACCGCAGGTCCACAGCCCGGACAGGCTGTCGAAAATGCGCCGACCTTTATCGTCGATGAAGTAGTTACCGTCGGCGCCGACGATCAGGCGTGGGTCACGCTTGAAGTTGCGGTTGGCGGAAAACGGCATCCAGTGCGCATCCAGCTTGAGCTGGCTGGCCAGGGATGGGACTTCGGTCTGCGGCATGTTCATGGTGCGGCCTCGCAAGGAAGGGCGGTGTTCTTAGATAGAGAAGCAGTTGCCAGCAAAGGTGCCACGGGCTTAGAGTCAGGAAAACACGACTCTTCTTATCTTTAGTTAACCAATCACTAAACAATGAGCCATTCGCAATGAGCACCCGCCGCCCCGATCCGCTGGCCCAGGTCAGTGATTTTGATATTCGCCTGCTCAAGCTATTTCGCAGCGTGGTGGAGTGCGGCGGCTTTTCCGCTGCGGAAAGCGCGCTGGGCATCGGCCGCTCGGCAATCAGCCAGCAGATGAGCGACCTCGAACAACGCCTCGGTTTGCGCCTGTGCCAACGCGGCCGCGCCGGCTTTGCCCTGACCGAGGAAGGCCGCGAGGTCTACCAGAGCACCCAGCAGCTGCTGGCCGCACTGGAAAGCTTTCGTACCGAGGTCAACGGCCTGCACCAGCACCTGCGCGGCGAGCTGAATATCGGCCTCACCGACAACCTGGTGACGGTTCCACACATGCGCATCACCAACGCCCTGGCTCGGCTCAAGGAGCGCGGCCCCGACGTGCATATCCATATCCGCATGACCCCGCCCAGCGAAGTGGAACAAGGCGTGCTCGATGGCCGCTTGCATATCGGCGTGGTGCCGCAGGTAACGGCGCTGTCTGGTCTGGAATACCAGGCGCTGTACGACGAGCGCTCGCTGCTCTACTGCGCGGTCGGCCACCCGTTGTTCTATGTCGATGATCAGCAGCTCGAAGATGAACGGCTGAACGCTCAGGAAGCCATCGCGCCGACCTTCCGCCTACCGCCCGAAGTGCAGAGCCACTACCAGGCGCTCAATTGCACGGCCAGCGCCTCGGACCGTGAAGGCATGGCCTTTCTGATTCTCACCGGACGCTATATCGGTTACCTGCCCGACCACTACGCCCAGGCATGGGTGCAGCAAGGCCGCCTGCGCGTACTCAAGCCCGACAGCCGTTACTACGACGTCAGCCTGGCCTCGGTAACCCGCAAAGGCCGGCGCCCGCACTTGGTGCTGGAGAGCTTTCTGGAAGCCCTGGCAGAGGCATGAAGGCCCGCTGAAAGTTGGTGCTAATGCTTGCAGAACACGCACAAAGACAGTGCAAAAGCCCGATTAAATGGCGCATATAGCGCTTTTCCCTCTCCTTGCGCTTGTCACCTCGGCGGCGCTGGGGTATCAGTGCAGTCGTCCGAAAACCTGACCACTGCGGAATAGCCCATGACTGTTGAAGTACTTGCGCACCGAGCCGATCCAACCAACAAACCGGCCGGGCGCATTCGTCAGAAAAATGAAGAAGCCATCATCAAGGCTGCCGAAGAAGAGTTCGCCAAACACGGCTTCAAAGGCACCAGCATGAACACCATCGCGCAGAATGTCGGGCTGCCGAAGGCCAACCTGCATTACTACTTCAACAACAAGCTGGGGCTTTACCAGGCGGTACTGGTGAACATTCTTGAGCTATGGGACAGCACCTTCAATAACCTGACCGTGGACGACGACCCGGCCACAGCGCTGGCCAACTATATCCGCGGCAAAATGGAATTTTCTCGCCGCCACCCGAAAGCCTCACGCATCTATGCCATGGAAGTAATCAGTGGTGGCGAGCACCTGTCGCACATGCTCAATCAGGATTACCAGGACTGGTTCCGTGGCCGCGCCACAGTATTAGAAGCCTGGAGCGCTGCGGGCAAGATGGACCCGGTCGACCCGGTGCACCTGATTTTCCTGATGTGGAGCAGCACCCAGCACTATGCTGACTTTGCCTCACAAATCTGCCGTGTCACCGGTCGTTCGCGCCTGGTAAAAGCGGATTATGAAGAGGCGGCCGATCAGTTGATCGCCATTATCCTCAAGGGCTGTGGCCTGACACCGCCTGCCAAAGACGCCTGATGCCCGCGACCCTGCTCGGCCCTTGCGAGTACCGCGAGGAGATTCGCAAAAGCCGCTTTCTTACCCTCGCCGCGCCGGTTACCAGTGCGGCTGAGGCGCAGGCATTTATCGCCGCGCATAGCGATGCCAGCGCCAGCCATAACTGCTGGGCCTGGAAGGTCGGCCAGCAGTATCGTTTCAGTGACGATGGCGAACCCGGCGGCACCGCCGGCCGGCCAATACTTGCGGCGATTGAAGCGCAGGACATGGATCAGGTCGCGGTGCTGGTGATCCGCTGGTACGGCGGCATCCAACTCGGCACCGGCGGCCTGGCCCGCGCCTACGGCGGCAGCGCCAACAAATGCCTGCAAGCAGCCCCGCGCCGCGAACTGATCACCCGCGAGCATTACCGCTGCCATTGCCTGTTCGCCGAACTTCCGCTGCTCAAGGCGCGCCTGAGCGAACTGGACAGCCTGCTGGCAAGCGAAACCTACGACGCCAGCGGCGCCGAATTGCACCTGGCTGTACCTGCGCCAAGGGTTGCCGAGCTGCAACGGCTGCTGGCGGATATCAGCCGTGGGCGGGTTGAGTTACTACCGCGCTAGATCCACTGCACTACGCTTCTCACTGTGCCTGTGAGACTGCAGCCTATTTCACGAATTATCGCGGGCAAGCCCGCACCTACAGGGGGAGCGGCGTAACCACGATTGCCGGGCGCTGCACACTTTTGTAGGAGCGGGCTTGCCCGCGATCACTCTCGGATACACCACAAGAGGCAATGGAATGCCTGCAAAACCCCATGGTTCCAACCTGCGGCGTGGTCGCTATTCAGAGCCCGAACGCACTTACCTGCTGACCACCACCCTGCTGCAGCGCCACCCGCTATTTAATGATTTCATCTCGGCCCGCTTGCTGATCAGGGAATTGCGCACGGCCCATGAGCAAAAACAGGTTGCGTCTCTAGCCTGGGTGGTAATGCCCGATCACCTGCATTGGCTTGTGCAACTGCAGACAGGCTCTCTCGATGAATTGATGCGCCGGATCAAAAGCAACAGCGCACGGCAGATCAATCAGCACCTAGGCACCCAGGGCCCAATTTGGCAGCCGGGTTACCACGACCGCGCGCTGCGCCAAGATGAAGACCTGCAATCGGCGGCTCGTTATATCGTCGCCAATCCGCTGCGGGCTGGCCTGGTAAAGCGCATTGGCGACTACCCGCTATGGGATGCGGTGTGGTTCTGAGTGTGCGCCCGCCTCAGGATTTATCGCGGGCAAGCCCGCTCCTACAGGGACAGCAGCATTCCAAAAATCTCTGATCAGCGCACGCTCAAATGTAGGAGCGGGCTTGCCCGCGATGCGCCAAAACGCACCAAAATCGCAGGACTGCGCACCAAGCTGGAGCCCTTGGCAACTATGGTGTTGCATGTGATCTGGAGGCAACGCCGCACAGCGGCTTTTCTGACTCACTGGCCAGCTTTTTGCTTTAACCAGGCAAGTTGTCATTCCTGAGCCACTGCCCATGTCCAGTTCCCCCTCTGTTCCACGCTTGCAGCTGAGCGGTATCAGCAAGCGCTACCCCGGCTGCCTAGCCAACGACCGTATCGATTTGACGATTGCCGCCGGCGAGATTCATGCGCTGCTGGGCGAAAACGGTGCCGGTAAAAGCACTCTGATGAAGATCATCTACGGCGTTACCCAGCCCGACAGCGGCGAAATCCGCTGGCACGGTGAGCTGCTTTCAATGCGTGACCCGGCCATGGCGCGCAGCCTGGGCGTGGGCATGGTCTTCCAGCATTTCTCGCTGTTTGAAACGCTGACCGTCGCAGAGAACATCGCCCTAGCCATGGGAGCCAGCGCCGGCACACCAAAGCAGCTGGAACCGAAGATTCGTGAGGTCTCGCAGCGTTACGGCATGGCCCTGGAGCCGGGCCGTTTGGTGCACAGCCTGTCCATTGGCGAACGGCAGCGGGTGGAGATCGTCCGTTGCCTGATGCAGGACATCAAACTGCTGATCCTCGACGAACCGACTTCGGTGCTCACGCCACAGGAGGCCGACGAGCTTTTCGTCACCCTGCGCCGCCTGGCCGCCGAAGGCTGCAGCATTCTGTTTATCAGTCACAAGCTCGGCGAAGTGCGCGCCTTATGCCAGAGCGCCACGGTGCTGCGCGGCGGCAAAGTGTCGGGCCACTGCGTGCCTGCCGAATGCAGCGATCTGCAGCTGGCGCGGCTGATGGTTGGCGATGCCGAAGGCCTGGAAAGCAGTTACCCGAAAGCCAGCGGCGGCCTGCCGCGTTTGCGGGTGGACGACCTCAGCTGGTGCAACGCTGATCCGTTCGGCTGCACCCTTAGCCATATCCGTCTGGACGTGCGCAGCGGCGAGATCGTCGGTATCGCCGGGGTCGCCGGCAATGGTCAGGACGAACTGCTGGCCCTGCTCAGCGGGGAAAGCCGCCTGCCGCGCAACGAGCGTGAACGCATCAGCCTGGATACACAGCCGATTGCCGATCTGTACCCGGACGCGCGGCGCAAGCTGGGCCTGGCCTTTGTCCCGGCTGAACGCCTGGGCCATGGCGCTGTGCCGGATATGAGCCTGAGCGACAACGCGCTGCTTACCGCTTTTCAGCATGGCCTGCTGAGCAAAGGTCTGATTCAACGCGGCAAGGTACGAGCACTGGCCGATGAGATTATCCAGCGCTTTGCGGTAAAGACGCCGGATGCCGATGCGCCCGCGCGCAGCCTGTCCGGCGGCAACCTGCAGAAATTTATCCTCGGCCGCGAAATCCTGCAAAACCCGAAACTGCTGGTGGCGGCGCACCCGACCTGGGGGGTGGACGTGGGCGCGGCGGCGGCGATTCACCGCGCGCTGATTGCCCTGCGTGATGCCGGCGCGGCGATTCTGGTGATTTCCGAAGACCTCGACGAGCTGTTCCAGATCAGCGACCGCATTGGCGCGCTGTGCAGCGGCAAGCTCTCGCCCCTGGCCGCTACCGCAGAAACCGAAGCGGTAGAAGTCGGCCGCTGGATGGCTGGTGAATTCGCCCCGCTTCCCCCTATCACAAGCACGCCGGCAGCCGCTGCTGCCAGCCTGAGCTGACGGAGTTTCAGATGCTGTTATCCCTCGAACCACGCGGTCAGCAATCACGTGCCATGCTCTGGTTATCGCCACTGCTGGCCGCCGTGCTGACCCTGTGCAGCGGCGCGCTGCTGTTCACCCTGCTCGGCCATGACCCGCTAGAAACCTTGCACACCCTGCTGATCGCACCCTTGGCCGATTGGTACGGCGTATCGGAGCTGCTGGTCAAGGCACTACCGATTCTGCTCTGCGCCCTCGGCCTGGCGGTGGCGTATCAGGCGCGTATCTGGAATATCGGCGCCGAAGGCCAGCTGCTACTTGGCGCACTGGCCGGTAGCGCCATGGCGATTCAGATCATCGACTGGGACAGCCGCTGGGCGCTGGTCTGGGTGATGCTCACCGGCATGGCGGCGGGCGCAGCCTGGGGCGGCCTGACGGCGTGGCTACGCACGCAGTTCAATGCCAACGAAATCCTCACCAGCATCATGCTCAACTACATCGCCCTGAACCTGTTGCTGTTCTTCGTACATGGCCCACTGAAGGACCCGGCCGGATTTAACTTTCCGGAATCGGCGATGTTCGGCGATGCCAGCCGCCTGCCGCTGCTCAGCGAAGATGGCCGCTTGCACGCAGGTCTGTATTTCGCCTTGCTGGCACTGGTGGCGGTGTGGGTGCTGCTGCACAAGAGCTTTCTCGGCTTCCAGATCAAGGTACTCGGCCTCGACCGCCGCGCCGCCGGCTTTGTTGGCTTTCGTGAAAAACGCCTGGTGTGGTTCGCCCTGCTGGTCAGCGGCGGCCTGGCCGGGCTGGCGGGTGTCGGCGAAGTAGCCGGGCCGATTGGCCAACTGGTGCCGCAGGTCTCACCGGGTTATGGCTATGCAGCGATTACAGTGGCCTTTCTCGGCCGTCTCAACCCGCTCGGCATCGTCTTTGCCAGCCTGCTGATGGCACTGCTGTATCTGGGCGGAGAGAACGCGCAGATGACCATGAACCTGCCCCAGGCAATCACCCAGCTGTTCCAGGGAATGATGCTGTTCTTCCTTCTCGCCTGCGACGTGCTGATTCTTTATCGACCGAAACTCAAGGTTAAGTGGGCTCAGCGCACAGCACTCAAAGAAGCGACGAGCTGATGCCGCACCGCCCACACGCTCGATAACCGACATCATTTTTACCTGCCGCGCTTAGCGCGCAGTTTGAGGCTGCAATTATGGATCTCGATCTACTCAGCAATATTTTCTACGCCATGGTGCGCACCGGTACGCCGCTGCTGCTGGTGGCCTTGGGCGAACTGGTGTGCGAGAAGAGCGGCGTACTCAACCTCGGCCAGGAAGGCATGATGCTGTTCGGCGCAGTGATCGGTTTTATCGTCGCCCTAAGCACCGGCAACCTGTGGCTTGGCGTGCTGCTGGCGATGAGTGCCGGCATGTTGCTGTCGATGCTGTTCGCCGCGGTGGCCTTGGGCTTTAACGCCAATCAGGTGGCCACCGGGCTGGCGCTGACCATCTTTGGCGTCGGCCTATCGACATTTGTTGGCGCAGCCTGGGTGGGTAAACCGCTGACAGGTTTCGAACCCATCGCCATCCCGCTGCTCAGTGAAATCCCGCTGATCGGGCGCATGCTGTTCGACCAGGACGTGCTGGTGTACCTGTCCTTTGCTCTGTTCGGCCTGGTGGCCTGGGTGCTGCTGAAAAGCCGCATCGGTTTGATCATCCAGGCCGTTGGCGAAAACCCCGACGCAGCCAGCGCCATGGGCCTGCCGGTACTGCGCGTGCGCACCCTGGCGGTGCTGTTCGGCGGGGCCATGGCAGGGCTGGCGGGCGGTTATCTATCGCTGGCCTATACGCCGATGTGGGCAGAAAACATGACCGCCGGACGCGGCTGGATCGCTCTCGCGCTGGTGGTATTCGCCAGCTGGCGGGTATTTCGTGTGCTGCTAGGCGCCTACCTGTTCGGCCTGGCCAGCATCATCCATTTGGTCGCCCAGGGTATCGGCCTGTCGATCCCCTCCAACCTGCTGGCGATGCTGCCGTATGTAGCGACGATTCTGGTGCTGGTACTGCTCTCGCGCGACGCGTTCAAGACCCGCCTGTTTGCCCCGGTATCCCTGGGTAAGCCCTGGCAGCCGGGGCACTGAGCCGCACCATCTAGAAGCACAGCCAACACCTTACGCACCACCGCAGAACCCCGCTCCGGCGGGGTTCTGCGTAATACCGCGGCATTACGCGCTAATTGTCCAGTTGGTCAGCTTTTTGCAATCCAACCGGCAGCTGTTTAACAACAACGTATCCACACACATCGGAGTTCCACCGACCATGTTCGAGAAGAGCAAAAAACCGCTGCTGCGCACCCTCGTTGCCGCCCTTGGCTTTAGCGCCACCTTGGGCGCTTCGGCCGCTGACCCGTTGAAAGTCGGCTTCGTTTATATCGGCCCAATTGGCGACCACGGCTGGACTTACCAGCACGAGCAAGGTCGCCAAGAGCTGATCAAGCAGCTTGGCGACAAAGTTGAAACCAGCTACGTAGAAAACGTGCCAGAAGGCGCCGACGCCGAGCGGGTTATCCGCAACATGGCCAAAGGTGGTTACGACCTGATCTTTACCACCTCTTTCGGTTACATGAACCCAACGCTGAAAGTGGCCAAGCAGTTCCCTAAAGTCACCTTTGAGCACGCCACCGGTTACAAGCAGGACAAGAACCTCGGCACCTACCTGTCGCGCTCCTATGAAGGCCGTTACGTCGGCGGTTTCCTCGCGGCGAAGATGACCAAGACCAAGAAAATCGGCTATGTCGCCTCCTTTCCAATCCCGGAAGTGATCCGTGACATCAACGCCATTCAGCTGGCCCTGGACAAGTACAACCCAGGCAGCGAGATCAAAGTGGTGTGGGTCAACTCCTGGTTCGATCCGGGCAAGGAATCCGACGCCGCCAACGCGCTGATCGACCAGGGCGTGGACGTGGTGTTCCAGCACACCGACAGCCCTGCACCGATCCAGACTGCCGAGCGCCGTGGCGTCTATTCGGTAGGCTACGCCTCGGACATGGCGCACTTCGGGCCGAAAGCCGTGCTCACCTCGATCGTCAACGACTGGGGCCCGCACTACGTCAAATCCACCCAGGCAGTAATGGATGGTACGTGGAAGCCGCAGGATTTCTGGGGTGGTTTGGCTGAAGACACCATCCGCCTGCCGATCAGCGATCTGGTACCCGCTGACGTGAAGGCCGAAGCCGAGCAGATCATTGCCGACATCAAGAGCGGTGCCTTTCACCCGTTCACCGGCCCGATCAAGGACCAGAGCGGCGTAGAGAGAATCCCAGCGGGCGTCGCGGCAACTAACGCCGAGCTGGCTTCGATGAACTACTACGTAGAAAACGTAAAGGCTGAACTGCCGAAGTAAGCTGGAAATCGCGGCTGAAGTCGCTCCCACAGGAGTGGGGGCGTTTTAGCGGCGATAGTTTTCAGCAATCACCGATGCAGTCCCTGCTAACCCGTAGCAGAACCGCATCAAAGGGTGCCCCATAACAGGTGCACCCTTTTCGCTGCCCTGGGTACGAGAAGACTCGCAGCATGCCCCCACCCGGAGCCTCTATGCACACCCTACCGATTATCGATATCGCCCCGCTCTACAGCGACAATCAAGCCAACTGGCCCGCCGTGGCCGAGCAAATTGACCGCGCCTGCCGCGACTGGGGCTTTTTCTATATCACCGGACACCCCATCAGCCCGGCGCGTATCAACGAGCTGCTGACTGCCGCCAAAACTTTCTTCGCCTTGCCGGCTGCTGAGAAGCTCAAGATCGACATTACCCAGACCGCCCATCACCGTGGCTACGGTGCGATTGCCACCGAGCAGCTGGACCCGAGCAAACCGAGTGATCTGAAGGAGACCTTCGACATGGGTTTCCATATGGCCGCCGAGCACCCCGAGGTTCTGGCCGGCAAACCGTTGCGCGGGTCTAACCGTCACCCGGACATGCCCGGCTGGGCGCCACTGATGGAGCAGCACTACAGCGATATGCAGGCGCTGGCCAACACCCTGCTACGCGCCATGACCTTGGCCCTGAATATCGACCGCGACTTTTTTGACACACGCTTTCATGAGCCGATCAGCGTGCTGCGCATGATTCACTACCCGCCGCGCCACACCGCCAGCAGCACTGAGCAGCAAGGCGCTGGGGAGCACACCGATTACGGCTGCATCACCCTGCTCTATCAGGATGACGCCGGTGGCCTGCAAGTACGCGCCCGCGACGGCGACTGGATTGATGCACCACCGATTGCCGGCAGCTTTGTGGTCAATATCGGCGACATGCTCGCGCGTTGGAGCAATGACCGTTACACCTCGACTCCACATCGCGTGATCAGCCCATTGGGTGTCGACCGTTACTCCATGCCGTTCTTCGCCGAGCCACACCCGGACACCGAAATCAGCTGCCTGCCCAACTGCTCGGACGCCGCCAACCCGCCGAAATACCCGTCCGTCACCAGCGCCGAGTACCTGCTCTCGCGTTTTGCCGACACTTATGCGTATCGGCGCGAAGAACAGACCAGCTAAACCATAGGGTGGATGACGCTTTTTTCATCCACCATCTGCGACACCATGAACACCGCTTGGCGGACATAAAAAGCGATGTCCGCCCTACGCAGACTGATTCGGCGAAATCCTGTCCTTACGGTTAAACTTTATCGCGACAACGCCTGATAACGAGATCTGACCATGTACGACTGGCTCAACGCCCTGCCCAAAGCCGAATTGCATCTGCACTTGGAAGGTTCACTAGAACCCGAGCTGCTGTTTGCCCTGGCCGAGCGCAACAAGATTGCTCTGCCTTGGAACGACGTCGAGGCGCTGCGCAGTGCCTACGCCTTCAACAACCTGCAAGAGTTTCTCGACCTCTACTACGCGGGCGCCAACGTACTGCGCAGCGAGCAGGACTTCTATGACCTGACCTGGGCCTACCTGCTCAAGTGCAAGGAACAGAACGTCATCCACACCGAGCCGTTCTTCGACCCGCAGACCCACACCGACCGTGGCATTCCCTTTGAAGTGGTGCTGCGCGGGATCAAGCAGGCGCTGGTGGATGGTGAAAAACAACTCGGCATCAGCCACGGCTTGATCTTGAGCTTTCTGCGTCACCTGTCCGAGGAAGAAGCGTTTAAAACCCTTGAGCAAGCCAGGCCGTTCCGTGATGCGTTTATTGCCGTGGGTCTGGACAGTTCCGAGATGGGTCACCCACCAAGCAAGTTCCAGCGGGTGTTCGACAAAGCGCGCAGCGAGGGTTACCTAACCGTGGCCCACGCCGGTGAGGAGGGCCCGCCCGAGTACATCTGGGAAGCCCTGGATCTACTGAAGATCGAGCGCATCGATCACGGTGTTCGCGCCATCGAGGACGAGCGCCTGATGCAACGCATCATCGATGAGCAGATCCCGCTGACCGTCTGTCCGCTGTCCAATACCAAGCTCTGCGTGTTCGACGACATGCGCCAGCACAACATCCTGCAAATGCTTGAACGCGGGGTGAAGGTCACGGTGAACTCGGACGACCCGGCCTACTTCGGTGGTTACGTCACCGAGAACTTCGCAGCCCTGCATGAGAGCCTGGGCATGACCCAGGAGCAGGCCAAGCGCCTGGCGCAGAACAGCCTGGATGCGCGACTGGTTTAAAGCGCACAGCGCAAAAAATAGCCCGGCATTAGCCGGGCTATTTTTTAAGCGGTACTGCCGAGCGTGTTCGGCAACTCACGGATCGAGCTTGCGCCGCTTCCCCGTCACCATCGACAACGGCAGATTTTCCTTCAGTCGATAGCTTTCAAACAGCGCCGCCGCAGTATGCAGCCCCACCAGGGCCATTAACGCGTTGGCACAGAATTCATGAATATCCAACGGTAGATCAGCACCCCAGAAATAATCGACTTCCTCCATCAGAAAGCCGGTCACGCCCAGGCCAAGCATCAACAGCATCATGCCGATCATAACCAGGCCACCGAGTGGGGAATGCCCCATGCGGTGGTAGTCACGCCCGCTAACGAGCGCCTTTAGGTGTTCGGTCAAACGCGCCCGAGTCGGCCAAAAGTCTGCCCAGCGCGCCGCCGGTGACCCAACAAAACCCCACAGCAAACGAATCGCCAGCCAGGCTACAGCGTAATAACCAAACCAGCGGTGCCAGTTTTCGCCCTCTTCGGTGAAGAAGTAATTAGCCAGGAAAGCGCCCGCCAAGGACCAGTGAAACAGCCTAACGACTGGGTCCCACAAGCGTAGGGTCGGTGCGTTCATCAGTCTTCAACGCCACCTTTGATGACCTTGCCAGTGACCGGATCGAAGTAGATTTCGACCTTCTGGCCATCTTTGTTGTGGCCGTAGATTTCGTAGCAGTTACCGCCAGTCACCTTGAACTTCTTGATTTCATAGCCCTGGGCTTTGAGGTCAGCCTGGAACGCATCTTGATCCTGCCACTGCGCTTTGTCAGCAGTGGTGCACTGGGTCGCGGCGAAGGTCAACGGGCTGGCAAGTACCAGGGACAGCAGGAGTAATTTGCGCATGATGTAGTCCTCGTGATGCTGGGGGAATGTGTTTGCGGGGACTAATGTCGCGCGGCAACCTTAAGGCTCTATTAGGAAAAACAAAGGGCCCATCAAATGATGAGCCCTTTGCTGAATTGCTCAGCGAGTCAGGATCAGAAGTCGTAGTCGACCTTGGCCCAGAGGGTGCGGCCCGGCTCGTCGATACGGGTTTCAGCCGGGAAGCCAAAACCGGCATCACCACCGAGGTTAAGGTGCTCGGCATAGTTCTTGTCGAACAGGTTGTCGACCCCGGCACTCAGCTTGACCTGCTTGGTTACACGGTAGGCCCCGTTGAGCGAGAACACGCCGAAACCCGCGCTGTCACCCAGGTCCTGGCCCACCACGTTGCCGCGACCGTCAGCCACCCGGCCCTGGCCATCGACTACGCGCCACAGTGCGCCGGCGCTCCAGTTGTCACGCTGGTAGGTCAGGCCCAGGCGCGCTTCCAGCGGCGGCATCTGCGGCAGCGCTTCGCCATCGGAGCTGTTCTTGCCCCAGGCGTAAGCCAGAGTGGCATCGGCCTTCCAATTGGAATTCAAGTTATACGCCACGCCCAGCTCTCCCCCCATGATGCGCGCATCGATGTTGTCGGCCTGAGTACTCATACCGCGATAGTCGAACAGGATGTAGTCACGCACCTGACCGACATAGGCCGAAGCCCAGGCCTGCAGCGCTTTATCGCGATATTGAATACCGACGTCCAGCTGCGTGGTCTTCTCCGGTTTGATGCCATCGAAGGCGTTATCCGATCCTGCAGGGCCGTTAAGCCCGGCAGAAAACAGCTCCCAGTAATCCGGGAAGCGCTGCACATGACCAATACCGGCATAGACGGTGGTCGGCGAGCCAGTCAGGTCATGCTCATAGCGTACAAAGCCACTGGGCAAAGTATCGGCACGGGTTTCGCCCGCTGTCGGGTTAGGCGTTGGCATGCCCATACCCATCATGCTGCTGAAGCTCGGCCGGAAGTCCTTGGCCGAGGCACGGTCCAGGCGCGCGCCGGACACCAGACGATTACGCCCAGCCAACTGCCAAGTGGACTCGGCGAAAATGCCGTAGTTGTGCATCACGGCATCTTTGTTCCATGGGTAACGGTCCGCATCAGTGAACACGCTGCCCATCATGCTGTAGGTCGAGCGACGAGCGCGGTGTTCGCTGCGCTGGGCATCAATACCCGTGATCAGTTCGACATCCTGCCACTGCCAGGTAGCGGCCAGGCGCGCGCCGAGTGTGCGGCGGTCAACCTGCGAGGCCATGGGGTTACGCATCATGCTGGCTGGGTTCGGCATGCGCAGGCGGAAGTTGTCCATGATGTGGTCGGCGTAGTTGTAGTAAACCTTGGCCTCGACTTTATCCAGCACACCACCTAGGTTACTGCGCTCCACGCGCAGGCCGAGGCTTTCACGCTTGAACTGAGTGCCATCCATGCCACGGCCGCCGTAGCGTGCCTCGCCATCGCCACGGCCGGCGGTAAGTTCGATCAGGGTATCGGCATCCGGAGTCCAGCCCAGGGCTACGTCGCCGTTCCATTTGTCCCAGCGCGAGGGGATGGTGTCGCCATCACCGTTGTCGTAATCGTCCGAATGCGAGCGGTTGCCAGTCACGCGCAGGTAGCCCTGCTCGCTGCCGACGGCGCCATCGAGCGTCTGGTCGAAACGACCGTTGGAGCCGGCCAGCACGCTGGCATGCAAGCGCGCGCCCAGCTCACCAAAACGCTCCGGCTCGCGGTCGAAGCGCACCACACCAGCCGAGGCGCCAGGGCCCCAGATCACGCTTTGCGGGCCTTTGGTGACGGTCAGCAGGTCATAGGTTTCCGGCGAGATGTAGGAGCTCGGTGCATCCATCCGCCCCGGGCAGGCTCCGAGCATCTGCCCGCCATCGGTAAGCAACAACAGACGTGAGCCGAACATCCCGCGTAGCACCGGATCACTGTTGCTGCCGCCGCTGCGGACGGCAGAGAAACCGGGAATAGACTTCAGGTAATCCGCCGCATCACTGGCCGGCACCGGCTGGCGCGGATCCTTGGGGTAAGCCACCACGATCAGTGGCGAGCGCTGCTGTACCGCGGTAATCACCAACGGCGGCAACTGCAGCTCGGCAGTTTGCTCAGGCGTTTGTGCCGCATGCCCCTGACCAGCCAAAAGCAAGCCGACACAGAGAGGAGCCAGACGAAAAGGTGCAGCACTTATCAATAGCGAACGAGTAGACATGGATATTCCAAAATCGAGACAAAACCAGAGAATGGCCAGCGCCGCTAAGCGGCAGTGACACAAGCAATAAGCTGATGACGATCAGGAATAAACGGGGGGAGCGCGGCTACGTGAGCCGGGGAAGATGGCCGAGCGCGCCACGCCACTGCGTACCGGCGCACTGTGCCGATCCACTGCAGTAGTCGCAGCCAACGCCAGTGATGGGCTGGCGCAACCGGTCGCAGGGCTGTGCAACAACAGCGTGCAATAGCCGCACTTGGCCCACGGGGCGTCATGACTCAGCGAGCTGTCATGACTACCGCTGTGCTCACCACAGGCCAACTCAGTCAGCCAATCAGGCTCGGCAGGCTGACTGAGCTGCGACCATAACGGCCCGACACTGAGCAATAGCATGGCCAACAGGGCCAACCAGCTCGCGCGGTAATGGGCAGTTAGGGAGCGCTTATGGGGCATCACGACAACTCAAGAATGCTGCACCGACTAGGGCCAAAGGCCAGAAAACACGACAGGGATGCGTCAACGACGTGGCCATAAAACCCCGCTGCCACACAGTGGGGCTGAATGATGCAAATCAGTGAGCGTGCTCGTCAGCGGGGGCATCCTTTTGCACGGCCACTTCGACATCAACCTTACCGGCGTTTTCAAAGGTCAGGGTCAGCGGGAAACGCTCGCCGTCCTTGGCCTGCTGCTTCAGGTTGAACATCATCACGTGGTAGCCCATGGGTTCGAACTTCACCTCACCGCCGGCGGGGATGGTTACGTTCTCAACCTGCTGCATTTTCATCACACCGTCGGCATGCATGTGCTCATGCAGCTCCGCTTTACCGGCGTGCGGGGTGCTGACACTGAGCAGACGATCCGCCTCGGCGCCCTTGTTGTGCACCACAAAATAAGCCGCCGCCGTAGGGGCTACAGGTGGCATTTCCCGCGACCAGGGGTGGGCGATGTGCAACTCACCGACCGTGTATTCGTGGGCATTGGCAAACAGGCTCGGGCTCAGCAAAGCGGCAATCAGCAGGGTCTTTTTCAACAACATGGTGTGTCTCCATTAGTGGGCTAACAGTTCAAGCATGCAATACATGGGTACGTGTATAACGCAGGCACATCAGGCCTGCGTTCATCCAGTCACTCAGTCGCTGGTCAGTGGGCGCAAGCCCGCTATACGTGACAACAGCAACCAATCCAGCGCGCAGATCAGCAACAAGGACGCGCCCACCAGCGGGAAGGCGGCGCCGAGCAGGGCCATGATGACAATCGCGGTTTTCCAGCGCGGCAGGTCGTGGCGCAGCGGCGGTACGCCAAACTTGCCGCTCGGGCGGCGCTGCCACCACATGATCAGGCCGCTGATCGCACTCAGCAGCACCAGCAGGCAGACCGCAAGCATCAACAACTGGTTGGCCAGGCCGAACAGCTTGCCCTCATGCAACATCACCCCAGTTTCCACGGTTTTAGCCACCACGCCGTAATCCTTCCAGCGCACATCGGCGAGCACCGCACCGCTGTATTGATCGATGTGCAGGGTGGCGTCGTTACGTGGGTCAGCGGCAAATAGCGCGATGCTGTACACCCCAGTCTCACCTTTCGGCAGAGTGATGCTGTAACCCGGTTGCACGCCGCGCTCGGCAGCCGTATCGACCACGTATTGCAGCAGATTGGCCGGGGCGGTTGGTGCCTCATAGGCAGCATGGCCGTTATGCGCGGCATGTGGATCAGAAGCTGGCAGCGGCGTGGTTTCCACTGCCCAGGCAACGGTCTGCTGGCTGCTGTTGTTAAGGCTGCCGGTAAGCTTGCCGGACTGCGGTACGTCGTCCCACATCGCCGCCGGGAAGTGGTTCCAGGCGCCGGCAAACTGCGCGCCCCAGAAGCCGGTCCAGGTCATGCCGGTGAGCAGCATAAACAGCAACAGCAGCGAGCCCCAAAAGCCAGTCACCGCATGCAAATCACGCCACAACAAACGCCCACGAGCACTCAGGCGTGGCCACAGCACACCCGCACCAGAACGCCCGCGCGGCCACCACAGGTACAGACCGGAGACCACCAACACGATGCCCCAACCGGCGGCCAATTCAATCAGGCGGTCGCCCAGGGTGCCGACCATCAAATCACCGTGCAGCTGACGGGCGATGGCCTGCAAGTTGAGCTGCGCATCCTGGCTGCCCAGAATCCTGGCGCTGTAAGGGTCAACAAACACATTGAGGCTCTGGCCATCGACCTCCAGCACAAACTGCGCGCTACGCTCGGTGTTCAGCGGCGGCAGGTACTGACTGATACTGGCCTCGGGATACGCCTGGCGCACCAGTGCCAGTTGCTGATCGGCCGAGATCGCTTGCTCGGCAGGCGTCACCTGCAGCAGCTCGGCATACATCAGCTGATCCAGCTGCGGCTTGAACAGGTAGATGATCCCGGTGACCGACAGCAGGATCAGAAATGGGATCACGAACAGCCCGGCATAGAAATGCCAGCGCCAGGCCAGGTTATAAAAAGAAGGAGCACGTTGGCTCATGGATCAACTCCGATAACTCATCAATAGCGTTACTGCACGAGACAACATGCAGCACAACGACGACAGCCGGGACGTGATGCCCGGTCGCTACAGAGTTGACGGAGAAGCGCGGGGGTTGGCCGAAGGCCAGAGATAGCGAACAGGTCGCGGGGTAAAGAAGAACGTCAGCAGTGGTGCGCGGCTGGGTGCCAGCAAACCTAGCAAACCGAAGAACGCCGCCAGGATGATCGCGCTGAAGGTGGAACTCAGGGAGCAACCGGAGCCGGTTGCCGAATTGGGCGCCACCACACCGGAGCCTTCCAGATCGGCACCGGCACCGAAGTTGCCCTCAAAGGAGCAGTACTGGCTGCTCAATCCACTGAGCTGAAGTCCGGCCATCTGCCCGTGACCAATACTGCAGGCGAACGCACTGAACAGAACGCTGAAATACAGCATCCAGGCCAGCAGGCGACGGTCAGTACGGGTCATTTTCATGGGGCGCGACTCTAGCATTGCTCTGGGGCGCATGTGACACAGCCGCACTGCGATGGATTGCCGCAGCGCGCTGGCGGCAATCTTAGTTCGGCCACGGCGCATCCGCCAACAACTCTGTACACCTTAGCTGCACGAACTCACGCAGCAGCAACACCGGCTTACTCAGTTGCGCACGGTGCGCGCAGATCAGGTTGAGCGGTGTCGGCTCGCCGCGCAGCTCGGGCAGCAGTACCTGGAGCCGACCGGCGCGCACATCGCCGGCCACATCCAGCCAGGATTTGTACACCAGCCCGGCACCACTGACCGCCCAACGCCGCACCACATCGGCATCATCACTGACCCGGTCGCCTTTGACGCTAATGCCTTGCTCGCGCTTGCCATCACTGAAACGCCAGCGGTCATGCAGCCGCCCGCCGAGCATGTAGAGCAGGCAGTTGTGCTCGGCCAGCTCATCCACCGATTGCGGCGCGCCATGCAGCTGCAGGTACTGCGGTGCGGCGCAGAGCACACGGCGGTTAGCGGCGGCAACGGGTAAGGCGACCAGGCTGGAGTCCTCTGGGGCGCCGTAGCGCAGGGCAATGTCCACCGGCTCGCGAAACAGATCCGCCACACGATCACCCAGCAGCAGGCGCAGTAGCACCTGAGGATGCGCCAGCTGAAACTCATCCAGCCAGGGCAACAGCGTATTGCGGCCGAAGTCTGATGGCGCAGACAGCTGCAACGGCCCACTGATGCCGACCTTGCTGCCAGCCAACTGCTGACGGCCGTCATCCAGGCTCTGCAGGGCCAACCGTGCATGGCCGAGAAACAACTCACCCTCGGGTGTCAGCCGCAGGCTGCGGGTAGAGCGGCTGAACAGGCGCGCCTCCAGTTGCTGTTCCAGACGCTTGAGCGCGGCGCTGGCCACTGCCGGGGAAATATTCAGGCGTCGCGCTGCCGCCGAGAGATTGCCCAGATCAGCGGTGGTGACAAACAACTGCAGATCATCAAAACGCAGCATGGCAGCTCATTATCAAAAAAATATTGAAAGAGACTCTAGTAGCAGACTGTTTTTCTCGTCAATCAAATAACCGAGCATTGCCAGCACTTAACCGGAGTCCACCATGACCACGCCACTGACCCTGATTGCCACCATCACTGCCCTCCCCGGCCAGGCCGAGGCTGTTGAAGCAGGCTTGCGCCAATTGGTGCCGCCCAGCCAAGCCGAAGCCGGTTGCCTGCAATACAACCTGCACCGCCATCAGGAGCTGCCCAACCGCTTCATCATGGTTGAGCAGTGGCAGGACGCCGCCGCACTCCGCGCGCACCAGCAGACCGCACACTTTCTGCACTTCGGCGAAACCTGCGGCAGCCTGCTGGAACAGGTCGATCATCAACTGATGCAACGCATTCTCTAAGGAGCACTCTATGAAAGCTGTCGCCTATTACCAGTCTCTGCCCATCGACCACGTCGACGCCCTGCTGGATGTCGAACTGCCTGCGCCGACGCCCGGCCCGCGCGACCTGCTGGTCGAGGTCAAGGCCATTTCGGTCAACCCGGTAGACACCAAGATCCGTCGCAACGTCGCCCCTGTAGACGGCGCTGCCAAGGTACTGGGCTGGGACGCCAGCGGTATCGTCAAGGCCGTGGGCAGCGATGTCAGCCTGTTCCAGCCTGGTGACCGGGTGTATTACGCCGGGGCGATCAACCGCGCCGGGGCCAACAGCGAGCTACATGTGGTGGATGAACGCATCGTAGGGCGTATGCCAGAAAAACTGGCGTTTGCCGAAGCTGCCGCCCTGCCGCTGACCGCAATCACCGCCTGGGAGTTGTTGTTTGAGCGACTGCAAGTCAGCCAAGGCAGCGCAGACCTGGGCCAGAGCCTGCTGATCGTCGGTGCAGCCGGCGGCGTGGGTTCCATCTTGGTGCAGCTGGCACGTCAACTCACTGGCCTGACAGTGATTGGCACCGCATCCCGCCCCGAGACCCAAGCCTGGGTTCGCCAGCTGGGTGCGCATCATGTGATCGACCATCGCCAACCGCTGAGTGAAGAGCTGAAACGCATCGGTATCAACCAGGTCACCCATGTGGCGAGCCTGACCCAGACCGATCAGCACTATGCGCAACTGGTCGAAGCCCTCGCCCCGCAAGGCCGTCTGGCGCTGATCGACGATCCAGAGCAGCCACTGGACATCATGCCGCTCAAGCGCAAAAGCCTGTCGCTGCACTGGGAGTTGATGTTTACCCGCTCGCTATTCGAGACCGCCGACATGATCGAGCAGCATCGCCTGCTGCAACGGGTTGCCGAACTGGTGGATGCCGGTACCCTGCACACTACCCTCGGCGAACACTTCGGCAGCATCAACGCGGCCAATCTGCGCCGCGCTCATACTCTGCTGGAAAGCGGCACGGCCAAGGGCAAGATTGTTCTCGAAGGGTTTTAAAAAAGCCTGGGCACTCCGGCTCACGTTCTGCGTGAGCCGGCAGCTTTTTTTTCGCACGCCCTGCATTCGACAAAGGGCCGACTAGACTCAAGACATTGCCTCTTTCAGGCAACATCCTCTCTGTTCTTTCGACTTGGCTAGCCACTGGCGGTAAGGGATGCGACCCGATTTTCAAGGTTCACTGCGCCTGGCTGGCGCATATATCCTGTTCAGCGCCCTGTGGATCTTTGGCAGCGACTACCTGCTGCACGCACTGGTCAAAGACAGTGGGTTGATGGTCGAGTTGCAAACAGGCAAAGGCCTATTGTTTATTCTGCTCAGCACTGGGCTGATCTTCCTGCTTAACCAACGTGACAGCCTGGCGCAGCGCCAATTACTGGAAGATCTCACCCACAACAGCCGCCTGCTGCAACAAACCCAACGCAACGCTGGGCTCGGCAGTTGGGAATACCTTAATGGTTTCCACTGGAGCAAAGAGGCCCTCTGCCTGCTCGGCCGTAATGCTGACAACCAGCAGTGCAACCTCGAACAGCTGCTCAGCTGGCTACACCCTGCCGAACGCTCTGCCGTGCAACGCGCCCTGCTGGCCTTGCTGGAGGGCCGTAATCCCATGATGGTGAGTGCCCGCCTGCTGCAACCGCAGCCACATCAGGCCACCTGGCTGATGCTGCGTGGTGAGGCCGACGAGCAGGGGCGCATCCTCGGCACCGTGCAGAACATCAGTGCGCAGAAACGCGACGAGGGTGCACTGCGCGAGAGCGAGCAGCGCTTTCGTCAATTACTCGAGCAGACCCCACGAATTGCCGTACAAGGCTATGACCGCGAGCGCCGAGTGATTTACTGGAACCAGGCCAGCACCCTGCTCTATGGCTATGCCGTGCATGAAGTGATGGGACGCCGCCTGGAAGAGCTGATCGTGCCGCTGCCGGTGCGCAGCAAGGTGGCCAGCGCGATCAACCTGTGGCAACTCGGTGGCCCGCCAATTCCTGCCGCCGAGGTGCAATTGCAGCGCAAGGACGGCAGTCTGGTATGGGTCTATTCCAGCCACCTGATGTTGCGCAACAGCCTTGATCAAGTGGAGTTGTACTGCGTCGATATCGACCTGACCGAGCAGAAGAAAATGGACAGCGAACTGCAGGTCAGTGAAAGCCGCTACCGTTCGCTGGTCGAGCACCTCGGTGATGCAGTTTTTATCACCGACGCTGACGACAAACTGAGCTTTCTCAACCCGGCCTGGGAGCAGATCAGCGGTTACACGATCCACGAAAGCCTGGGCAGTTCGTTACAGCGCTTTATGCCAGAGCTAAGCCAGACCACGCTGCGTCAACGCCTGGAAGAACTGCGCAGTGGCAAGCTGGGCAGCCTGCGCCTGGAATGCCAGTTGCTGACCCACAGCGGCCAAGCACGCCGCGTTGAATTGCACCTCAACCTGAGCCTGCCCGAACACAGCCTGCACGGCAGCCTGCATGACGTGCATGAGCGCCATCAAACGCAGCATCTGCAACAGGCGCGCAATGCGGTACTCGACGAGTTGCTCGGCCTGCACCCGCTGCACAGCATTCTCGCCGGCATCACCCGGCGCCTGGAAAGCCTGCAACCGCAGATGCGCGTATCGATCATGCTGCTTGATGAGCAACAGCGCCTGCATGTTGGCGCTGCACCAAGCCTGCCGGAGGCGTACTGCCAAGCCATCGAAGGGATTCAAGCGGCACCGGAGGTCGGCTCATGCGGGCATGCCGCTGCCAGTGGCGAGTTGGTGATTGCCGAGGACCTCAGCCAGCACCCCTATTGGCGCAACTACAAAAGCGTCGCCCTGGCCGCTGGCCTGCACGCGTGCTGGTCACTGCCATTCAAGGATGACAGCGGCCAGGTGCTGGGTACCTTCGGCATCTACTACCCACAGCCCAGTCGGCCGAGTGCAGCCGATATCGCCCTGGTCACCGAATTCACCCGACTGGCCGGGCTGGCCGTGCAGTTCAGAGCCAACCCCACCACAGCCAAAGTGAGCGAATCAGACCAACGGTACGCCAGCCGTGATTGATTTGTTACAGGTCAATGAAAGTTCACATTGAGCGACTAGACTGGCCTTTCTTGCATAGGAGGCTCTTCGATGAACGTATTGATCCAACCGGTAAAAACAGCCGCTGGCTCAGGCTGGAAAGTAAGCTTTGGCAAGCAGGGCGTCACCTTCCGCAGTGAAAGCGAGGCCCGTCAGTTCGTCAGCACCCTGCAAGCGCGTCTGAGCGCACCGCATATGCTGCCCACCCTACAGCAACGTGCCGCCAGCTAGGCCCTATGCGCGGATCGCGCCGCGCTCTACCCAGCGGGTAAACAGAGAAAAGCTCACAGCCAATACCCCGCACCCGAAGATCACCACGGCAACCGGCCAGGCACTGCCGTCATGCAGCACGCCAACCATCGCAGCGGCACTCGCGGCGATAACGAACTGCACGCTGCCAAGCAACGCCGAGGCGCTGCCGGCATGGCTGCCCTGCCCGGCCATGGCGCAGGCCGAGGCGTTCGGCAGCAGAATACCCAAGCTGGCAATGCAGCCGAACAATGGAATCAGCAGCGGCCACAAGGCTTGCGGCTTGGCCAGCGCCACCAGCAACAGGGCCAGACCACAGGCCAGGTAGAACCATACGGTCTTACCCAGCCAGTACGCCGGCCCGTGCCGCGCCACCAGCCAGGCATTCAGCTGCGCCACCAGAATAAAGCCCAGGGCATTGCTACCGAACAGCCAGCCGTAATGCTCGGCGGGGATGCCATACAGCTCAATAAATACGAAGGGTGAACCGGCGATGTAGGCAAACATCCCGGCAATCGCACAACCACCGGTCAGTGCATAACCAAGAAACGCCAAGTCAGTGAACAACCGCTTGTACTCCCCTAGCGCTCCGCGCAAAGGCGCAGGCGGCGAGTCTTTCGACAGGGTTTCCGGCAGCCACAGGGCCACCGCCAGCAGGCAGATAAAGCTGAACAGCGTCAGGCAGATAAAGATCGACGGCCAGCCCAACGTGCTCAGCAGCAGCCCACCACCCAGCGGCGCAAGAATCGGCGCCAGGCCCATTACCAGCATCAACTGGGAAAACACCTTGGCCGAGCTGATCGGGTCACACAGGTCACGTACCACCGCCCGTGACACCACCATCCCGGCGCAGCCACCCAAGGCCTGCACAAAGCGCGCGGTAATCAGCCATTCCAGACTCGGCGCCAGGGCACAAGCCAGCGACGCCAGACTGAACAGCATGACCCCGACCAGCAGCGGTTTGCGCCGGCCAAAACGGTCGGCCAGCGGACCGTACGCCAGCTGACCGATGGCCAGGCCAGCAAAGTAGGCAGCCAACGACAGCTGCACATGCTCGACATCGGTGGAAAACGCGCGCGCCAGGGTTGGGAAGCTCGGCAGGTAAAAATCAATAGCCAGCGGGCCGAAGGCGCTGAGCGCACCGAGAATCAGCAGAAGACGTAACGGCATGGATATCCCGAAAAGTAAGGGCCGCATTTACCGCAGCCAGCCCAAAAGGTCTGAGGCGAAATAAAAACTGAAAACATAAAGGCGTAGGTTGGCTTGCGCTGCACGCTGCAAGTCAACCTACGCCTCAGGCTAGTACCGTGGAATCAAGCCGACGTATCGGCCTTTTTCCTGCCTTTGCCGATTTTCTCTGCCAGCGATTCCACCAGCAGGTAGAACATCGGGATCAGGAAGATCGCCAGGAAGGTTGCCGCCATCATCCCGCCGATTACCCCGGTGCCGATCGAGTGACGACTGGCCGAGCCTGCGCCCGTGCTGATCGCCAGCGGCACAACACCGAGAATAAAGGCCAGCGAGGTCATGATGATCGGCCGGAAACGCAGGCGCGAAGCCTCCAGCGCAGACTCGAAAATGCCCATGCCCTGGTGCCGATTGAGCACTGCGAACTCGACAATGAGAATGGCGTTCTTCGCCGCCAGACCGATCAGAGTGACCAGGCCGACCTGGAAGTACAGGTCGTTCTCGATGCCGCGCAACCACACCGCGAGAATCGCCCCGAACACTGCGAACGGCACAGCAGTGACCACTGCCAGCGGCAGAGTCCAACGCTCGTACTGAGCGGCAAGGATCAGGAACACCATGATCAGGCCGAAGATAAAGGCACTGCTGCCCGAACCTTGCGAGGCCACTTCCTGGAAGGCCGAGCCGGTCCAGCCGATGCTGTAATCGCTACCGAGTACCTCATCCGCCACCTCCTGAATTACGCTCAGGGCCTGCCCAGAGCTGTAGCCAGGTGCCGGCCCGCCGAGGATCTTCGCTGCCGGATAGACGTTGAAGCGTGCGTAGGTATCCGGGCCGAGAATCCGCTCAACCTTGACCAGACTGGCCAGCGACACCAGCTCGCCGCTGCCCGCACGCACATAGACCTGGGACAGGTCTTCAGGCTTGCTGCGGAACTCCGCTTCAGCCTGCAGGCTGACCTGGAAGGTGCGCCCATACAGGCTGAAATCGTTGACGTAGTAGCTACCGAACGTGGCCTGCATCGCGGTGAATACATCATTCACCGCCACACCCAGAGCACGCGCCTTGGTGCGGTCCAGGTCGATAAAGTACTGCGGCACGTTGGCACTGAAGGTGCTCTGCACCCCAGCCAGCTCAGGGCGTTTCGCCGCCGCTGCGAGGAAGGCCTGCACCTTGGCCGCCAGCTCGGCGGTGGTGCCGCCGCTGCGATCCTGAATAAAGCCTTCGAAACCGCCGGTGGTGCTCATACCGGTGATCGGTGGCGGGTTGAAGCTGAGTACCACGCCATCTTTCTGCGCCGCTCCCATGCCCATAAACTCACCGGTCAGGTTGCGCGCATCCAGCTCAGGCGTGGTGCGCTCGCTCCAGTCTTTCAGCGGCACGAAGGACACCCCGGCGTTGCTGCGGGTGCCAAAAGTCAGCACGTCAAAGCCGGCGAAGGTCACTACATCCTGCACCGCCGGATGCTTCATCAACTGCTGGGTCACGTCACCGGTCAGTTTCTCGGTGCGGGTCAGCGAGGCAGCAGGCGGCAGGAAGTAGGCGTTGATCACATAACCCTGGTCTTCGTTTGGGACCAGGGAGCTGGGCACCCGGTTGAACAGCAGCACCATCACCGCAATCATCGCGCCGAACAGCAACAGGCCCACCGCCGAACGCTTGAGGAAAAAGCGCACGCCAGCGGTATAGCCGTTGGTCAGCTTGTCAAAGACGCGGTTAAAAGCGCGGAACGGCGCAGCCGGCTCATGGTGCCCAGGCTTGAGCAGCAAGGCGCAGAGAGCTGGGCTGAGGGTCAGGGCGACAATGCCGGAGATCACCACCGACACGGCAATGGTGATAGCAAACTGTTTATACATCTCCCCGGCCAGGCCGCCGAGGAAGCCCACCGGTACGAATACCGCACAGAGCACCAGGACGATGGCAATGATCGGCCCGGTTACCTCCTCCATGGCCTTGATGGTTGCCTCACGCGGCCCGATCTTATCGGTGGCCATCACCCGCTCGACGTTCTCGATCACCACAATGGCGTCGTCGACCACGATACCAATGGCCAGCACCATGCCGAACAGCGTCAGCAGGTTGATCGAGAAACCGAGCATGTACATACCGGCGAAAGTGCCGACCAGCGAGACTGGAATCGCCAACACCGGGATCAGCGTGGCGCGCCAGTTCTGCAGGAAGATAAACACCACCAGTACTACTAGGATCAAGGCCTCGAAGAAGGTGTGAATCACCTCCTCAATCGACACCCGAACGAACTTGGTGGTGTCGTATGGCACCTTGTAGGTCATGCCGCTGGGGAAGTTCTTTGATAGACGCTCCAGGGTTTTGCTGACCGCTTCGGCGGTATCCAGGGCATTAGCGCCTGGCTGCAGGTATACGCCAAAGGCAGCGTTCTGCTGACCGTTGAGCGAGGTCATCAGCGAATAGTCCTGTGCGCCCAATTCGATCCGCGCGACATCCTTGAGCAGCAGACTGGCGCCAGTGTCGTCGGTGCGCAGAATGACGTTTTCAAACTCTTTCGGGTCGGTGAAGCGGCCCTGGGTGGTCACCGTGTAGGTGAAATCCTGCTCCTGCTTGAGCGGCTGCTGGCCAAAGCTGCCGGCGGCAAACTGCGAGTTTTGCTCACGGATTGAATTGACCACATCGGTCGGCGTCAGGTTGTACTGCGCCAGCTTGTCCGGACGCAGCCAGATGCGCATGGAATAGTCTTTCGAGCCGAACTGGCTGACATCGCCCACGCCCGGCAGGCGCTTGAGTTCGTCGATGACATTGATCAGCGCGTAGTTGCTGATATAAACCGGGTCGCGCGAGCCATCCGACGAGTACAGGGTGACCACCTGAAGGATGTCCGAGGACTTCTTCTGCACCTTGACGCCCTGTCGACGGACTTCTTCCGGCAGTTTGGCCAGGGCAGCCTGGACGCGGTTGTTAACGTCGATGGTGGCCTGATCAGGATCGCGGCCCACCTCGAAGTACACCGACAGGCTCATGGCGTTGCCGCCGGAGTTGGACTGCTGGTAGATCATTCCCTCGACGCCGTTGATCGACTGCTCCAACGGTGCGGCCACTGTCTCGGCAATCACCTGAGCGCTGGCACCGGCATAGCTGGCGCTGACCGACACCTGCGGCGGAAGGATCTGTGGGTACTGAGCGATCGGTAACGAGCGCATGGCCATGAGGCCCGCGAGCACGATGATGATCGAGATGACCGCGGAAAATACCGGACGGTCGATAAAGAAGCGTGAGATCACCGGGAACGCTCCTTAAGATTGACTGGCGGCTGGGGCGGCAACTTTTACCGGGGTGTCCGGGCGCACCTTCGGCAGGCCCTCGACGATCACCCGATCACCGGCGCTGATGCCGGAAACAATCACCCAGCGGCCTTTGGCCGTATGCCCGGTAGTGACCTGACGCATCCGCGCCACGCCGCCTTCATCAACCACGTAAACAAAGGTGCCGCCAGGGCCTTGGGCAATCGCGCGCTCAGGCAGAGTCATGGCGTTGGGAATACTCAGGCCCTTGACCTGCACACGGACGAACTGACCCGGCAATAGCGTCTGCTCTGGGTTAGGCACCACCGCGCGCGCGCTGACGGTGCCGGTGCCGCGATCAATCAGGCTGTCGGTGAAATCCACCTTGCCTTCCAGCGGATAGACGCTGCCGTCACCGAGGGTAATCTGCACGCCCATCTTGCCGTCTTCCGGCAGCACCAGGCTGCCGTTCTGCAGGCCACTGCGCACACTCTCCACATCGGAATCAGGGGCGGCGAAGTTGACGTAGATCGGATCCAACTGAGTAATGTTACTCAGCAGGCTGGCACTTGGATCACCGGCCACCATCAGGCTGCCTTCGGAGACAGTTTCCTTACTGGTGATGCCGGAGATCGGCGCTTTTACCGTGGTGTAATCGAGGTCGATCTGCTTGGACTGCACTTCGGCCTCGGCGGCCTGGATATTCGCCTTGCTCTGCTCGAAGTTGGAGACGGCATTGTCCAGCTCGCTTTCGCTGGCAAAGCCCTTTTTCTGCAACTCGCGGATACGTTTGAGATCACGCTCAGTTTGACGGTAACGCGCCTGTTCCTGCGCCAAAGCACCCTTGGCACGGCTCAGCGCGGCCTGATAGGTGCGCGGATCGATGCGAAACATTACCTGGCCTTTCTTGACCTGGCTGCCTTCCAGATAGGTGCGTTCCTGCAGAATGCCACTGACCTGGGCCCGCACCTGCACTTCACGGAAACCGGCAGTGCGCGCGGAGTATTCAAGCTCCAGCGGCAGTGCCTCGGCCTTGACGGTTTCGACCACCACCTCGGGCGCTGGCGGAGCATCGGCGGCAAACAGCGGAGCGGCCAAAAAAGCCAACAGCAAGGAACCGGCAGTAACCGGCAAGCGACGAGGAAAAAGCATGGGTGTCTCCGAAAAAACGCAAGGCGCGACGTTTGAGACCGGCAATGCTAGATACATACACAAGTGTTTGTAAATAGAACATTACCCTTAAGTTCATTACACTTTGTGCTCAGCCTAGCCAGAAATACGCCTGTTGCCATGCGCCGAACCAAACAAGACGCCGAGAGAACCCGCTGCGCCATCCTAGAGGCCGCCGAAGCGCTGTTTCTGGAAAAAGGCGTGGCGCACACTAGCCTTGAGCACATCGCCCGGCATGCAGGGGTGACGCGCGGCGCGGTGTATTGGCACTTTGCCAACAAGGCTGACCTGTTCAATGCCATGCTCAATCAGGTACGCCTGCCGCCGGAACAGCTGGCCGAACGTATGCGTGGCTGCCCCGAACACGATCCACTGCAGACCTTGCGTGAGCTGTGTATTGAAGCCATCGAAAACCTGGCCCGCGAGCCGCAGAAGAAGCGCATCTTCACCATTCTGCTGCGCAAGTGTGAGTTCACCGAAGAACTGCGCGAGGCCGAAGAGCGCCAAGAAGCCTTTATCAACCTGTTTATCGCGCTCTGCGAGCAGCAATTCAACACGCCGTCAGTGCGCCTGCGCCTGCATGCCGGGCTGACACCACGCCTGGCCGCGCGTACCGTGCATGCACTGCTGATTGGTCTGTTCTACGACTGGTCGCGCGACCCCAACCTGTTCGACCCGCTCAGCGATACCGCACCGATGATCGACGCCTGCTTTCGTGGGCTGATCCGCGACTGGCCAAACCCGGCTGTGCTTACGCCAGGCTAACGCCGTAGCCCTGCTCGACGATGGCGACCATCAACTGATCAACCGGAACGCTGCTGCTCACCCGCACTTCACCGCCGGGAAACTTCACTTTCACATCAGCCGCCGGGTCACAGGCCAACAGCGCCTCGGTGATGGTCTTGACGCAATGCTGGCAGGTCATGCCATCAACCCGGAATGCGTGAACCTGAGATACCTGCATAAACAACCTCCTATATAAATAAGTCGCCATGGTAAACGGATAACTGAGTGTTGGCCTTGCCATAAGGGTAAGGTCAAGGGATAAAAAATCACCGGAAGTTACTCTCAACGCCGCGCAGCGACGACCCGCAGGGTGACGGCCAAGGGTGCAACGCCATAAAAAATCGCAGGGCGCGATTTTTAACGTCGCGCAACAACGGCCCGTGGGGTGACGGCCATGGATGGCAGCCATAAAACAACGCTTGACCTTACCCACATGGCAAGGTTGATCCTGTGCTGGAACTCAATGGAGGACCTCTCATGTCCAGCCTCACCACCTTCAACCTGCCCATCAGCGGCATGACCTGCGCCAGCTGCGCCGGGCGGGTCGAGCGCGCTCTGGCCAAGGTGGCCGATGTCGCCAGCGTCAGCATCAACCTGGCCAGTGAACAGGCGCGCGTCGAAGCGCCTGCCGACAGCCTGGAACAACTGGTTAATGCCGTCAGTGCGGCCGGGTATGAGGTGCCCAGCGAGCGCCTGGAGCTGGCTCTTTCCGGCATGACCTGCGCCAGCTGTGCAGGGCGTATCGAACGTGCCCTGGCGCAGCAACCGGGGGTGCTTTCGGTCAGCGTCAACCTGGCCAGCGAACGGGCGCAGCTGCAGGTGCTGCGTGTCACTGATCACAGCACTCTACTGCAAGCCGTCAGTCATGCCGGCTATAGCGCCAGCCTGCTGGACGATACAGCCCAGGCCCAGCCAACGGCTAAGCAGCATCTGCAGCGCGAACGCTGGGCGCTGCTACTGGCCATTGTGCTGACAGTACCGCTGGTCATCCCCATGCTTGTCGAACCCTTCGGCCTGCACTGGATGCTGCCGGCGTGGCTGCAGTTTGCACTGGCCACACCCGTGCAATTTATCTTCGGCGCGCGTTTCTACCGCGCAGCCTGGAGTGCCCTGCGCGCCCGTGCGGGGAATATGGATCAGCTGGTGGCCATCGGCACCAGCGCCGCCTATGGCCTAAGCCTCTATCAATGGGCGGCAAGCCCGACTGGCAGCATGCCGCATCTGTATTTCGAAGCCTCAGCGGTAATTATCACGCTGATTCTGCTCGGCAAATACCTCGAAAGCCGCGCCAAACGCCAGACCAGCAGCGCCATCCGCGCCTTGCAGGCCCTGCGTCCGGAACGCGCCCTGCGCCTGCAGGGCGGCGTCGAGCAATGGGTAGCGCTGGCTGAGCTGCAGTTGGGCGACACCATCGTGGTCAAGCCTGGCGAGCGCTTCCCGGTCGATGGCGTGGTAAAGGAAGGCCAGAGCGATGCCGATGAAGCGCTGATCAGCGGCGAAAGCCTGCCGCAACCCAAACAACCGGGTGACAGCGTCACTGCTGGAGCGATCAACGGTGAAGGCCGCTTACTGATCGAAACCACCGCGCTCGGTGCCGAAACCGTGTTGTCGCGCATCATCCGCCTAGTCGAAGATGCCCAGGCGGCCAAGGCGCCGATCCAGAAACTGGTGGATAAAGTCAGCCGTATTTTCGTCCCCAGCGTATTGCTGATCGCCCTGGCCACTCTGGTGACCTGGCTGCTGCTCGGCGCCAGTATTGAGACAGCGCTACTCAACGCGGTGGCCGTACTGGTGATTGCCTGCCCCTGCGCCCTTGGCCTGGCGACCCCCACTGCCATCATGGCCGGCACCGGCGTGGCTGCGCGCCACGGCATTCTGATCAAGGACGCTGAAGCCTTGGAAGTCGCTCATTCAGTAACGCTGGTGGCCTTCGATAAGACCGGCACGCTGACCTCCGGCTCGCCACGCATCGCCCACATGCAGGCTGTCGACGGCGACGCCACGCAATTGCTGCAACTGGCCGGCGCCCTGCAACGCGGCAGTGAACATCCCCTGGCCAAGGCGGTACTGGACCAATGCGCCGAACAGCAGCTGACACTGGCCGAGGTCAGCGACAGCCAAGCCTTGGCCGGACGCGGTATCGCCGGAAAAATTGGCGATCGGCAGTTGGCCCTGGGCAATAAGCGCCTATTGGAAGAACACTGGCTGCAAAACCAGACACTGATCGCCGAAGCGTTGGCTTGGGAGGCTGAAGGCCGCACCCTGTCCTGGCTGATGGAGCTTGCACCGCAACCCCAGGTACTGGGCCTGTTTGCCTTTGGTGACACGCTCAAGGAGGGTGCGGCAGAGGCCATCAGTGCACTGAGCGCGCAAGGCATCACCAGTCACCTAATCAGTGGCGACAACAAAGGCAGCGTAAATTCAGTGGCACAGGCACTGGGTATTAAGGCCGCGCACGCTGAAGTGCTGCCAGCAAACAAAGCGGCGATCATCACTGAGTTGAAGAAGGACGCCGTTGTAGCCATGGTCGGTGACGGCATCAACGATGCCCCGGCGCTGGCGGCAGCGGATGTCGGCATCGCCATGGGCAGCGGTACCGATGTGGCCATGCACGCGGCCGGTATTACCTTGATGCGCGGCGACCCACGGCTGGTGGCCGATGCCCTGGATATCAGCCGGCGGACCTACAACAAAATCCGCCAGAACCTGTTCTGGGCCTTCGCCTATAACCTGGTCGGCATTCCGTTAGCGGCCGCCGGCCTGCTCAACCCGATGCTGGCCGGCGCAGCCATGGCGCTTTCCAGCGTCAGCGTGGTGAGTAATGCGTTACTGCTAAAAACCTGGAAACCCAAAGACCACGAATAGGCCGCAGGGCAGGAGACGACGATGAATATCGGCCAAGCTGCGAAAAAAACCGGCCTTAGCGCCAAGATGATCCGCTACTACGAAAGCATCGACCTGCTGCCCGAGGCTGGCCGTACCGACAGCGGCTACCGTCAGTACAGCCCACAGGACCTGCATCGCCTGGCCTTCATCAAACGCTCGCGCGATCTCGGCTTCTCCCTAGCCGAAGTCAGCCAGCTACTGGCCCTGTGGCAGGACCGCCAGCGCGCCAGTGCCGATGTGAAAGCCCTCGCCGCCACGCATATCAGCGAGCTGGAACGCAAGATCAGCGAACTCAGCGGCCTGCGCGACACGCTCAAGGATTTGATGGACAACTGCCAGGGCAACGACCGCCCGGACTGCCCGATCCTCAAGGATCTGGAGTCCGGCTGCTGCCATTAAAACAGGCAAACCGTAGGGTGGATCACGCCTCACCCATCCACTAGCAGCGACCCCGTGGTGGATGAAAAGAGCTTCAGCTACGCGCCCCGCCTCACCCTACAACACCTGCTGCAACGCCCGACAATCCACGGCGAAATGATCAACCAGCTCCGGCCAGGGATTTTCCGCCAGATTGACCAGCACGCTGCGCGCGCCAGCCGCGCGAGCGCATTCCAGGTCGAAACGGTAATCGCCGACCATCACCAGCTCACTCGGCGCCACCTGCCAGGTTTTGGCGAAATGCAGCAAGCCGCCCGGGTCAGGCTTGGGCGGTGCTTCATCGCGGCCGATCACGTCCGGCACGGCAAAGCAGTCATCCAGGCCAATGGCGCGCAGGGTCAACAACGCCAGTTCATGAGCATTGCGGGTGAGGATGCCAAGCCGGCAACCACGCCCGTGCAGCTCGCGTACCAGTTCAATCGCCCCAGGCGCCGGTTCAGCAGTCAGCGCCAGTTCGCGCTCGTGCTCCAGCAGCCAGGCATGCTTGGCCGCAGCCAGCGCTTCCGGCAGCGCCGCCAAATGGCTGAGGATGTCGTCCTCAAGGGGAATATCCAGCGCCCGCTTGATGGCCTCGAAGTCGTGCACCGCCAGGGTCAGGGTGCCGTCCATATCGAAGACCCAGTGCTTCGCACTGCGCAAAGTCATTTCCAATCCTCACGCACGCGGGTCAGACCTTCCTGGGCGACCGATGCAACCAGCTGGCCCTGACGATTGAAGATGCTGCCACGAGAGAATCCACGGGCATTACCGGCCCAGGGGCTGTCCATGCTGTACAACAGCCAGTCGTCCATACGCAGATTGCCGTGGAACCACAGCGAGTGGTCGAGACTGGCGACCTGCATAAACTTCTGCCACACCGATACGCCGTGCGGCAGCATCGAAGTGGTCAGCAGGTTGAAGTCGCTGGCGTAGCCCAGCAGATATTTGTGCAGCTGCGGATCATCCGGCAGCTCGCCCGCAGCGCGAAACCACACATGTTTGGCCGGCTCACTGGGTTTGGGCGCAAAGGGATTGCCGACGGTTACCGGGCGGATTTCGATTGGCTTGTCGCTCACCGCCCGCTCGCGCATGCGCTCCGGCAAGGCATCGACCACCAGGCGCGCCAGCTCGGTTTCCGATTTCAATTCTTCCGGCCCCGGCACTTCTGGCATCAGATTCTGGTGATGAAAGCCTTCTTCATCGGACTGGAACGATGCGCTGCAGGTAAAGATCGGTTTGCCCTTCTGAATCGCCGTGACCCGCCGCGTGCTGAAGCTGCCGCCATCACGCACACGCTCAACCTGATAAACCACTGGCAACGTGGCATCGCCGGGGCGCAGGAAGTAGCCGTGCATAGAATGCACATGCCGCGCAGTATCTACCGTCTGACTGGCCGCCGAAACGCACTGCCCCAGAACCTGGCCACCATACAACTGGCGAAAACCGAGATCCTGGCTGACGCCACGAAACAGATTCTCTTCGATGGTTTCCAGGGTCAGCAGGGCGACCAACTCATTCAACACCTGACTCATGCATGCTCTCCTGTAAACGCACCTGACTGGGGGCGAGATGGTAAAGACTTTGCCAACACTTGTCGGCCCGACTGAAAGATGGATGCGGACAATAATGGCAGCATTCTGGCCAATCGGGAGCCAGACTTGAGGCTTGGGCAGCCATGCCGCCATACTCGCCGCATCTCCGCTCGAGCACGCTCCCATGCGTCTGCCGCTGGTCTACCACGACGATTACAGCCCGCCCTTCCCGACCGGCCACCGCTTCCCCATGGAGAAGTTCCGCCTGTTACGCGATCACCTCGTCGGCAGCGGCCTGAGCACCGACGCCGAGCTGCTACGCCCCGACCTGTGCCCAACGGACGTACTCGCCCTGGCTCACTGCCCGGCCTATATCCAGCGTTTCGCCAGCGGCGAACTGGCTTATGAAGAGCAGCGCCGCCTCGGCCTGCCCTGGAGCGCCGCTCTGGCGCAACGCACTATTCGCGCCGTGGGCGGCTCGCTGCTGGCCGCCGAACAAGCCCTGCAGCATGGCCTGGCTTGCCACCTGGCTGGCGGTACCCACCATGCGCATTACGACCATCCGGCCGGCTTCTGCATCTTCAATGACCTGGCGGTGATCAGTCAGTACCTGCTGGCCAGTGGCAAGGCCCAACGCGTGCTGATCTTCGACTGCGACGTGCACCAGGGCGACGGCACCGCGCGCCTGCTGGAAAACACCCCGGAGGCGATCACCGTGTCGCTGCACTGCGAAAAGAATTACCCGGCACGCAAAGCCGCCAGCGACTGGGATATTCCCCTGCCCAACGGTATGGGCGATGACGACTACCTCAAGGTGGTCAACGACACCCTCAACTACCTGCTGCCGCTCTATCAGCCGGACATCGTGTTGTACGACGCTGGCGTCGATGTGCACCAGCACGATGCCCTCGGCTACCTTAACCTGACGGATGCCGGCATCGCCGCCCGTGATGAAGCCGTGCTCAACCACTGTCTGAGCCGCGATATCCCGGTGGTCGGACTGATCGGCGGCGGCTACGACAAGGACCGCATGGCCCTGGCCCAGCGCCACGGCATTCTGCATCACAGCGCGGCAAAGGTCTGGCAAACGCACGGGCTGGGATAAAAGAGCTACATGCGCTGTCACATCGCGCATCTCCACGACCACGGAATATCACACAGCATGTACACAAAACTCAGAACACTGCCGGCCCTGCTGGCCGCACTGGCATTCGGCACGGCCGCACACGCCGACGACACACTGCAGTCGCTGGTGGACGCCACCATCCGCCCGGTGATGGCGGAATACGACATCGCCGGCATGGCCGTGGCGATCAGCCAAAACGGTCAGGCACACTACTTCAACTATGGCGTGGCGCGGCTGGACGACCAGCAGCCCGTGACCAGCGATACCCTGTTTGAAATCGGCTCGCTGAGTAAACCGTTAACCGCCACCCTCGCTGCCCTGGCGCAGACCACCGGCAAGCTGACCCTGATGGACAGCGCCGGCCAACACTGGCCCGAGCTGCGCGGCAGCCAGCTGGAGCATACCAGCCTGCTCAACCTCGGAACCTACACCGCCGGTGGGCTGCCGCTGCAGTTCCCCGACAACGTGACCGACCCAGCCAGCATGCTCACCTATTACCGCCAGTGGCAGCCAGAGCATATTGCCGGCACTCACAGACGCTATTCCAACCCCAGCATTGGCCTGCTCGGCTACCTCGCCGCGCGCAGCATGGGCCAGCCGTTCCCCGCGCTGATGGAGGGCACGCTGTTCCCCGCACTAGGCATATCGCACAGCTATATCCTGGTGCCGGCGGCGCAGATGCCGAGCTATGCCTACGGCTACAGCAAGGACAACCAGCCGCTGCGCGTCTCACCAGGGATGCTCGACGCCGAAGCCTACGGGGTGAAAACCAACGCCAAGGACATGCTGCGTTTTGTCCAGGCCAACATCAGCCCTGCTGGCCTAAACCCTGACCTGCAGCACGCTATCGGCATTACCCACGCCGGTTATTACCGCGTTGGCGAAATGACTCAGGGCCTCGGCTGGGAGCGCTACCCCTACCCGATCAGCCTGGAGCGCCTGCAAGCTGGCAATTCCCCAGCCATGGCCTTGGAGTCACAACCCGCCACGCGCCTGCTACCACCCGAGTTTGAGCCGAGCGACAGCCTGTTCAATAAAACCGGCTCAACCGGCGGCTTCGGCGCCTACGCCGTATTTGTCCCCAGCCAGAACCTCGGCCTGGTTATGCTGGCCAACAAGAACTACCCCAACGCGGCCCGAATCAAGGCCGCCTACGCCATACTGAGCGCGCTGGATAAACACGCCACCACACACTGAATGGAATACCGTCATGGATGACTCGTTTGCCCTGAACAAAGCCAACTGGAACGAGCGCGCCGCCTTGCATGCAGCCTCGCCCGATTACCAGATTCAGCTATTTATCGCCTCACCCGAGCACTTATCCGAGGTGGTGCGTTTTGACCTGCCGCGCCTCGGCGATATCAGCGGCCTGCGCGCGGTGCACCTGCAGTGCCATATCGGCACCGACACCCTGTCGCTGGCCCGCCTGGGCGCACAGATGACGGGGCTGGACTTTTCCTCCGCCTCGCTGGAGCAAGCCGGAAAACTGGCGAGCAGCTGCGGTGAGCACATCGAATTTGTCGAAGCCTCGGTCTACGACGCCGCCAAGGTGCTCGGCGCGCACTCGTTTGACCTGGTCTACACCGGCATTGGCGCACTGAACTGGCTGCCGCAGCTTGATGACTGGGCGCGCAATGTCGCGGCCCTACTCAAGCCAGGCGGACGCCTATTTCTGCGCGAAGCCCACCCCGTGCTGATGACACTCGACGAAGACTGTCAGCATGCCCTGCAGATCACCCAACCGTACTTCGAACATAGCGAGCCGATGGTCTGGGATGACGAGAACACCTACGTAGCAACCGACACCACGCTTAAGGCCACCATCACCCACGAATGGAACCACGGCCTGGGCGAAATCATTACGGCGCTGCTGCGCCACGGCATGCGCCTGACGGCCCTGGAAGAGCACACCAGCCTGCCCTGGGAAGCCCTGCCGGGCCAGATGAGCCTGGGCGAGGATGGTGAGTGGCGGCTGGACAACCAGCCGGAAAGACTGCCGTTGAGCTACACGCTGCTGGCAGTCAAGGTCGGCTAAACCCGTGGCGTTGAGCGCAGCGATACCCATCGGCAGGTATCGCTGCGACGCCAGGAGAGTCATAGATGGCGCGATGCTCAACCTGCGCGGCCCGACCCATCCTGCGCATCGGTTACTCCGCCAGCACCTTATCCAGCGCCTGCTCCAGAGTCGCCACGGTGCGGTCGATATTGCCCAGCTTGTCCAGGCCGAACAGCCCCAGGCGGAAGGTCTGGAAATCCGCCGGTTCGTCGCATTGCAGCGGTACGCCGGCCGCGATTTGCAGGCCTAAGGCGGCGAATTTGCTGCCGTTCTTGATATTGCCATCGGTGGTGTAGCACACCACTACGCCTGGAGCCTCGAAGCCTTCCGCGGCAACGCTTTTAAAGCCTTTGCTGGCCAGCAAGGCACGCACACGCTCGCCAAGTTCCTGCTGCTGGTTGCGTACGGTGGCAAAGCCGATGGCTTCTGCCTCACGCATGGCATCGCGAAAACGCGCCAGGGCATCGCTTGGCATGGTGGCGTGGTAGGCGTGGCCGCCCTGCTCATAGGCCTGCATGATCTGCAGCCACTTCTTCAGGTCGCAGGCAAAGCTGGTGCTCTGGGTGGCTTCGACGCGGGCCTGGGCGGCCTCGCTGAGCATCACCAGAGCACAACACGGCGAGGCGCTCCAGCCTTTCTGCGGTGCGCTGATCAGCACGTCGATACCACAGGCCTGCATATCCACCCAGAGGGTGCCGGAAGCGATGCAATCGAGCACAAACAGGCCGCCGACCGCATGCACAGCATCCGCCACGGCGCGCAGGTAGCCGTCTGGCAGAATCATGCCGGAAGAGGTTTCCACATGCGGGGCGAACACCACCTGCGGTTTTTCCGCAGCGATTACTGCCAGCACATCGACCAGCCGTGGCGGGGAGAACGCCGCCTGGCTGCCCTCAGCGACCGGGCGAGCCTTGAGCACAATCGATTCAGAGGGGATCTGGCCCATCTCGAAAATCTGCGTCCAGCGGTAACTGAACCAGCCATTGCGCAGCACCAGGCACTTCTGCCCGGTGGCCAGCTGACGCGCCACCGCTTCCATGCCATAGGTACCGCTACCGGGCACGATGGCCATGGCGTGGGCGTTGTAGACCTGTTTCAGGGTGCTGGAAATATCCTTCATCACGCCCTGAAACGACTGCGACATGTGGTTGAGGGAGCGGTCAGTGTAGACCACCGAGTATTCGATCAGGCCGTCGGGGTCGATGCTGGGGTAGAGGTCAGACATAAGGGGCTCCAGTCAGAAATTCTGACTGCGACCCTGCCCGAAGCCGGGGCAAATGACAAGGCAGACGCCGCCTCGGTTAGAATGCGCGGCCACACCCCACGCCGAAACCGCCATGAACAGTGCCTTGCCAAAGCCCGCTCCACGCGTTGCCATTATCGGCGGCGGCCCTGCCGGGCTGATGGCCGCTGAAGTTCTGTCCCAGGGCGGTGTGCAGGTCGATCTTTACGACGGTATGCCTTCGGTCGGCCGCAAGTTCCTCCTGGCTGGTGTGGGCGGCATGAATATCACTCACTCCGAGGCCAAGCCGGCCTTTGTCGCCCGCTATGGCCAGCGCCAAGCAGAAGTGGCCGAGCTGCTGCAGGATTTCGATGCCGACGCCCTGCGCGCCTGGATTCATGGGCTGGGGATCGACACCTTTGTCGGCACCTCGGGCCGGGTATTCCCCAGCGATATGAAAGCCGCACCGCTGCTGCGCGCCTGGCTTAAGCGCCTGCGCGAGCTGGGGGTGCAGATCCATACCCGACATCGCTGGCTGGGTTGGGATACGCAAGGCGCGCTGCGTATTGCCTCACCTGCCGGCGAACGCACAGTTAATACTGACGCCACCCTGTTGGCACTGGGCGGCGGCAGCTGGGCGCGGCTGGGCTCGGATGGCGCTTGGGTCAGCCTGCTGCAAAACCGTGGCGTGCAGATCGCGCCCTTGCAAGCAAGCAACTGCGGCTTTGATGTCAGCGTCTGGAGCCCGTTTCTGCGTGACAAGTTCGCCGGCGCACCGCTGAAAAACGTCAGCCTCAGCCTGACGGGCGTAGAGCCCCGCCTGGGCGAGTTTGTACTGACTACCAGCGGCATCGAAGGCAGCCTGGTGTATGCCCTGTCGGCCGCTATTCGCGAAACGATTAACCAGCGCGACAGCGCCACCGTCCATCTAGACCTGCTGCCACAAACGCCGCTGACCAAGCTGCAGACAGCCCTGAGCAAGCCGCGCGGCTCGCAGTCGATGGCCAAACACCTGCATCGCCAGGCAGGGATCGACGGGGTCAAAACCGCCTTGCTGCGCGAGCTGGCCAGCGCGGATGTGTTTAATGATCCGGCGCTGCTAGCCAGTGCAATCAAGTCCCTGCCGATCACCCTGATCCGCCCACGGCCACTGGATGAAGCCATTAGCACAGCCGGCGGCGTGCCCTTCGAGCAGCTGGACGACAAGCTGATGCTCAAGGCGCTGCCTGGCATCTTCTGCGCCGGAGAAATGCTCGACTGGGAGGCGCCCACCGGCGGCTACCTGCTGACCGCCTGCTTTGCCAGCGGCCGCCGCGCCGCGCAGGGCATGCTCGAGTGGCTGCCACACACCAGATAACCCCACACGGCGTACCTCAAGCGACTATGCTTGGGAAAACCGTCATAGAGCGGTGTTCTTCCACGCGCACAGGTACTCTCTAGCCGTGATTCCACTAGTGGTCTGCGACGACTCGAACATGGCGCGCAAGCAGTTGATTCGCGCCCTGCCGCCCGAATGGCCGGTGACCATCAGCCAGGCCACCAATGGTCAGGAAGCCTTGGCCGCGCTTCGCCAGGGGCTGGGCCAGGTGATGTTACTGGACCTGACCATGCCAGTGCTCGACGGCTACGAAACCCTTGCGGCCATGCGCGCCGAGGGTCTGGCCTGCAAGGTCGTAGTGGTCTCCGGCGACGTCCAGGATGAAGCCGTACGCCGGGTCAAGGAACTCGGTGCACTGGCCTTTATCAAGAAGCCCGCCGACCCCGATATTCTGCGCAGCACCCTGCTCGAACTCGGCTTGTTCGACCCCAAAGCTACGCCTGGCGCCGTGGCCCAGGCAGCGCTGCTCGATGAGCTAAAGGTTAACTTCCGCGATGCCCTGCGCGAGATCACTAACGTCGCCATGGGGCGCGCCGCCGCGCTGCTGGCCAAAGCACTCGGCGTGTTCGTGCAACTGCCGGTGCCGCAGGTGAACATCTTCGAAGTCAGCGAACTGCACATGACCCTCACCGACGCCATGCATGGCGAGCGCATGAGCGCGGTATGCCAAGGTTTTATCGGTGATGGCATCGCCGGCGAATCGCTGCTGCTGTTCCATGACTCGGAAGTTTCCGACATGGCGCGCCTGCTCAAATGGCAGCCGAAAGATGATCTGGAAACCTCGGAAATGCTTCTGGATCTGGCCAGCATTCTGATCGGCGCCTGCCTGGCTGGGATTGCCGAACAGATCGACGTGCGTTTTTCTCAGGGACATCCGCAACTGCTCGGTCAGCATTCCTCCATCGAGCAACTGATTCACCTCAATCAGCGCCGCTGGAAGAAAACCCTGGCGGTGGAGGTCAGCTACAGCCTGGAGGCGAACAACATTCACTTCGACCTGTTGCTGCTGTTTACCGAAGACTCAATCAAACGCCTGACCAACAAGATCAACTACCTGATGAACTAGGCGGTACGTCCATGCCCGCACAGATAGATATTAAAGAAGTGCATTGGCTGCTCGACATCGTGCAGTGCATCGACGTTGGCGTCATCGTGCTCGACCGCCAGTACCAGGTCGAGGTATGGAACAGCTTTATGGAAAACCACTCCGGCATGGGCCCGGATGAGGTGCACGGCAAAAACCTGTTCAGCCTGTTCCCAGAGATCAACGAGGTTTGGTTAAAACGTAAGGTCGATACGGTGGTGCAACTCGGCACCCGCGCGTTCAGCCTGTGGGAGCAGCATCCGTACCTGATGCACTTCAAGAACTACCAGCCGATCACCGGGCAGGAAGACTTTATGTACCAGAACGTCACCCTGCTGCCCCTGGCGGGTGCCACCGGTGAGGTCGAGCACATCTGCGTAGTAATTTACGACATGACCGCAGCTGCGACCCACAAGAAGCAGCTGGCAGCAGCCCAAGCTGCCGCGCAAGCCGTCCCGCAAACCTAAAGCTACTTGGTAAATTTACCCGGCTTACCTGCTTTACCACCAAAGCTCGGCACCTTGCGCACGGCTTTGACCGATGGGGCGGCCGGCTCGTCAGCCTCCATCCAGCGCCCCAGGCTACCGCCCTTGCCGCCGCCGACCACTTTCGGCTTCTTGGCTTTCTTCGGCTTTTTCACCACCTGGCCACCGGGCAGCGTCTGTGGCACGCGGTGATCTGGGATAAAGTCCGGCTCGTCGATACGCTGCAGCACCTGCTGGGTCAGGGTTTCAATGGCCGAGAGCAACTGCACCTCATCGGCGCAGACCAGTGAAACCGCCTGCCCTGTGGAGCCCGCCCGCCCGGTACGACCGATGCGGTGCACATAATCCTCGGCAACAATCGGCAGATCAAAATTCACCACCAGCGGCATGGTGTCGATATCCAGACCACGGGCCGCCACATCGGTGGCCACCAGCACCTTGACCTCACCATCCTTGAAGCGCTGCAGGGCGCGCTGGCGCGTGGCCTGGGGTTTGTCACCGTGAATCGAGTCGGCACTGATGCCGTGGCGCTGCAACTCGCCCTCCAGCTCATCAACACCCTTGCGAGTTTTCACGAAGACCAACGCCTGACTCCAGCGCTTGGCCTGATACAGATGCAGAAACAGCTCGCTCTTGCGCTTCTTGTCCACCGGGATCAGCCACTGCTTGACCGACTTGGCAGCGGCGTTGCGCGGGCTGACCTCGATGCTCAGCGGGTCATTGAGCATTTCGCCGGCCATGCTACGGATCGCTTCGGAGAAGGTCGCGGAGAACAGCAGGGTCTGGCGCTTTCTCGGCAGTGCGCGGAACACGCTCTCCAACTCGTTGGCAAAACCCAGGTCGAGCATGCGGTCGGCTTCATCCAGCACCAGGGTTTGCACCTGATTGAACTTCACCGCGTTCTGCCGGAACAGGTCGAGCAAGCGGCCGGGGGTGGCCACCAGCACGTCCACGCCTTTACGCAGCTTCATCATCTGCGGGTTGATGCTGACCCCGCCATACACCGCATAACTGCGCAGCGGCAGGTGCTGGCCGTAGGTGATAAAGCTCTGCAGCACCTGCTCAGCCAGCTCGCGGGTCGGCACCAGCACCAGTGCGCGCACCGAGTTGCTCGCCACCTCTGGGCCTTCCATCATCAGCCGCTGTAACACAGGCAGGGCAAAGCCGGCGGTCTTGCCGGTGCCGGTTTGCGCAGCGGCCATCAGATCGCGACCGTGCAGGACCGGCACAATGGCCTGGGCCTGTACGGCGGTGGGGGTTTTGTAGTCGAGGCTGTCGAGGGTACGCAGCAGAGGCTCGATCAGGCCGAGGGAGGCAAACGTCATAGGGCTAACCGCTGAAATAAGTCGATGGGGCAGAGTTTATCCTGCCTGGGCGCAGACGGCCCGGTTGTCTTCAGCAGGCCATCAAATACAAAGCCCGGATAAATCCGGGCTTTGGCAGCGAACGTAAATACGCTAGATCAGAACCTGCTTACGATCTCGCGAGCTAGAGCCATGCAAGGCAAAAACAGGCGAGGAAGCGGAGTTTACTGGTGTAAATGAGCATTCTGAGCCTGTTTTTAACGCAGCAGGGCCGACGCGCAGCAGATCGTCAGCAGGTTCTCAGGGCTTGTGCGGACGCGCGAGAAACTCATGCGATTGCATTTCCAGCAAGCGGCTGAGGGTGCGCTGGAACTCGAAGGTCAGGCGACCGCCGGTGTAGAGGTCTTTCAGCTCTACTTCGGCGGAGATGATCAGCTTGACGTTACGGTCGTAGAACTCGTCCACCAGGTTGATAAAGCGCCGCGCCATATCATCCTTGGCGGTGCTCATCTGTTCGACGTTGGACAGCAGTACGGCATGGAAAATCTTGCCCAACTCGATGTAGTCGTTCTGGCTGCGTGGGCCGTCGCACAGCTCGCGGAAGTCGAACCAGCCCACGTCATCACCGACCTTGCGCGCAACGATGGCGCGGTTCTCGACCATTAGCGGCTCGTTTTCCTGCACCACACAGTGCTCAGGCAGCAGGCTGGAGAAACTCTTCTGCAGGCTCTCTTCAGCGGCAGCATCCAGCGGCCAGTGGAATAGCTCAGCCTGCTCCAGAGCGCGCAGGCGGTAGTCGATGCCGCTGTCGACGTTGACGATTTCGGTGTGCTGCTTGAGCAGGGCAATCGCCGGCAGGAAGCGCGCGCGCTGCAGGCCGTCCTTGTACAGGCCGTCTGGCACGATATTGGAGGTCGCGACCAGGCTGACACCGTTCTTGAACAACTCTTCCATCAGGGTGGCGAGGATCATCGCATCGGTAATGTCGCTGACGAAGAACTCGTCAAAGCAGATCACCCGCGCCTCATCGGCAAAACGCTTACCGATAATGGTCAGCGGGTTCTTCTCGCCCTTGAGGCTGCGCATTTCTTCATGCACGCGCTTCATAAAGCGGTGGAAGTGCGTGCGCACCTTGCGCTCGAACGGCAGCGAATCGAAGAAGGTGTCGACCAGGTAGGTCTTGCCGCGCCCGACGCCGCCCCAGAAATACAGGCCCTTGACCGGCCCCTGCGGCTTCTTGCCGAACAGCTTGCCGAACACGCCTGCGCTGCCTTTGTCTGCGGCGACCAGATCGTCATACAGGCGCTGCAGATGACGCACCGCAGTTTCCTGGGCGGCGTCATGAAAAAATTCAGGGCGTTTAAGGTCAGCCTGGTAGCGTTCTAAGGGCGTCATAAATTCGTTAGCCGGGCAAGTAAAACGGGGGCGTTACTTTAGCGACGCCCCCGTTGATTGGCAATCGGCCAGCACGGCTGGCGGGCGGAAATCCGATTAATGCACCGCCCAACGCGTTACTCCGCTGGCGCGAGAGCCTCACGCAGACGCTGAATAGCTGCCTGACAGGCGCTGCTATCAGGGAATGCCGGGCTTTGCGCCACGCATTCATCGTCCAACCAGACGCCGAAGCCACCGTCCTGCTCGCGAACATCCAGTGCTTCGCCGGACTGTAGACGCTTGTTAACCATGCCTGCCGCTTTGCCATCGGCAAAGGACTTGGACAGCAACAGCTGCTCGCCGGAGGCATCCAGCAGGCGGAAGCGGAAGCTACCGTCGTCGTCACGGAAGCTGACAAAACGTGCGCTCTTGCCAGCTTTCTTCTTCTCACCCGCCGTGTTGACGGCCTGGCTGCGGAAGGAGCGCAGACCAACAGCCTCACGCAGCTCACCGAGAAACGGCGTGGCCGTCTTGCGCGCCTTGGCGGCACCGGCCAGGAGGATATCTTCCAGGTCGGCCGGCGAGCTGATCAGCGCGTGATACCGCTCGCGGGCTTCGCCCAACTCGGCTTCCAGCAGGTTGCACAGCGCCTGCTTGGCTTCGCCCCAGGCCATACCGCCCTCCAGCGCAGCACGGAAGTCCGCCTGCTGGGTCGGTGCAGCAAAAGCCTGATAAAGAGTGAACAGGTGCGAGCTGTCCGGGTCTTTCGGCTCGCCCGGCAGTTTGGAGTCAGTTACGACCCGCGCTACGGCATCCTTGAGCTGCTTGGCACTACCGAACAACGGAATGGTGTTGTCGTAGCTTTTGCTCATCTTGCGCCCGTCGAGGCCCGGCAAGGTCGCCACGTCTTCCTCGATCACCGCCTCAGGCAGGGTGAACAGCTCCTTGCCATTGCCGAACAGGTGGTTAAAGCGCTGGCCAATATCGCGAGCCATTTCCACGTGCTGAATCTGGTCACGGCCGACCGGCACCTTGTGCGCGTTGAACATCAGAATGTCCGCGGCCATCAGCACCGGGTAGCTGAACAGGCCCATGGTGATCCCTGCGTCCGGGTCCTCGCCCTGCTCGATGTTCTTGTCCACCGAAGCCTTGTAGGCGTGGGCGCGGTTCAGCAGGCCCTTGCCGGCTACGCAGGTGAGCAACCAGCACAGCTCGGGAATCTCGGGGATGTCCGACTGACGGTAGAAGGTTGCCTTATCGGTATCCAGGCCCAGCGCCAGCCAGGTAGCGGCGATTTCCAGGCGTGAACGTTGGATACGCGCCGGCTCATCACACTTGATCAGCGCGTGGTAGTCGGCCAGAAAGTAGAACGAATCCGCATCGGCAGCGCGGCTGGCAACGATAGCCGGGCGAATCGCGCCCGCGTAGTTGCCTAGGTGCGGCGTGCCGGTGGTGGTGATGCCGGTAAGGATACGAGTGGTCATAACGTTCGCTTATTGGGGCTCAATCAGTTCAGAGACGCGGCAGCAGCAGATCCTTGAGATCCGTTAACTTGCCGTGAAAAAAGTGGCCGCATTCTGCCACTTTCAGCAGCTCATGGGCACGCCCGAGTGCCGCCGACCACTGGTAAACCACTTGTGGATCGATCACTTCGTCGTCCTCGGGCTGAATCAGGACCAGCGGGCAATTGCTGGCTGGGGGGCTTTCTTCAGTAAGGCGATGCACTGCCGGTGCCACCATAAACAGCTTGTCGAGCGTTACGCCCTGGGCTTCCAGCCGCGCGCCGAGGGCGGCGGCGACAAAGCCGCCAAAGGAAAAGCCCAGCAAGGTCAGCGGTAACTCGGGGTGCTGCGCGCGCAGCCAGTTGGCCACGGCCTCGGCATCATCCACCTCACCACAGGCCATATCGTGGCTGCCGGCGCTGGCGCCGACACCACGGTAATTAAAGCGCAACGTGGCCAGGCCACTGTCGCGGGCAGTGCGCTGCAGGGTGGAGACCACCTTGTTGAGCATGGTGCCGCCCTGCACCGGGTTGGGGTGACAGATCAGCGCTACGCCACGGGCGTCGGGGGCATCCAGCCACAGGGCTTCGAGTTGGCCGCTCGGGCCAGCAATCATCAGAGGGGTTTCGCGGGTGAGCAACAGGGAACTCCGTGACCTCGCAGTGGGTCGACTCGTCTAGCTGACAGCCTGCGCCGCACACAACACCGCAAACGTTTCGGCATTGCATTGCGGTATACAGCGCAGGTTCGAGCCGTTAACGTAAAGCAAAGCCGTTTAGAGAGGAAGGACTCGTGGAACAGACGCTCACCGCCTGGCTGCTACCCGCCATTACCCTGGTTGCCGGCATTGCCATTGGCTTCCTGATTGCTCGCCTGGCCCCCAATGCAGCCCCAAGCCGCACCCAGCGCCAGCTGGACGAAATGCAGGAGCGCTTTGACACCTATCAGAGTGAGGTGGTCAGCCACTTCAATACCACCGCCAGCATGGTAAAGAAGCTCACCCAGAGCTATCAGGACGTGCAGGAACACCTGTCCGACGGTGCCAACCGCTTGGCCCTCGACGAGCTAACCCGCCAGCGCCTGCTTGCAGCCTTGCATACTGAGGATGCCAGCGAGAAACGCGAGCGCCTGACACCGCCGAAAAACAATGAAATGCCCAAGGACTACGCGCCGAAAAGCGCCGATGTACCGGGTATGCTCGATGCTAGCTACGGCTTGAAGAACAAGTAATAGCCGCTGACTCGGTCGCTTCGGCGACCAAGCAGCCAATAAAAAGCCCCGCACTAGGCGGGGCTTTTTATTGGGCAGCAAGTTCGTTTAGAGCCTGCTTACGAGCTTGCGAGCTAGAGTCCTGCAAGGCAAAAACAGGCGAGGAAGCGGAGTGGGCTCGCACACCAGTGTACTTTTGTACATGAGCATTACTCGTTTCACTCGCCCTTCGGGTCGCGCTGAAGCGCGCTGGCCGCACGCGGCCAGCCGAGCCTGTTTTTAACGCCGCAGGGCCGACGCGCAGCTGATCGTAAACAGGGTCTTAGATCGCGCCACGCTCGCGCAGCAGAGCCAGCACTTGCTTAACGCCCTCTTCCACCGACACTGACTGCGTATCGATCACCAGATCGGCATTCAGCGGCACGTCATATGGGAAGGACTCGCCTGGGATATTGTCACCACCGGCGGCATACAGCCCTTGCGGATCACGCTCAGCGCAAACCTGCGGGGACGCCTGCACGTAGACGGTGATCAAGCGCTCGGCACCGATCAACGCCTTGGCCTGCTCACGGCCTTCGGCATCCGGCGCAACGAATGCAGCCAGGGTCAGCAGGCCAGCTTCGTTGAACTGACGTGCAACGTGAGCGGCGCGGCGCCAGTTTTCGGTACGCCCGGCGCGATCCTGCGGCAAGCCCTTGTTCAAGTCATGACGCAGATTCTGCCCATCCAGCACATACACCGCACGGCCCATGTCGAACAGCTTGCGCTCCACCGCGTAGGCCAGGGTGCTCTTGCCAGCGCCCGACAGGCCGCTGAACAACACGGTGGCAGGCTGCTGACCGAAGCGTGCGGCACGCTCCTCGGTGGACACGTGGGCCAGCGCGCCGTGGTGGCTCACGGAACCTTTGGCGCCCAATGGCTCGGCGATGATCATGCCTGCACCGACAGTGCCGTTGGTCAGGCGGTCGATGATGATAAAGGAACCAGTGGTGCGGTTGTGCGCATAGCCGTCCAGCGCAATCGGTGCATCCAGGGCAATGCGCACCTGGCCAATTTCGTTGAGTTGCAAGCTGCTCGCTGCGCCCTCTTCGAGGGTATTTACATCAACCCGGTGAGCGATGCTGGCAATCGAGCCTGGCACATAACTGGTAGCGCGCTTGATGTCATATTTCTTGCCCGGCAGCATCGGCTCTTCAGCCATCCACACCAGCATGGCATCAAAGCTGTCACTGATCTGTGGGCGGTTGTCGCCATGCACCAGCATGTCGCCGCGCGATACGTCGATCTCATCTTCCAGAGTGATGGTGATCGCCTGACCTGGACCGGCCTGCTCCAGCTCACCTTCAAAGGTGACGATGGATTTGACCTTGCTGCCCTTGCCCGACGGCAGCGCGATGACTTCGTCACCTTTGCGCACAATGCCGCTGGCCAGGGTGCCGGCGAAGCCACGGAAGTTCAGATTCGGCCGATTGACGTACTGCACCGGGAAGCGCAGGTCGTCAAAATTACGGTCGCCTGCCACTTCCACGGTTTCGAGAATTTCCATCAGCGACTGGCCGGTGTACCAAGGCGACTGCTCGCTCTTGTTGACCACGTTGTCGCCCTTCAGCGCCGACATCGGCACGAAGTGCATCGAGCTTGGTTTGAAGGCAATGCCTTCGACAAACTTCAGGTAATCGGCCTTGATCTGCTCAAATACGCCCTGATCGAAGCCTTTGAGGTCCATCTTGTTGACCGCAATGACGATGTGCTTGATGCCCAGCAAGGAGGCAATAAAGCTGTGGCGTTTGGTCTGGGTCTGCACACCGTAACGGGCGTCGATCAGAATGATCGCCAGGTCACAGTTGGATGCGCCGGTGGCCATGTTGCGGGTGTACTGCTCATGGCCGGGGGTGTCGGCGATGATGAACTTGCGCTTGGTGGTGCTGAAATAACGGTAGGCCACATCAATGGTGATGCCCTGCTCGCGCTCGGCTTGCAGGCCGTCGACCAGCAGTGCCAAATCGACCTCTTCACCCGTGGTGCCGGATTTTTTCGAGTCTTTGGTGATGGCGTCCAAATGGTCTTCATAGATCATCTTGGAGTCATGCAGCAGGCGGCCGATCAGGGTGCTTTTGCCGTCATCGACGTTGCCGCAGGTAAGAAAGCGCAGCAACTCTTTACGCTCGTGCTGGCCGAGGTAGGCGAGGATGTCCTCACTGATCAAATCGGATTGGTGCGACATATTAAAAGTACCCCTGACGTTTCTTCTCTTCCATCGAGCCGGAGGAGTCATGGTCGATGACTCGGCCTTGGCGCTCAGAGGTTTTGGCCAACAGCATTTCCTGAATAATCTCCGGCAAGCTGGTTGCCGTGGACTCCACCGCACCGGTCAGCGGGTAGCAGCCGAGGGTACGGAAGCGCACCATCTTTTTATGGATGCTGGCTTTCTGCTCTGGAGTGAGGTGTTCGAGGATGCGCTCGTCGTCGATCATGATCAGCGCGCCGTTCATCTCGATCACTTCGCGCTCTTCGGCGAAATACAGCGGCACGATCGGGATGCTTTCTAAATAGATGTACTGCCAGATATCCAGCTCAGTCCAGTTGGACAGCGGGAATACCCGGATCGACTCGCCCTTTTTGACGTTGCCGTTGTACACATTCCACAGCTCGGGACGCTGATTCTTCGGGTCCCAGCGGTGCTTGCTGTCGCGGAAGGAGTACACGCGTTCTTTGGCGCGGGACTTCTCTTCATCGCGGCGCGCGCCACCGAAGGCGGCGTCGAAACCATACTTGTCCAGCGCCTGCTTGAGGCCCTCGGTCTTCATCACGTCGGTGTGCTTGGCACTGCCGTAGGTGAAGGGGTTCATGTCCTGCGCCACGCCATCGGGGTTGGTGTGGGTGATCAGGTCCAGACCGTACTCGTTAACCATCTTCTCGCGGAAGCTGTACATCTCCTGAAACTTCCAGCGGGTATCGACGTGCATCACCGGGAACGGCAGCCTGCCAGGGAAGAACGCCTTGCGTGCCAGGTGCAGCATCACGGCGGAGTCTTTACCGATGGAATAGAGCATTACCGGGTTGTCGAATTCGGCGGCCACTTCACGAATGATGTGGATACTTTCCGCCTCCAGCTGTTTCAGGTGGGTCAGTTTATCGAGCATGGCTACTCACGCGTTGCAATGTGTTTGGGCCGATGGCCGCGGACGAAGGCGCACTCTAGCACAGCACCTTCGTCTAATCAGGAGAGTGGTTAGATCGAAACGATCTAGGTTTATACCTACAGGAAAGCCCGCATCGAGGCCTTATATGGGGTTAGGACAATCAATAAATTGGTGCTCAATGGCAAAGCGCCGCGCCAGGTAATCGCCCAACGCCTGCACCCCATAACGCTCGGTGGCGTGATGTCCAGCGGCAATAAAGCTGATGCCATTTTCACGGGCGCTGTGGAACGTCTGTTCGGAGGCTTCACCGGTCAGATACAGATCAACGCCAGCGGCAATCGCCTGATCGATATAGCCCTGGCCGCCGCCTGTGCACCAGCCAACTCGACGAATCATCGCATCACCCTCAACCAGCAGGGGCTCACGACCGAGCACCTGATGCACATGACGGGCGAAGTCGTGCGGGCTCATGGCTTCAGACAGCGAACCGACTAGACCAACAGTGCGTGGGTTTTCCGGTTCCAGCGGCCCCTCCACCGTGATACCCAGCTGGGCAGCTAGCTGCACGTTATTGCCTACTTCGGCGTGCACATCGAGCGGCAGGTGATAGGCCAACAGGCTGATGTCGTTGGCCAACAGGGTTTTAAGGCGCCGCTGTTTCATGCCGGTGACGCAGGGATTCTCGCCCTTCCAGAAGTAGCCATGGTGCACCAGCAGCACATCGGCTTGCGCTTCGACCGCTGCATCGACCAGCGCCTGGCTGGCGGTCACCCCGCTGACGATACGCCGCACCTGCGGCCGGCCTTCAACCTGCAGGCCATTGGGACAGTAATCGCTAATGCGCGCGGCATTCAGGTAGCGGTCGGCTTCTTCCACCAGGGTCGCCAGGGCAATGGCCATAAGGTTTCCTTATCAACAGTTGCGAGGCGCTGCTTTATTCTCAGCGGCTTCTCTATAATGGCGCACCTTAAGGGGCGCACCTGCCCCCGGCAACCCTCAGGATTGGATCGATGTTCAAGTCCCTGCGTTTCCTCGGCTGGCCCCTGCTGGTCGGCGTGCTGTCGGCACTGCTGATCATGCAGTATTTCCCGCAATGGGTTGGCTTGCCTGGGCAGGACGTGCACGTACGCCAGGCACCGTTCTATAGCCGCATGCAGGAAGGTCCGGTGTCCTATGCCGATGCGGTCAAGACCGCATCGCCTGCAGTGGCCAATCTATACACCACCAAATTCGTCAATAAACCCGCACATCCGCTGTTCGAGGACCCGCAGTTTCGCAAGTTCTTCGGTGACAACCTGCCCAAGCAGCGGCGCATGGAATCCAGCCTCGGCTCGGCGGTAATCATGAGCCCGGAAGGCTACCTGCTGACCAATAACCATGTGGTCGACGGTGCTGATCAGATCGTCGTGGCCCTGAAGGATGGCCGAGAAACCTTGGCCCGACTGATCGGCAGCGACCCGGAAACCGACCTTGCGGTGCTGAAGATCGACCTCCAGGACCTGCCGTTTATCATCCTTGGTCGCTCCGACAATATCCGTATTGGCGACGTAACCCTGGCCATTGGCAACCCGTTCGGCGTTGGCCAGACCGTGACCATGGGTATCATCAGCGCCACCGGGCGCAACCAACTGGGCCTTAACACCTACGAGGACTTTATCCAGACCGACGCTGCGATCAACCCCGGCAACTCGGGCGGCGCACTGGTCGACGCCTACGGCAATCTGGTCGGCATCAACACGGCGATTTTCTCCAAGTCAGGCGGCTCACAAGGCATTGGCTTCGCCATTCCGACCAAGCTGGCGATGGATGTGATGCAGGCCATTATTGAGCATGGCCAAGTGATTCGCGGCTGGCTGGGCATCGAAGTACAACCGCTGACCCCGGAACTGGCAGAGTCCTTTGGCCTGGACGGGCGCCCCGGCATCGTCGTCGCCGGCATTTACCGTGACGGGCCAGCACAGAAGGCAGGCCTACAGCCCGGCGATCTGATCCTCAGTATCGATGGCAAGGCTGCTGGAGATGGTCGCAGCTCAATGAACCAAGTGGCTCGCGCCAAGCCGGGCGAGAAGATCAGCATCGACATCCTGCGCAACGGCAAACCACTGCAACTGACCGCAGAAATAGGCGTAAGACCGCCCGTCAACGGCAGCTGACCCTCCTTCATTTTCAATTTTCGCAGCGCAAGCGATAACCCCTCTCAATTTTAATGTTACGTTATTACATTAAATTCATTTGAAGGATGTTGTCCCTTGCGCGCCGCCCACGCCTTACTCGCCAGTCTGCTGGTCCCCAGCGCCTTTGCCGCAGCAGCAGAAAACCCCGTCGAACTAACCGCGACCACCGTAACCGCGCGCCAGGAACAGGCGGACGGCCCAGTGCAAGGCTATCGCGCGACTCGCTCGGCCAGTGCCACACGCACCGATACACCGATTGCGCAGATCGCCCAGAGCATCAACGTGGTGCCCGCGCAGGTGCTCGATGACCTGGGCACCACGCGCATCGACCGCGCCCTGGACTTTGTCGGAGGCGTATCCAGGCAGAATAACTTCGGCGGCCTGACCTTCCTCAATTACAGCGTGCGCGGCTTCACCACCGGCGAGCTGTACAAGAACGGCTTCGCCATCAACCGTGGCAGCTACAGCTCGCCGGACGCCTCCAGTATCGAACGCATCGAGGTACTCAAAGGTCCGGCCGCCAGCCTGTATGGCCGTGGCGACCCAGGCGGCATGATCAATATCGTCAGCAAGAAACCGCAGGCCGAGGCTTTCAGCCAACTCAAGGCCAGTGCCGGCAGCTGGGATCGCTACCGCAGCAGCCTGGACGTCAACACCCCACTGAATGACGACGCCACCCTGTTGTCACGGGTCAACCTGGCGGTCGAGGACAACCATAGCTTTCGCGACCATGGCGGCAGCGAACGGCAAATCGTCAGCCCCTCGTTGAGCTGGCAGCTGGACGCCGACACCCTGCTGCTGATCGAGAGCGAATTCACCCGCACCGAGTCGGTATTCGACCGTGGTATTCCGGCGGTGAACAACCGCATGGGCGCGGTGAAAAACTCCAGCTTTATGGGCGAACCGAACGACGGCAGCGTGCGAAACGACAACCAGATGCTGCAGGTCAGCCTGGAGCGCTACCTCAATGACAACTGGAAGCTGCGCCTGGCCAACCACTACGCGCAGGGCCGCCTGCAAGGCAACAGTTCCGAACCGTCACGCCTGGTCGGTGACACCCTGACGCGCTTCTACCGCCAGCGCAGCTTCGAATGGAACGACAGCATTACCCAGGCCGAGCTGCACGGCAGCTTCAACCTAGGCAGCTGGCAGCACCAGACCCTCGCTGGCCTGGAGTATGAGAACTACCGCAACAGCCAGAAGTACCCGCAAAGCGCGACCACCCTGGGCTACGGCCAAAATATCTACCAACCGCAGTACGGCCAGGCCAAGCCGGCCATCGTCAATCCCAACGACTTCTTCGAACACACCGAAAGCTATGCCCTCAACCTGCAGGACCAGATCAGCTTCAGCGAACACCTCAGCGGCCTGATCGGCGCGCGCTTCGAGCGCTATGAGCAAACCGCGCAGAACCGCAGCACCCGGGTCCGCAATGAGCAGAACAAGGATGTCGCCACCGCTCGCACGGGCCTGCTCTATCAGCTGACACCGCAGGTCGGTGTGTTCGCCAACGTCTCCACCTCGTTCAAGCCCAACAGCATCAGCAGCCAGGGCACGGTATTCAAACCGGAGAAGGGTCTTGGCTATGAAGCCGGGCTCAAGCTCGACCTACTCGACAGCCGCCTGGGCGCGACCATCGCGCTGTTTCATATCGACAAGGAAAACGTGCTGACCGCCGACCCGACCAACCCCGGCGACAGCATCGCTGCCGGCAAGGCGCGCAGTCAGGGCCTGGATATGCAGTTCAGCGGCCAGCTCAGCGATGCCGTGCGCATTATCGGCGCTTACGCCTATATCGATGCCGAAGTGACCGAAGACAACAGCCTGCCAGCCGGCAGCAAACTGCTCGGCGTTGCCCGCCACAGCGGCAGCCTGCTCACCGTCTACCAATTTCAGGACGGCCACCTGCGCGGTTCGGACATAGGCGCCGCGTTCAACTACGTAGGGGATCGCTCGGGGCAAGCGGGCAGCAGCTTTGAATTACCGGCCTACAGCACCGTCGACCTGCTCGCGCGCTACCAGGCCAGCGATGACCTCAGTATCGGCCTGAACCTTAACAACCTGTTCGATCGCGAGTACTACGAGCGCGCCTACAACAGCGTCTGGGTCATGCCCGGCGACCCGCGCAACCTCAGCCTCAGCCTGACCCTCAATCTCTGACCCACCACTCAAGGAACTCCAGTATGCGTATTGCCAAACCCGCCCTCCTCACTGCTTTACTCGCCGCCCTGCTCGCCGGGCAAGTCCAGGCCCACGGCCTGTGGACCGAACAACGCCGCGGCCATATCGAAACCGTTTACGGCCATGGCGCGGAAGACAACGCCTTCAAGGCCGAGAAAGTCAGCGGTGCCTGGGCCTATGACCGCACCGGCACAATGATCCCGGTCACCGTCCAGCGACTGGACGATCACGCCCGCCTGCAACCACTGAAAACCCCGGCGGTGCTCGGCGTGGCGCTGGACAACGGCGCCTGGTCACTGACTCCGGACAAACAGTGGATCAACCAGGGCCGCGGCAAAGTGCCCAACTCGACCGAGTCGCTGCACACTTTCAAATACAGCCTGGCGATTTATCAGGAAGGCGCAGAGCTGCCGAAGCTGGATCAACTGAAAATGGTAATCCTGCCCGAGGTCGACCCGCTCAAGATCGGTCCTGGCAAACCGCTGGCGGTGCGTGTGCTGGTGGATGGCAAGCCTGCTGCAGGGGTCGAGTTGATAGGCGACTACCGCGGGGCGCCGCATCAGGTCAGTGCCACCACCGACGCCGATGGCCGCGCACAGGTGTTGGTGCGCAACGAAGGGCTGAATATCATCAGCGCCTCGATCAGCCTGCCAGTCAAGGGGGACAAGGATATCGAAACGCGCGGACTGTTCACCTCGCTGACCTTTCTCGGCGAAGCGCACCACGAATAACGCGCGCGGAAAAATAACCGACAATAAAAAGCCGGAGCACTGCTCCGGCTTTTATGGCTGCGAATTACAGACTATGCAGCGCGTCTAGCAGCGCCTGGTTCTGCTCCGGCGTGCCAATGGTGATACGCAAGAACTGGGCAATGCGCTGCTGCTTGAAGTGACGCACGATCACGCCCTGTTCACGCAGGCCAGCGGCCAGGGTCGCTGCATCTTTATCCGGGTGACGGGCAAAGACAAAGTTCGCCGCCGAAGGCAACACCGCAAAGCCCAGCTTCTCCAGCCCAGCCACCACAACCTCACGGTTGTCGATCACCTGCTGACAGGTTTGCTGGAAATACGCTTTGTCCTCAAACGCCGCCGCCGCACCCGCAATTGCCATGCGATCCAGCGGATAAGAATTGAAGCTGTTCTTGATCCGCTCCAGCGCCTCGATCAGGTCCGGGTGACCGACCGCAATCCCAACCCGCAGCCCAGCCAAAGAGCGCGACTTGGACAACGTCTGGCTTACCAATAGGTTCGGGTAATTATCGACCAGACTGATCGCCGTCTCACCGCCGAAATCGATATAGGCCTCGTCGACCAGTACCACGGTATCCGGGTTGGCCTTGAGCAGACGCTCGATGGCGTCCAGCGCCAGGGGGCAGCCGGTCGGTGCGTTGGGATTGGGGAAGATAATGCCGCCGTTGGGCCGCGAGTAATCTTCCACACGAATCTGGAACTGCTCATCCAGCGGCACCTGCACGGAGTCGATGCCATACAGGCCGCAGTAGACTGGATAGAAGCTGTAGCTGATATCCGGAAACAGCAGCGGCTGGCCGTGCTGAAACAGGCCGTGGAAGGCATGCGCCAGCACTTCATCGGAACCGTTGCCGACAAATACCTGGCTGGTTTGCACGCCGTAGTAATCAGCCACCGCCTGCTTCAGCCGGTCGCTATTGGGGTCCGGGTACAGGCGTAGGTTGTCATTGACCTCGGCCTGCATGGCCGCGATGGCCTTGGGCGACGGGCCATAAGGGTTTTCGTTGGTGTTGAGCTTGACCAGCTTGGCCAGTTTTGGCTGCTCACCCGGCACATAAGGCACCAGGTCTTTAACGAAGGGGCTCCAGAATTTGCTCATCTACCCTTCTCTCCTCGAATTCGATTCTTGGGTGAGGCGCGCATGGCGCGCCTTGAAAACTCAGTTCTTGATGCGGTATTCGGCGCTGCGGGCGTGGGCGGTCAGCGACTCACCACGAGCCAGCACACTGGCAACTTTGCCCAGCTCCGACGCACCCTCAGCCGAGCAATGAATGATCGACGAGCGCTTCTGAAAGTCATACACCCCCAACGGCGAGGAATAGCGCGCAGTGCCGGAGGTCGGCAGCACGTGGTTGGGGCCTGCGCAGTAATCGCCAAGGGCCTCGGCGGTGTAGCGGCCCATAAAGATCGCGCCCGCGTGACGGATCAGCGGCAAGTACTGCTCGGGGGTTTCTACCGAGAGCTCCAAGTGCTCTGGGGCAATGCGATTGGCCACTTCAATGGCCTGCGCCATATCGGCCACCAGAATCAGCGCACCGCGACCTTCCAGCGAAGTGCGGGCAATCGTCTCGCGCTCCAAGGTCGGCAGCAGTTTGGCGATGCTCTCGGCGACGCGGTCAAGGAAGGCCGCATCGGGGCTGACCAGAATCGACTGGGCGTCTTCGTCGTGCTCGGCCTGGGAGAACAGGTCCATGGCGATCCAGTCCGGGTCGGTCTGGCCGTCACACACCACCAGAATCTCCGAAGGACCGGCGATCATGTCGATGCCAACCTTGCCGAATACGTGGCGCTTGGCGGTGGCGACATAGATATTGCCCGGGCCGACGATCTTGTCCACCGGCGGCACGCTTTCGGTGCCATAGGCCAACGCGGCGACAGCCTGAGCGCCACCGATGGTGAACACGCGGTCGACGCCGGCAATGCAAGCGGCAGCCAGAACAATCTCATTGATCTCGCCACGCGGCGTCGGCACCACCATCACCACTTCCGGCACGCCGGCGACCTTGGCCGGGATGGCGTTCATCAGCACCGAGGACGGATAGGAGGCCTTACCACCCGGCACATACAGGCCGGCGCGATCGAGTGGTGTGACTTTCTGGCCCAGCACCGTGCCATCGGCCTCGGTGTAGCTCCAGGAGTCCTGTTTCTGCCGTTCGTGGTAGCTGCGCACGCGCTCGGCCGCCACTTCGAGGGCCTGGCGCTGCTCGGGGGTAATACGCGTCAAGGCCAGTTCCAGGCGCTCGCGCGGCAGGATTAGATCAGCCATGGAAGACACATCCAGGCCGTCAAACTGCTTGGTGAACTCAACCAATGCCGCATCGCCACGCTCACGCACGGCTTTGATGATATCCAGCACGCGATGGTTGACCGCATCATCCGAAACACTTTCCCAGCTCAGCAGATGATCCAGATGCTGGGCAAAGTCCTGGTCAGCGGCATTGAGTCGGCGGATAGCGATAGGAGCGGTCATAGCGGGCCTCTTAATTGGCAAATGCTCGGGCGCCCGTAGAGTAACAACCACTCCGCGCGGGCACCTGAGAATTTTGGCTATAACGCGGATAGGCTAGGCCGCACAGCGGCGGCCATAAGACTCAGCGGGGGTGTCGCGCTTCGACCGCATCGCGCAAGGTGTCGATCAACGCCTGAATGCGCGCGTGCTGAATTTTCATCGACGCCTTGTTCACCACCAGGCGCGAGCTGATCGTAGCGATCAGCTCCTGGGCTTCCAGGCCATTGGCGCGCAGGGTGTTGCCGGTATCGACCACGTCGATGATCTTGTCAGCCAAGCCCACCAGCGGCGCCAGCTCCATCGAGCCATACAGCTTGATGATATCGACCTGACGACCCTGCTCGGCGTAATAACGCTTGGCCACGTTGACGAACTTGGTCGCCACCCGCAGCCGACCTTTCGGCTCAGGCGCACCCACGGCGCCAGCGGTCATCAGTTTGCACTGGGCAATACGCAGGTCCAGCGGCTCATACAAACCCTGACCACCGTACTCCATCAGCACGTCTTTGCCGGCAACGCCGAGGTCCGCCGCGCCGTGTTCGACATAGGTAGGCACGTCGGTGGCACGCACAATCAACAGGCGCACATCATCTAACGTGGTGGGAATGATTAGCTTGCGGCTTTTATCCGGGTTCTCGGTCGGTTCGATGCCCGCTGCTGCCAGCAGCGGCAGGGTGTCATCGAGAATCCGGCCTTTGGAAAGGGCAATAGTCAGCATGGTCTTAGCCCGGCACGCGGCGAATCTTCGCCCCCAGCAACTGCAGCTTCTCTTCGATGCACTCATAACCACGGTCGATGTGGTAGATGCGGTCGATCAAGGTATCGCCCTGAGCAACCAGCGCCGAAATCACCAGGCTGGCCGACGCACGCAGGTCAGTGGCCATAACGGGTGCACCCTTGAGGGTTTCAACGCCCGAGACGATGGCGGTATTACCTTCAACCTGAATTTGTGCGCCCATGCGGATCATTTCATGCACGTGCATAAAGCGGTTTTCGAACACGGTTTCGATCACCGTGCCGGTGCCCTCAGCAATTGCATTGAGGGCAATGAACTGAGCCTGCATATCGGTTGGGAACGCCGGGTACGGGGCAGTACGCAGGTTTACGGCTTTAGGCCGTTTGCCATGCATATTCAGCTCAATCCAGTCATTACCGCAGGTGACTTCAGCACCGGCTTCCTGAAGCTTGGACAAGACCGCTTCCAGAGTGGTCGGATCGGTATCCTTGACCTTGACCCGGCCTCCGGTGGCCGCAGCAGCCACCAGGTAGGTGCCGGTTTCGATACGGTCGGGCATTACGCTGAAACGCGCGCCATGCAGACGCTCAACGCCATCGATGGTGATGGTGTCGGTACCAGCGCCGCTGATTTTCGCGCCCATGGCGATCAGGCAGTTGGCCAGGTCGACCACTTCCGGCTCACGCGCGGCGTTTTCCAGCACGCTGCGGCCTTTGGCCAGGGTGGCAGCCATCATGATGTTTTCGGTACCGGTCACGCTGACGGTATCGAAGAAGAAGTGCGCACCACGCAGGCCGCCCTCAGGGGCCTTGGCCTTGATGTAACCGGCCTCGACGTCGATGATTGCGCCCATGGCTTCAAGGCCGCGGATGTGCAGGTCAACCGGACGCGAGCCGATGGCACAGCCACCCGGCAGAGCCACTTCGGCATAACCGAAGCGCGCGACCATCGGGCCAAGCACGAGAATCGAAGCGCGCATGGTTTTCACCAGCTCATAGGGTGCGACCAGGGTCTTGATCGCCCGCGCGTCGACTTCAACGCTGAGCTTTTCATCAATGATTGGCTCAATACCCATGCGACCGAACAACTCGATCATGGTGGTGATGTCATGCAGGTGTGGCAGGTTGCAGATGGTGACAGGCGCATCACCGAGCAGGGTAGCGGCGAGAATCGGCAGGGCAGAGTTCTTCGCCCCGGAAATGCGGATTTCGCCATCAAGGCGCACACCGCCGGTAATAATCAGTTTGTCCATGATTCTCTCGGTTTAGGAGCGCGCGGCCCAATCGGCACGGCTAAAGAATTTCATACTCACGGCGTGGATACTGCCATCGGCGATCCAGGCATTGAGGTGAGCGTAGATCTGCTGCTGGCGCTTGACCGGCCCAAGAGCGGCCAATTCGTCACTGATCAGGTTCAGCTGAAAGTTGCAGCCTTCGCCTTCAACTTCCACCTGGGTATCCGGCAATTTAGCCTCAAGGAGACTCTTTACTTCTAAGGCCTGCATGCTCAACCTCGATCAATGCATAAATTAACGACAGCCGAGCAGACGCTCGCGGGTCGAGCATCATACAAAAAAGCCCCCCGCCTGCGAACCCCGCATTATCCCCAGCCGACCGAAGCCCTGCTCAGGCTTGCAGCGGAAGAATCTCCAGCAAACCGCAGACGCCAGCGATCTCACGCATGTCCTTGGGCAGATTGCTCACGCTCAGGGTCTTACCAGCTGCATTGGCGTCACGCATAAACGCCAGCAACAGCGATAGGCCGACGCTGCTGGATTTCTCCACGCCGTCGCAATCGAGCACGCAAGTAGCCGACTGACTGACCTTGAGCAAGCGTGCACCCTGCTCACGCAGCGCCGGCGCACTCAGGTAATCGAGCACACCGACCAGACTGAAGACGCCGGGGGATGCCTCGCTAATACTGGCCTGACTCACGATGCATCGGTCCCTTGGCGGGCTTTTGCGACGGTCTCGGTCCAGTTGTCGATGACCTTATCCAGATCGTTACGATTGTCCTGCATGGCCTGGGAGAACTGGTCACGGAATAGCTTGCCAACGTTGATGCCGTTGATAATCACGTTACGCATTTTCCAAGTACCGCCCTGGTTAACCATGGTGTACGACAACGGATAAACCGTGCCATTACCGTCCCTGATTTCCATATTCACCGGAGTACGCTCTGGATCCTGCTGACCTGCAACAGGTAATACACGGATATCTTGATTGTTGTATTCCAGCAAGGCATTGCCATAGAACTGCATCAGGCTGCGCTTGAAGTTCTCCTGAAAACGCTGCATCTGCTCTGGCGACGCCTGGCGCGAGTAGCGCACGGTCATCACGCCACGGGACATGCCATCTGCATCCATTACCGGACCAATAATGCTGTTCAATGCGCTGTAAAACGCGCTTGGATCGGTGCGGTACTGTTCTTTGTTTGTTTTGAGGTCCGCCAGTAGCGTGTTGGTCGCCTGCTCAACTACCTCATGAGCGGCCGGAGCAGCCAGCAGCGAAAATGACATGGCGGCCAAACAAATAAAAAGGCCGTTACGCAGTGTTCTGACCATTTTCAATACCCCGATTAATTAGCTTGATCTTTATTGACTGAATTGAGCAAAAACTTGCCAATCAGATCTTCCAGCACCAGCGATGACTGAGTGTCATGAATAGTGCCGCCATCGCGCAGCAGCTCTTCTTCGCCGCCCACGCTAATACCGATATATTTCTCGCCCAGCAGGCCCGCCGTCAGAATCGAGGCGGTGGAGTCTGCTGGCAGATTATCCACGGCATCGTCCAGCAACATGGTCACACGCCCCATATAGCTGTTGCGGTCCAGATCGATCGCGGAGACCTTGCCGATTGTCACGCCAGCCATAGTCACTTTCGATCTAACCGTCAAACCGGCGATATTCTCAAAGTGCGCATACACCTTATAGGTATTGTCGCTGCTGCCCACAGTCAGGCCACTGACGCGCAAGGCCAGCAGTAACAAGGCCAACAACCCGGCCAACAGGAACAAGCCGACACCAATTTCCAGCGTGCGGTTCTGCATCAGAAATCTCCAAACATCAAAGCGGTCAGAATAAAGTCCAGCCCCAATACGGCGAGTGAGGCGTACACCACGGTTTTCGTGGTGGCACGACTAATCCCTTCCGAAGTCGGCTCACAGTCATAACCCTGGAACACGGCGATCCAGGTCACGACAAACGCAAAGACCACGCTCTTGATCACACCATTGAGCACATCTTCACGAAACGAAACACTGCTTTGCATATTGGCCCAGAACGAGCCTTCATAAACACCCAGCCAGTCGACGGCAACCATTGCACCACCCCAGATGCCGACCACACTGAAGATCATTGCCAGCAGGGGCATCGAGATAAAACCGGCCCACAGCCGCGGCGCGACAATGTATTTGAGGGGATCCACACCAATCATTGCCAGACTCGACAGCTGCTCGGTGGATTTCATATTGCCAATTTCAGCGGTCAACGCCGACCCTGCACGCCCCGCAAACAACAAGGCAGTAACCACCGGCCCCAGCTCACGTAGCAAGGTCAGGGCCACCATTTGCCCTACAGCCTGCTCCGAACCGTACTTGGCCAAAATGCTGAAACCCTGTAGCGACAGCACCATGCCGATAAAGATGCCCGACACAACAATGATGGCCAGGGACATCACCCCAACCGAATACAGTTGCTTGATCAGTAGCTGAAAGCTGTTGCCCGTCGAACCACGGCCAAACAGCGCGCGTAGCAAAAACAGCCCCGAACGCCCCAGCGTGGCCACCACATCAATACCGGCACGACCGAACAGGCGCACCCGCTCGAGCACAGATGTCTTGCGCATCAGCGCTCCCCCAGAAGATCGTTGCGGTAATTGGCCGCAGGAAAGTGAAACGGCACCGGGCCATCGGGAATGCCCTGCATAAATTGGCGTACGCGGGGGTCCTCAGATGCTTTCAACTCGTCAGGCGTGCCCTGACCCAATACCTGGGCATCGCCGACGATATAGATGTAATCGGCAATGCTCGCGGTTTCCGCCAGGTCATGGGACACCACAATACTGGTGATTCCCAACGCATCGCTGAGCAGGCGAATCAAACGCACCAGAACACCCATAGCAATCGGGTCCTGACCGACGAAAGGCTCGTCATACATCAGTATTTGCGGGTCCAGGGCAATCGCTCGGGCCAATGCCACGCGGCGCTTCATGCCGCCCGACAACTCATCCGGCATCAAATCCAGAGCACCGCGCAGGCCCACCGCCTGCAGTTTCATCAGCACGATGTCGCGAATCATCTCTTCCGGCAGCTTGGTATGCACCCGCAGCGGAAAAGCGACGTTCTCGAATACATCCAGATCGGTAAACAGTGCACCACTCTGGAACAGCACACCCATCTGCTTACGCATATCGAACAGTTCACTGCGCGATAGCGTCGGCAAATCTAGGCCATTAACCCAGACTTCACCCTGGCTCGGTTTGAGTTCAGCGGCGATCAGGCGCAACAGCGTGGTTTTGCCACAGCCAGACGGGCCCATAACCCCTGTGACCTTGCCACGGGGAATCTGAATATCGATGTTTTTGAAAATATCCCGCTCGCCGCGTTTAAAGCTGACGCCCTTCAACTCAACTGCATACGGGTTCTCGGCGCTCATCTGGACTCCTTGCTAAACGCTTGCCTGACTGACGTACCGCCCCGAACAAAGGGCACTACGGCTCGTCGAACGTACCGAAAATGGCCGCGAACTATACCATCGCGGCATGCCCCACCCAAGACTGAACATATTGCCGAAGATTAAGCGCCGCACAGTTCCTGCAAGCAACTGACAACTGGAAACACTGGGCAGGCGCACCTTTACCGTTATAATCGACAGCTTTTAGCCCGTACGCCGCAGATGAAGTCATGAGCAAGTCCACCGACCTGATCCAGTCAGCGCAGCGCACCATCCGCCTGGAACTCGAAGCCATCCAGGATCTGCTAGCGCGGATCAACGGTGATTTTGTGCGTGCCTGCGAGCTAATTCTCGCCAGCAAAGGCCGCGTAGTCGTAGTCGGCATGGGCAAATCCGGCCACGTCGGCAACAAGATTGCCGCCACCCTGGCCAGCACCGGCACCACAGCATTCTTTGTGCATCCGGCAGAAGCGAGCCACGGCGACATGGGCATGATCACTCGCGACGATGTGGTGCTGGCACTATCCAACTCGGGCTCTACCGCAGAAATTGTCACCTTGCTACCGCTGATCAAACGCCTCGGCATCACATTGATCAGCATGACCGGCAACCCAGAGTCGCCACTAGCCAAAGCAGCTGAAGTCAACCTGGACGCCCGCGTATCCCAGGAAGCCTGCCCGCTGAATCTGGCCCCAACCTCATCTACCACCGTATCCCTGGTGCTGGGCGACGCCCTGGCCATTGCCCTGCTGGAAGCCCGCGGTTTTACCGCCGAAGACTTTGCGTTCTCCCATCCGGGCGGCGCATTGGGCCGACGCCTGCTGCTCAAGGTGGAAAACGTCATGCACGCCGGCGACAGCCTGCCACGCGTCAAACGTGGCACTTCACTGCGTGATGCACTGCTGGAAATGACCCAGAAAGGCCTGGGCATGACCGTGGTGACTGAGGACGATGGCCGCCTGGCCGGAATATTCACCGACGGCGACCTACGCCGCACCCTGGATCGCAACATTGACGTGCGCCAGACCATTATCGATGACGTAATGACCGCCAACGGCAAGACCGCACGCGCGGAAATGCTTGCGGCAGAGGCTTTGAAAATCATGGAAGACCACAAGATCAGCTCGCTGGTGGTGATCGACGACAACGACATGCCAATCGGCGCACTGAACATGCACGACCTGCTTCGCGCCGGGGTGATGTGATGAGCACAGCCCCGATCAATCACGATCTATTGCAACGCGCCCAGAGCGTCAAACTGGCGATTTTCGACGTCGATGGCGTACTTACCGACGGCAAGCTGTACTTTCTCGTCGACGGCAGCGAGTTCAAAACCTTCAACACCCTCGACGGTCACGGCATCAAGATGCTGATCAACTCCGGCGTACACACCGCTATTATCAGCGGCCGCAAAACCCCAGTGGTTGAGCGCCGCGCGCAGAACCTGGGGATTCAACACCTGTATCAGGGGCGCGAAGACAAGCTGGTGGTACTCGATGAGCTACTCGGCGAACTGGGCCTAGACTATGCACAAGTCGCTTACCTGGGTGACGACCTGCCCGACCTGCCAGTGATCCGCCGCGTGGGCCTGGGCATGGCAGTCGCCAGCGCCGACGGCTTTGTCCGCCAACATGCCCACGGAATTACCCGTGCTCGCGGCGGTGAAGGCGCCGCCCGCGAATTCTGCGAACTGATCATGCACGCCCAAGGCACCCTTGAAGCCGCTCAAGCCGCTTACCTATAGGTCAATCATGCCACGCAAGTTATTCAATATTGCCCTGTTCGCCTTCGTCGCACTGCTAGTGGCAGCGCTTGGCTACTGGAACCTCAGCCCGGAAAGTTTCAACCAGCAATCCGCCAGCGCTGAAACTGACAACGCCATCGACTTTTACGCCACCAACACCTACACCGTTCAATACCAGGCCGACGGAAAGCTGCACTACGACCTAACAGCTGACAAGGTCGAGCACATTAAGGCCAGCGACATCACCCTGATGGCCAGCCCAAACATGAACCTTTTCCGCGGCACCGAGCTGCCCTGGAAAATCCGTAGCGAGCGCGGCGAAGTATCGCCAGGCGGCGTTGAGGTCGAACTGATCGACAAGGTGCGCGTTGAACGCACAGACGCCAAAGGCCGCCCGACTATTCTCACCACCAGCCGCCTGACCGTATTCCCCGAGAAGGAATATGCGCAGACTCAGCAAGCCGTTAGAATCGATGCGGCCAATGGGGTGACCACGGCGAAAGGAATGAAAGCGTACATGAATGACGGCAGGATGCTCCTGCTGTCCAACGTAAGAGGTCAGCATGAGGCTCGTTAACACCCTCCCCCTACTACTCAGCCTCAGCGCCGCACTCGGAAGTGTCAGCGCCTGGGCACTGCCATCCGACCGCGAACAGCCAATCCGTATCCAGGCTGACAGCGCGGAGCTCGATGACAAACAAGGCGTAGCGGTCTACCGCGGCGACGTTGTGATTACTCAAGGCACACTCAAAATCACGGGCAACACCGTGACCATCACCCAGAATGCCCAGGGCGATGTCGAAGTGTTTACCTCTGTCGGCAAGCCGGCCTACTACGAACAACTGCCATCTGCCGACAAGCAGGTCGTCAAAGCCTACGGCCTGACCATCCAATACTTCATGGCCAATGATCGCGTTGTATTGATCGACCAAGCCAAGGTGATTCAAGAAGGCAACACCTTCGAAGGCGAGAAGATCGTCTATGACACCCAGCGCCAGATCGTCAACGCCGGCCGAGCCACAGGCACCAACGTCACTGCGCCACGTCCGCGCATCGACATGGTGATCCAGCCGAAGAACAAACCAGCCGACCAGCAGGCGCAGTAATAATGGCCACATTGAAAGCCCAACACTTGGCCAAAAGCTACAAAGGCCGTCAGGTCGTGCGCGACGTCAGCCTGAGCATCGACAGCGGGCAGATCGTCGGACTGCTCGGCCCCAACGGTGCCGGCAAGACCACCTGTTTCTACATGATCGTTGGCTTGGTGCAGGCTGATCAGGGCCGCGTGATGATCGACGACCTCGACGTCAGCCATCAGCCCATGCATGGCCGCGCTCGTGCCGGCATCGGTTACCTACCACAGGAAGCCTCGATCTTCCGCAAGCTCAGCGTGGCCGACAACATCATGGCCATCCTGGAAACCCGCAAGGACCTCGACGGCGCCGCACGCCGCAAGGAACTTGAAGGCCTGCTGCAGGAGTTTCATATCAGCCATATCCGCGACAACCTCGGCATGAGTTTGTCTGGTGGTGAGCGCCGCCGCGTGGAAATTGCCCGCGCTCTGGCGACCAACCCCAAGTTCATCCTGCTCGACGAACCCTTCGCCGGTGTTGACCCGATTTCCGTGGGCGATATCAAGCAGATCATCCATCACCTCAAGGCCAAGGGTATCGGTGTATTGATCACCGACCACAACGTCCGCGAAACCCTGGATATCTGCGAAACGGCCTATATCGTCAGCGATGGCCAGCTGATCGCCGAAGGTGATGCCGAAGCAATTCTGGCCAACCAGACAGTGAAAGAAGTTTACCTGGGGCATGAGTTCAGGCTGTAACCACAGCTTTTCTCAAGCCGACTGCAGCCAAGGCTAGGCAAAACCCTTAAAGTCAGGCATATAATTTGCTTCCTAGTGGCGCTTTTTGAAAACGCCCTGTAGTGGATTGCGCACAGACGCCGGTAAATAAGGTCTGCAATGAAACCATCGCTAGTCCTGAGAATGGGCCAGCAGCTGACGATGACACCGCAGCTGCAACAGGCCATCCGCCTGCTCCAACTGTCTACCCTGGATCTGCAACAAGAGATCCAGGAGGCCTTGGAGTCCAACCCGATGCTCGAACGCCAGGAAGATGGCGATGATTTCGACAATTCGGACCCCATGGCCGATGGCGCAGAAAGTGCCAGCCCCAGCGAACAGCCCGAAGCGCCCTATCAGGAAACCAACTATCAGGAAGCCACGCAGACCGTGGACAACCTGGAGGAAGGCGATTGGGGCGAGCGCATTCCCAATGAGCTGCCCGTCGATACCGCCTGGGAAGACATCTACCAGACCAGCGCCAGCAGCCTGCCCAGTAGCACCAACGATGATGACGAGTGGGATTTCACCACCCGCACCTCAAGCGGCGAGAGCCTGCAAAGTCATCTGCTCTGGCAGCTCAATCTGGCCCCGATGTCGGACAAGGACCGCCTGATCGGCGTCACCCTGATCGATTGCATCAACCAGCAGGGCTATCTAGAAGAAACGCTGGAAGAAGTGGTCGAGGCCTTCGACCCGGAACTGGACATCGAACTCGACGAAGTCGAAGCCGTACTCCACCGCATTCAGCAGTTCGAACCCACCGGCATCGCCGCACGCAACCTGGGCGAATGCCTGCTTCTGCAACTGCGTCAGCTGCCGGCGAAAACTCCGTGGCTGAGCGAAGCCCAGCGCCTGGCCAGCGACTACCTCGACCTGCTCGGTAGCCGCGATTACAGCCAGCTGATGCGCCGCATGAAGCTCAAGGAGGACGAGTTGCGTCAGGTTATCGACCTGATCCAGAGCCTCAACCCGCGCCCCGGCTCGCAAATTGAATCCAGCGAGCCGGAATACGTGGTGCCCGACGTGATCGTGCGCAAACACAACGAGCGCTGGCTGGTAGAGCTGAACCAAGAAGCGATGCCGCGCCTGCGGGTCAACGCGCAATACGCCGGCTTTGTGAAGCGCGCTGATTCCAGCGCCGACAACACCTTTATGCGTAACCAGCTGCAGGAAGCGCGCTGGTTTATCAAAAGCCTGCAGAGCCGCAACGAAACCCTGATGAAGGTTGCCACGCAGATCGTCGAGCACCAGCGCGGCTTCCTTGATTACGGCGACGAGGCGATGAAGCCTTTGGTGCTGCACGATATTGCCGAAGCTGTAGGTATGCATGAGTCGACCATCTCGCGGGTAACCACGCAGAAATTCATGCACACGCCACGTGGTATTTACGAGCTGAAATACTTCTTCTCCAGCCACGTCAGCACCTCCGAGGGCGGCGAATGCTCGTCCACCGCGATCCGCGCCATCATCAAAAAACTGGTCGCGGCGGAAAATGCGAAAAAGCCGTTGAGTGACAGCAAGATCGCTGGTTTACTGGAAGCACAGGGCATTCAAGTCGCTCGCCGCACGGTCGCCAAGTACCGTGAATCCCTCGGAATAGCGCCTTCCAGTGAGCGCAAACGATTGATCTAAGGCGGCACGAAGAAGGAAGACGATCACTCGATACACAACACGTCCGGCCTCGCCTTTTCGCAAAAGCAGCCATACTGCCAGCAAGCAATCAGCGACCGTGCCAGGCTCGTTTTGTAGAGTCTTCCACGCCACAGTGTTCCGGCGGCAGGCCTCTCGCCTGCCTCTTACACACGGCAACAAGGAGAAAGCGGTATGCAAGTCAACATCAGTGGACACCAGCTGGATGTGACCGACGCCCTACGCGACTACATCGCCGAAAAACTCGGCCGATTGGAGCGCCACTTCGACAAGATTACCAACGTGCAAGTCACCATGGAGGTCGAGAAGCTCAAACAGAAAATCGAAGCGACCCTGCACATTGCCGGCGGCGAAGTTGTCGCCAATGCCGAGCATGAAGACATGTACGCAGCCATCGATCTACTGACTGATAAACTCGACCGACAACTCATCAAACACAAGGAAAAACAGCTCGAACGTCAACAGGGCGCTATGGCCCGCTGACATCGTCTATCTCCTATGATCCGACTTGAAACTATCCTGACCCCCGGCCGTTCCCTGGTGAACGTGCCGGGCGGCAGCAAAAAACGTGTTCTCGAACAGATTGCCAACCTGGTGGCGCGCGAGCTGCCTGACCTGGACGGCCAAGACATCTTCGAAAGCCTGATTGCCCGCGAAAAACTCGGCTCGACCGGTTTCGGTAATGGCATTGCCATTCCGCACTGTCGCCTGCCCGGTTGTACAGCGCCGATCAGCGCCTTGCTGCGCCTGGACTCTGCCGTAGACTTCGACGCCATCGACGGCGCCCCAGTGGACCTGCTGTTTGTCCTGCTGGTGCCCGAAGCGGCCACCGACGCTCACCTGGAACTGCTCCGGCAAATCGCCAGCATGCTCGATCGCAGCGATGTGCGTGCCAGCCTGCGTCAAGCCGAAAGCAGTGAAGCCCTGTATCAGGTGGTCGTGGACGTACAAAGCCAACTCAACCGAGCCTGAGCATGCGCCTGATCATCGTTAGCGGTCGCTCCGGCTCCGGGAAGAGCACCGCCCTCGATGTGCTTGAGGACAACGGCTTCTACTGCATCGACAACCTGCCCGCCGGGCTGCTGCCTGAACTGGCCGAGCGCGCCCTGCTGCACACCGAGCTGCTGCATCCGCAGGTCGCGGTGTCGATTGATGCACGCAACCTGCCGAGCCACCTCAAGCGCTTTCCCGAGCTGCTAGAGGAAGTACGCGCACGGCATATCAAGTGCGATGTGATCTACCTGGATGCCGACGAAGAAACCCTGCTCAAGCGCTTCTCGGAAACCCGCAGACGCCATCCGCTGACCAACGAAAACCGTTCGCTGGCTGAAGCCATCGCCGATGAAAGCCTGCTGCTCGGGCCGATTATTGACCTGGCCGACCTGAAGATCGACACCACGCACCTCAATCTTTATCAGCTGCGCGATAGCCTCAAGCTGCGCCTGCTCAATCAGCCCGAGCCAGGCACCGCATTTCTGCTGGAATCCTTCGGTTTCAAGCGCGGTATGCCGGTGGATGCCGACCTGGTATTCGATGTGCGCTGCCTGCCCAACCCCTACTGGAAGCCGGACTTGCGCGATTTCTCCGGGCTCGACCAGCCGGTAGTCGATTACCTCTCTGCACAGGCCGATGTCGAAGACATGTATCAGGACATCCTCGCCTACCTGACCAAATGGCTGCCACGTTTTGCCGCCAGCAACCGCGCCTATGTCACGGTGGCGATCGGTTGTACTGGCGGCCATCATCGCTCGGTATACCTGGCCAACCGCCTAGGTGAAACCCTCAAACCCATCCTGAAGAACGTTCAGATTCGCCACCGCGACCTCAGTTAAGGAATTGCCGCGATGCCCGCCTGCGAAATCACCATTATCAACAAGCTTGGCCTGCACGCCCGCGCGGCTGCCAAGTTTGTCGGCGTCGCCGGGCGTTTCCCCTGCCAGGTTAAGGTAGGCCGCACGCCGGAGAGCCTGGTCGACGGCAAGAGCATCATGGCGGTGATGATGCTCGCCGCCGGTAAAGGCACGGCCATACACCTGCATACCGAAGGCGAACAGGATGCCGAAGCCCTGCAGGCCCTGAGCGACTTGATCAACAATTACTTCGACGAAGGTGAGTAAAACCGCAGGCAATAAAAAGGGCTGCACCGTACAAACGGGCAGCCCTTTTTGTGCCCTATAGGTTAGCTACCGGCCACCGTCATGCGCTCGATCAGCACCGAACCAGTGCGGATATTACTGCGCAGCTCCAGATCACTGCCCACCGCGACAATCTGCTTGAACATGTCGCGCAAGTTGCCGGCGATGGTGACTTCCTGCACCGGGAACTGAATTTCACCGTTCTCCACCCAGTAACCACTCGCACCGCGCGAATAATCACCGGTGACCATATTCAGGCCCTGCCCCATCAGTTCGGTGACGAGAAGCCCACGCCCCATGCGCTTAAGCAATGCTTTTTGGTCTTCATCGCCATGGCTGACAAACAGGTTATGCACACCGCCTGAGTTGGCGGTACTCGGCATACCCAGCTTGCGCCCGGAATAGGTGCCGAGCACATAGGACAGCAGCTCACCACGCTCGACAAAGGATTTGGGATAAGTGGCCAAGCCATCACCATCAAAAGCAGCACTGCCTAGCGCACGCGGAATATGCGGCCGCTCATCGAGGGTTAACCATTCAGGGAATAACTGCTGCCCCAACGCGCCCTCAAGGAACGACGACTTGCGGTACAGGTTGCCACCCGAAATTGCCGCTAGAAAGCTGCCAAACAACCCGCCCGCCAGCTCTGCAGCAAACAGCACCGGCACCTCACAGGTCGGCACCGGACGCGCGCCCAAACGGCTGACCGCACGCTCAGCTGCACGACGGCCAATGCTCCCGGCATCAGCCAGTAACTCGCCCTGCCGATTGACGTCATACCAGTAATCGCGCTGCATCTGACCGCCCTGCTCGGCAATCATCACGCAGCTCAGGCTGTGCCGTGTACTGGCGTAACCGTTGATAAAGCCATGGCTGTTGCCATATACCCGGCAACCCTGGTGGGTATTCAACGTAGTGCCGTCGGCATTCTTGATCCGCTGATCGGCGGCAAAAGCCGCTGCCTCGCAACTCAAGGCCTGTTCGATGGCCTGCTCTGGGGTGATCGACCAGGCGTGATACAGATCCAGCTGCGGCAGTTCGCGGGCCATCAAGCCCGCATCAGCTAAACCGGCGCATTCGTCCTCGGAGGCATGTTTGGCAATCGCCAGCGCTGCCGCTACGGTTTCGCGAATCGCAGCTTCGCCACTGGCCGAAGTGCTCGCCGAGCCCTTGCGCTGACCGACATACAGGGTGATGCCAAAGCCCTGGTCGCGGTTGAATTCTACCGTTTCCACTTCACCCTGACGCACCGTGGTGGACAAGCCCTGCTCCACCGAAACCGCCACTTCACAGGCGCTAGCGCCCTGCTTTTTCGCTTCAGCAATAATCTGCTCCACCTGCGCCTGCAAATGCGGCACAGCCTCGGGGCCAACGATGTCTACAGCACTCATAAGAACTCCTGAACGATAAGCGGCAAGCGCGGCCACACAGGCCAGACGCTTACAGCTGGAAACTTGCTGCTATCATGTCGGCGTTTTCCACTGGACCGCCACCATGTCTGAATACCTTGACGACTTCTCCGGCGAGAAGAGCAAAACCCAGGTCAAGCGCGAGTTTCATGCGCTACAAGATCTGGGGCAACGCCTAACCACCCTGAAACTCGACCTGCAGAACAAGCTGCCGCTGACCGACGAGCTGCGCCGCGCGCTGGCCGAAGCGCCCAAGCACACTGCCAATGCCGCGAAGAAGCGCCATGTGCAGTTTATCGGCCGCTTGATGCGCGACCAGGACATCCCAGCCATCCTGACCCTGCTCGACCAGCTGGATGCCTCCACCCGCCAGTACAACGAACGCTTCCACAACTTGGAGCGCTGGCGCGACCGCTTGCTCAACGGCGACGACGACACCCTGGAAAAATTTGTCGTCGAATACCCCGACGCCGACCGCCAGCACCTGCGTCAATTGATCCGTCAGGGCCAGCACGAACTGGCGCAGAACAAAGCGCCTGCCGCTTCACGCAAAATCTTCAAATACATCCGCGAACTGGACGAAGCCCAGCGCGGTTTACGCTAAAGCACTCCATCGATTGGGCTGCGCAACGCTCAACCCAATCGATGGTTTTTAGCTACCCGTCCCGCCCACAGTAATTGCATCGATCTTCAGCGTCGGCTGGCCCACGCCAACCGGCACCGATTGCCCATCCTTGCCGCAGGTACCGACGCCGCTATCCAGCGCCAGGTCGTTACCAACCATCGACACCTTGCTCATGGCTTCCGGGCCATTGCCGATCAAGGTTGCGCCTTTGACCGGGGCGGTGATCTTGCCGTCCTCGATCAGGTAAGCCTCGCTGGTGGAAAACACGAACTTGCCGCTGGTGATATCCACCTGGCCGCCGCCAAGGTTGGCGCAGTAGATGCCTTTCTTCACCGAACGAATGATTTCTTCCGGGTCACTCTCGCCAGCCAGCATGTAAGTATTGGTCATGCGCGGCATCGGCAAGTGCGCATAGGACTCACGGCGACCGTTACCGGTGCACGCCACGCCCATTAGGCGAGCGTTGAGCTTGTCCTGCATATAGCCCTTGAGTACGCCGTTTTCGATCAGCGTGGTGCACTGGGTCTGCGTGCCTTCATCGTCCATGCTCAGGGAGCCGCGACGTTCGGCCAAGGTGCCGTCATCGACGATGGTGCACAGGCTGGAAGCCACTTGCTCGCCCATACGGCCGCTGTAGGCCGAACTGCCCTTGCGGTTGAAATCGCCTTCCAAACCATGGCCGACCGCTTCGTGCAGCAGCACACCGGACCAACCAGCGCCCATCACCACCGGCATAGTGCCGGCCGGTGCCGGAATCGCCTCGAGGTTAACCAGCGCCTGGCGTAGCGCTTCACGGGCATAGCCCATGGCGCGTTCTTCGTTATTGCTGGTCTGTTCGAGGAAGTAGCGGTAATCGGTACGTCCGCCGCCGCCATGGCTGCCGCGCTCGCGGCGACCATTCTGCTCAACGATCACGCTGACGTTGAAACGCACCAGTGGTCGGATGTCCGCGCCCAGGCTACCGTCGTTGGCAGCCACCAGAATGCGGTCCCAAACCCCGGCCAGGCTGACCGAAACTTGTTTGATCCGTGAATCAAGGGCGCGGGTAGCAACGTCGATGCGCTTGAGTAACTCAACCTTTTCCGCACGACCCAGCACATCCAGCGGGTTGTCCTGGGCATACAGCGGCTTGACCAGCGGACTGCTGAACGCTTGCACGCGGCCATTCTGGCCGGCGCGGGCAATCGAACGGGCTGCGCGCGCAGCCTGGCTCAGGGCATCGGCGGTGATCGCATTGCTGTAGGCAAACCCGGTTTTCTCGCCGGACTGAGCACGCACACCTACCCCCTGGTCGAGGTTGAAGCTGCCTTCCTTGACGATGCCATCCTCCAGCGCCCAGGTTTCCGAGACCTGGCTTTGGAAATACAGATCGGCCGCATCGATTCCCGGCCCGGCCAGATCAGCCAAGACTGCAGGCAGATGCTCAATGGTCAAACCGCCCGGCCCGAGCAAATGCTCGCTAACGGATACCAACAAATTGTTCATAACTACTCCAAACTTGGCAGCCGCATTTCGGCCGCTGCAAAAAATCGTTTATGCCGCACCACTGGCATGCGCTGACGGATCGCCGCTTGCTCTGCCCCATCGCGCTCGGCCAGCAGTACGCCCGGCCCCTGCGGCAGTTCCGCGAGCACGCGCCCCCAAGGGTCGACAAGCGCCGAATGGCCAAAGGTCTCGCGTCCACCTGGATGGGTACCGCCTTGCCCGGCGGCCAGCACATAGCACTGGGTTTCAATGGCCCGCGCGCGGGTGAGTATCTGCCAATGCGCAGCACCCGTGACTGCGGTAAAGGCTGCCGGCACACTGATCAACTCGGCACCCGCGGCGCGCAGGGCGCTGTAAAGCTCGGGGAAGCGCAGGTCATAACAGACGGTCATGCCTAGGCGCCCAACCGGGGTATCGGCGACCACCACCTGGCTGCCGAAGGCGTAATCATCAGACTCGCGGTAACGGCCGTGGCTGTCGCTGACATCCACGTCAAACAAGTGCAGCTTGTCATAGCGTGCAACGCGCTCGCCGTGATTATCGATCAGCAAGGAGCAGGCGTGAGACTTGGCTTCGGGCTGGCCATCCGGCGGCAGGGGCAAAGTGCCGGCGACAACCCACAGCCCCAAGTCGCGGGCAGCCTGTTGCAACCAGGGCAGAATCGGCCCCTCGCCCAACGCTTCGGCACGCCCTAGCGCGGCCTGGTCACGCCGGCCCATGGCGGCAAAGTTTTCCGGCAGCACCGCCAGCCGCGCACCTTGCGCGGCGGCCTGCTCAAGCAACTGCCGAGCCTGCGCCAGATTGGCCAGGACATCAGCCTGGCTGACCATTTGAATTACCGCGAAGGTCATGACTGCCTTATCTCAATATCGGTATCAGGCTTCAGCTTACAAGCCATGCCGGCAGACTGCACGGCTGCATATCAGCCGTGCGGGTTTACTGGGGTTTCTCGAAAGGCTTGTCGAAGCTTATATCCGGGTTCTGCCAGGAGCCCTTGACGTCGTACTGCACACTGGCAAAGCGCGCCACTCGGTCGCCCAGCAGCTTATCGGCGATAAACAGTGCACCACCAATGGCCGGCGCACCGACTATCAGTGCGGCCAGAGGCAGGTTGTTGGTCACCGGCAAGGTCACCAACAACTTGGCATCAATCCGGTCATTGGCCATATCCAGGGTGCCATTGAGTTCCAGGTTGCTTGATGGCCCAGTAAGGGTGATCGGCTCGCGGGTAACAAACACGCCGTTATCGGCCACTAGTAGCCCCTTGACTCGGTCATAGCTCAGGCCTTTGCCGAGCAGGTCGGAGAAGTCCAGGCGCAGGCGCCGGCCGATCGAGTTGAAGTTAAGCAAGCCGAATACCCGCAGCGCCGAAGCCGGGCCTTCCACTTCCGAGAACTGGCCCTTGCGCAGAGAAGCATCCAGCGTGCCGCTAAAGCGCTTCAAGCCGAACCAGGCCGGCGAGCCGGGCCAGTCGCCGTCGACATCCATATGGAAATCTCGGCTGCTGGCTGTAGGCGCAAAGCCCCAGGCGATCAATACATCAGCCAGATCGGCGCCACCCATGCGCCCCTTGTAGCTCGTACGCATGCCGCTTGCGGCGTTTAGCCAGGTGGCGCGACCGCCAATCTTCAGGCCTTTGAGGTTGAGATCCAGCTCATTGAAATGCACACCAGCGCTGACCGGACGCGCCTTGAGCGACCAGCTGCCCAGCGGTTCGATGCCCTGATAAACCTCGGCAATGCGCACATCCAGCGCCGGGAAGCTGCTCGGGTCAACGCTTGCCAGCGCGTCAGCCGCATCGACTACCGGTTCGCCTGCGGCCTTTTTCTCTGCCGCCGGGAAGCGCAAGTAATCGAGCGTCAGGGCAATCGGTAGCTCACGGGCATCCGGTAATCCAACCTGACCTTTCAACTGCGGACTGTCGAGGCTGACCGCCCAGGTTGCGGCATCGCGCTTAACCGCTACTTCCAGCGTATCCAGGCTGATACCAAAGCCCGCGAAGCGACCAATGCGCAGCTGCGCATCCTTGAACAGCCGTTGCGCATCACCAATTGGCACGCTGGCATACGGCCGCAACACCTGCTGCCAGGCCGACCAGTCGAGTTCCGTCACGCGCCCGCGCATACGCAGGCCCTGGCTAGTCGGCAGGCTCGCAGGGCCATCGGCCAGGCGAATCTCGCCGCGGCCTTGGTTGAACTGACCCGGGCTCGCGGCAAAGGTCAGGCTCAGCAAGTCAGCGTAATCCAGCCAGTAGCGTTGCTCACGACCACCCAGGGTCATGCGCCACTGCGTCGCACGCTCCTCGGCAGCGGTCTTGCCGAACGGGGCCGGCAGCGCCACCGTCGCGCCTTTAAGGCTAGAACTCACGCGCAGCTGACTGTCGGCGCCGTCCAGGGTCAGATTGAGGCGATACGGCAGATTGCCACTAACGGGCAGCGGCAGGGTCACGCCCAGCCAGCTACTTAGCTCCTTGACGGCGATCTGCCCACTGGCCTCGATGCGGCTGCGCGCCTTGCCGCGCGCACCTTCGGCCAGCGCCTTGCCACGCACTGCATGGCCGAGCACCTGGGCACGGATATCCGGGGCACTGAGGCCGCTGGCGGTGTTGTAGCGAAAGGCGCCCTGCAGCTGGCTGAACTGCAACGGCGGATTGGGCAGACTGAGCTGCGCGCCTTCAGTGGCGAAATCCACAACCACAACCGGAGCCAAGCCCTTACGCAACGGCAGGTCGAGCTTGAGCTTGCCAGTCAGCGACCCTGCGCCAGACCAGCCGGCAAAGGTCTCTGCAGTGCCAATCGGCGCTTGCTGCAAGATATGCAGGGCGTCATCGACATTGCTGCTCAGCTCGCTGGTCAGCAACAGCCGCGGCGGCTGGCCCGGCAATGAAGTCGCGATCAACGCCTGGGCATTGCTCACCCGGCTATCGAGGATGCGCCCGGTCGCCAGGTTGACGCGCACGCCGCTACCCTCGATCAAGACGCGCCCACGCCCCTCGCGCAGCGCCGGCCAACCGGGCTGAAAAGCCAGTTCGGCGTCATGCACGGCGAAGAACAGGCTGATACTGCGCGCAGCATGATCTGCGCCCTTGTTCAACGAGCCCTGGTACTGGAAATAACCTTCATCGACCGCACCACCACGGATGGCACTTTTCAGCCAGGCATCCAGATCGGCACTCATGCCCGGCGCGCGGCTCGGCAAGTATTTCTCGGTAAAGCGCGCATCGCCGTTACGCAGGCCGACGCGCAGGTCCATGTAGTCTTCCAGCTCCGGATCGAAACGCAGGCGAATCAGAAAATCGCCGGCAGCCGGTCCCTCCTCACCCACCACTTGCAGATACGGGCTGCGCAGGGTGAAGGCCTCATCATCTATCTGCCAGGTCAGCAGGGCATTAGCTTTCTGGTAGTGCCAGGGCTTGGGGAACAGAGTATCGAGGTGCAGGGAAAAGTCTTCGCTATCAACCCGCAGCTCACCCTGGTTTAGATCACCACTGACACTGCCACTGACATTCTCTGCGGCAGGCGAGCCGTGCCATGCAGCAAAGCCGATGCGCTCCAAATTGGCCGAGAACTGCAGACGCTTGCTATCAGTCAGGCGCGGCCGGTAGTCGAGCTGAATATTGCGCAGCGCGCCATGCGGCTTGAGCTGCTCAAGCAGTGCCAGAGCTTTCTCCGGCAATGGCGCAAGCCCCGCCACCAGAGGCTGCAGCGGCGCCAGGTCGATGTGATCAGCACTCAGCAGCCATTGCTCTTGCACTTCTGTGCTTTCCGCCTGCTGGGTCAGCGCCAGGCGCACTTCGCCCCAGCGCTGCTCGCCACGGCTGAAGGCCAGGTCATCCAGCACCAGCTTGAAACCGAGATCGGTACGGCTGAAATAGGCATTCAGCGCCAGATTACTCAGCTCCGCCGACTCGCGCTCGGCGTAGCCGGCCCTGAGCTGCGGCACGTGTAGACGGCTAACAGCACGCTGCACGCCGCCCTTAGCCCAACTCAGCCAGACCTCACCACCCAGCTGCAACTGCTCAAGCCGCCATTGCGCGAATAGGCTCGCAGGCACCCAGGCAGCCCAATCGCTCTGCGGCAGGCTCAAGTACAGCTCGGCTTCGGCCTCTTGCCAGCGTTTGGCATTGATCCGCGTACGCAACTGCAGGGCCAGCGGCTGGCCATCGGGCAACAGCAAACGGCCGTCCAGACGCTGTCGAGCGCTGCCGTTGCGCAGCGTGAGGTTTACATAGGTCAAGGTTCGCGCGGGGTGATCGAAGGCCTGCACCGTTACCTGGCTGTTAAACAGCGACAGGCGCTTGACCATCTGCGACTGCGTCAGCACCTGAGTCAGGTCGAGCGGCGCCCGATCACTGCGTTGCGGCAAGCCCTTGAGCGACCAACGACCGTCCTCGCTCTGCTGCACCACCAGCTGCACGCCATCCAGCTCAAGCCGAGCGATGCGCAGCTGACGTGCTAACAGGCTGGCCAACACATCCGGCACCACGCGTACCTGATCCAGCTGCAAGGCACCAGCGCCCTCACCGACCGCAACATCGTGCGCAGTCAGCACCGGGGAGAAGCCTTGCCAGAGGCCTTCCAGCGCACCAATCTGCACTGGCATGGCCAGCGCTGCACGGGCCTTGTCTTCGGCTTCCAGGCGGTATTCAGCGACCAGCGGCACCAGCTCGCGGCCAAGGCTGACGTAAAACGCGGCCAAGACCAACGCCAAGGCGCACAGCCCCAGCGTGGTGCGCAGCAGCAGGCCAGTCCAGCGTGCCAACACCTGCATTCAGTTCATGCCCGAGCGGTAAACGCGCATATCAGAGCAGCACCACATCGTATTGCTCCTGGGAATACATGGTCTCGACCTGAAATTTGATGGTGCGGCCGATAAAGGCTTCAAGATCGGCGACATTGCCCGACTCTTCATCGAGCAGGCGGTCAACCACTTTCTGATTGGCCAGCACGCGATAACCTTCCGGCTGATAGGCACGCGCCTCACGAAGAATTTCGCGGAAAATTTCGTAGCAGGTGGTTTCCGCAGTTTTCAACTTGCCGCGCCCCTGGCAGCAACTGCACGGCTCGCACAGCACCTGCTCAAGGCTTTCGCGGGTGCGTTTTCGGGTCATCTGTACCAGGCCCAGCTCGGTGATACCAATGATGTTGGTCTTGGCGTGGTCGCGCTCTAGTTGCTTCTCCAAGGTACGTAATACCTGGCGCTGGTGCTCCTCATCTTCCATGTCGATGAAATCGATGATGATGATCCCGCCGAGATTACGCAGGCGCAGCTGGCGAGCAATCGCCGTGGCGGCTTCCAGATTGGTCTTGAAGATGGTTTCTTCCAGCGTGCGATGGCCGACGAACGCGCCGGTGTTCACGTCGATGGTGCTCATGGCCTCGGCCGGATCGATGATCAGGTAGCCGCCGGATTTGAGCGGCACCTTGCGCTCCAGCGCCTTCTGGATTTCATCCTCGACGCCATATAGATCGAAGATCGGCCGCTCGCCAGGATAGTGCTCCAGACGGTCGGCGATTTCCGGCATCAGCTCATCGACAAACTGGGTAATCTTGCCGAAGGTCTCCCGCGAATCGACGCGGATCTTCTCGATTTTCGGGTTGACCAGATCACGCAGGGTGCGCAGCGCCAGGGACAAATCCTCATAGATCACCAATGGCGTCGGGCCGACTTTCATCTGCGTGGCGATCTGCTCCCACAGACGGCGCAGGTAACGGATGTCGGCGAGAATTTCATCGGCCCCAGCTCCGTCAGCCGCAGTGCGCAGGATAAATCCGCCGGTCTCTTCGATGCCTTCAGCAGCCACACAATCGGCAACCACCTGCTTGAGGCGATCACGCTCGGCTTCGTCCTCGATCTTCAGCGAGATGCCGACGTGGGCGGTGCGCGGCATGTACACCAGGTAACGCGAAGGAATCGACAGCTGGGTGGTCAGGCGCGCGCCCTTGCTACCAATCGGGTCCTTGGTGACTTGCACCACCAAGCTCTGGCCTTCGTGCACCAGGGCACTGATGCTTTCCACCGCAGGGCCTTCGCGACTGGAAATTTCCGCGGCATGAATAAACGCCGCACGTTCCAGACCGATATCGATAAAAGCCGCCTGCATACCGGGCAGCACGCGCACCACTTTGCCTTTGTAGATATTGCCGACGATGCCACGCTTCTGCGTACGCTCGACGTGCACTTCCTGCAGTACGCCGTTTTCCACCACCGCCACGCGCGATTCCATCGGCGTGATGTTTATCAGGATCTCTTCACTCATGCGCTCATCTCTTCTGAGATAAAGCTGAAAGCCCAGGGACTGCGCCGATTAAAGGCGGTCACTCACCCGCGACCCGCAACCTCTTGACTGTGATCTGGCAGCAACTGCCAGCACGGAATAGCAAATTCTGCGAGCAACGCAGCAGTCTCACACAGCGGCAAACCCACCACCGCCGAATAACTGCCGTGCAACTGACTGACAAACACTGCCGCCAGGCCCTGAATACCGTAACACCCAGCTTTGTCCTGCGGCTCGCCACTGGCCCAGTAGGCCTCGATTTCGGCCTGACTCAATGGGCGGAAGGTTACCTGACTTGTGACCACCCGTGATTCCAACCGTTCGCGGCTGACCAGCGCCACGGCCGTCAGCACCTGATGGCTTCGTCCGGACAGAGCATTCAAAGTCGCCAACGCATCGTCACGATCCACTGGCTTGCCAAGAATCCGCCCATCAAGCACCACGGCGGTATCGGCGCCAAGCACCACGACATCAGCTGTCTCGGCCAATGCCGCCAGCCCAGCCTGCGCTTTGGCGCGAGCCAGACGTTCTACATAGGCGATCGGAGATTCACCTGGCAATGCATTTTCATCAATCGGGGCGATTTGCGTGAGGAAGGGCACAGCAATTTGCGTCAGCAGTTCGCGGCGGCGCGGCGATCCGGAGGCGAGATAGAGGGTGGCCATGCTGACTTCTCCCTGTCGGATAAACGCAAGGCCGAGCGGCTTTGCTTAATTGACGCCGAGACGCTGATGCAGCCCGCGCAACAGGGTGCAGACCCAGGGCCAGAGCAAGGCACTGACCAGCGCCGGCAAGACAAAGGTCAAGGTTGGCGGGCGACTGCCGGTCAGCGCGTTCAGCCACAACTGCACCAGCTGCGCCAAGCCGAACACCACCAGCAGAACGGTGCTTTGCTGCCACATAGGAAACATGCGCAGGCGCTGGCGCAGGGTCAGCACCAGGAAGGTAATCAGCGTCAGAATCAGCGCATTCTGGCCAAGCAAGCTGCCATTGAGCACATCCGCCAATAAGCCGATAACCCAGGCAGTGGTCATGCCCACGCGATGCGGCAACGCCAACACCCAGTAGGTCAGAAACAGCGCCAGCCACAACGGCCGCCCCAGTTCCATGAACTTGGGCATGCTCGACACGCTGAGCAGCAGCGCCAGGGCAAACGTCAGCCAGACAAACCAGATATTGCTTGATCGTGCGGCCATTATTGCGCGGCCTCCGGCGGGTTGGCGGGCGCCACTGCCTCATTGGCCGTGGGTTGCGCGGGTTGCGCCTGCTGCAGAATTTCACGATCCAGGGCTTCCTGCGCCTGCGCCGACTCGGTGGCGCGCTGCTCCGGCGTACGTGGGTCGGTAAACACCAGCAGCATATAGCGGCTGCGGTTTAGCATCGCGGTGGGCACCGCACGGACAATGGCAAAGGGCTGGCCAGAATCGTGGATCACTTCGGAAACCATGGCCACTGGATATCCCGCTGGGAAACGCTGACCGAGGCCAGAGCTGACCAGCAGATCGCCTTCCTTGATATCCGCCGTATCGGCGACATGCCGTAACTCCAGACGCTCTGGGTTACCGGTGCCGCTGGCGATGGCACGCAGACCGTTGCGATTAACCTGCACGGGAATGCTGTGGGTGGTGTCCGTTAGCAACAGCACGCGTGAGGTGTAGGGCATCACCTCGACCACCTGGCCCATCAGGCCACGAGCATCGAGCACCGGCTGCCCCAAGACCACGCCATCCTTCTCGCCTTTGTCGATCAGGATGCGGTGGGTAAAGGGATTGGGGTCAATGCCGATCAGCTCGGTGGCCAGCACTTCGTCGTCGACCAGCGCAGCCGAGTTGAGCAGCTCGCGCAGACGCACGTTCTGCTCGGTGAGCGCGGCAAGTTTCTGCAGGCGACGCTGCATCATCAGCTGTTCAGCCTTGAGCTTTTCATTCTCGGCGGTCAGCTCATTGCGCGTACTCAGTTCCTGAGTCGCACTCTCCCACAAGCGTACCGGCAGCCGACCGAGCCAATAGACCGGCTCGACAATCAGCCCCAGCTGCGCACGTACCGGCTGCAACAGGGTGAAGCGCGCATCGACCACCATCAGCGCAGCCGACAGCACGGTGAACACCAGCAGGCGCACACCCAGCGAAGGACCTTTGGCAAATAGCGGTTTGATCGGCAGCTCCTCACAGCGTCAGGCAGCAAAACAAAAGCTGCAAGCAGGTATAACCCGACTTGCAGCTCAAGACTTGGAGCGGTCGCGCTTATTCCGAGGACAGCAGGTCCATGGTGTGGCGATCCATCATTTCCAGAGCCTTGCCGCCGCCGCGTGCAACGCAGGTCAGCGGGTCTTCGGCGACGATAACCGGCAGACCGGTTTCCTGCGACAGCAGTTTGTCCAGATCACGCAGCAGCGCACCACCACCGGTGAGCACCAGGCCACGCTCGGCAATGTCGGATGCCAGTTCTGGCGGCGATTGCTCCAGCGCGCTTTTCACCGCCTGGACGATGGTCGCCAGGGATTCCTGCAGCGCTTCGAGCACTTCGTTGGAGTTCAGGGTAAAGCTACGCGGTACGCCTTCGGCCAAGTTACGGCCACGTACGTCGACTTCACGCAGTTCGCCACCGGCATAAGCGGTGCCGATTTCCTGCTTGATGCGCTCAGCGGTGGATTCACCGATCAGCGAACCGTAGTTGCGGCGCACATAGGTGATGATCGCTTCGTCGAAACGGTCGCCGCCGACGCGGACGGATTCGGCGTAGACCACACCATTAAGGGAGATCAGGGCGATTTCAGTGGTACCACCACCGATATCGACAACCATCGAACCACGGGCCTCTTCAACCGGCAGGCCAGCACCGATGGCAGCCGCCATTGGCTCTTCAATCAGGAACACTTCACGAGCACCGGCACCGAGGGCCGACTCACGAATGGCACGGCGCTCCACCTGGGTGGATTTGCACGGCACGCAGATCAGCACGCGCGGCGACGGCTGCAGAAAGCTGTTTTCGTGAACTTTGTTGATGAAGTACTGCAGCATCTTCTCGCAAACGCTGAAGTCGGCGATCACACCGTCTTTCATCGGACGGATGGCGGCAATGTTACCCGGCGTACGGCCGAGCATGCGTTTGGCTTCGGTTCCGACCGCCACCACGCTCTTCTGGTTACCGTGGGTACGGATAGCGACGACCGACGGTTCGTTCAGGACGATGCCGCGCTCGCGAACATAAATCAGGGTATTGGCAGTGCCCAGGTCAATCGACAGATCGCTGGAAAACATGCCACGCAGTTTTTTGAACATGGGATAGGGACCCTAGGCAACGCGTGGGTAAAGGCGAAGCGCGGTAAAGGCGCTGCTAAAAAGTGCGGCAAACTCTAACAACGGCAGGGATTTTGAGCAAGGCACCAATATGTTAGATTGCCGGTTTTTCAGGGCTTTAAGGCCCATCATCGCGGCCTTTGACCACCACCTGTCACTATCTGTTCCCTGCACACCCGTGCATGGCGACTCGTTCACATTTCCAAAAGCGGCCAGCAAATGCGCTGCTTTATATAGGGAGAAACCTGATGGCGCTTGAACGCTCCGACGTGGAGAAAATCGCTCATCTGGCTCGACTGGGCCTGAATGAAGCCGATATCCCGGGTACCACTGAGACCCTGAACAACATTCTCGGCCTGGTTGACCAGATGCAGGCGGTTAATACCGACGACATCGAACCGCTGGCTCACCCGCTGGAAGCCACCCAGCGCCTACGCGCCGACCAGGTCACCGAACGCAACCAGCGCGAGGCCTACCAGGCCATCGCACCGGCCGTGGAAAACGGCCTGTATCTGGTTCCGAAAGTCATCGAGTAAGGGAAAAGCCTAGCCATGCATCAATTTACCCTGGCCGAGATCGCCCGCGGACTCGCCGACAAACAGTTTTCCGCTGAGGAACTGACGCGCAACCTGTTGGCGCGCATTGCCCAACTCGACCCGCAGCTCAACAGCTTTATCACCGTCACCGAAGAACTGGCGCTTGAGCAGGCGCAAGCCGCTGACGCACGCCGCGCCAACGGTGAGAACGGCGCCTTACTCGGCGCACCGATTGGTCATAAAGACCTGTTCTGTACCCAAGACGTGCTCACCAGCTGCGGCTCGAAGATCCTCACCGGTTTCAAGGCTCCGTATAACGCCACTGTGGTCGAAAAACTCGCAGCCGCCGGCAGCGTAACCCTGGGCAAGCTGAACATGGACGAATTCGCCATGGGCTCGGCCAACGAATCCAGCCACTACGGCGCGGTGAAAAACCCGTGGGACGTCACCCGCGTACCCGGCGGCTCCAGCGGCGGTTCGGCGGCAGCGGTGGCTGCCCGCCTGCTGCCCGCGGCCACCGGCACCGACACCGGCGGCTCGATCCGCCAACCCGCCGCGCTGACCAACCTCACCGGGATCAAGCCGACCTACGGTCGCGTTTCGCGCTGGGGCATGATCGCTTACGCCTCCAGCCTCGACCAAGGCGGCCCGCTGGCGCGCACCGCTGAAGATTGCGCACTGATGCTGCAAGCCATGGCCGGCTTCGATAGCAAGGACAGCACCAGCGTTGATCAGCCGGTTGATGACTACCTGGCCGCACTGACTCAGCCGCTCGCAGGCCTGCGCATCGGCCTGCCGAAGGAATACTTCGGCGCTGGCCTCGATGCCCGTATCGGCGAGAAGGTGATGTCGGTGGTCGAAGAACTGAAGAAGCTCGGCGCCACGGTTAAAGAAATCAGCCTGCCGAACATGCAGCACGCCATCCCGGCCTACTACGTGATCGCCCCGGCCGAAGCCAGCAGCAACCTCTCGCGCTTCGACGGCGTGCGTTTTGGCTATCGCTGCGAAAACCCAGTGAATCTGGAAGACCTGTACAAGCGCTCGCGCGGTGAAGGCTTCGGCGCGGAAGTGAAACGCCGCATCATGGTCGGCACCTACGCGCTGTCCGCCGGCTACTACGACGCGTACTACCTGAAAGCGCAGAAGATCCGCCGCCTGATCAAGAATGATTTTGTCGCCGCCTTCAACGAAGTCGACGTGATCCTCGGCCCAACCACGCCAAACCTGGCCTGGAAGCTCGGCGAGAAGAACAACGATCCGGTCGCCGCCTACCTGGAAGATATCTATACCATCACCGCCAACCTCGCCGGCATTCCCGGTTTGTCGATGCCTGCTGGCTTCGTCGATGGCTTACCGGTCGGTGTGCAACTGCTCGCCCCTTACTTCCAGGAAGGCCGCTTGCTCAACGTCGCCCACCAGTACCAACAGGTTACTGACTGGCACACACAAGCTCCGGCTGGATTCTGAGGACGACACGCATGCAATGGGAAACCGTGGACCGTGGTCTGCCTGGAAATTCACGCCCGACTCAACGCCAGCAAGTCACTGACTGGCATCAACCAGTCCTGAGCGGATTCTAAGGAGCACAGACATGCAATGGGAAACCGTAATCGGGCTGGAGATTCACGCCCAGCTCAGCACCCAATCGAAGATTTTCTCTGCCAGCGCCATCACTTTTGGTGCCGAGCCCAACACCCAGGCCAGCCTAGTTGACCTGGGCATGCCCGGCACCCTGCCGGTGCTGAATGCCGAAGCGGTGCGCATGGCCTGCAAGTTCGGCCTGGCCATCGACGCTGAAATCGCCAGCACGAACATCTTCGCCCGCAAAAACTACTTCTACCCGGACCTGCCCAAGGGCTACCAGACCAGCCAGATGGATCACCCCATCGTCGGCAAGGGCTTTCTTGATATCACTCTGGAAGACGGCAGCCAGAAGCGCATCGGCATCACCCGCGCGCACTTGGAAGAAGACGCTGGCAAAAGCCTGCACGAGGACTTCCAGGGCATGAGCGGCATCGACCTCAACCGTGCCGGCACGCCGCTGCTGGAAATCGTCTCCGAGCCAGACATCCGCTCGGCGAAAGAAGCCGTGGCCTATGTCAAAGCCATCCACGCGCTGGTGCGCTACCTGGGCATCTGCGACGGCAACATGGCTGAAGGCTCGCTGCGTTGCGACTGCAACGTCTCGGTACGCCCGAAAGGCCAGGCCGAGTTCGGCACGAGACGCGAGATCAAAAACGTCAACTCATTCAAGTTCATCGAGCGTGCGATCAACACCGAAATTGAATGGCAGATTGATGAAATTGAGTCCGGCAACAGGATCGTGCAAGAGACAGTGCTGTACGACGTAGCAGCCAACAAGACCAAGTCAATGCGCAGCAAGGAAGAAGCCAACGACTACCGTTACTTCCCCTGCCCGGACCTACTGCCGGTAGTGATTGGGCAAAGCTTCCTCGACGAGATTCGCGCCAGCCTGCCAGAGCTGCCGGTGGAGAAGCGCGCACGTTTCGAGGCCGAGTTCGGCCTGAGCACCTACGACGCTGACGTACTGGCCGCCAGCCGCGAACTGGCCAACTACTTCGAGGCCGTAAATGCCGTGTGTGGCGACGCCAAGCTGGCCGCCAACTGGGTGATGGGCGAGCTGTCCAGCCTGCTCAATAAAGACAACCTGGAGATCGAGCAGTCGCCAGTGTCCGCCGAGCAGCTGGGCGGGATGATCCTGCGCATCAAGGACAACACCATCAGCGGCAAGATCGCCAAGATGGTCTTCGAAGCCCTGGCCGCCGGTGAAGGCGCAAGCGCCGATGAAGTGATCGAGAAGAAGGGCCTCAAGCAGGTCACCGACTCCGGCGCCATCGAGTCGATGCTCGATGAAGTGCTGGCCGCCAACGCCGAGCAGGTTGAACAGTACCGCGCCGCTGACGAAGCCAAGCGCGGCAAGATGTTCGGCTTCTTCGTCGGTCAGGCCATGAAGGCCTCGAAAGGCAAGGCCAACCCAGGCCAGGTGAACGAACTGCTGAAGAAAAAGCTCGAAGCTTGAGCCTTGTGGTAATACACAACGCCGGGTCAGCCCGGCGTTGTTTTGTCCGCTGCCAACTGCCAGGAACCACCATGCGCCTGTTATTGATTGCCATCACCAGCTTGCTGCTCAGCGCCTGCGCCAGCCAGGGCCAGGTCGATCCGCATGGTTACCACGCCGAAGGTCAGGCGTCCTATTACGGCGCGCGCCACCACGGCAACAAGACCGCCAGCGGTGAACGCTTCGACCAGAACGCCCTGACCGCCGCGCACCGCAGCCTGCCGTTTGGCAGCCGGGTACAGGTGACCAACCTGCGTAACGACAAGAGCGTGGTGGTGCGCATCAACGACCGCGGTCCCTACGCCAAGAAGCGCATCATCGACCTTTCGCAAAAAGCAGCCGAACAGCTGGATATGCTGCGCGACGGTGTAGTGCCGGTGCGCGTGGAACAACTGGCCGACTGAACACAGCTGTTTACAAAGAAGCCGTAGACAGCCCTGTTCAGCCCCTGGCGCCGCGCAAGCCGATGATTAAACTAGCGCCACTTTTATGGAGCTCCTTGCAATGACCCTGATGACCTTCGTTTATCTGATCGCCGGCCTGGTGCTGCTGGTGGCCGGCGCTGAAGTGCTGGTACGCGGCGCGGCCAAACTGGCAGCCCAATTCGGCATTCCGCCACTGATCATCGGCCTGACCGTAGTGGCCTTTGGCACCAGCGCGCCGGAAACCGCCGTCAGTGTCCAGGCTGCATTGAACGGCAGCGGCGACCTGGCCATCGGCAACGTAGTCGGCAGCAATATTGCCAACGTCCTGCTGGTGCTGGGCGCAACTGCCCTGGTCGCACCACTGATCGTCTCGCGCCAACTGATCCGCTTAGATGTACCCATCATGATTGGCGCCAGCCTGGTGGTTTACGCCCTGGCCTGGGACGGCGCCCTTAGCCGCCTTGAAGGCGCGCTGCTGTTTGCCGGTGTAATCAGCTACACCGCCTTTTTGATCATCAGCAGTCGCAAGGATAAAGCCGCCGCCGAGGATGACGAATTCGTCAAAGAGTTCGGCCTCGATGAACCTGCAAAACCCTACGCCTGGGCGGTCAATCTGGGATTTCTGATTGCCGGCCTAGTGCTATTGGTTGTGGGCTCCAACTTCTTGGTTGAAGGCGCGGTCAGCCTGGCCCGCGCGCTCGGACTGTCGGAGCTGGTAATCGGCCTGACCGTGATCGCCATCGGCACCTCGCTGCCGGAGTTGGCCACGTCGATCATCGCTGCCTTCAAGGGCGAACGTGATATCGCAGTGGGCAATATCGTCGGCAGCAACATCTTCAACTTGCTCTGCGTACTGGGCCTGGCCTCACTGGTCTCGCCCAACCCGATCAGTGTTGCGGCCAACGCCCTGGCCTTCGACTTCCCGGTGATGATCGCCGTGGCCGTAGCCTGCCTACCAATTTTCTTTTCCGGCTACCGTATCAATCGCTGGGAAGGGCTGCTGTTCATTGCTTACTACCTGGCTTACACGGCCTATCTGGTACTGTCATCGACCGGCCGCCCGTTCGCCGAAGTCTTTGGTGACGCCATGCTCGGCTACGCCCTGCCGCTGACCGCCGTGACCTTGGTGATCATTGCCGGTCGAGCCTGGCATAAACAACGCGACCAGGAGGTTTAGAGCATGAGCGAAAGCCATGAACAGGGCCTGAAAGTCCGCCGCGAAGTGATGGGCGATGCCTTTGTCGACCGCGCCTTGGGCAACGCCACCGAGTTCAGCCAACCGCTGCAGGACTTCGTTAACGAGCACGCCTGGGGCGGCGTCTGGACCCGCGAAGGCCTGGATCGCAAGACCCGCAGCCTGATCACCCTGTCGGCGCTCACCGCACTGAAATGCCCGCAGGAGCTCAAGGGCCATGTGCGCGGCGCACTGAACAACGGCTGCACAGTGGAGGAGATCCGCGAGACATTGCTGCATTGCGCGGTGTATGCCGGTGTGCCGGCGGCCATTGATGCCTTTCGTGCAGCGCAGGACGTGATCGACGACTTCCAGCAAGCCTGAACGCAGCAAAACAAAAGCCGGGCAATGCCCGGCTTTTTTATGCCCACAGAATTACTAAATCCAACCTGCCCACTGCAGTACGAATAGCCCCAGGTTGGTGGTCACCACCGTGGCCAGGGTGGTTAGCACGATGATCGCCGCCGCCAACTGATGATTGCCTCCCACCGCCTTGGCCATGACGAAGCTGGCCGCCGCCGTAGGGCTGGCAAAGTACAGAAAGAGAATCGCCAGATCAGCATCGCGAAAACCCCACAACCAGGCACCCAGTGTCGCCAATAGCGGCAGCCAGAGCACCTTCATCAGGCTTGAACTGATAGCCATGCCACTGCTCTCGCGCAGCGATTCCAGGGTTAGGGTGCCGCCAATGCAAATCAACGCCAGCGGCAGGCTCATTTGCGCAAAGTAGCCGCCGGAGGTCAGCAGCCAAGCCGGCAGTGGGATTTGCCAAGCGGCAAATGGAATCGCCAGCAACACACCGACGATCAAGGGATTGGTGGCAATACTCTTGCTCAGACTCCAGACATCGGTCTTGGCCTGCGGGCTGTAGATGGCCAGCACAATCGCCGACAGGATGTTGTAGCTGAGAATCACCACCCCGCCGAGCACCGCGCCGACCGACAGACCGTAATCGCCATACATGCTAGTAGCCAGCGCCAGGCCGATGATGCCGTTATTACCGCGAAACGCGCCCTGGGTGTAAATGCCGCGATCCACCTCAGGGCAGCGCAGGATTGCCCAACCCCAAGCCAGCAGAAAGCAACCCAAGGTCGCCAGCACGAAATACAGCAACAGCGCCGGCTGCAACGCAGTATTCAGATCGGCTTTTACAATCCCGAGAAACAACAGAGTGGGCAGCGTGCCGCGAAACACCAGCGCAGACGCGGTGTTGATAAAGGCCGTATCAATAAGCCCCAGACGTTTGAGCGCCACGCCGAGAAACAGCATGGAGAACACCGGGGCGGTAACGCTGATGGTTTGCTGAACAACGGCGAGCATGACAGCCCCTGACCACTTAGATAGGGGGCTAATGATAGCAAGGCTGCCTGGTAGAAAGCTTTCAGCAGCCTTTCATGCGAGAAAAAACGCCGCCAACATTTTTTAACGTCGAGCAGCGACGGCCCGCAGGGTGGCTGCCATGGATGGCAGGCCATAAAAATAATCGTCAGCGGCGTACCGGACGCTTCTGCAACTTGCGCTGCAGGGTGCGCCGGTGCATACCCAGGGCACGGGCGGTGGCGGAGATATTACCCTCATGTTCGCTGAGCACGCGCTGGATATGCTCCCACTGCAGGCGATCCACCGACATCGGGTTTTCCGGCACCAGGGTGTCCAGGTCGGCATGCTGGGTCAGCAGCGCAGCCAGTACGTCATCAGCATCGGCTGGCTTGCACAGGTAGTTGCAGGCGCCACGTTTGATCGCTTCTACCGCCGTGGCAATGCTCGAATAACCGGTAAGGATCACCACACGCATTTCGGCGTCCAGCTCCAGCAGCTTGGGCAGCAGCACTAGGCCGGAATCACCTTCCATTTTCAGATCGACCACGGCGTAATCCGGCAGATCCTGTTCGGCCAGGGCTAGGCCTTCTTCGGCCGAGCCGGCGGTGGAAACCCGCAGGCCACGCCGGCTCATGGCACGCGCCATGACGCGGGTGAAGGTCGGATCATCATCGACCAGCAGCAGGTGCGGTTGTTCTTCGCCTTCGAACAGCACTTCATCGCTCATACAGATACTTCCTTAGGCTCGGCCATAGGCGCGCGGCAACTTCAGCTCGGTGAGCGTGCCGCCTTCTTCATGGTTATACAGTTTAACCGTGCCGCCGGCACGGGTGACGCTGGCCTGACTGAGGAACAAACCCAGGCCGAAACCCTTGCCTTTGGTGGTAAAAAACGGCCGCCCCAGCTGCTCGGCAATCGCCAGAGGTACGCCGGCGCCGAAGTCGCGGATGCTCAAGCGCAGCCACTGGTGATCCCAGTCCAGGCGAATATCCAGTTTGTCCGGGCAGGCGTCGGCGGCGTTGTTCAGCAAGTTGAGCAAGGCCTGGGTCAGATCGGCCGGCGGCATCATCCGTGGAGCCGCACCGCGACCCAGGCATTGGTAGCGATAACTGGCTTCGGGGCGCATCAGGTGCCAGCGATTGAGGGTGGTTTCCAGCCATTCCACCGAGGACAACTCGATCACCGCCTGACGCCGATCCGCCTCGGCGGCGCGCACCAGATGCTGCAGGGTTTCCTTACACAGTTTGACCTGCTCCTGCAGCACCGCCAGATCCTCTTGCAGGGTCGGCTCCTGATGCTCGCGGCGCAGCTCCTTGATCAGCACGCTCATGGTCGCCAGCGGTGTACCCAACTCATGCGCGGCACCAGCCGCCTGGGTCGCCACGGCGAGCAGCTGCTGGTCACGCAAGCCTTCTTCACGGCGCTCGGCGCGCAACTCTTCCTGATGGCGCAGCTCTTCGGCCATCTTCGCTACGAAAAAGGTGATCAGCCCTGCAGCCAGGGCAAAGCTCAGCCACATGCCGTAGATCAGCAGGCTCTCCCGTGGCCCCGCCGGCAACGCCAGCGGATGCGACCAGACCAGTAGAAAGGTGTAGCCGCCCAGTGCCAGGCCGGACAAGGTGATGGTGTAGAGCCAGGGCAAGGTCGCCGCGGCGATGGTCAGCGGCACCAAGTAATAGGAAACAAAAGGATTGGTCGAGCCACCCGAGTAATACAGCAGCAGGCTGTGGATGATCAGGTCGCAGCCCAGTTGCACCGCGTATTCCTGCTCGGTCACTGGCCACGGCCCGCGCAGACGCAGCGCGGTGAGCAGACACAGCACCAGGGAAATACCGAGGGTGACGCTCAGTTCCAGCCAGGGCAGCGGCAACGCACCGGACTTGTACGCCAGGCCCACAGAACCCGCCTGCGCCGCCAGCACCAGAATGCGGATCAGGGTCAGACGCCAGAGGTTTTGCCGGCTCGCCGACAGTAGCTGCACAGGTGCGAGCATAGAATCTCCAAAATGCTCATTTAGCGAGCCGCAGGAGTATAACCAAGCCTCTGTGCGCCTAACTGCGGCAACACGCCGCAGCCGAAGCCGCAAGAGCGCTACACACAAACCAGGAAAAATTCTGGAACCGGATTTAACCCGTTCAGTCTGATAGCTACGTCTACCCTCTGGAAAGCCGCGCATAACCCATGCGCTCATCACATAAAGGAATCGTCATGCTGCCATTGTCCCGCCTCGCCACTGCCCTGCTGCTGAGCGCAACCACCCTGTTGAGCGCCACGGCCATGGCCGAAGAAGCGCGCTACAACCAGGTCGCGCTGCGCGCCGAGGTCAATCAGGAAATCGCTCACGACCTGATGCACGTCACCCTCTACAGCGAAGCCCAGGACAGCGACCCAGCCGCTCTCGCCGCACAAATCAGCAAGACCCTCAACGCCAGCATCGCTCAGGCGCGCAAGGTCAAAGGCGTCAGCGTCGCCTCCGGCAGCCGTAACAGCTACCCGGTTTACGACGACAAGGGCCAGAAAATCACCGCCTGGCGTGAACGCGCCGAGTTGCGCCTGGAAAGCGCTGACTTTAGCGCCCTGTCCAAGCTCACCGGGGAAATGCTGCAAACCCTGAAAATGGGCGGAATGAACTTCAGCATCGCCTCAGACACCCGCAAAACTCACGAAGACGCCCTGCTCAAGGACGCCGTCGCAGCCTTCAAAGCCCGCGCGCAACTCGCCACCGAAGCTCTCGGCGGCAGCGGTTACAAGCTGGTTAGCCTGAGCCTGAACAGCGGAGGCTTCCAGCCGCCGATCATGCGCATGGAAGCGATGAAAGGCGCGGCGATGATGGATGCGTCAGCCACGCCGGATATCGAAGCCGGCACCAGCCAGGTCAGCATTAACGCTGACGGGGTGATCGAAGTGCAGATGCCGTAAAAACTGCTACAAACAGAAGCAGCGCCGTTATCCGACGATAGCGGCGCTTTGCCATATTTTTCTCGCACTTTTATAGAAATGCGACACCAACATACTGTTGCATCGTCATTCCTGTTCTCTCTGCGACATGCCACTTGCCTACGGCATACGCCCTGCATAGCTTCTCCCAAGGTCTCCATAAGAGGCCCCTCAGGATCACAACCACAATAACCATGAGGTCACTATGCGTAAGAACGCCGTCATTCAGGCTTTACTCGCCGCTGGGCTGATCGCCAGTACCCCGCTTGCCAGCGCCGCCGGCAATCTGGTGTTTTGCTCCGAAGGCAGCCCCGCCGGGTTCGACCCTGGCCTGTACACCACCGGCACCGACTTCGATGCTGCAGCGGAAACCGTGTTCAACCGCCTGAGCCAGTTCGAGCGTGGCGGCACCGCAGTCATCCCCGGCCTGGCCGAGAAGTGGGACATCAGTGAAGACGGTCTGAGCTACACCTTCCATCTGCGCCCAAACGTGAAGTTCCATACCACCGAATACTTCAAGCCGAGCCGCACCTTTAACGCCGATGACGTGCTGTTCACCTTCCAGCGCATGCTCGACAAGGATCACCCGTTCCGCAAAGCCTACCCGTCGGAATTCCCCTACTTCACCGACATGGGCATGGACGCGAATATCGCCAAGATCGAAAAAATCGACGACATGACCGTCAAGTTCAGCCTCAACGAAGTCGACGCTGCCTTTATCCAGAACTTGGCGATGAGCTTCGCCTCGATCCAGTCCGCCGAATACGCCGACAGCCTGCTCAAGGCCGGCAAAGCGGCTGACATCAACCAGAAGCCTATCGGCACCGGCCCTTTCGTGTTCAGCCGCTACCAGAAGGACGCGGTGATCCGCTTCAAGGGCAACAAGGAATACTGGCAACCGGATGAGGTGAAAATCGACAACCTGATCTTCGCCATCAACACCGACGCCTCGGTGCGTATGCAGAAGCTCAAGGCTGGCGAATGCCAAGTCACCCTGTTCCCGCGCCCGGCAGATCTGGACGCGCTGAAAAAAGACCCAAGTCTGGATATGCCTGAGCAGGCCGGTTTCAACGTCGGCTATATCGCTTACAACGTCACCCACCCGCCGTTTGATAAACTCGAAGTGCGCCAGGCACTGGACATGGCGGTGAACAAACAAGGGATTATCGACGCGGTCTACCAGAGCGCTGGCCAACTGGCGGTCAACGGTATGCCGCCGACCCAGTGGTCCTATGACGACAGCATCAAAGATCCGGCCTACGACCCGGAAAAAGCCAAGGAGCTGCTCAAGGCCGCCGGCGTCAAGGAAGGCACCGAAATCACCCTGTGGGCCATGCCCGTGCAGCGCCCGTACAACCCCAACGCCAAGCTGATGGCCGAAATGCTGCAAAGCGACTGGGCCAAGGTCGGCATCAAGGCCAAGATCGTCAGCTACGAATGGGGCGAATACCTCAAGCGTGCCAAGGCCGGCGAACACGACGCCATGCTGATCGGCTGGAGCGGCGACAACGGTGACCCGGACAACTGGCTGGGCACCCTGTACGGCTGCGACGCAGTCGACGGCAACAACTTCTCCAAGTGGTGTGATGCCGACTACGACAAGCTGGTCAAGGCCGCCAAGCGCGTGACCGACACCGCCGAGCGCACCGAGCTGTACAAGCAGGCTCAGGTAATCCTCAAACGTGAAGTACCGATCACCCCGATCGCCCACTCCACGGTCTACCAGCCGATGAGCAAGAAAGTCGTGGACTTCAAAATCAGCCCATTCGCGCTGAACTCGTTCTACGGCGTCGGCGTCAAGTAACCAGCCTGGCAATAAAAAACGGCGGCCAATGGCCGCCGTTTTATTTACTGCAACAGCACTTATCCCAGGCCGAACGGATCATCCAGCGAATGGCTCGGCGCGGTGAACCAGCGCGGCCCATCGGCGCTCATGTAGAAGTGATCCTCCAGACGCACGCCGAACTCGCCCGGCACGCAGATCATCGGCTCATTGCTGAAGCACATGCCCTCTGCCAGCGGCGTCAGATCGCCACGCACCAGATACGGCCCCTCATGGATATCCAGGCCGATACCGTGGCCGGTGCGGTGCGGCAGGCCCGGCAACTTGTAATCAGGGCCCAGGCCCGCCGCTTCCAGGGTGCGCCGCGCCGCAGCATCCACCGTCTGACAGGGCTGACCGAGTTGTGCGGCCTCGAATGCAGCCAGCTGCGCGGCCTTCTCGATATTCCAGAAATCACGTTGACGCTGACTGGGTTCGCCGAAGACATAGCTGCGGGTGATGTCCGACAGGTAGCCGTGCACCTGGCAACCGGTGTCGATCAGCACCATATCGCCCTGCTTAAGGGTCTGCGCGTGTTTAACGCCATGGGGAAAAGCACTGGCCGGACCAAACAGCACGATGCAGAACGTCGAGCCTGCAGCCCCGACGGCGCGATGCGCCTGCTGAATAAACTCGGCGACCGCCGTGGTGCTGATGCCTTCGTGCAGCACACTGGCGACGGCCTTTTGCACCTCGAGGGTCATGTCCTTGGCGCGCTGCATCAGGGCCAGTTCCGCCGCTGATTTGCGCTGCCGGCAGTAAGCACTGACCACCGCGCCATCGACAAACTCGTAGCCTCTGGCCAGGCGGCGTATGCCGTCGACCATAAAGAACGCCAGCGTCGGACAGAGGCCGATTTTCACTGGCTGCTCTGGATCGGTCGTGATACCCATCCGCTGCAGGGTGTCGAGCAGCAACTGATAGGGGCTTTCGTGCTCCTGCCAGGTATTGATGTCGCCAGCGAGCACCTGGATATCGCGAATCGTCCCGACCTCGAACGCCGGGGCGAGATATTCCAGCGGCCCATCAGCCGGGAGAATGGCCCCCACCATGCGTTCACTGGGATGCCAGCGCACGCCGGTGAAATACTGCAGATTGCTGCCGGCGTTGATAAACATCGCGGCAATACCTTCGGCCTGCATCCGCGCCTGGGCGCGACTCACCCGTGCCTGGTATTCACCAAGCGCGATTGGTTGCGCGCCATCCATCATATTGTGCAGCCCGGCAAGCGCCTGTTGCGGCGTACAACCTCCGACACCGAGGGTCATCTCGCGCTCCTTTGCATAGATTGTGATTTGCTTGCGTGAAATTTAAGTCTGACTTAAATAGAGCGCAACGATTATTTTAGTGCTACTTAAATTCACAGGCATTGTCCGACGACTTTTATGCGCGGCGCCGAACGGTATACTGGCGCTCTTTCAGCATGAGCCAGGGTTATGACCGCAGATCGCATCGGAGAACGTTTGCGCCGCTATCGGCGGGCCGCGAAGAAGACCCTGAATGAAGTCGCGAGCGAGTCGGGGCTTACCGCCAGCTTTCTCTCCCAGGCCGAGCGCAACCTTACTGGCATCTCGATTTCCTCATTGGCCAGCATCGCCAAGTCACTCGATATTCCGCTCAATGTGCTGTTCGACCAACCACCGCAACCCGAGCCCGACTCCCACCAGGGCGAGCGGGTGCGCTACACCATCGAAGGCCAGCCACTGGCCTACGAACGGCTGTCCAGCAGCTTTCCGGGCAACCAGCTAAACGCGGTAAAAATGAGCATGCCGGTCGGCTATCAATCCGAACTAATCGCCCATGAAGGTGCCGAATTTGCCTACGTATTATCCGGCAAGATTCTCTACACCATCGACGGGCGCCAATACCCATTGAGCGCCGGCGACTCGGTGCACTTCGATGCCGGCAAGGCCCACCGCCTGGCCAATGTCGGCAGCGAAGTAGCGGAAATGCTGGCTATCACTACCCTGAGCCTGTTCGACGACCACAGCACGCCCTGACCTCGTACAGCGGTACTGCTCTAGCACAACGTCGTAACAGACAATGTTAGTAGCGCTTAATTTTTGTTGACCTCAATTTCAGCATGACTTAATTTCGAGCGCGACAGGTTGCTGAGCGATTTCGCTCCACCGCAGCTCTGGGCCGGCCTCTTCACCCGACAGGCCGGAACGCAGCGGTGCTGATCACAGCCCACGAGGCTGGCCCTCAATGACGCCCAAAAAAAGAATAAATGAGGTACTCATGCGCACTCACACGTCCATCCAGGCCATGCTCGTCGCCGGACTGCTTCTCGGCTCGACATACGCATCCGCCAGCAACCTCGTGTACTGCTCCGAAGGCAGTCCTGGCGGTTTCGACCCGGGCCAATACACCACCGGCACCGATTTTGACGCTGCCTCGGAAACCCTATTCAACCGCCTTGCCCAGTTCGAGCGCGGCAGCACCCTGGCCGTACCGGCCCTGGCGACTGAATGGCAGGTCAGTGACGACGGTCTCAGCTACACCTTCAAGCTGCGGCCTGGGGTGAAATTCCACAGCACCGACTACTTCACCCCCAGCCGCACCTTCAACGCTGATGACGTGGTGTTCACCTTCCAGCGCATGCTCGACAAGGATCATCCGTTCCGTAAGGCCTACCCGACCGAGTTCCCGTACTTCACCGACATGGGCCTGGACAAGAACATCGCCAAGGTGGAGAAAGTCGACGACCTCAGCGTGCGCTTCACCCTGAACAATGTGGACGCGGCCTTTATCCAAAACCTGGCGATGAACTTCGCCGCCATTCACTCCGCCGAATACGCAGACCAGCTGCTCAAGGCTGGCAAAGCCGCCGACATCAACCAGAAGCCAATCGGCACCGGCCCCTTCGTGTTCAACCGCTATCAGAAAGATGCGCAAATTCGCTTCAAGGGCAACAAAGACTACTGGCTGCCTGAAGATGTGCAGATCGACAACCTGATCTTCGCCATCAATACCGACGCCTCGGTGCGCGCGCAAAAGCTCAAGGCTGGCGAATGCCAGATCACCCTGAACCCACGCCCAGCGGATCTCGCCGCGTTGCAGAAAGCCCCTAACCTGCAGGTGCCCAGCCAGCCTGGCTTCAACCTGGGTTACATCGCCTACAACGTGACCCGCGCGCCATTCGACAAAGTCGAAGTGCGTCAGGCGCTGGACATGGCCATCGATAAACCGGCGATCATCAGCGCGGTCTACCAGGGCGCCGGGCAACTGGCGGTCAACGCCATGCCGCCGACCCAGTGGTCCTATGACGAAAGCATCAGCGCCATCCCGCAAGACATCGAAAAAGCCAAGGCCCTGCTCAAACAGGCTGGCGTGGCCGAAGGCACCAAGATCACCTTGTGGGCCATGCCCGTACAGCGCCCGTATAACCCTAACGCCAAACTGATGGCCGAAATGCTCCAGGCCGACTGGGCCAAGGTCGGCATCAAGGCAGAGATCGTCAGCTACGAGTGGGGCGAGTACATCAAGCGTGCCCATGCCGGTGAGCATGACGCCATGCTGATCGGCTGGACCGGCGACAACGGTGACCCGGACAACTGGCTCGGCACCCTGTACGGCTGCGATTCGGTCAATGGCAACAACTTTTCCAAGTGGTGCGATGCCGGCTACGACAAAATCGTCAAACAGGCCAAGGCGATTACCGATCGCGACGCCCGCAGCGAGCTTTATCAGCAGGCGCAGCAGATCATCCAGCAACAACTGCCGATCTCCCCGATCGCGCACTCAACGGTCTACCAGCCCATGCGCAACAGCGTAAAAGGCTTCGAGATCAGCCCCTTTGGGCGCAACAGCTTCTACGGCGTCAGCAACACACGCTGAGAGTGGCATCAACGGCGGGCCTAAGCGCCCGCCGAACACCTAATAAAAACGACTGTATTCCTCCTCCGGCAACCACCGGCTGAGTGTTTCGTAGCTGCCAAAACGTTAGCAAAAGTGTGCTTCCCAGGCGTTGCCGGGGCTGTTTCGCCCCGCCGAGAGATAGTCCGCAAAGCACTCATTGCCCGATAAAAAGCCGTTACAGGAGCCCACAGATGACATTCGCCCTTCGCGCCAGCATTGTTTTGAGCCTCGCCTTCGGCTGCGCGGCCGTCCAGGCAAAACCATTGGTGGTGTGCACCGAGGCAGCGCCGGAAGGCTTCGATATCGTGCAATACACCACGGCGGTAACCGCCGATGCGACGTCTGAAGCGCTGTTTGATCGCCTGGTGCGCTTCAAGCCCGGCACCACCGAAATCGAACCGGCCCTGGCCGAGCGCTGGGACATCAGCCCGGACGGACTGAGCTACACCTTTCACCTGCGCAAAGGGGTGAAATTCCACAGCACGCCCTGGTTTACCCCCAGCCGCGAGATGAACGCCGATGATGTGCTGTGGAGCATCCAGCGCCAGCATGACCCCAAGCACCCTTGGCATGCCCAGGCCAACCGCGGCTTCCCGTATTTCGAGGCTATGGAGTTCGGCAAGCTGATTGGCCGCATCGAAAAACTCGACGAGCACAGCGTGCGCTTTGTACTCAATCAGCCACAGGCGCCCTTCCTCGCCGATCTAGCCATGGGCTTTACCTCGATCTATTCCGCCGAGTATGCCGAGCAGCTGCTCAAAGCCGGCAAGCAGGAACTGCTCAACAGCCAACCGGTCGGCACAGGGCCATTCGTGCTGCAGCGCTACGCCAAGGATGCTCAAGTGCGCTACACCAGCCATCCGGACTACTGGGATGGCGAACCGGCTTCGGAAAAGCTGCTGTTTGCCATTACCACAGATCCCAATGTGCGCATCCAGAAACTGCGCTCCGGAGCCTGCAACATTGCCCTGTATCCACGCCCCTTCGATATTCCGGCGCTCAGGGCCGATGACAATCTGAAGGTGCTGGAGCTTGACTCACTGCTGACCGCCTACGTAGCCCTCAACGTGCGCCATAAACCGCTGGACGATATGCGCGTGCGCCAGGCGATCAACCTAGCGGTCGACAAGCAGGCCTACCTCGGCGCGCAATTCGGTGCCGAGGGTGCCAGCATCGCGGTAGCACCCTACCCTTCGACACTGCTCGGTTATAACAGCCAGCTTGAGGGCTGGCCCCATGATCCTCAGCGCGCCCGTCAGCTGCTCGCAGAGGCTGGCCACGCGGATGGCATCAGCCTGTCGATCTGGACCCGCCCAGGCGGCGGCCCCACCAACCCCAACCCATCACTCGGTGCACAGATGCTGCAGGCCGACCTGGCAGCGGTCGGCATCAAAACCGACATCCGCGTGATGGAGTGGGGCGAGCTGATCAAACGGGCGAAAAATGGCGAGCATGACCTGGTGTTTATGGGCTGGGCCGGCGACAACGGCGACCCGGACAATTTCCTCACGCCCAACCTGTCCTGCGCCGCCGCGCAGAGTGGCGAGAACCTGGCAGGCTGGTGTGATACAGAATTCGACCGACTGATCATCCAGGCCCGGGAAACCACCGAACCGCAGCAGCGCGCTGCGCTCTACCGCCAGGCACTGGCGATTTTCCACCAACAAGCACCGTGGATTCCCCAGGCCCACCCCAAGCAATTCAGCGCGATCAGCCGTGATATCGAGGGTTTTACCCTCAGCCCCATGGGCTCAAATAATTACGCCAAGGTAAAGCGGCACTGATTCTGCAAGCAGCACTCAAAACAGGGCTACTGGCGCGCACCAGCCGTGCGCCAGTGGCAGATCGACACAATATGCCCGCGGCCCACGTAGCCGTTGGCGCGAATACACTGATGCGGAGTAACAAAACCCCATGTTTGCTTTTATTGCACGCCGCCTGGGATTGCTGATCCCCACCTTCTTCGGCGTCACCTTGCTGACCTTTGCACTGATCCGCATGATCCCCGGCGACCCAGTGGAAGTCATGATGGGCGAACGCAGAGTCGACCCGGAAATGCATGCCCAGGCCATGGAGCGCCTGGGTTTGAACAAACCCTTATATGCCCAGTATTTCGACTACATCGGCAAGCTGGCCCAGGGCGACCTGGGTGAGTCGCTGCGTACCCGCACCGGCGTCTGGGATGAATTCACCACGCTGTTTCCCGCCACCCTGGAATTGTCCCTCGCCGCCCTGTTGTTCGCCGGCACCCTGGGGCTGATCGCTGGGGTGATTGCTGCACTGAAACGGGGCTCATTGTTCGACCATGGGGTGATGGGCATCTCGCTCGCCGGTTATTCCATGCCGATTTTCTGGTGGGGCCTGCTGCTGATCATGTTCTTCTCGGTGTGGCTGGGCTGGACGCCAGTATCCGGGCGCATCGACCTGCTCTACGACATCCCGCCGGTCACCGGTTTTATGCTGATCGACACCCTGCTCTCGGATGAGGAAGGCGCATTTGTCGACGCCCTACGCCATCTGATCCTGCCGGCCATCGTGCTCGGTACCATCCCGCTGGCGGTTATCGCCCGCATGACCCGCTCGGCGATGCTTGAAGTGCTGCGCGAGGACTATGTGCGTACCGCCCGCGCCAAGGGCCTGTCGCCGGCCCGCGTGGTGTTTGTGCATGGCCTGCGCAACGCACTGATCCCGGTGCTCACGGTGTTCGGCCTGCAGGTCGGCGCGCTGCTGGCGGGCGCGGTACTGACCGAAACCATCTTCTCCTGGCCGGGTATCGGTAAATGGCTGATCGAGTCGATTGGTGCGCGTGACTACCCGGTGGTACAGAACGGCATTCTGCTGATCGCCTGCCTGGTGATTCTGGTCAACTTCGTGGTGGACATCCTCTACGGCCTGGCCAACCCACGCATTCGCCATCAGCGCTAAGGAGAGCCCAATGACTACGCAAGCCACACTCGATCAAACCTTGTTCTACCCTTCGCCGCTTAAGGAATTCTGGCAGGCCTTCGCCCACAACAAGGGCGCAGTCGCCGGGCTGGCGTTTATGATCCTGCTGGTGATCTGCGCGCTGTTTGCGCCGTGGATCGCCCCGCACGACCCCAGCGAGCAATACCGCGAGTTTCTGCTCACCCCACCCGCCTGGCTGGAAGGTGGCCAGCTGCAATTTCTGCTGGGCACCGATGAAGTCGGCCGCGACCTGCTGTCGCGGCTGATCCATGGCGCGCGGCTGTCGCTGCTGATCGGCCTGGCCTCGGTCCTGATGTCGTTGATCCCCGGCATCCTTCTCGGGCTGGTTGCCGGGTTCTTCCCGCGCCTGCTTGGCCCGTCGATCATGCGCCTGATGGACATCATGCTGGCCCTGCCGTCGCTGCTACTGGCGGTGGCCATCGTCGCCATCCTCGGCCCAGGGCTGATCAATACCATCTTCGCCATCGCCATCGTCTCGCTGCCGTCCTATGTGCGCCTGACCCGCGCCGCAGTGATGGGCGAGCTGAACCGCGATTACGTCACTGCCGCACGCCTGGCCGGCGCCAGCCTGCCACGGCTGATGTTTATCACCGTGCTGCCCAACTGCATGGCGCCACTGATCGTGCAGGCCACCCTGAGCTTCTCCTCGGCGATTCTCGATGCCGCAGCACTGGGTTTTCTCGGCCTCGGCGTGCAACCGCCTACCCCCGAGTGGGGCACCATGCTGGCGTCGGCGCGCGACTATATTGAGCGCGCCTGGTGGGTGGTTAGTCTTCCCGGCCTGACCATTCTGCTCAGCGTGCTGGCAATCAATCTGATGGGCGACGGGCTGCGCGATGCACTCGACCCAAAACTCAAGAATGCGCAGTGAGGATCCCCGCATGAGCCTATTAGATATCAAGAACCTCAGCGTGCGCTTCGGCGACGCCAGTGCCATTCCGGTGGTCGACGGCCTCGACCTGCGTGTGGAGAAGGGCGAAGTGCTGGCCATTGTCGGCGAGTCCGGCTCCGGCAAATCGGTGACCATGATGGCGCTGATGGGCCTGATCGACGCCCCCGGCATCGTCACGGCCGACAGCCTGCAGTTCGACGGCACCGACATGCTGCGCCTCAAAGGCCGTCAGCGCCGACACATCATCGGCAAGGACCTGTCGATGGTCTTTCAGGACCCGATGACCGCACTCAACCCCAGCTTTACCGTGGGCTTCCAGATCGAGGAAGTGCTGCGCCAGCACCTTGGTCTCAAGGGCCAGGCCGCCCGCCAGCGCGCCTTGCAGTTGCTCGATAAGGTGGAAATCCCCGCCGCCGCCAGCCGCCTTAATGCTTACCCACACCAGCTGTCCGGTGGCATGAGCCAACGGGTGGCGATTGCCATGGCGATTGCTGCCGAACCGAAACTGCTGATCGCTGACGAACCGACCACAGCGCTCGATGTAACCATTCAGGCGCAGATCATGGACCTGCTGGTCAACCTGCAACGCGAAGAGAACATGGGCCTGGTGCTGATCACCCATGACCTGGCCGTGGTCGCCGAGACCGCGCAACGAGTCTGCGTGATGTATGCCGGGCAAGCAGTGGAGATTGGCAGCGTACCCCAGCTGTTCACCGCCCCTAGCCACCCCTATACCGAGGCGCTGCTCAAGGCAATTCCCGAACACAGCCAGGGCCAGCGTCGCCTGACCACCCTGCCCGGTATCGTTCCCGGCCGCTATGACCGTCCGACTGGCTGCCTGCTGTCACCACGCTGCCCCTACGCCCAGGCCCACTGCCGTGAACAACGGCCAACCCTGGATGCCCATGAACGTGGCGCGGCGCGCTGCTTCTACCCGCTCAACCTGACTGCGGAGGTGGCCTGATGAGCGCCGTCCTGACTGCCCGAGACCTAACCCGCCACTACGAGATATCCCGTGGCCTGTTCCAGCCCAACGCTCAGGTGCAGGCGCTCAACGGCGTGTCCTTTGAACTGCAGGCTGGCAAAACCCTGGCAGTGGTCGGCGAGTCCGGCTGCGGCAAATCCACCTTGGCCCGCGCGCTGACGCTGATTGAGCAACCCAGCTCAGGCTCGTTGCAGATCGCCGGACAAGAAGTGACAGGCGCCAACAAGGCCCAGCGCAAACAGTTGCGCCGTGATGTGCAGATGGTTTTTCAGAACCCCTACGCCTCGCTCAATCCACGGCAAAAGGTCGGCGACCAGCTCGGCGAGCCGCTGCTGATTAATACCGTGCTGTCACGCCAGGAACGGCGTGAGCGGGTGCAGGCAATGATGCAACAGGTCGGCCTGCGCCCCGAGCACTACCAGCGCTACCCGCATATGTTCTCCGGCGGCCAGCGCCAGCGCATCGCCCTGGCTCGCGCGATGATGCTGCAACCCAAGGTGCTGGTGGCGGATGAGCCGACCTCGGCGCTGGACGTGTCGATCCAGGCCCAGGTGCTCAACCTGTTTATGGACCTGCAGGAGCAGTTCAACACCGGCTACGTATTTATCTCGCACAACCTCTCGGTGGTGCGCCACGTTGCCGACGATGTATTGGTGATGTACCTCGGCCGCCCGGTGGAGATGGGCCCCAGCGAGCTGATCTATAACCGTCCGCTGCATCCTTACACCCAGGCGCTGCTGTCAGCGACGCCGACCATTCATCCTGATCCGAGCAAACCGAAGATCAAGATCAGTGGCGAGTTGCCCAACCCGCTGTCACCACCCAGCGGCTGCGCCTTCCACCAACGCTGCCCACATGCCAACGAACGCTGCCAGGTTGAACAGCCGGCGCTGCGCCTGCTCGATGCACGGCAAGTGGCTTGCCACCATGCCGAGCAGATCAATAGCTAAATGATGTAGGTCCCGGCCAGCCGGTGCTTATTCCTGCACCGGCGCCAGGTAGAACAACCGATAAGCCAACAGCCCCACGGCCTCGTTAAGCAGCAAGCCGTTCTGCCAGACCGCCTTGCTTTCCGGCAACCAGCCACCGGCAGGGCGGCCATTGGGCGTGCAGAGAAAGCCCATCGGTGCGCTGACCACCTGCAGACCCACCTGTTCGAAACTCCAGCGCGACCTGGGCATATGCCAGGCCTGGGTCACCAGTACCACGCGAGTAACTCCCTCCTGCTTAAGCAGCTCAGCGCTGTGGGTCGCATTCTCCTAGGTGGTGCGACTCACGCCCTCCTGCCAACGCACCGGCACGTCGTAATCGCGCGCCAGCACTTCGGCCATCAATGCCGCCTCACTGGGGGGGACGCCATAGTGCAACCCGCCACTGGTTAGCAGCGGCAAACCCGAGGCTTTGGCCAGAGGCGCAGCGAAACGCACCCGCTCCAACGCCATCAGGCTGGGTTGATCAGCGCCCCAGCCGGGATCAGCCAGCTCACGCCCGCCACCCAGAACCACAATCACATCAGCTTGCCGAGCCAAATCAGCCCATTGCCGCTCATTTAAGGCCCGCTCGGTTTCCAGCATTCGCGCCGAACACTCAACCACCACCGGCAGACTAAACAGCCACATACCACCAAGCCTGACAACCAGGCAGCCCGCAGCCAACCGTGGGAAACGCCGACGTAGCCACCAGGCGGCCAGCAGCAAAAGCAGAAACAGGCCTGGCGGCAAGAAGAACTGTTTGAGGATGTAGCGAATCGGCATTGGGCACCTCCATGGGTGCGCGCAAGCCTACCGATGATTGCTCGCCCGAAACAACTGCGAGCCACAGGCCTTACAGGCCTGCACGCCATTGCCGGACTGCCAGCCGGCCAGGGTGCCGCACAGTGCGCAGCACAGCTGTAAACGGCGTTTGAGCAGCGGTTTGATCTTGCCGGGCAGAGCGGCGGTGGGTTTGTGGCCGGTGCGGCCGACCTTGCGTGAGCTGGGTAGCTGCTCGATCTGCGCCATTTCCTGCGCGGCTGCATGCCAGCCGCGCAGCCAGTCCAGGTCACGATCCAGGTAGGCGCGAATCAGCTCCATTTCCGCGGCTGTCAGGCCGCGCAGCTCCAGCTCCAGCGGTGGTTGCGCAGACAACGCACTCACGCTGTCTGCCTCATCCAACGCCATGGCAAGGCGCTGCAGCAGCCGCTCATAGAGCCCGCCCCCCGCTGCACCACGCCGAAACTCCGCCATCCTTCACCTCGCCCCGAAGCAGGCTGCTGCTCCATATAACAAGCTTAGCGTTCGCGCTTTAACCGGCAGTGCCTCGCGACAAACGGCGCGGCTGGCTGGCGTGGCCCGCTGGGCTGGCGCGCGGCGCAATCAGGGTTTCCCTGAATAAGCGGGGCTCATGTATGCTACGGCGTTTTCCGCAAGCCCTTATTCCCAGCGCCGGTAACCATGCAAGAACAGTACTCGCCCCGTGAAATCGAAGCCGCCGCGCAGTCCCATTGGGACGCGCAGAAATCCTTTGTAGTGAGCGAACAGCCGGGCAAGGAGACCTTCTACTGCCTGTCGATGTTCCCCTACCCGAGCGGCAAGCTGCACATGGGCCATGTGCGCAACTACACCATCGGTGACGTGATCACCCGCTACCAGCGCATGCAGGGCAAGAATGTACTGCAGCCAATGGGCTGGGACGCTTTCGGCATGCCGGCGGAAAACGCCGCGATGAAGAACAAGGTCGCACCGGCCAAGTGGACCTACGAAAACATCGAATACATGAAGACCCAGCTCAAGTCGCTGGGTCTGGCTGTGGACTGGACCCGCGAAGTCACCACCTGTAAGCCGGATTACTACCGTTGGGAACAGTGGCTGTTCACCCGCCTGTTTGAAAAAGGCGTGATTTACCGTAAAAACGGCAGCGTCAACTGGGACCCGGTGGATCAGACCGTACTGGCCAACGAGCAGGTTATCGACGGCCGCGGCTGGCGCTCCGGCGCGCTGATCGAAAAGCGCGAAATCCCCATGTACTACTTCAAGATCACCGCTTACGCGGAAGAGCTGCTGAGTAGCCTGGACGAATTGGATGGCTGGCCGGAACAGGTCAAGACCATGCAGCGCAACTGGATCGGCAAGAGCTTTGGCGCCGATGTAGCGTTTGATTACGACCGAGCCAGCGTCGGTATCGACGGCCAGCTCAAGGTCTACACCACCCGCCCCGACACCCTGATGGGCGCGACTTATGTCGCCGTTGCCGCCGAGCACCCGCTGTCGCAGCGCGCTGCCGAAAGCAACCCAGCCATCGCCGCCTTTATCGCCGAATGCAAAGCCGGCTCTGTGGCCGAGGCCGATATGGCCACCATGGAAAAGAAAGGCGCAGCCACCGGCCAGTTCGTGATTCACCCACTGAGCGGCGACAAGCTGCCAGTGTTCGTCGCCAACTACGTGCTATGGGGCTACGGCGAAGGCGCGGTCATGGCTGTACCAGCGCACGATGAGCGCGATTTCGAATTCGCCACTAAATATGGCCTACCCATCACTCAGGTCTATACCGGCGAAGGCAAGGATTACGACGCCAGCCAATGGCAAGACTGGTATGGCGACAAAACCGGGCTGACCACGATCAACTCGGGCAAGTACGACAATCTCGACTTCAGCGCAGCCTTCGACGCTATCGTTGCTGACCTGGAAGCCAATGAGCATGGCGCGCGCAAGACCCAGTTCCGCCTGCGCGACTGGGGCATCAGCCGTCAGCGTTACTGGGGCTGCCCGATCCCAATCATTCATTGCGACAACTGTGGCGACGTACCGGTGCCGGAAGACCAGCTGCCGGTTGTGCTGCCAGAAGACGTAGTGCCCGATGGCGCCGGCAGCCCATTGGCGCGCATGCCAGAATTCTACGAGTGCAGCTGCCCGAAATGCGGCGCACCGGCCAAGCGCGAAACCGACACCATGGACACCTTTGTCGAGTCGTCCTGGTATTACGCGCGTTACGCCTCGCCGCATTACACCGGTGGCATGGTCGACCCTGCTGCAGCCAACCACTGGCTGCCGGTGGACCAGTACATCGGAGGTATCGAACACGCGATTTTGCACCTGCTGTATGCGCGCTTCTTCCACAAGCTGATGCGTGACGAAGGTCTTGTAAGCTCCAATGAGCCATTCAAGAACCTGCTGACCCAGGGCATGGTGGTGGCGGACACCTACTACCGCACCCTGGATAACGGCGGCAAAGACTGGTTCAACCCAGCCGATGTCGAGCTGGAGCGTGACAGCAAAGCCAAGGTCATCAGCGCCAAGCTTAAAAGCGATGGTTTACCGGTGGAAATCGGCGGCACCGAGAAGATGTCCAAGTCGAAGAACAACGGTGTCGACCCCCAGTCGATGATCGATCAGTTCGGCGCCGACACCTGCCGCCTGTTTATGATGTTCGCCTCGCCGCCTGACATGAGCTGCGAATGGTCTGACGCCGGTGTTGAAGGCGCCAATCGCTTCCTGCGTCGCGTCTGGCGCCTGGCGCAGAACCACGTCAACCAGGGCATCGCCGGCGCACTCGATCTGGCCAGCCTGGATGACGAGCAGAAAGCTGTGCGCCGAGCCATTCATCTGGCGATCAAACAGTCGAGCTTCGATATTGGCCAGCACCACAAATTCAACACCGCTATCGCCCAGGTGATGACGCTGATGAACGTGCTGGAGAAAGCGGCACAAACAACAGCTCAGGACCGTGCCCTGCTGCAAGAAGGCATGGAGGCCGTGGCCCTGCTGCTGGCACCGATCACACCGCACATCAGCCATCAGCTGTGGCAGGAACTGGGCCATGACGAATCGATCATCGATGCATCCTGGCCGCAGGTAGATGAATCTGCCCTGGTACAGGACAGCCTGACGCTGGTGATCCAGGTCAACGGCAAGCTGCGCGGGCAGATTGAAGTGCCGGCCAGCGCCAGCCGCGAAGATGTCGAAGCCAGCGCCCGCAGCAACGAGAACGTGCTGCGCTTTACCGAAGGCCTGAGCATTCGTAAGGTCATCGTGGTGCCAGGCAAACTGGTCAACATTGTGGCCAACTGACTAGCCGCCAACTGATTAAGCTCGGCGCGACCGCACACGGCGCGCCGCAAGACACGCCAAGGGGATAAAAGATGATCAAACGGAATCTGTTGGTAATTGGCCTGGCTACCCTGCTCAGCGCTTGCGGCTTCCAGCTGCGCGGCACCGGTGACGTACAGTTCGCCCTCAAGGAACTGGATCTCAGCGCGCGCAACGCCTATGGCGAAACCGTCAACGAAGTGCGCGACGTGTTGCAGAACAACGACGTCAAGGTCTACCCAGGTGCGCAGTACCGTCTGGTATTGAGCAACGAACAAGAAAACCGCCGTGCTGCCAGCTTTACCAGCTCGGCCCGTACTGCCGAGTACGAACTGACCAAGACTCTGGAATATGAGATCCGTGGCAGCAAAGACCTGCTGTTGATCAGCGACAAAATAGAAGCCCAGAGTTTCTACACCCAGGACAGTAACAACCTGATTGGTGGTGACCAGGAAGCCGCGCAGATCCGTCAGGAAATGAACCGCGAAATGATCCAGCAACTGATCCAACGCCTGCAGCAGATCAGCCCTGCGCAACTGGACCAACTGCAGCAAACCGCAGAAGCCAAGGCCCAAGCCGAAGCCGACGCACTGGAAGCCGCTCGCCAGCAACAGGCTGCGCAACCGCAGCAGTCGCCGATCGAGCTGCCGATTCCCGCCCAGTAAGCTCGCCGGGCCGCGCAAGCGGCCCGGCTCTGCGCCGCCATGAAGCTTAATTCCGCACAACTCGGCAAACACCTGCAGGGCAACCTGAGCCCGGTGTATGTGGTCAGTGGCGATGAGCCGCTGCTCTGCCAGGAAGCCACCGACGCCATTCGCGCCGCAACCCGCCAGCAGGGCTTCAGCGAACGCCAGGTGTTCAACGCCGACAACAACTTCGACTGGGGCAACCTGCTGCAAGCCGGTGCCAGCCTGTCGCTGTTTGCCGACAAACGCCTGCTGGAACTACGCCTGCCAAATGGCAAACCCGGCGACAAGGGCGCTGTAGCGCTGCTCGAATACCTCGCCCGCCCCGCCGAAGACACGGTACTGCTGATCAGCCTGCCAAAACTCGATGGCAGCGCGCAGAAAACCAAATGGGGCAAGGCGCTGATCGAGGGCGCGCAGACGCAGTTCGTGCAGATTTGGCCGGTCGATGCCAACCAGCTGCCGCAGTGGATTCGCCAGCGCCTCGCACAGTCTGGCCTCAGCGCCAGCGCCGAAGCGGTGGACATGATTGCCGTGCGCGTCGAAGGCAACCTGCTCGCCGCCGCCCAGGAAATTGAAAAACTCAAACTGCTTGCCGAAGGCACGCAGATCGACGTCGATACCGTGCATGCCTCGGTCGCTGACAGCGCACGCTTTGATGTGTTCGGCCTGATCGATGCCGCCCTCAATGGCGAAGCCGCCCACGCCCTGCGCATGCTCGAAGGGCTGCGCGGTGAAGGCGTTGAACCGCCGGTGATTCTCTGGGCCCTGGCCCGGGAAGTCCGCCTACTGGCCACCATCGCCCAACAATACAGCCAGGGCACACCTCTGGAAAAAGCCTTCAGCTCCGCCCGCCCACCGGTCTGGGACAAGCGCCGCCCGCTGGTCAGCAAAGCCCTGCAACGCCTCTCCGCCGCCCGCTGGGCCGCACTGCTGCAGGATGCCCAGCAGATCGACGCGCAAATCAAAGGCCAGGCGAGCGGAGATCCCTGGAGCGGCCTGAGCCTGCTGACCCTGAGCATCTGCGGCCAACGCCTAGGCCTAATCCGCTAGCAGGCAGTTGAAAAACCACCTGCGTTGCCATCGCGGCGTTAGAAACAGGCTCGGAATGCGCATGTACAACTCGTACATTCCGCTTCCTCGCCTGTTTTTCCTTGCGCTAGCTGCCTCGCCAACGTTTCTCAACGGCCTGTAACCACCCAGGCTCTGGACTTTTTACCGAGCGCGGATCATGCTTCGCCCGCCTGCGACGTGCAGGTCTTTTGCCGAGGAAACGTCATGGCGAAGAAAGCCAAACACGGCCCCAACAAGGCCAAATCCCTGATAGCCCAGCCACTGTTTCGCTCACGTCAGGAAACGCCCAGCAAGGGCAAAGGTAGCTACCGCCGCGAAGCCTCCCAGCAAAACTGGGAGGCTTCATCCGTTCTGGCCGCCTGAAAAGCCCGCCACAGCCCGCATACCGCCTCAATCATGCTAAGGTTACGGCCTGCAAAATGTGCCGAGACCACCATGCCTTACCTGCTTCTTCGGGGCCTGTCCCATAGCGCTACCGCCTGCTTACTGTTGCTTCTGACTGCCTGCGCCGAAACGCCGGCCCAGCCGCTTGCAGCCGCGCCAGTCACGACCATCACAGCACCTGCCAGTCCAACCGTCAGTATTGCCAGCAGCCCAGCCCCGTTACTCAGCTTCGATGAATGGCGCATGCTGCTGCGTAGCGATGCCATCGCCGCCGGTATCGACGCCGAACTGTTCGACCGCACATTCGCCGGCATCACGCTGGACCCCAGGGTCGTCATCTCCGACAACAGCCAGCCGGAGTTCACTCGCCCGGTGTGGGACTACATCGACGGCGCTGTTTCCGTCTCGCGTATCGCCCAGGGCCGCCTGCTCAAGGCGCAGCATCGGCCAACCCTGAAGGCTATCCGCAGCGCCTATGCCGTGGACCATGAAGTGCTGATCGCGATCTGGGGCATGGAAAGCAATTACGGCAGCAATATCGGCAGCCATAACGTCATCCGTTCCCTTGCCACCCTGGCCTACGATGGCCGCCGCCAGGTGTTCTGGCGCAGCCAGTTGCTGGCCGCGCTGCAGATCCTGCAAGCCGGAGATGCCCCCGCGCAGGGGCTGATCGGTTCGTGGGCCGGCGCTATGGGGCAAACCCAATTTATGCCGACCACATTCAATCAGCACGCCGTCGACTTTGATGGTGATGGCCGCCGCGACCTGTGGACGTCAACCCCCGACGCACTCGCTTCTGCCGCGCATTACCTGCACACGTCAGGTTGGGAAAACGGCCAACCATGGGGCTTTGAAGTGAGCCTGCCGCAGGGCTTCGATTACGCCCTGGCAGACCCAGAAGTGCGCCGCAGCTTGGCGCAGTGGCGCATTCTCGGTATCAATCCGGTCAGAGACATTGATGCCAATGAGCAAAGCCAGGCCACACTGTTTCTACCTGCCGGCCATCGTGGCCCAGCCTTTCTGCTGCTGAACAACTTCCGCAGCATCCTCAAGTACAACAACTCCACCGCTTACGCCCTGGCTATCGGCCTGCTGAGTGATGCGCTGGACGGTAACTCAGGGGTGCAAGCCGCCTGGCCGCGCAACGACCGCCAACTGGGACGCAGCGAGCGCATCGAGCTGCAAGAGTTGCTGGCCAGCAAAGGCTACGAGCCAGGCCCGGCGGACGGCATCATCGGTGCCAACACGCGCAAGGCCGTACGTGCCTTTCAGCAATCCCGGGGGCAGCCTGCCGATGGCTACCCCAGCTATGAGCTGCTGCAACAACTCAGATAAGTAATCGCGCAGCGCACCAACGCTGCGCGCCGGCCCTCCTCTGTGGACGCCAGAACCGCACGGCGCCCGCCGGACTGAACAGTCAGCTTCTGTGATAAGCTGCGCGGCGGCCACAAGCCGCCTCGTCCACGGAGCCTCTAGCGGAGCCCAGATTGCCGATGTCCGATACCTCCCCGCCTAAAACCGTCGCCAGTGGCGAAAAATTCCGTACCACCCAAGGCATCACCGCGATCAAGGACGGGCAAAAGCGCCGCGCCTCCAGTGAGCCTCAGGTGTTCGAGCCAAAACCCAAGTGGCTACGAGTCAAGGCGCCTGGCGGTAGCCGCTTTGAGGCGGTCAAGCGCAACGTCAGCGAACACCGCCTGAGCACTGTATGCCAGGAGTCCCACTGCCCGAACATGGGTGAATGCTGGTCCAACGGCACTGCCACCATCATGCTGATGGGTTCGGTATGCACCCGCGCCTGCCGCTTCTGCGCGGTAGATACCGGCAACCCGAACGGCTGGCTGGACCTGGAAGAGCCGCAGAACACCGCCAAGTCGGTGGAGTTGATGGCGCTGCGCTATATCGTGCTGACCTCTGTGGATCGCGACGACCTGGATGACGGCGGCGCCAGCCACTATGCAGCCTGTGTACGGGCGATCAAGGAAAACACACCGCACGTAGTGGTCGAGGCCCTGACTCCGGACTTCGATGGCGACCTGCAGGCCATCGAGCGCGTGGTGGATTCCGGCCTTGAGGTGTTCGCGCAGAACGTCGAGACGGTCAAACGCCTGACCCATGAAGTGCGCGACCCGCGTGCCGGCTACGAGAAGACCCTATGCACACTGGAACACGCCAAGCGCCATCATCCGGACGTACTGACCAAAACCAGCCTGATGCTCGGCCTGGGCGAGACCGACGAAGAGATTATCCAGACCATGGATGACCTGCGCGCCATTGGCGTCGATATCCTCACCCTCGGCCAATACCTGCAGCCAACCCGCAACCACCTGACAGTCAAGCGCTGGGTCACCCCGGAAGAGTTCAATCGTTTCCGTGAAATTGGTCTGCAGAAGGGCTTTATGGAAGTCGCCGCCGGCCCGCTGGTACGCTCCAGCTACCGCGCCGACAAGGTGTTCGAGAAGAACAACCTGGGCCTGGCCGCTCCGGTGCCCGTGCCGGGCCAACAACTAGATAACAGCCTGATTCCTGCCCTCAATCTAAACTGATTGAGCCACACAACGCCTGCCCCTGGGCTTTGCCTGGGGCCAGGCGTTTGTTTTTTGCCCCGTTCTAGCAGTCTATTGCGCCAGTCAGGGTCTGCTGCTGCGCGTAGTCGAGGTGCTTGACCAGCTGCTCACGCAACCGCGCGCTGACCTCGGACAGCGCTATCGGCCCCGTCACCTGATCGGCTAACTGGGTCATGGCCATGCCGGCATAACCACAGGGGTTAATGCGCTGGAACGGCTGCAGATCCATATCCACATTCAGCGCCAGGCCATGGAAGCTGCGACCATTGCGGATACGCAGGCCTAGCGAGGCGATCTTCGCGCCATTCACATACACACCCGGGGCATCCGGCTTTGCATTGGCGCTGACACCATAGCTGGCAAGCAAATCGATCAGGCTGCGCTCAATCCGGCTGACTAGCTCACGTACACCGATACCACTGCGGCGCACGTCAAGCAGCAGGTAAGCCACCAGCTGGCCGGGGCCGTGATAGGTGACCTGGCCGCCACGATCGACCTGCACCACCGGAATATCACCCGGAAACAGCACATGCTCGGCTTTGCCGGCCTGGCCCTGGGTAAATACCGGAGAGTGCTCAAGCAGCCAAATTTCGTCTGGCGTCTCCATATCGCGCGTTTCGGTAAAGCGCTGCATCGCATGCCAGGTAGGCTGATAGTCGACCTGGCCCAGCTCACGAAAGCCGAGCGGCAAGCTCATCAGAGCACCATGTGCACGATACCGGTCGCGCGCAGGGCGCTATTGATATCGCGTAGCTGATCTTCGCTGGTGGCTTCGATATGCAGCTGCACGGTGGTGTACTTGCCGTTGCTGCTCTGGCGCTCGGCCAGGGTGCTGAGATCGACCTTGGCATGCTGGCTAAGGATCTCGACCACCGTGCTCTTGTAGTCGGCACCACTGTCGCCAACCACCTTGATCGGGTAGTCAGCGCAGGGAAATTCGATTTTGTGCGATTTGACGTCTGGTTGAGTCATGGCAGTAACGGCCTCGTAAGCCGTGGCAACAACAACGCCCCTGCGGGTCAGCAGAGGCGCGCTGGTCACGCTATCAGTTGAATAATCCGAAGAAGAACAGGCTGATGCTATCCCACAGGCGGCGGAAGAAACTACCTTCTTCAACAGCCTCAAGGGCAATCAGATCGGCGCTGTGCACCACTTCTTCACCCAGTTTCACCTCAACCTTGCCGATCACATCACCCTGAGCAATTGGGGCGGTGAGCTGCGGGTTGAGGATCATGCCTGCTTGCAGTTTTTCCAGCTGGCCCTTCGGCAGGGTCAAGCTCAGATCAGCGCCAAGGCCGGCTTTGACCTGACGCACAGTGCCTTTCCACACCTGAGCCTGAGCCAGTTCCTGGCCTTTTTTGTAGAAGGTGCGGGTTTCGAAGAAGCGGAAGCCATAGGTCAGCAGCTTCTGGGTTTCGGCAGCACGGGCCGACTCGCTGACGGTACCGAATACCGAGGTGATCATCCGCGCGCCATCACGTACAGCAGAAGCCACCAAGCAGTAACCCGCCTCGGCGGTGTGACCGGTTTTCAAGCCATCAACGGTCTTGTCACGCCACAACAGCAGGTTGCGATTGCCCTGCTTGATGTTGTTCCAGAGAAACTCTTTCTGCGCGTAAATCGCGTAGTGTTCCTGGTCTTCATTGATGATGGCGCGAGCCAGGATGGCCATATCATGGGCACTCGAGTAGTGCTCCGCGTGCGGCAGACCTGTGGCATTCATAAAGTGGCTGTTGCTCATACCCAGACGCGCAGCAGTTTCGTTCATCATGTCGGCGAAGGCATCTTCGCTGCCAGCGATGTACTCGGCCAGGGCGATACTGGCGTCATTGCCGGACTGAATGATCACACCGTGCAGCAGGTCATCGACACTAGCCTGGCTGTTCAGCGGCAGGAACATGGTCGAACCGCCGGAGGCAGCGCCACCGGTACGCCAGGCGTGTTCGCTGACCGGCACCATATCCTGCGTGCCAATCTTGCCCTTGCGAATTTCCAAGGTGGCGATGTAGGCGGTCATCAGTTTAGTCAGGCTGGCCGGCGGCAGGCGCTGGTCACCGTTGTTCTCCACCAGCACCTTACCGCTGGCGGCATCCAACAGCACATAGGATTTGGCAGCCAACTGCGGCGCAGAAGGAATTACTTGTTCATTGGCCCAGACAGCCGGGGCGCTAAGCAGGGAAAGTGACAGGAAAACGCGTTGCGCAAAGCTGGTGATATTCATCCGTCTCTCTAGATTGCTGATGGTCGAACAGGCCCAGTGGGCATAAGTTGCTAATCCCTCCGGCCAACCGTGGCTGGCCGGAGTTGTTTGTTTAGTCCTGCAGAAGAACCAGAAGTGCCCTGTCAGTCTGCCTTGACCAGGGTTGGCTCACCAAGATTGGCCAGGCGCACGCTGCTCTGCAGCTGCTCAGCCTCGCTCTGGCTGCTCAAAGGTCCCAGACGCACGCGGTGCAATATCTGCTGGTTGCGCACCACTGAGCTGACGAACACTGGCGCAGCCACCGTCTCGCTCAGCTTCGATCTGAGGAGTTCCGCAGCGTCCGGATTGGCGAAGGCGCCCACTTGGAGATACAGGCCAGAGGCTCCGGCTAAAGCGTTTTTTTTTGCGTCAATCTGCACGGGGAGCACCGCGGCAGCATGCTGCTGCGGTGGCGGCGAATACTGTTCCACCGCTTGCGCCATAGGCTGCGCAACTGGCTGAGCCTGAGCAACTTGCTGCGGCGCAGCCAATACCATTGGCACTGGACGGCCCTGCTGAGCCCACCACTCGTGCGGGTCGATGCCTTCAACCTTGACCCGCGCAGTACCGTTTTCGGCATAACCAAGCTTCTTCGCCGCTGCGAAGGACAGGTCGATAATCCGATCGGAATAGAACGGGCCGCGGTCGTTGACCCGCACAATGGCACTCTTGCCGTTGTCCAGGTTGGTCACGCGCACATAGCTGGGCAGCGGCAGAGTCTTGTGAGCAGCCGTCATGCCATACAGATCGTAAGTTTCACCGTTGGCAGTGGCCTGACCATGAAACTTGGTGCCATACCAGGATGCGGGGCCAACAGCCTGATAGCGACGGGCATCCGGAATCGGGTAGTACTGCTTGCCGAACACGGTATACGGGCTGGCTTTGACCGGGCCGTAATGCGGCATCGGCACCGCATCGGGAATCCGCGACACGTCGACATCCCACCAAGGCGCGCCATCTTTGTGTGGACGATTGAAATCACCCGGTCCGGAAATCGCGCCACCCTGCTGCACTGGCGCAACCGGTTGCGGCGCACGGGTCGACGAGCAGCTCGCCAGCAGCAGCGCCAAGCTGCCATAGGCAGCCAATTTAAAAGGCAAACGCGACATCAGTTCTTACCCCGTGCATCCACCAGCAACTCAGCCAGCTGATTGACTGCCATGGCATACATCACACTGCGATTGTAGCGGGTGATGACAAAGAAGTTAGGCAAGCCCAGCCAGTGCTCGGCACCAGCAGCACCTTCCAGACGGAAGGCGGTTACCGGTAAGTCGTCAGCAAGCGGATCGGCACTGCTCCAGCCCAGCGCACGCAGCTCAGCGACATTCTTCTCTGGGTCCAGGCCCATGCTCAGGCCTTGTTCGGCCTGCGCGCCCTTGATGGTGGCGGCGCTGACCACCGGTTGCCCGGGCTGCCAGTGGTGGCGCTTGAAATAACTGGCCACACTGCCGATAGCATCGGTCGGGTTGTTCCAGATATTGATATGACCGTCGCCGTCGAAATCCACGGCGTAGGCGCGAAAGCTGCTCGGCATAAACTGCGGCAAGCCCATGGCTCCGGCGTAGGAGCCGGTCATGCTCAGCGGCGCAACCTGTTCTTCACGGGTCAGCAGGAGGAATTCGCGCAGTTCCTTGCGGAAGAATGGCGCACGCGCTGGGTAATCAAAGGCCAGAGTCGACAGCGCATCCATCACCCGCCAGCTGCCGGTATTGCCGCCGTAGAAGGTTTCCACCCCAATGATCGCCACGATCACCTGAGCCGGCACGCCGTACTCAGCCTCCGCGCGAGCCAGGGTTTCCTCGTGCCGCTTCCAGAACTCGACACCTTTGCTGATGCGCTTGTCGCTGATAAAGATTGGCCGGTAATCCTTCCACGGTTTGGCTTTTTCGGCAGGGCGCGAAATGGCATCCAGAATCGCCTGTTTGCGCTCGACCTGAGCGAACAGCTCGACCAGTTGCTCACCAGCAAAGCCATAATCACGGGTCATTTCGGCAACGAACTCGGCCACCTGGGGTGACTGCGGGTAGTCTCCGGCAGACGCCGGCTGAACCACCCCGCACACCCCGACCAGAGCCAGCCAAGGTGCAGTACGTACCATCCAACCACGCGCGTTTTGCATTGAATTCATAATCCCAATCAAGCCTGTGTCATCCACTTACGATGAGTGTGGATCGACATCAAAATTCCAAACCCCGCCAGCAGGGTGATCAACGAGGTGCCGCCATAGCTGATAAACGGCAGCGGCACACCCACCACCGGCAGCAGGCCACTGACCATACCGATATTAACGAAGACATAAACGAAGAAGGTCATGGTCAGCGCGCCGGCGAGAAGCTTACCGAACAGCGTCTGCGCTTGCACGGTAATCACCAGGCCGCGACTGATCAACAGCATGTACACCAGCAGTAACAAACACACGCCAACCAGGCCGAATTCCTCGGCCAGGACGGCGATGATGAAGTCAGTGTGGCTCTCCGGCAGAAAATCCAGGTGCGATTGCGTGCCTTGCAACCAGCCCTTGCCGAGTACCCCGCCCGAACCAATCGCCGCCTTGGACTGGATGATGTTCCAGCCACTGCCCAGCGGATCACTCTCCGGGTTGAGGAAAGTCAGCACGCGCTGTTTCTGATAATCACGCATAACAAAGAACCACATACCGATGGCAATCGGCACGACCGCCGTTACCGCACCGATCACCCAACGCCACTGCAGCCCAGCGATAAACAAGACGAAGCCGCCCGAGGCGATGATCAACAGCGAGGTACCCAAATCGGGCTGCAGCAAAATCAGCACAAACGGCACGATGATCATCGCCAGGCTGATGCAAATATGCTTCAGCCGCGGCGGCAAACTGCGGTTCGACAGGTACCAGGCAATGGTCGCCGGCATGATGATCTTCATAAACTCCGAGGGCTGAAAGCGAATCACCCCTGGGATATTGATCCAGCGTGTGGCGCCCATGGCGTTATGCCCCATGACATCCACCGCCACCAGCAAGCCAACGCCGCCGACATAGGCCAAGGGTATCCAGCGCGCCATAAACCGCGGCTCGAACTGGGCAATGATAAACATGCCGACCAGGCCAATGCCGAAGGAGCTGGCCTGCTTCATCAGCATGTCGACGTTCTTGCCACTGGCGGAGTACAGAATAAACAGGCTACCAGTCGCCAGAATCAGCAACAGCAACAGCAGAATGCCGTCGATGTGCAGGCGCTGCAGCACGCTGGCACGGCGACGCAGCAAGTCTTCGGTGGATAAGTTTCGGTCGAAACTATTACTCATGGCGCGATAACCTCAGCCGCCGCCGGCGGGGCATATTCGGCCTTCAACTGGCCATTCTCATCCAGCAGCCAGGCATCGATCACCTGCTTGACCACTGGGGCGGCAACCCCGGAACCCGACTCGCCGTTTTCGACCATCACCGCCACGGCAATCTGTGGGTTATCCGCCGGCGCAAAAGCGACAAACAGCGCATGGTCGCGATGACGCTCAGCCACCTTGCTACGGTCGTATTTCTCGCCCTGCTTGATCGCCACCACCTGCGCGGTGCCGCTCTTGCCCGCCATCCGGTACAGCGCCGCATCACCTACCTTGCGCGCGGTGCCGCGTGGGCCGTGCATCACCTGCTCCATCCCATGCCGCCCGTTATCCCAGAACTTCGGATCACGCAGCACGATATCGGGTAATGGATTGGGGTCTACGGGGACGCGCCCCTGAATGGTCTTGGCCAAATGCGGACGAATCCATTTGCCGCGCGTCGCCATCAGCGTCACGGCCTGGGCCAGCTGCAATGGCGTGGTCTGCATGTAGCCCTGACCAATACCGAGAATCAGCGTTTCCCCCGGATACCAAGCCTGACGGTAACGTGCCCGCTTCCACTCGCGCGAGGGCATCAGCCCGGCGGTTTCTTCAAACATGTCCAGCGACACGCGCTGACCCAGGCCGAAACGGCTCATGTAGTCATGCAGGCGGTCGATGCCCATCTTGTGCGCCAGCGAGTAAAAATAAGTGTCGTTGGAACGGGAGATGGCCAGATCCATATCCACCCAACCATCACCCGTGCGGTTCCAGTTGCGGTATTTGTGGCTGTGGCCCTGCAGCTGGTAAAAACCGGGGTCGAGCACGCGGGTCTGCGGCGTCACCACTCCGGCATCCAGCCCCGACACGGCAACCATTGGCTTGATGGTCGAGCCGGGCGGATAGAGGCCACGTAACACGCGGTTGTAAAGCGGTCGATCAATAGAGTCGCGCAAATCGGCATAGGCCTTAAAACCGATGCCGGTCACAAATGGGTTTGGGTCAAAACTGGGCTGACTGACCATCGCCAGCACTTCACCGGTCTGCGGCTGAATCGCCACAATAGCGCCACGCCGGCCTGCCAGGGCGGCTTCGGCAGCCTCCTGCAAGCGAATATCGAGGCTCAGCACAATGTCCTTGCCGGGCGTCGGATCGGTGCGCTTGAGTACTCGTAATACGCGGCCACGGGCGTTGGTTTCGACTTCCTCGTAACCCACCTGGCCGTGCAGATCATCCTCATAGAAGCGCTCGATACCGGTCTTGCCGATATGGTGCGTACCGCTGTAAGCCACCGGATCGAGCTCTTTCAGCTCTTTCTCGTTGATCCGCCCGACATAGCCCACCGAATGAGCAAAGTGCTCACCCAACGGGTAATGCCGTACCAGCTGCGCGACGACTTCCACCCCTGGCAAACGGAACTGATTGATCGCCACGCGGGCAATCTGCTCTTCCGTCAGTTCAAACAGCACCGGCACCGGCTCGAACGGCCGGCGCCCCTGGCGCACGCGGCGCTCGAACAACGCCCGCTCATCCGGGCCCAGCTCCAGCACGTCGACGATCCCGTCGAGCACCTGCAGCCAGTCACCCGCGCGTTCGCGGGTCAGGGTCAAACTAAAACTGGGACGGTTATCGGCGACGATCACCCCGTTGCGGTCATAGATCAGCCCACGGCTCGGCGGAATCGGCTGCACGTGGATACGGTTGTTTTCCGCCAAGGTGGTGTGGTGTTCGAACTGCACCACCTGCAGGTAATACATGCGCGCCACAAGCACCGAGGTCAGCAGCAAAACCACCACAGCACCGACCACCGCCCGCTTGCGGATCAGGCGGCCGTCTTTCTCGTGGTCTTTGAGGCGGATTGGTTGCGGCATCGGTGGCTGCTGGTTACTTGTGGTAAGGGTGGCCGGACAATACAGTCCAGGCACGATACATCTGTTCGCCGATCAGAATACGCACCAACGGGTGCGGCAAGGTCAACGGCGACAACGACCAGCGCTGCTCACTGCGCGCCTGCACCTCAGGCGCAAGCCCTTCCGGGCCGCCGACCATCAGATTGACAGTGCGCGCATCCAGACGCCATTTATCGAGTTCGACCGCCAACTGCTCGGTGCTCCACGGTCGTCCTTCGACTTCCAGGGTAACAATCCGTTCACCCGGAGCGACCTTAGCCAGCATGGCCTCGCCCTCCTGACGGATCATCCGCGCCACATCAGCATTCTTGCCGCGCGTGGTCAGCGGAATTTCCACCAGCTCCAGGGACATTTCGCTGGGCATGCGCTTGGCATATTCCTGCCAACCTTCTTCCACCCAGCGCGGCATGCGCGAGCCGACGGCGATCAGTTTGATCCGCACCGCTGCGCGTCCTTATTCCTGCTCTGGGCCCGGCTCAGCGCTGAACTGCGCACGGCTCTGCTCGGCACCCTGCCACAGACGCTCAAGGTCGTAGAACTGGCGGGCAGTTGGCAGCATCACGTGAACCACGATATCGCCGAGGTCGAGCAGTGCCCACTCGCCGGTGTCCATGCCTTCAGTGCCGATCGGGCGCACGCCCTGTTCCTTGACCTTCTCCAGCACGTTGTCGACCAGCGATTTGACGTGACGGCTGGAGGTACCGCTGGCGATCAGCATGAAATCGGTGATGCTGGTCTTGCCGCGTACATCAATAGTGGTGATGTTCTGCGCCTTAATCTCTTCCAGAGCGCTGATGGCCAATTTGACCAGGTCTTCGCTCGGCATTGTTTTTGCGTTCGTCATAAGTAACTCGTTTGCCTCTTGTTCAATTCGCGCCACGGTACAGTCCGTGGGCATGGATATAGGCCAGTACCGCGTCAGGCACCAGAAAACGTGCCGACTTTCCGTTCGCCAATAGCGAACGGATCTGGGTAGCGGACACCGCCAGGGGTGTCTGCCAGATAAAAGCAATTTGCCCACCCGGCCCACTCAGGGCCGACGGGGCATTCACACTGCGCGCCGCCAACAGGTTGCGCAGCGCCTCCGGCGCTTCACTGTCGGCATCCGGGCGCTGCAAAACCAGAATATGGCAGTGCTGCAGCAACTCATCCCAACGCTGCCAACTGGGTAAACCGCAAAAGGCATCCCAACCCAGCAGCAGAAACAACTGATCATCCGCTGCCAACTCACTGCGCAACGATTCCAGGGTATCAATGCTGTAGGACGGCTTGTCGCGCTGCAGCTCGCGATCATCCACCTGCAACACCCCGGCATCGGCTACCGCCAACCTGACCATGGCCAGGCGATCCTGCGCACTGACCTCTGGCGCGCTGCGGTGTGGCGGCCGCGCGCTTGGAATCAGACGCAACTCATCCAGCTGCAGCGCATCGGCCACTTCCACCGCGCTGCGCAGATGGCCGATATGCACCGGATTAAAGGTGCCGCCAAGCAGGCCGATGCGTCGAGCGCCGTCGCGTCGGGCCATCAGGTACGCCCCATCAGGTACGAATGTGCCCGTCGCCGAACACCACGTACTTCTCGCTGGTCAGTCCATCCAGGCCAACTGGACCGCGCGCATGCAGCTTGTCGGTGGAAATACCGATCTCCGCGCCCAGGCCGTATTCAAAACCATCGGCGAAACGCGTCGACGCGTTGACCATTACGGAGGCAGAGTCCACTTCAGTGAGGAAACGCCGCGCATCACTGAAGTTCTCGGTGATGATCGCGTCGGTGTGCTGCGAGCCATAATGGTTGATGTGCTCGATGGCCGCATCAAGCGAGTCGACGATGCGAATCGCCAGGATCGGCGCGTTGTATTCGGCAAACCAGTCGTCTTCGCTGGCTTCCAGCACGTCACTGCCCAGCAGAGCGCGGGTCGCGGCGTCGCCACGCAGTTCAACCCCCTTGTCGCGGTAAATGGCGGTAAGCGGCGGCAACACCTTGGCGGCAACGGCGCTATGCACCAGCAAGGTTTCCATAGCGTTGCACGGCGAGTAGCGCTGGGTCTTGGCGTTATCGGCAACCCGAATCGCCTTGTCGAGATCAGCGGCAACGTCGATGTAGACGTGGCACACGCCGTCCAGGTGTTTGATCACAGGCACCTTGGCGTCGCGGCTGATGCGCTCGATCAGGCCCTTGCCACCACGCGGCACTATCACGTCGACAAACTCCGGCATGGTGATCAACGCACCAACGGCGGCGCGATCCGTAGTTTCCACCACTTGCACGGCGCTGGCCGGCAAACCGGCCTCGGCCAGACCGAGCTGAATGCAACGAGCAATCGCCTGGTTGGAATGAATCGCCTCGGAGCCACCACGCAGAATGGTGGCGTTACCGGATTTCAGGCACAGGCTGGCGGCGTCGATGGTCACGTTCGGCCGCGACTCATAGATGATGCCGATCACACCCAGCGGCACGCGCATCTTGCCGACCTGAATACCCGACGGCAGGTAACGCATATCGCGGATCTCGCCGATGGGGTCCGGCAAGGTAGCAACCTGACGCAGGCCTTCGATCATGCTGTCGATCACCGCCGGGGTCAGCGCCAGACGGTCAACCATGGCCGGTTCCAGGCCACCCGCGCGCGCGGCGGCAAGGTCCAGCTCGTTGGCGGCAGTCAAATCGCTGCGCGCCGCATCCAGCGCGGCGGCGGCGGCCTGCAGGGCACGGTTCTTCTGCGCGGTACTGGCGCGCGCCAGCACACGCGAGGCGCTGCGGGCGGCCTGTCCCAGGCGGGTCATATAGTCGAGCACGGACTCAGTCATGGTCTTGGCAGGTCTGGCGGTTGAAAAAAGTCGCTGAGTATAACGGTCGCGCCGCTCCACGCCCAGCGCTGCGCGGCGGACGGTATTCGGCCGTTGCAAAAGGTTAGCGTGACCACCAAGACAAGCTAGATAGTTTTTCAGCGACGGGTATACAGCGCGTTCACTGCAGCCCGGGGTAACGCTGGCAAACTCCGCACTGCCCGCAACGCGGATAAACAGTGACATCGCAAGCCATCAGCCGCCCGAAGGTTAGGTAAACAAAAACCGCCCGAATGTTTACCTTGCCATTAAAAGCAAGACAGGCGGCCGACCGCCGGGGTGGGATCAGCATGCATTACCGTACCGACTACTGCGCCGCACAACTCAACGAAGCTCCGCAGGTGCTGCACCTCGGCGAACTGCGCCTGCACTACCAGGCCTACGCCTGCCGCAGCCATGACCCACGCCCGCCAGTGTTGCTACTGGGCGGCGCATTCCAGAGCTTTCGCTCGTTTGCTGCCGAGGTCAGCGAGCTGCTCGGCGAGCACCCAGTGATTCTGCTCGACCTGCCCAGCCAGGGCGGCAATCTGCAACTGGTGCCAGACCTGAGCCTGGAACAGCTGGCCGACCTAATCGCCGCCTTCGCCGATGAACTCGGCCTACCGCCGCTGATGCCCATTGGCCTGTCCTACGGCTCGGCCCTGGCCGCTCTGTTTGCCGCTCGCCACCCAACACGCTGCGCCCGCGTGTTACTGGCCGGGATTACCGCCTTTGGCCGCCCCGGCGCGCGGCTGCTGCTGCAGGAAGGTCTGGCACTGCTGGCCGAAGGCCGTTGCGAGGCCTTTGCCCATGGCGCGCTGACCGGCCTGCTCAACCCCTTGCGCCTGGAACAAACCGGGGTGGCTCCGGTATTTCGCAAGGCGCTGTTGCGGCAGATCCAGCGCCTGTCACCCGCCGATATCGAGCGCTACCGGCAAAACAGCCAGCGCCTGCTGGATTTCCAAGGCTTTAATACGCACCCCAGCTGCCCGACTCTGGTGCTGGCCGGCGAATATGACCACTTCACCCAGCCATGGGAGCACGCGCATTTTGCTGCCGCCTGCGAACAGGCCAGCTGCGCACTGATCCACAACGCTGATCACCTTGCCCAGTTCGAACAACGTGATGCCTGCGCCAGCCTGTACACCCCATTCCTGCGCGGCGAAGCCCTGCCAAACCGCAGCCCAGGCAGCAGCCTGCTGGCCAACCCGCAACTTCTGCAGCTGGAAAAACGTCATGAACCACGCTTGCCGCCCAGCCAGCGCAAAGCCTACCTGCAGCATGCCGAGAGCGGCGAATGGGCAGTCGATATCAGCGAATTGGGTTTCTTTGGTGGGCTGTTGCAAGCTGATCCGCCAGCTATCCGCGACATGCGCGGCTGGCAACTGCTGTGCAAAGACCTACCCGCCCAGCCCCTGCTACCCCTGCGTCAGGATTCAAACGGCCTGGCTTTCGTCTTCCCGCACAGCGACCAGCAGGCCAGTCAGGCCCTGGCGACACAATTCCAGCCACAGCCGCTACCAACAGCAGCCTGCGCGTAGGATGGGTCAGCGGCAAGTTCAGCTCAAGCCGACCCACCTTGCCTGCGCCGCGTCCCCCTCCGAACCTCAGCCCCGGCTACACCCTACGTCCTGGCGCGACCGTTTATACCCGCGCTTCAATCACCCGCACTAACCCAGCACTGCGCGACGGCATCAGGCCAAGCGCCTGGCTTGTACAGCTCGGGTCGAACACTGCAACCTGGCTGAAGCCACACTTCTCAAAGCCCTGCACAATCGCCTGATCATTGCGGTAGTGCAGCGGATAGTTGCCACGGGTGAGCCGACCAATCAGGCCGACGCCCCAGCGCAGCTGGCGATAGCGCGGGTGCTCGCGCAGATCCGGGTAGAGTTCGGTTAGGTAGGTAGCCTGGGGGAAGTCGCGCAGCTGATCGGCCAGGCGCGCCCAGAACGACTCGATCAGCGCCAGCTCGAAGTAATTCACCAAGCCTTCGGTAATCACCACCACCGGTTTGCTGTGATCAAGCTCGGCGAACAGCGACGCCAGGCTTTTGCTGCCCTCCTCGGCGAGGATATCCACTGCGCGCACCTGATGCTGGCTACCCAACCAACCTTCGGCATTCAGCAGCAGGCGTTTGCGCGCCGCCATCACCGGCAGATCGGCCTCGATATAACGTAGCTGCGGGTAACGTGCGGTAAAGCGCCGGCCGCGTGGCGACAGGCCACAGGCAATCTCCACCACCTGACGCACCTCACCCTGCTCAATCGCCGCAGTCAGCTGGGCGTCGATCTGCAAGTGCCGCTGCAGCAGAAATTGCTCGATATCCAGACCGAAACCGACCCGCGCGCCCCAGGTGATTGGGCTGAGCAAACCATGCACAAAACGCCCGAAACCGGTGGCAAAGGCTGCATCCGCCAGCTGGTGGCGATACCAGATATAGCCGGTGTAATGGGCACTAGGGCTGATATGGGCGCTGCTGACGCGGGCACGTTCAGACATGATTCAGACTCTTATTGTTATGATCATGGGCCGCTTAACGACGCTCAGCTGAGTGTCCGAAACGGCAACAACCCCAGCCTATGCCCTGCCGAGTAAGCACAACACCGCATGCCAGCCGATCCCAACCTAAGTTTGCCCTGGCCTCAAGGCCGCGCATTGCCGGCCAGCTTCTTCGACCGCGACGCACGCCTGCTAGCCCGTGAGCTGCTCGGCAAGGTGATCCGCCATAAACAGGACGGGCGCTGGCTCAGCGCGCGAATTATCGAGACTGAGGCCTACTACCTGAGCGAGAAAGGCAGCCACGCCTCCCTCGGCTACACCCACAAACGCCGCGCACTGTTTATGGATGGCGGGCATATCTACATGTATTACGCCCGCGGCGGCGACTCGCTGAACTTCAGCGCCCAGGGCCCCGGCAATGCGGTGCTGATCAAATCCGCCCACCCCTGGCAGGACGCATACAGTGGCGCAGACGCCCTGGCACAGATGCAGGCGAATAACCCCGACGCCCAGGGCAAGCCACGCCGCCGCGAAACCCTCTGTGCCGGGCAAACCCTGCTGTGCAAAGCCCTGGGCTTGAAAGTGCCGGATTGGGACGCGCAGGTTTTCGATGAGCAGCGCCTGTTTGTCGAAGACCTCGGCGAGCGTCCGCAACAGATCGTGCAATGCGCGCGCCTGGGCATCCCCCATGGCCGCGATGCACACTTGCCCTACCGCTTTGTCGACGCTGCCTTTGCCCGCCACTGCACCCGCAACCCGTTACGGCGCGGCCAGTTGGCCGGCCAGGACTACCACTTGCTAACCCCCACGGATGAACACCGATGAGCCAATGGTTCGACACCCTGACCCTCTGGCTGAGCGCCAACCCCGAATGGCTGGGCCTGGCAATTTTCTTGCTTGCCTGCGGCGAGTGCCTGGCGATTGTCGGCCTTCTAGTGCCAGGCACCGTGCTGCTGTTCGCCGTAGCAGCCCTGGCTGGCAATGGCGCGCTGGGCCTGGGCGAAACCCTGCTGCTAGCGTTCTTCGGCGGGCTACTCGGTGATTGTCTGTCCTATGCCTTGGGCCGCTACTTTCATCAGGACATCAGCCGCTTGCCTGTGCTGCGCAATCACCCGCAGTGGCTGAACAGCGCCCACGGTTACTTCGTGCGTTACGGCGTCGCCAGCTTGCTGGTCGGGCGATTTATCGGCCCACTGCGGCCCATGCTGCCGATGGTTGCCGGTATGTTCGACATGCCCTTCGTGCGCTTTTTTATCGTCAGCCTGCTGGCCGGCGTCGCGTGGTCAATCGCCTATATGCTGCCTGGCTGGGCCACGGGTGCAGCGCTGCGCCTGCCGCTGCCAGAAGGTTTCTGGACACAAGCCGGGGCCATTGGGGCCGGCGTTGCACTGGTGGTGGGCGTTAGCGTGCAAGGCAGCCTGCGTCGTCAACGGCACACCAGCCTGCTGACTGCGGCGGCAAGCCTGGCCCTGTTGATTGGCCTGATGCTCAGCTGGCCGCACCTGAGCCAGCTCGATCAAGGCCTACTGACTTTGGTGCAAGAGCATCGCAGCCCAGCGCTGGACACCCTGATGGTGTTGGTTACCCGCCTCGGCGACTTCACCACTCAACTGGCAGCAGCCGTACTGTTGTGCCTGGCATTGCTAGCCACCCGGCAATGGCGAACCTTATGCCTGGCCATCGGCACCCTACTCGGCACAGCATTGGCCAACGGCGCGCTGAAGGCGCTTTTCGCTCGCAGCCGCCCCGACGTGCTGCTGGAGCCGCTGGGCAGTTTCAGCTTTCCCAGCGGGCACAGCTCGGCGGCCTTCGCCTTCTTTCTGTTGCTTGGGGTACTGGCCGGGCGCGGGCAACCGCCGCGCATGCGCCTGACCTGGTTATTGCTGGCCAGCCTGCCGGCCGCAGCGATTGCAGGCTCGCGGATTTACCTGGGGGTGCATTGGCCTAGCGACATCATCGCCGGCGCCATGCTGGCTGCCTGTTTCTGCGCACTGAGCCTGGCTGTGGTGCAATGGCGCACGCCACTGCCGGCGTTGTCGGGGAAAGTCTGGTGGTTGTTACTACCGGCAGTTATCGCTCTGCTCAGCGGCATCACCACCTGGCAGCTGTCCTCTGGGGCACTGCTGTACCGTTACTGACGCTCGCCCTGCAACAACTCCAGCAGCTGTTGCAACAACTCCAGGCGCAGCTGCACGTCGTGAATTTCGAGCAACTGCAGCTTTTGCTCGGCGTCCAGCGGCAACAGGTAGGCCAACTGATTGGCCAATACCTCCTGGCCCTCAGGCTCGCTCGGCATGCCCAGCGATGCCACCAGTGGATGAGCACTCAGCGCAGCGAGCAACGCCACCAGGTCGGCATGCCCTGCTTCCAGCGGCTGCTCCGGCTGCTCATCCAGCCACTCGACTTCGGCCAGAGTCAGTTGATCCGGCAACAGCTGAGCGCGCTGCACGCGAAAACGCCGACCACCCTCGACGCGAATCCCCAGCAGCCCATTGGGCCGCTGCTGAAAATCACGAATCAACGCCTCGCAGCCTATCGCCGAGAACTGCCCGGCCGCCTCGCCCACCTCGGCGCCATCAATGATGCAGACCACACCAAAACCTTGGCCCTGCTTCATGCAGCGGCTGATCATGTCCAGATAACGCGCTTCGAATATCTGCAAATCGAGCATGCAGCCGGGAAACAGCACGGTATTCAATGGGAAGAGCGGTAAGGTCACAGGCGCCTCCTTATAGCCACAACAGAATAGTCAGTGGCAGCAGCACAGCGGTGAATACGCCCATCAGGCTCATCGCCAGGGCGGAGAACGCGCCGCACTCCTCGCCTTCCTGCAACGCCCGTGCGGTGCCAACGGCATGCGCGGTCAGGCCCAGAGCCATACCTAATGCGGCAGGGTGATGCACGCCAAAGCGCTTGAGCAGCGCAGGGCCAATGATGGCGCCAATGATCCCGGTGATCATTACAAACACCGCAGCCAGGGCGGCAATCCCGCCAATCTGGTTGGCCACCAGCATGGCTATCGGCGAGGTTACCGATTTCGGCGCCATGCTCATCAGCATGATCTGCTCGGCACCGAAGGCCCAGGCCAGGGTAATGCCCAACACCGTGGCAACCACACCCGCTACCAGCAAGGTAATCAGGGTGGGCCAAAGCAACTGGCGAATCCGCCGCAGATTGACGAACAGCGGCACCGCCAGCGCCACAGTGGTTGGCCCGAGGAACAGCGTCAGCGCGGCGGCGCTGTCCTTGTATTCGGCAAAGGTCAGGCCGCACGCCAGAAGAATGCCGATCACCGCGAGCATCGACACCAGCACCGGCTGCAAGAACACCAAACGAGTTTTCTCGTAAGCGGCAATCGCCAACTGATAAGCACCGAGAGTGATGCCGACGCCAAATAGCGGGTGGTGCGTCAATGCCTGCCAGGCGGCATGCCATTCCAGACTCATGCATCCTCCCGGCGTTGCTGGCGGTCGATCAGTTTCTGCATCAGCCAGCCAGCGAACACGATGGAGATCAGCAGCGACAGCAACAGTGCACCGGCAATCGCCCAGAAGTCGGCAAAGATATCTTCTGCATAGGCCATCACCCCCACCGCCGGCGGTACCAGCAGCAGCGGCAGGTATTTCAGCAGGCTGCTGGAGGCTTGCTGCAACGGCTCGCCCACCTCGCCGCGCAACAGTAGAAAGCCGAACAGCAGCAGCATGCCGATGATCGGCCCCGGCAGGATCGGAATCAGCAGGACATTCAGCGCAGTGCCGAGCAACTGGCACAACACCAGCCAGGAAAGGCCACGAAGCAGCATGACGGGTAATCTCCGAATCGTATGATCCCAGACGCAGTGCCGCGCATTATAAGCAGAAGCGCCCGGCAAGGGCCGGTTTACAGCGGTTGCCTGGCAATAGCGTAACGGTTACGACGCGTACACGAGGCACTTGACCCTGCGGCAAACCCATGATGATCTTAGGGCAGAAGGATTTACGCCCCAAAAAAAACAACACTTGCGTCTTCAAGGAGAAACCATGACATCAGTACCCGCCGCCGAATTGCCCAGCTACATCGGTAAAGAACTCGGTCGTTCCGAATGGCTGACCATCGACCAGGAACGCATCAACCAGTTCGCCGAATGCACCGGTGATCACCAGTTCATCCACGTCGACCCAGAAAAAGCCAAACTCACCCCATTTGGCAGCACCATTGCCCACGGCTTCCTCTCGCTGTCACTGGTGCCCAAGCTGATGGAAGGCATCATGATCATGCCTAAAGGGCTGAAGATGGCCGTCAACTATGGCCTGGACAGCGTGCGCTTTATCCAGCCGGTGAAGGTCAACTCCAAGGTTCGTCTGGTGGTCACCCTGACCGATGCCAACGAAAAGAACCCCGGCCAATGGCTGCTCAAAGCCAAGGTTGTGCTGGAGATTGATGGCTCGGAAAAACCTGCTTATATCGCCGAACCACTGACGCTCTGCTTCGTTTAAGTACTGCAGCCGGACAAGGGCGCACAGGTATCTGCCCGTGCGCCTTTCTTATTTTCATGTGCCTACCGGTGCGCTCAATCACGGCACTCAGGGCGCTATAAGGCATACTCGGCAACGACCTTCCAGCCTGGATTTTCCGCATGCGCCACCTCGCCCTCCTGGCCCCTCTGAGCCTCGCCCTGTTGCTGATCGCCTGCGGCGATGGCGAACCGTTGCTGCCACCGGATGCCGTACTGCCTGACGGCGGGCGCTATCGTGGCGAGGTTGTCGATGGCCTGCTGCAAGGCCCAGGCCGCCTGGATTACAAGGATGGCAGTTATTACCAGGGGCTGTTCAAGGACGGCCAGTTCAGCGGCCCCGGCGAATGGCGCAGCAAGCACGGTGAGTTTTACAGCGGCGAATTTCAGGCTGGCGATTTCCATGGCCAGGGCAGCCTCACCTACAGCGATGGCAGCCGTTACGAGGGCGGCTTTGCCAACGGCATGCCCAGCGGCGAAGGCCACCTGAAAGGCAGCCAGCTGGAATACCGCGGTGAATTCAGCAAGGGCCAGTACAGCGGCCTAGGCAAATTGCAGTGGAGCAACGGCGCCAGCTTCCAGGGCCAGTTCAAGAAAGGCGAACCCGACGGCCAAGGCGTACTCACCGACGCTGAAGGCAATGAGTTCATCGGTACATTCGATGACAGCCAGCTCAATGGTCAGGGCAGCTTCAAGAACCTTGGCGGCGATCTCTACAGCGGCCAGTTCCGCGACAACCAGTTCCACGGCAAGGGCCGTTATCAGAGCGCTGATGGCGAAGTCTGGAGCGGGCGCTTCGCCCATGGCAGCCTGACTGGCAAAGGCGAATTCAAGGGCAGCGACGGTAGCCATTACACCGGCCAGTTCAGCGACTGGAGCTACCACGGCGAAGGTCGTCTGAGCCTGGCCGATGGCAGCGTTTATCAAGGCAACTTTGCCTACGGCAAATACCAAGGCATCGGCAGCCTGACACTGGCCGATGGCAGCCAGCAAAGCGGCACCTGGCAGAACGGCCGGCTGATTCGTGACGCTCAGGGCAACGCCATACCCGACGCACTGGCCACCGGCCTGCTGGAACAAGGCCGGCTGCTCGATGCCGCCATCGCCAAACTGCCCGCCTCGACCCCGGCCATCGAGCTGTATGCCCTGACCCTGGCCGGTGACGGCAAGCAAAGCGTGTTTATGCGTGAGGCCGATTATGTCGGCAACCTGCTGCAGGAGCGCTTCGCCGCCCACGGCCTGATCACTTTGGTCAACCATCGCGACCACCTGACGGATCGCCCGCTGGCCACCAGTGCCAGCCTGGGCCGCAGCATTCAGGCCCTGGCTGAACGCAGCGGTGAAGAAGATCTGATCTTTATCTACCTGACCAGCCACGGCTCAGCCAAGCATGAACTGAACCTCGACCAGCCGCGCATGCAGCTCGACGACCTGCCCGCCAGCGAGCTGGCAGCGTTGCTCGAACCACTGAAGGATCGGCACAAGGTGCTGGTGATTTCGGCCTGCTACTCCGGCGGTTTTATCCCCAAGCTGCAGGATGAAAAAACCCTGGTAATCACCGCCGCACGGGCCGATCGGGTGTCCTTCGGTTGCTCGGAGGAAAACGACTTCACCTACTTCGGCCGCGCCCTGTTTGCCGAAGCCCTGCAGCAGACCGACGACCTGCAGCGCGCCTTCAAACTAGCCCATGCCAGTGTCGCCGAACGCGAAAAAACCGACGGCTTCGAACCCTCTGAGCCGCAGATCTGGCCCGCCAAAGCGGTACTCACACAGTGGCGCAAGCTGCGTGAACAGCAGGCCGAGCGCGCCCTGAGCAATGCACTTGAAGCGCAATCTGCGGTCAACCCATAACAGCCATGCGCGTACCCAACAGCCTGATAAGCTGATTGATATCAGCGGAGAACTTCACACTATGTATTTGACGCCACAGCACATCCTTCTCGCAGGCGCCACCGGACTGACCGGCGAGCACCTGCTGGACCGTTTGCTGAACGAGCCCACAGTCGCTCGCGTGCTGGCCCCCAGCCGCCGCCCGCTGGCCGCGCATGCACACCTGGAAAACCCGCAGGGCGAACTGCTGGCCCTGCTGCCGCAACTGAGCGGCAATATCGATACCGCCTTCTGCTGCCTGGGCAGCACGATCAAGCAGGCTGGCTCGCAGGAAGCCTTTCGCGGCGTAGACCATGACCTGGTGATTGCCTTCGCCGAACGCGCCCGCGCCCTCGGTGCACGCCACCTACTGGTGATCAGCGCGCTAGGTGCGGATGCCAATTCCACGGTGTTCTACAACAAGGTCAAAGGTGAAATGGAGCAGGCCCTGCGCGCGCAGGACTGGCCGCAGCTGACCATCGTCCGCCCCTCGCTACTGCTCGGCGCACGCCAGGAATTTCGCCTCGGCGAACGCCTAGCTGCACCTTTTATGCGCTGGCTGCCGGGCAAGTACCGTGGCATCGAAGCCACCGTCCTAGCCCGCGCCCTGTGGCGCCTGGCACTGGAAGAAGACGCCGGTACCCGAGTGATTGAATCAGACCAACTGCGCCGACTCGGCCGCTAACAACAGAAGCTATCGACCTATGAGCACCACCCCGCACGACCTGATCAGCGCCCTGAGCCACGCCGACATGCTGGAAATCGACGACCTGCATGCCTGGCAGTTCAACCTCAACACGGAACAATTGGCCCAGCACCAGGCAGGCACCCCGCCTGCTGACGACGCGCCGCTGCTAAGCATCGAATGCATGGATGGCCGCGCCCTGCGCAAATGGCACTTCAGCCTGGCCCAGGTCGTGGCCGCGCGCTTTGACGGTGAAGCCGACGCTTGGAACATCAGCGGCACGGCTGGAAATCACCTGATCAAGTGCTTTGCCGCCGTCAGCGGTGACAACAGCGACCTGCCAGACGACGCCAGCAACGACGCTGAGTAGCGCGAGGAAAAATTCTTGGGCCTGTATGACCGCTATCTGCTGCCGCATCTGATCGACTTCGCCTGCGGCATGGGCGCGGTGATGAAAACTCGCTCGCAGCTGGTGCCCCAGGCCCATGGCCGGGTGCTGGAGATCGGCATTGGCAGCGGCCTTAACCTGGCCTTCTATGATGCCGAAAAAGTCAGCGTGATTATCGGCGTCGACCCCAGCGCCGATATGCAGAAACTGGCCAAGCAACGCGCCGCCGCGATCAGTATCCCGGTGGAGATGATTGCCCTGGAACTGGGGCAAATCCAGGCCGCCGACGCCAGCTTCGATAGCATCGTTTGCACCTTTACCCTGTGCACCATCCCCGATGCCGTGGCCGCGCTGAAAGAGATGCGCCGTGTACTCAAGCCCGGCGGCCGCCTGCTGTTCTGCGAGCACGGCCTGGCACCCGAGCTGCCCGTGCTGCGCTGGCAAAACCGTCTAACCCCGCTGTGGAAGCCGCTTGCCGGTGGCTGTCACCTCAACCGCGATATCAAGGCGCTGATCACTGCGGGTGGCTTTCAGATTGGCGAGCTAAGCAATCGCTACCTCAAGGGACCTCGGCCCATGACTTATATCTACCAGGGCTGGGCTGACTAGCGCTCATAAATAGCCAATTGCCATTATCAGCCGGCGCTAACTCCATATTCTGACTATCGTTAGCTCATGGATTCTCGTATGGAAGCTGGCCACGCATGAAGCGCCTGTCATTTCGCCACCTCGCCACCGCGCTACTCATCACATCCACCCTCACGGTCGCCACGCTGAGCAACGCACAATCGCGCCAAGTGATTGTTGGCGTTTACGCCAACGAACCGAAAATCCTCCTCGGCCAGGACGGCAAACTCTCCGGCATTCTCGGTGAACTGCTGAATGAAATCGCTCGCCAGGAAGACTGGCAACTAAGCCCCAGGCCATGCGAATGGCAGGAATGCCTGGAACTGGCGCAGAGCGGTGAAATCGACCTGATGCCGGATGTGGCCTACAACGACAGCCGTGCCCAGCTACTCGACTTCCACAAGATCCCTTCGCTATTCAGCTGGTCGCAGGTCTATACCACTGAAGACCTCCAACTCAAATCGATACTCGAGCTAAAAGGCCTGCGCATTGCCGTGCTGCAGGGTTCGGTGCAAGAAGAGTATTTGCAAGGGTTACTCAAAAGCTTTGGCCTGAAAGCCCAACTGATTGGCGTAGCGAGCCTGCTACAGGGCTTCGAAATAGTGGCAGGTGGAGGAGCCGACGCTGTGGTGGCCAACCAGCGCTTTGGCGACTTTCATGCGCCCAGCTATCAACTGCAAAGCTCCTCGATCATGTTTCAACCGGCGCAGTTGTTCTATGCCACACAAAAGGGGCAGAACGCCGACCTGCTGACCGCGATCGACAAGCACCTGCTGAATTGGCAAGACTCTCCGTCCTCAATTTATTACCAGAGCCTGCAACGCTGGGCCGGCGAGCGGCCACGACTGCTGGTTCCGACCAGCATCTGGTGGGGGCTGGCGACCCTGGCTTTGCTGCTGATCGCCGCTCTAGGTGGGGCATTACTGCTGCGCATCCAGGTCAGAGAGAAAACGCGTCACCTATTAGCCAGCGAACAACGCCTGAACACCATCCTCGAAAGCGTCGAAGCCTATATCTATATCAAGGACGCACAGCTGCGTTACCAATACGCCAACCGCAAGGTTTGCGAGCTGTTCGGGCAAACCCTAGAGCAGATCATTGGCAAGAATGACGAACAGTTTTTCGATATCGATACGGCCACCAACCTGCATGAAAACGATCGCCGCGTACTCACACTTGGCGAACGCGTACAGACTGAAGAGATCAACCGCAGCCTGGATGGCAATACCGAACACACCTTTCTATCGATTAAGCTGCCGCTACGCGACAGCGCCGGCAAAATTTACGCTCTGTGTGGGATTTCCACGGACATCTCCGAACACAAGAAGAACCTCGAAAAAATCAATCAACTGGCCTTCTACGACCCGCTCACCGGCCTACCCAACCGCCGCCTGCTGGTCGACCGACTCCAACAGGCACTGGCCAAACATGCGCGCGGACTGCAACAGGGCGCACTGCTGTTTATCGACCTGGACAACTTCAAGAACCTCAACGACACCCTAGGTCACGACATGGGTGACTTGTTGCTGCAGCAAGTCGCCGAGCGTTTGAATAGTCATGTCCGCGCCCAGGACACCTTGGCGCGCCTGGGCGGGGACGAATTTGTCCTGATGCTTGAAGGGCTAAACCTCAAGCCTGAGCAGGCAGTGCGTCAAATCGAAAAGGTCGGCAACAAGATCGTTGCCGCATTGGCCTCCCCCTACAACCTGAAGGGGAGAAGTCACACCAGTACGGCCAGTATCGGCATTGCGTTGTTTCCAGCGGAATACGACAAGGTCGATGAGGTGCTCAAACGTGCCGACATGGCCATGTATGAGGCAAAAGCTGCCGGGCGCAACGGCATGCGCTTCTTCGATCCACGAATGCAGGCAGAAGTCAGCGCACGCGCCAGCCTGGAAAGCGACCTGCGCCAGAGCCTCGGTCAGCGCGACTTTATCCTGCACTACCAGCCCCAGGTAGATGCTCAAGGACAGCTGATCGGTGCAGAAGCCCTGGTGCGCTGGCAACACCCCACGCGCGGGCTGGTGCCGCCGGGGGAATTTATCCCGCTGGCAGAAAGCACTGGGCTGATTCTGCCCCTGGGTGGCCTGGGCCGCGCATCCACAGCTGGCGCAGCTAACCCTGGCGGTCAACGTCAGCGCGAGGCAGTTCCACCACCCCGACTTTGTTGAAGACGTATTCGCGACCCTCGCCGAAAGCGGCGCGAACCCGCAGCGCCTGGAACTGGAACTGACCGAAAGCCAGCTGGTGGAAGATGTGGAAGTGCTTATCGGCAAGATGAGCCAACTGAAAGCGCGCGGGGTGCATCTGGCACTAGACGATTTCGGCGCGGGCTACTCCTCGCTGAACTACCTCAAGCGACTGCCGTTGGACCAACTGAAGATCGACCAATCGTTCGTCCGCGACTTGCTCGAACAACCCAGCGACGCCGCTATCGTACGCACCATCCTGGCGCTAGGGGCCAACCTCAACCTGGCCGTAACCGCCGAAGGGGTGGAAACCCAGGAACAGTATGACGCCCTGCAAGGCATGGGCTGCCGACGCTTTCAGGGCTACCTGTTCGCCAAGCCGGGGCCGGCGCAGAATCTAGAGCACTGGCCATTGGCAACTACCTGGCAGGGTAAAGAGGCCAGTATTCCGGACGCCTGAGGCCCGTCACAAACCGCCGCTGACGCCCAGGTTAAGACCAATGGCCGTCGCCAGGGACAGCGGCAGCAACAGGGTATCGAGCAACGCGCTGACCGGCAGATCGACAGCCGGATACGCCGGCGCTTCAGCGCCAAAACGCTCAGTGGCGCAGCAGCCCCCTTGCAGCGCATACCAATCCAGGCGCGTGCCGGCATACACCACCGGTGCGCCCGGTTTGGCCGCATCCAGGGTACTCACAGTAGCGCAACTGCTGAGGGTCAGGCTCAACAGCACAGCGACGGTGGAACGCACCAGTGGCTTATTCATCCGGGGTAATCTGATGGTGCTCGCCCCAGCGCGGCAGCATGTCCTGCGGCACACCCAAACAGTTGAGGATGCGCGCCACGACAAAGTCGATCAGGTCATCGATGGTCTGCGGTTGGTGATAGAAGCCCGGCGCAGCCGGCAGGATGGTTGCGCCCATGTTCGACAGTTTGAGCATGTTCTCCAGATGAATGCTGGAAAACGGAGCCTCACGCGGCACCAGAATCAACTGACGACGCTCCTTCAACACTACATCCGCCGCGCGTTCGATCAGGTTATTGCAGGCGCCGCAGGCAATCGCTGACAAGGTGCCAGTGCTGCACGGCACCACCACCATCGCCGAGGGTGCACCGGAACCGGAGGCCGCTGGGGCCATCCAGTCTTCCTTGCCATACACACGAATCTGCCCCGGCGTAGCACCGGTGTACTCATTCAAAAACGCCTGCATAGCCTGCGGCTTGCTCGGCAGGCTGACGTCCGTTTCTGTAGCCATTACCAGCTGCGCAGCCTTGGAAATAAGAAAGTGCACCTCGCGGTCTTCCCGCACTAGGCAGTCGAGCAGGCGCAAACCGTACTGAGCGCCTGAAGCGCCGGTCATGGCCAAGGTAATGCGTTCAGGACCGCTCATTTAATCTCCTTTGATCCATGGCCCAGGAACCACGTTGCCACTACCCATGCTAAGGGGTAGATCTTGGCCAAGATGCTCGCCGAGTTCTTGCCCCAATAGCGCGGCCGCCAGCTTGCCATGCAGGCCGCCAAAGCCGCCGTTGCTCATCACCACCACCTGAGTGCCAGGCGCTGCTTCGGCTTTTACCCCGGCAATGATCGCTTCCAGGGAATCGCAGACCTGGGTCGGTACGGTCGAGCTGGCCACAGTACCGGCCAAGTCCCAACCCAGGTTCGGTGGCGCGTACCAGTACACCGAGTCGGCCTGCACCACGGATTCGGGCAAACCATCGCGGTGCGCACCGAGCTTCATCGAATTAGAGCGCGGCTCGACAATGGCGATCAGTTTGGCGTCGCCAATGCGTTTGCGCAGGCCATCGAGGGTGGTGGCAATCGCCGTCGGATGGTGAGCGAAGTCATCGAAGATGGTCACGCCATTCACTTCCGCGACCGTTTCCATGCGCCGCTTGGCGTTGATAAAGCCGCACAGTGCAGCGATGCCTAGCTCCGGCACCACACCAACATGCCGCGCCGCCGCCAGCACCGCCAGGGCATTGGCGACGTTGTGCTGGCCGGTCAGCTGCCAATCCACCACACCTGCGGTTCTACCCTCGAAACTCACCTCGAAGCGCGAACCGTCGGCGCTAAGCAAACGCGCCTGCCACTGGCCGCCCTCGCCGGTGGTTTGCACCGGGGTCCAGCAGCCCATCTCGATTACCCGTTTGAGCGCCGGCTCGGTGGTCGGATGAATGATCAGACCTTCGCCCGGAATGGTACGCACCAGATGGTGGAACTGCCGCTCGATGGCCGCCAGATCCGGGAAGATGTCCGCATGATCGAACTCCAGGTTATTCAGGATCGCAGTGCGTGGACGGTAGTGCACGAACTTGCTGCGCTTGTCGAAGAAGGCGCTGTCGTATTCATCGGCCTCGACCACGAAGAACGGGGTGCCGCCCAAACGTGCGGAGATGCCGAAGTTCTGCGGCACCCCGCCAATCAAAAAGCCCGGACTCATGCCGGCATGCTCCAGTACCCAGGCCAACATGCTCGAACTGCTGGTTTTGCCATGGGTGCCGGCTACAGCCAGCACCCAACGGCCTTGCAGCACGTGGTCAGCCAACCATTGCGGGCCACTGACATAGGGCAGGCCCTTATTCAGTACGTATTCCACCGCCGGGTTGCCGCGCGACAGGGCATTGCCAACCACCACCAGATCCGGTGCAGGATCGAGCTGGGCGGCGTCATAGCCCTGGGTCAGTTCGATGCCCTGAGCTTCCAGCTGGGTGCTCATGGGCGGGTAAACGTTGGCGTCGGAACCAGTCACGCGGTGACCGAGCTCCTTGGCCAGCACGGCCAGCGAGCCCATAAAAGTGCCGCAGATGCCGAGAATATGGATATGCATGATTTACCTTGAAAGCGTCCTGAAAAACCTGTGAATAGGCGCGATAAAAACTGGCCGCAGATTAGCACAGCACCCTACAGGCGGGCGCGCTGGCACGCTGATCAGCCGCCACTGTTCGACCGCACAACTTCAAGAAAAGTCGCGATGATCCGTCGCGATCCTTGGTCGCGCCGGCACACCAGGGTTTCAGTCATGCGCTGCTGACAGTCAAGGATCGGCAACGCCCGCATCGCCCGGCTGGAGCCGAACTCCGCCGCCGAAACAATGCCCACACCCAGACCGGCCGCGACCATCTCGAACACCGCCTCACGCCCTTCAACCTCAAGCGCCGAACGCACGCGCAACCCTTCGCGGCGCAGTTCGTCCTCGATCATCTGCCGGGTCATCGAGCCACGCTCACGCAGCACCAGCGGGGTGTCATCGAGATCCGCCAGAACGATCGATTCGCGCCCCGCCCAGGGGTGTTCAAGGCCGACAAAGGCCACCAGTGGCGCACTGCTCAGGACATGACTGAGCAGGTTGTCATCCGCCACCGGGCGGCCAAGCACGGCAAAGTCCGCTTGATAGGCAAACAGCCTGGCCAGCGCCTCATCGGTGTTACCGGTCACCAGATTGAAGCGAATCCCTGGGTAACGTTCGTTGAACGCGGCAATAAACGGCAGCACATGCACCGGTGAATCGACCGCCAAGGTCAGGCTGCCACTCTGCAAGGCTCGCGAGCTGGAGAGCAGCTCCTGGGCTTCGGCGGCGACTGCATACAGTCGCTGGGTGATACCGAGTAACTGCTCACCCAGCTCGGTGAGCTGCACCGAACGCTTGGTGCGATGAAACAGCAGCACCCCGAATAGCTCCTCGAGTTTACGCACCTGGTCGGAAACCGCCGGTTGACTGAGGCACAGACGCTCGGCGGCACGAGTGAAACTGCCCTGCTGCGCCACCGCGTGAAAGGCCCGCAATTGAGCATTGGAAACCGCCATCTGACACCTCAATAAATAAGTTCAGCTTATTTTTGAAATACTATAAATCGATTTTATTTATTTACTGCAAGTTGTTTTTATCGACTCCAGAGCGGCGCATCGCTGCCACCGCACACACTGGAGACGATCATGAGCAAAGCCGAATTCATTAACGCCCGCCCAGCCCTTACTGCCCCGGCACTGGGTGAGCCCTATCTGCTGACCCCAGGCCCGCTGACCACCTCGCTGGCCACCAAGCAGGCCATGTTGCGCGACTGGGGTTCGTGGGACACCGACTTCAACCGGGTCACCGCGGAAATTCGCCAAGGCCTGCTGCAAATGGCCGGCGTGCATGACGACAACTACGCTTGCGTGCCCCTGCAAGGCAGCGGCACCTTCGCCGTCGAAGCGGCACTGGCCACCGCCATCGCCCGCGACGGCAAAGCCCTGGTGTTGATGAACGGTGCCTATGGCAAGCGCGCCACACAGATTCTCGATTACCTCGGCCGTGATTACATCGCCCTGGACAAGGGTGACTACCTGCCACCGCAACCGGAGGAAGTCGCCGAGCTGCTGGAAACCCACCCCGACGTCACCGACGTGTTCCTGGTTCACTGCGAAACCAGCTCCGGCATCCTCAACCCGCTGCGCGAGATCGCCGACGTGGTCAAAGCCCACGGCAAGCACCTGATCGTTGATGCTATGAGCTCCTTCGGCGCGGTGCCGCTGACCGTGGACAAGATCCCATTCGACGTCATGGTGTCTTCGGCCAACAAGTGCATCGAGGGCATTCCCGGCTTCGGCTTCGTGATCATTCGCCGTGCATTGCTGGAACAGTCCAAGGGCCGCGCCCATTCACTGAGCCTGGACTTGCTGGAGCAGTGGCAATACATGGAGCGCACCGGCCAATGGCGCTTTACCCCGCCGACCCACAGCGTGGTGGCCTTCCGCAAAGCGCTGGAGCAACACGTCGCCGAAGGTGGCGTGGCTGGACGCCAGGCGCGCTACACAAAGAATCGCGACACCCTGGTGGCCGGCATGCGCGCTATGGGCTTTCAGACCCTACTGGAAGACCGCTGGCTGTCGCCGATCATCACCACCTTCTTCAGCCCAACCCACCCGAACTTTGAGTTCACGCGTTTCTACAACGAGCTCAAAGCCCGCCAGTTCGTCATCTACCCCGGCAAGTTGACCATTGCCGAGAGTTTCCGCATCGGCTGCATCGGCCAGATCGACGAACGCATCGTCGGCCAGCTGTTGCGCGCCATCGCCGACGCATTGGCGGTGATGGGCGTCGACGATTGCCGTCCGGCGAACTGAACCAGCGCGCCCAGGCCACTACGGCATGGGTGCAGAGCTGCAGTACGAGACCGGCCGTTGCCCGCCTGCCAGGCGGGACAACCCGGCAGGACGCCACGCTCCCGGGCCTCGATTGATCTGATCCAGACCGTCCGCCAAGACGGCGACAGAAGTGCTTTTACAACAACAAAAGCAGCCATTCCTTGAACTGCCAGCACATTCAACTCAGAGGTCAGTACCGTGAATCAGACATATGGTTTTTCCCTGTTCAACCTCGGCAGCAACCCCATACAGCGGTGGCGCCTGCAGATATTTGCCATCACCTGGTTGGCTTACGCCGCCTTTTATTTCACCCGCAAGGCCTTCTCCGTGGCCAAGCTGGGCATCGCCGATGACCCCGACTTCACCCTGGAAAAGGCCACCATGGCCAACCTTGATGCGCTCTACCTCGGGGCCTATGCCGTCGGCCAATTTACCTGGGGCATCCTCGCCGACCGTTTTGGCCCGCGTGTGGTAGTACTGGGCGGTTTGCTGATCTCCGCCGTGGTGGCGTTGATCATGGGCAGCTTTGCCACCCTCCCCATCTTCGCCACCTGCATGGTGATCCAGGGCCTGGCGCAATCCACTGGCTGGTCAGGATTGTGCAAGAACCTAGGCAGTTTCTTCGCCACTGGCGAACGCGGCCGGGTACTTGGTTTGTGGAGCAGCTGCTACGCCTTCGGCGGCCTGGTGGCCTCGCCCTTCGCCGGTTGGTGGGCCTACCAGGTTTATGGCGACTGGCGCGCGGCATTTTTCTCCAGCGCCATCGTGGTCGGCGCAGTGGCAGTGCTGTTCTTTCTGCTGCAGCGCAACACGCCACAAGATGTGGGGCTGCCAGCGATCGAAAGCGCCGATACACCGCAACTCGATGGCAACGGACAGCACGCCAGCTTCGCTAGCTGCCTGAAAACCATCCTGAGAAACCGCACGGTACTGGTACTCGGCCTGGCTTACTTCCTGCTCAAGCCGGCGCGTTACGCGATCCTGTTCTGGGGCCCGGTAATGGTCTACGAGCGCATGCCGGAGATCGGCAAGGTGGCCTCAGCCATCGTCCCGACCTCCTTTGAAGTCGCCGGCCTGATTGGCCCGGTACTGCTCGGCCTAATGTCGGACAAACTGTTCGGCGCACGGCGCTTCCCAGCCTGCGTGGTCAGCCTGCTGGTCCTGGCGGTCTGCCTGGCGCTGTTCGTCCCGGCGATGCAGAGCGGCAGCGTACTGGCCGTGGTCGGCCTGCTGTTCATGATGGGCCTGAGCCTCTACGGCCCGGACTCGATGATCAGCGGTTCCGCCGCCATCGACTACGGCCAGGGCACCGCCGGTACCGCAGCCGGCTTCGTCAACGGTTGCGGCTCAATCGGCGCAATCCTTGGCGGCCTGCTGCCCGGCTACTTCGATACCGAAAGCGTGTTCCTGCTGTTCACCGGCACGGCCCTGATCGCCACCGTGATGATGCTGCCGTACTGGAACAGCCGCCCGAACCAGCTAGCGCCGCCCCCCAGCAACCCACAGAACCCCAATAGCGCCGCAAGCAACGCAAGCTTCCGAGCCTGACCTTTCCACCTAATCCATCCAGGAGTCACGACATGAACTATCAACAACCTCAGCAGCTGCAAGCAGCGATCCTTGACTGGGCCGGCACCGTGGTCGACTTCGGCTCCTTCGCGCCGACGCAGATCTTCGTCGAAGCCTTTGCCGAGTTCGCCGTCCCCGTAACCCTGGCCGAGGCCCGCGGGCCAATGGGCATGGGCAAGTGGGACCATATCCGCACCCTATGCAACGTGCCGGAAATCGCCGAGCGCTACCGCGCCGCCTTTGGCCGCCTGCCCAGCGATGATGACGTGACGGCCATCTATGAACGCTTTATGCCGTTGCAGATCGCCAAGATCGCCGAACACTCGGCGCTGATCCCTGGTGCGCTCGAGACCATCACCGGCCTGCGCAATCAGGGTCTGAAGATCGGCTCCTGCTCCGGCTACCCGGCGGTGGTCATGGAAAAAGTGGTGCAACTGGCCGAGCGCAATGGCTACGTCGCCGACCATGTAGTCGCTACCGACGAAGTACCCAACGGCCGCCCGCACCCGGCCCAGGCACTGGCCAACGTGATTGCCCTCGGCATCAGCGACGTGGCGGCCTGCGTCAAGGTCGATGACACCACTCCAGGTATTCTCGAAGGACGCAGCGCCGGCATGTGGACGGTGGCGCTGACCTGTTCGGGCAACGCCCTGGGCCTGACCTATGCGCAATTCAAGGACCTGCCTGCCGAGCAACTGGCCAGGGAGCGCGTGCGCATCGCCCAACTGTTCGAAGGCTCACGCCCGCACTACCTGATCGACACCATCAACGAGCTGCCCGCGGTGATCGACGACATCAATGCCCGCCTGAAGCGCGGGGAAACACCGCAAGGCGTCTGACAACCTCAGCCGGCGAGCCTCCGTGCGCGCCGGCCATCCCTAACACAAGAGGTCAGCATCATGATTTACGCGAAACCAGGCACCCCCGGTGCCGTCGTCACCCTCAAGCCGCGCTATGGCAATTTTATTGGCGGCGAGTTTGTCGCGCCGCTGGGCGGCCGTTATTTCACCAACAGCAGCCCGGTTGATGCCTCGGTAATAGGTGAGTTCCCACGCTCCGATGCCAGCGATATCGAGCTCGCCCTGGACGCCGCACATGCCGCTGCCGATGCCTGGGGCAAAACCAGCGTGCAGAGCCGTGCCCTGGTGCTGCTGGAAATCGCCGACCGCATCGAGGCCAACCTCGAACTGCTGGCCGTGGCCGAGACTTGGGATAACGGTAAAGCCGTACGCGAAACCCTCAACGCCGACGTACCGCTGGCCGCCGATCATTTCCGCTACTACGCCGGCTGCATCCGCGCCCAGGAAGGCTCCGCTGCGGAAATCGACGAACACACCGCTGCCTATCATTTCCACGAACCTCTGGGGGTGGTCGGACAGATCATCCCGTGGAATTTCCCGCTGCTGATGGCCGCCTGGAAACTCGCTCCAGCGCTGGCGGCAGGCAACTGCATCGTACTCAAGCCGGCCGAACAGACGCCGCTATCGATTAGCCTGCTGATGGAGCTGATCGGTGATCTGCTGCCAGCGGGCGTGCTCAACGTAGTACAAGGTTTTGGCAAGGAGGCGGGCGAAGCCCTGGCCACCAGCAAACGTATCGCCAAGATCGCCTTTACCGGCTCCACCCCGGTCGGCTCGCACATCCTCAAGTGCGCCGCTGAGAACATCATCCCGAGCACCGTGGAGCTGGGCGGCAAATCGCCGAACGTCTTCTTCGAAGACATCATGAGTGCCGAGCCAGCCTTTATCGAAAAGGCCGCCGAAGGCCTGGTACTGGCCTTCTTCAACCAGGGCGAGGTGTGCACCTGCCCATCACGGGCACTGGTGCAGGAGTCGATCTTCGAGCCGTTCATGATTGAGGTGATGAAGAAGGTCAAGGCGATCAAGCGCGGCGACCCGCTAGATACCGAAACCATGGTCGGTGCTCAGGCCTCCGAGCAGCAGTACGACAAGATTCTGAGTTACCTGGAAATCGCCCAACAGGAAGGTGCCGAGCTACTCACCGGCGGCGCAGCGGAGAACCTGACTGGCAACCTGGCCGACGGCTATTACATCCAGCCGACCCTGCTCAAGGGTCACAACAAGATGCGCGTGTTCCAGGAAGAGATATTCGGCCCGGTAGTCGGCGTGACCACCTTCAAGGACGAGGCCGAAGCCCTGGCGATTGCCAACGACACCGAGTTCGGCCTCGGCGCCGGCCTGTGGACCCGCGACATCAACCGCGCCTACCGCATGGGCCGGGCGATCAAGGCTGGTCGTGTGTGGACCAACTGCTACCACCTGTACCCGGCGCATGCCGCCTTCGGTGGTTACAAGAAGTCCGGCGTAGGTCGCGAGACCCACAAGATGATGCTCGACCACTATCAGCAAACGAAAAACCTGCTGATCAGTTACGACATCAACCCGCTGGGCTTTTTCTAAACGTGCCTGGCCAACTCGGGCCTTCTCCGCGCCGCCCTGGACAACGCGTGCCGTTCAGGGTGGCGCCGTATTGGCCAATGCGGCTAGCCGCGCCTGGCAATCCCATGCTTGCGCAGCTTGCGGTACAGGGTGTTGCGGCTGATGCCCAATTGCTCGGCGCTGCGGCTCATCTGCCAGTGCTGCGCCTCCAGCACCGCGAGCAGCGCCTGGCGTTCGGCGTCGCCCAGCTGATCGGGCTTGGCCGCAGGCAGCAGGGCCAGCGTAGGGCGGGTATGGCGAATCTCGGCGGGCAGTTCGGCGTGACTGATCACGCCGTGTTCACACAGCGCGCTGAGGGTGCGCAGCACATTGCGCAGCTGGCGCACATTTCCTGGCCAGGGGTAGGCGAGCAGCGCCTCACGGGCCGCATCATCAAGCCGCGCAGATTGCCCGCGCGCCTCTTCGGCCAGGAGGAAATCCAGCAGCGCCTGCTTATCGCTGCGCTCACGCAGCGGCGGCAGTTCGATCACCAGGCCATTCAAGCGATAGAACAGGTCCTGACGAAACTCGCCGCTGGCCACTCGCGCGTTCAAGTCGCGGTGGCTGGCGCTGATCACCCGCACATCGATGGCCTGGGCCTCGCCGCCAATCGGCTCAACCCGGCGCTCCTCCAATACCCGCAGCAAACGGGTCTGCAGCGCCAGCGGCATATCGCCGATTTCATCGAGGAACAGCGTGCCGCCATCGGCCTGCTGCAGCTTGCCGCGCATGCCTTCCTTGCGCGCGCCGGTAAAGCTGCCGCCGCGATAGCCGAACAACTCACTCTCGATCAGGCTTTCGGGAATCGCCGCGCAGTTCAGCGCGACAAACGGCTTGCCGCCGCGCGAGCTGACCTGATGCAGGGCCTTGGCAAAGGCCTCCTTGCCGGTACCGGTTTCTCCGCCGATCAGCAACGGCACATCGCGCTCATAAACCCGCAGCGCGCGACGGAAATCACTCTGCAAGTCTGGGTCAGCCAGACACAACCCAGGGGTTGCCAGCGCCGCCGTGCCAAGCGCCTGGGCGCTGCGCCGAGGTTGGCCGCGCAGCATGGCAAACAGCAACTGGCCGCGCTGGGTATACAACGGCCAACTGGCGCTGGGCTGCGCCGAGGCGCGACCGAGCAGGTCATCCAGGCGGCAATCAAATACCTCGATCAAGGTGCGGCCGAGCAGTTGCCGACGCGAAAGGCCAAGCAGGTTGATCGCGCTCTGGTTTACCGCGCTGACTCGACCATCGCCATCGAAGGCCAGCAGCCCTTCGCTGAACTGGCCGATATATTCGGCCTGGGCGTGGAAGCGCAGCAGCCATTCGCCTTCATAGCTGCGTAGGAAATGGCAGCCCTCGATGGCCTTGGCCGACAGGTTGACCAGCGCCATGGTGTGAAACTGGCTCTGCCGCGATACATCATGCCGCGCCGAGGACACATCCAGCACCGCCAGCAACTCGCCATGCGGATCGAATACCGGGCTGGCCGAGCAGGTCAGCCCGGTATGCCGGCTGCGGAAGTGTTCATTCTGGTGGATGGTCAGCGGCTGGCGTTCGACCAGACAGGTGCCGATACCGTTGGTGCCTTCGCAGGCTTCGCTCCAGTCGGCACCAAGCCACAGCCCGGCCTGCTCGAAGGTGCGTTTTTCCGCCTGCTCGGTGACGCAGTTGAGGATCACCCCGCGCGCGTCAGTGAGTAGCACGGCATGGCCGGAGCCGGCCAGCTGGCGATGCAGGCTGTTCATCTCGTTACTGGAAATCTCCAGCACCTGCTGCAACTGCTCGCGCCGCTCAAGCATGTGCGCGTGCTCAATCACCGCCGGCGGCATGCTCTGCGCCGGGTCGAGGTGATGCTGCTGCAGGCAGCGCAGCCAGGAGCGCGCCACCGAGGAATCGGCAGCCGGGCCGGCGAGTTGTCCGCGCCCTTGAGCCACGGTCAGCACCTGCTGGGCGTGGCGGCTTGCTGGGTTGTGCATTGTTATTGTTCTCCGCTGTGGAGTTGCACGTGATGAGCGAGCATCTACCAGCCGCCGAGCCATTGCAAGACGGTCTGACCGGTGAGTCATCGCGCTGTATCGCCGGTGGCACAAAGTGTCACCCGGGCTGTATCAGGGCTGATACAGGCGTGCCGCCACAGCACGTCCTCTCTGCCCGCACAACCCCTCTAGCACGGCCATTGCGCACTCCTGGCCCAGCCCTTGCTCTGTCTCTACACAAGCGCCACAGCGCGCCGTTCGCTGCATCCCAGAACAAGCATAAGAACCAGGAGATATTCAGCATGCGTTACGCCCATCCCGGCACCGAAGGTGCACTCGTTTCGTTCAAATCCCGTTATGGCAACTACATCGGCGGCGAGTTTGTCGCGCCGGTCAAAGGCCAGTACTTCACCAATACCTCGCCGGTGAACGGCCTGCCGATTGCCGAGTTCCCGCGCTCCAGCGCCGAGGATATCGACAAGGCGCTGGACGCCGCCCATGCCGCCGCCGACGCCTGGGGTCAGACTTCAGTGCAGGAGCGCTCGCTGACCCTGTTGAAAATTGCCGACCGTATTGAAGCCAATCTGGAAATGCTGGCCATTACCGAAACCTGGGACAACGGCAAAGCCGTGCGCGAAACCCTGAATGCCGATATTCCGCTGGCCGCGGACCACTTCCGCTACTTCGCCGGCTGCCTGCGCGCCCAGGAAGGCAGCGCTGCCGAGATCGACGGCAACACCGTGGCGTATCACATCCACGAGCCGCTGGGCGTGGTCGGGCAGATCATCCCGTGGAACTTCCCGCTGCTGATGGCTGCCTGGAAACTGGCCCCAGCCTTGGCCGCCGGCAACTGCGTGGTGCTCAAACCAGCCGAACAAACGCCGCTGGGTATCAGCGTGCTGATGGAGCTGATTGGCGACCTGCTGCCGCCTGGCGTACTCAACGTGGTGCAAGGCTTTGGCAAGGAAGCCGGCGAAGCCCTGGCCACCAGCAAACGCATTGCCAAGATTGCCTTCACCGGCTCCACCCCGGTCGGCTCGCACATCCTCAAATGCGCTGCAGAGAACATCATCCCGAGCACCGTGGAGTTGGGCGGCAAATCGCCGAACATCTTCTTCGAAGACATCATGCAGGCCGAACAAAGCTTTATCGAAAAAGCCGCCGAAGGCTTGGTACTGGCCTTCTTCAACCAGGGCGAGGTGTGCACCTGCCCATCCCGCGCCCTGGTGCAGGAGTCGATCTACCCCGCCTTCATGAAGGAAGTGATGAAGAAGGTTGAGCAGATCAAACGCGGCGACCCGCTGGACACCGACACCATGGTCGGCGCGCAAGCCTCCGAGCAGCAGTTCGACAAAATCCTCAGCTACCTGGAAATCGCCAAGCAGGAAGGCGCCGAACTGCTTACCGGCGGCAGCGTAGAAAAACTCAGCGGCACCTTAGACGGCGGCTATTACATCCAGCCGACCCTGCTCAAGGGTCACAACAAGATGCGCGTATTCCAGGAAGAGATTTTCGGCCCGGTGGTCAGCGTCACTACCTTCAAGGACGAAGCCGAAGCCCTGGCGATTGCTAACGACACCGAGTTCGGCCTCGGCGCCGGCTTGTGGACCCGCGACATCAACCGCGCCTACCGCATGGGCCGGGCAATCAAGGCTGGTCGTGTATGGACCAACTGCTACCACCTGTATCCCGCGCATGCCGCCTTCGGTGGCTACAAAAAATCCGGCGTCGGCCGTGAAACCCACAAGGTGGCGCTCGAGCACTACCAGCAGACCAAAAACCTGCTGGTGAGCTACGACACCAACCCGCTGGGTTTTTTCTAAGGGGCGACTGCGCAGGGCTCAGACCGACAATCTGAAAACGCCCTGCACATAGCTAAAAACGCAAAACGTCCTGCCCGCTGCCAACTCTTGGCGGCGCTGGCATGGGCGTTGCCTTGATCCGCAAGACTCTTGGTCTGCTCAACTCTTAGGCGGGAACGCGATGACGACTGCAACAAAACTCAAACCCACACTCGGCACCCTGCACCTTTGGGGCATAGCCGTCGGCCTGGTGATTTCCGGCGAATACTTCGGCTGGAGCTATGGCTGGGGCAGCGCAGGTACCTTGGGCTTTCTGGTAACCGCGCTGATGGTCGCGGCCATGTACACCTGCTTCATCTTCAGTTTCACCGAGCTGACCACGGCCATTCCGCATGCTGGCGGCCCGTTTGCCTACAGCCGCAGGGCTTTCGGTGAGAAAGGTGGGCTGATTGCCGGCCTCGCCACCTTGATTGAATTTGTCTTCGCCCCACCGGCCATTGCCATGGCTATCGGCGCTTACCTCAACGTGCAGTTTCCGGAGTTGGATCCCAAACATGCGGCAGTGGGGGCCTACTTCATCTTCATGACCCTGAACATCCTCGGCGTCAGCATTGCCGCGACGTTCGAGCTGATCGTGACCGTGCTGGCGGTAGGTGAGCTGCTGGTATTTATGGGTGTGGTTGCGCCGGGCTTCAGCTTCAGTAACTTTGCCCTGAATGGCTGGTCTGGCTCCGACACCTTCAGCACTGCCTCGATTGCCGGCATCTTCGCCGCCATCCCTTTTGCCATCTGGTTTTTCCTGGCCATTGAAGGCGCGGCAATGGCCGCAGAAGAAGCCAAAGACCCGAAGCGCACCATTCCTCGCGCTTATGTCAGCGGCATTCTGACCCTGGTATTTCTGGCCATCGGCGTGATGGTAATGGCGGGCGGCGTGGGTGACTGGCGCGAACTGTCGAACATCAACGATCCACTGCCACAGGCGATGAAAGCAGTCGTCGGCGACAACTCCACCTGGATGCACATGCTGGTCTGGATCGGTCTGTTCGGCCTGGTGGCCAGCTTCCACGGCATCATCCTCGGCTACTCGCGGCAGTTCTTTGCCCTGGCGCGCGCAGGCTACCTGCCGACTGGCCTGGCCAAGCTCAACCGCTTCCAAACCCCGCACCGCGCCATCCTCGCCGGCGGCGTGATCGGCATTGCAGCGATCTACAGCGACGGCCTGATCAACCTGCAAGGCATGACGCTGACTGCGGCGATGATCACCATGGCCGTGTTCGGCGCCATCGTCATGTACATCATGAGCATGCTCAGCCTGTTCAAACTGCGTAAGACTGAACCCAACCTGGAGCGCACCTTCCGCGCCCCTGGCTACCCGATCGTCCCCGGCATCGCACTGTTCCTGGCCGTGGTCTGCCTGGTCGCCATGGTCTGGTTCAACATGCTGATTGCCTTGGTCTTCCTCGGCTTTATGGCAGCAGGGTTCGTCTACTTCCAGCTGACCCACCAGCAGCGCTCTGACGCGCCCGCTGACGCCATGCTGACCGGCGTATAAGCTGCGTTTCTGCCTGACCCCACGTCAAGCAGAGGCACTGTTACGGTGCATACGACCGCTCCATGCGAAAGCCTGGTGCGGTTTGCCCGGTAGTGATCAAGCGGTAATTTCAGGAGCACCTTATTCATGGCTCGTTTTTCCCATTCCGTTGGCGGCGAAACCTTTTGGTTCGACAGCCTCGGGGATCTCATGGCCAAAGCCAGCCCCGCACGTTCCGGCGATTTTCTAGCGGGGGTTGCCGCGAGCAATGCCGGCGAACGGGTCGCGGCACAGATGGCCCTGGCCGATATTCCGCTCAAGCATTTTCTCGATGAAGCACTGATTCCCTATGAAGACGATGAGGTCACGCGGCTGATTATCGACAGCCATGACCTCGCCGCCTTCGCCCCCGTCAGCCACCTGACCGTTGGTGGTTTTCGTGACTGGCTACTCGGCGATGCCGCAGATGAAACCAGCCTGCGCGCCCTCGCCCCCGGCCTGACGCCGGAAATGGCCGCTGCCGTGTCGAAGATCATGCGTGTGCAGGACCTTGTCCTAGTGGCGCAGAAAATTCGCGTGGTCAGCCGCTTTCGCAACACTGTGGGCCTGCGCGGGCGCATGTCCACCCGCCTGCAGCCCAACCACCCAACGGACGAGCCTTCGGGTATCGCCGCGAGCATTCTCGACGGCCTGCTGTACGGCAATGGCGACGCAATGATCGGCATCAACCCGGCCACCGACAGCATCAGTTCGATCTGCGAAATGCTGAAGATGCTCGACGGCATCATCCAGCGTTATGAAATCCCCACCCAAGCCTGCGTGCTAACCCACGTCACCACCTCGATCGAGGCGATCAACCGTGGCGTGCCGCTGGACCTGGTGTTTCAGTCGATTGCCGGCACCGAGCCGGCCAACGCCAGCTTCGGCGTCAGCCTGAAGATTCTGCAGGAAGGCTACGACGCCGGCCTGAGCCTCAAACGCGGCACCCTCGGCGACAACCTGATGTACTTTGAAACCGGCCAAGGCAGTGCGCTATCGGCCGGCGCACACCATGGCCTCGACCAGCAAACCTGCGAAACCCGCGCCTATGCAGTGGCTCGGCATTTCAAGCCGTTTCTGGTGAATACCGTGGTCGGTTTTATCGGCCCGGAGTACCTGTATAACGGCAAGCAGATCATCCGCGCCGGCCTGGAAGACCACTTCTGCGGCAAGCTGCTGGGCCTGCCGATGGGCTGCGACATCTGCTACACCAACCACGCAGAAGCCGATCAGGACGACATGGACGTGCTGCTGACCTTGCTCGGCGTGGCCGGTATCAACTTCATCATGGGTATCCCCGGCTCCGATGACGTCATGCTCAATTACCAGACCACCTCCTTCCACGACGCGCTGTATGCTCGGCAGAGCCTGGGGCTGAAGCCGGCCCCCGAGTTCGAAGCCTGGCTGCAGCGCATGGGTATCTTCACTCAAGCCGATGGCCGGCCGCGCATGGGCAACAGCCTGCCGCCGGCGTTCCGTCAGGCGCTGGCGCAGCTTGGTTAGCAGAGGAGTCGCTTATGTACGATGACAGCCCACTCAGCGGCGCCAGCGAAAATCCCTGGCAGCAACTGCGCAACCTGACCCCAGCGCGTATCGCCCTGGGTCGCGCCGGCACCAGCATGCCGACCCGCGCGCAGCTGGATTTCCAGTTTGCCCACGCCCAGGCCCGCGATGCCGTGCACCTGCCGTTCGATCACGGCGCATTAGCCGCAGGCCTGGCCCACCAACATCGGCAGAGCCTGCTGCTGCACAGCGCCGCCAAGGACCGCGACACCTACCTGCAACGCCCGGACCTGGGTCGGCGCTTAAGCCACGAATCCGCCGAGCTACTGGGCCAACATCGTGAGAACAACCCGGACGGTTACGACCTGGCCATTGTCGTTGCCGACGGCCTCTCCGCCCTGGCCGTCCACCGGCATGCGCTGCCCATGCTGGAACGCATAAGCGAACAGGCACAGGCCGAAAACTGGAGCCTGGCGCCTGTCGTCATGGTTACCCAGGGCCGGGTAGCCGTAGCCGATGAAGTGGCTGAGCTGCTGGGGGCAAAGATGGTGGTGATCCTGATCGGCGAGCGCCCGGGCCTTAGCTCGCCGGACAGCCTGGGCCTGTACTTCACCTACGCGCCGAAAGTCGGCCTGACCGATGCCTACCGCAACTGCATCTCCAACGTCCGCCTCGAAGGCCTGAGCTATGCCATGGCCTGCCACCGCTTGCTATACCTGATGCGCGAGGCGTGCCGGCGCCAGCTGTCAGGGGTTAACCTCAAAGATGAAGCTGAAGTACCGCTTCTAGACAGCGGGGCGCGAAGCGAGAATTTCCTGCTGGGTAAGCTTTAATACCAATGGCTTACAACCAAACGCTTGTTTGGATTGCACTTTCCAAAAGCTTTAGGCAGCATCGGGTCGTTCGCAGGCAGCGCTGCTGTGTTGCCAAAGCCATCCACATGACTGAAGTAGAGGCTCACCATGCGCATTGTCCAAGCGACCCTGGAGCATCTGGATCAACTCACGCCACTGTTCGTTAATTACCGCGAACACTTCGGCCAGCTGCCCTACCCTGACTCCTCGCGCACCTTTCTGGAAAAGCGCATCAGCCGCAAGGAATCGGTGATCTACCTGGCCATGGCCGACGATGAAGAGAAGATTCTCGGCTTCTGCCAGCTCTATTCGAGCTTCTCCTCGCTGTCGCTCAAGCGCGTGTGGATTCTCAACGACATCTATGTTTGCCAGGATGCACGCCGCCAGCTGGTGGCCGACCGCCTGATCCAGACCGCCAAGCAGATGGCCAAAGAAACCAACGCCGTGCGCCTGCGCGTAGCCTCCAGCGTCGATAACGAGGTCGCGCACAAGCTCTACGAATCCATCGGTTTCAAGGAAGACACCGAATTCAAAAGCTTTGTCCTGCCAATCACCGAAGACTTTACCGCACCGTAAGCCTTTACCTGAGCCAGCGACGCACAACGCTCCGCTGGCTCAGTTATTTCAGCCTTCCAGGCTCAGCCACAGGCCCACCCCCAATTGCAGAATCAACAGGGCAAGCACCGCCAGGTGCCAGCTCTGCCGATAGTGTCGTGCCCGCCGCGCAGGCGCCGGCTGATGCAGCAAGGGTTGCTGCAGGGCATGCTGAAACTCCGATAATGCCTCAAAGCGCGCTTCCGGCCTGGGCGCCAAGGCCCGCGCCAGTACGCCATCCCAACCAACCGGCACCTGCACACTGAACTGCGCCAGCGGCACGTAGCGGCTGTTGTAGCCGGCATCTGCCTGCGCCGCCTCAGGCCAGCGCCCGCAGAACAGCCAGTAGGCCAGCGCCGCCAGGGCAAACTGGTCGGCGCGACCATCCACGGCCTGCCCGGCACGCACCTCAGGGGCCAGTGGCACGGCCTGTTCGGGCAATGCCTGCTGCGCCACTCCAGGCAACAGCGCGGCATGCTCGGGTAGCAACAGCAGTCGGCCGCCGCCATCCAGCAGAATATTGCGCGGTGCCAGCCACAACCCCTGCATGCCACGCCGCTGCAGACCGCGCACGGCGGCAATCAATTGCTCGAGCACGGCCAGCACCGTCAAAGCATCCACCGGGCCATGAGCCGCCACCCAGTCAATCAGGCTGCGCATACCCTTGCCCGCCGGTTCGAACAACCAGAAGGCATGCTCGCGCGGCTGATGTGAAGACATCACCTGCGCCAGGCTGGCCACCGGGCTGCGCCGCAACGCCCACTCGCGCTGCCAGAAGGCTTCATCCGCATCCTGCTCGGCCAACCACAGCATCGCCTCACGCCCACGTGGATCAGTGGCGCGAAACACCCGCCCAGGCGGGCCGTAAGGACAAGCCGAGAGCAATACCCAGCCATCCAGTTGCAGGCCAGGTTGCGGCTTGACTACCGCCCGCCAGGGCTTGCGCGGGGCCAGCGCAGGCGCGCTATCGGCTTCGTCCGGCAGCAATAGCACCGCGGCACCGGGGGCCTGGAGTAACGGCGCAAGCAGCTCCGGCAGTGGGTCGCTTTGCAGGGCCTCTCCCGCACCGCGAAAACCCTGTAAATCCGCCACATCCAGCAGCGGCTGGGGCGCCAACAGCAATAGCTCGCCAGGGCTGAGGGCCAGCCGATGCTGCACCAGCGCCAGCTCGGGCTGCGCACCCAGTTGCAAGCCATCACGGCCAATCAGGCTGGTTGCCGTGTCGCCGTGATAACGCCGCAAACCAATGGCCCCGGCCTGGAGAAAGTGCGCCTCGCCGTTCTGCACCAGCAACAAACCGGCATTTAATTGAGCGACGCTGCGTCCGGCCTGGCGCTGGCGAAACAACTGCTGATTGAACGCCGCCAGCACCTGCCGCGCCGCCTGGGCTTCACTCCAGCCACCGGGCGTACAACAGCAATCGGCCAGCAGGCCATCCAGATACGCCTCCAAAGTGCGCACTACATCAGTGCAGTCACGCGCCCAGAGCAGCGCCACCAATAACACCGGAGGCCGCCCCTCGCGCCCCGGCAGCCAGGTCGCGCGGGCCCGTGCGGCCTGGCTGGGCAGGTCGACACCATGGCCGCAGAGCAGTTTGACGGTGGGATGATGCAGGCGTTCGATCGACATTGGCAGCCCTCCCAGGTCGCGGATAAGCATGCCATTGCAGCCTTTGTGCCGACTTGCCCAGCATTGTCCCCCGGCTTATGGTGGGCGCTTTCCACCTTCCGAGCAGAATCCATGTGGTCGCTCCGCGCCTGGCGTCGCCAGCGCATCCTTGCCCGTCACCCCATCAGCAGCGCGCAATGGCAGGCTGTGCTGCAACAGCTGCCGATCCTCGATGGTTTGGACGACGCCGAACAGCAGCGCCTGCGCGAACGCGCCGTGCTGTTTTTGCACCACAAACACCTCAGCGCCCTGCCCGGCGTCGAACTGGACGGCCATGCACGCCTGTTGCTGGCGGTGCAGGCCGAACTGCCGCTGCTGCACCTGGCCGACCTCAACTGGTATCAGGGCTTTCATGAAATCGTCCTCTACCCGGATGACTTCATCAGCCCGCAGCGCCACCGCGACGCCAGCGGTGTGGTGCACGAATGGGACGCCGCACACAGCGGCGAAGCCTGGCAACAAGGTCCGGTAATCCTCGCCTGGCCCGGCGTGCAGACCAGCGGCCAGTGGCATGGCTACAACCTGGTGATCCACGAGTTGGCGCACAAGCTGGACATGCTCAATGGCGACGCCAACGGCCTTGGCCCAATCCTGCACAGCAATATGGCTGTGCAGGATTGGGCCAAGGCCATGCAAAGCGCCTTCGATCAGCTAAACGCCGAGCTGGATGCCGACCCCGAGGGCGAAACCGCCATCGACCCTTATGCAGCGGAAAACCCGGCGAAGTTCTTCGCCGTTACCAGCGAATACTTTTTCAGCGCCCCAGACCTGCTCACCGAGGCCTTCCCGGCGGTGTACGCGCAGCTGGCGCTGTTCTACCGCCAGGACCCGCTGGCGCGCCTGCAGCAGTTGCAGGCCAGTAACCCGGACTATCAGGTCAGAACTGAAGACAGCGGGTTCGCGACCAATGGCTAGGCATCCCGGCGTAGCAACCCCTGGGGAATATGCCTATAATCGCGCCACTTTTTTGGCCCACCCCTCGGGAGTCGCCCCATGAGCTACAGCAAGATCCCTGCTGGCAAAGACCTGCCAAACGACATCTATGTCGCCATCGAGATCCCGGCCAACCACGCGCCGATCAAATACGAGATCGATCACGATATCGATTGCCTGATGGTCGACCGCTTCATGGCCACCCCGATGTTCTACCCGGCCAACTACGGTTTTATCCCGCACACCCTGGCTGACGACGGTGACCCCCTCGACGTGCTGGTTGTGACCCCATACCCAGTCGCGCCAGGCTCAGTTATCCGCGCCCGTCCGGTTGGTGTACTGCACATGAGCGACGAAGCTGGCGGCGACGCCAAGCTGGTTGCCGTACCGCACGACAAATTGACCGTGCTGTACAAAGACGTACAGGAATACACCGACCTGCCACCCCTGCTGATCGAGCAGATCAAGCACTTCTTCGAGAACTACAAAGATCTGGAAAAAGGCAAATGGGTCAAGGTTGAAGGCTGGGGCGGCGCTGAAGAAGCCCGTGGTCTGATTATGAAGGCGGTCGCTGCTTACCAAAAATAAGTCGCGCCCACCCCCTAAAAGCCGGCCACAAGCCGGCTTTTTTATTGCCTACGATTTAGCCCATCTCAAAACGGAATGTTGCCAGCCGTGCTAAATGCCTCTGGGAGGCCCGGCAAAAGGCGCGGATTTATCCGCAATCAAACACAGTCTCGACCATCACGGCGGGTAGCGTTTTGGTCGACTAGGCACCCGCACAACTGCCGACACTTGATTCGGTGCGGCGACAGCCTTGGCGTCAAGCGCCAAAGACCGGCCGGAGGCGACGTTAATCAACGCTCAGCTGGGTATCGCCAAGATGCACCGCAACCGTGGCGGGCATACAACCGCGAAAGATATCCAGCTGCGGCTGATAGACCGAGGTGCGTACACCCATCAGGCCGATTACCGAGTGGAACAGGTTGTCTTGCGACACCGGCTGGCCCGCCTGCTGGCGCAGGCAATCGGCTGAGATGCCACTGCTGCGCTGCATGCCGTCGGAGAACCACAGCACCATCGGCACATGGGTCTGTTCACTTGGGGCCATGGCGTAGGGCACGCCATGCAGGTACATGCCGAGCTCACCGAGGGACTCGCCGTGGTCCGACATATAGAGCATGGCCGTGTCTAACCTCGCTGCATTGTTGTGCAGCAGGTCGATGGTGGCGGCCAGCACATGGTCGGTGTAGAGCAGGCTGTTGTCGTAAGCATTGACGATGCTGGCGGTGTCGCAGCGATCGAGTTGCACGTTTTTGCACACCGGGGTAAAGCGCTCAAACGCCGCAGGGTAGCGTTTGTAATAGGCTGGGCCGTGGCTGCCCTTCATGTGCAGCACCACCACGGTGTCACGGGTCAGGCCGTCCAGATACGTCTGCAAATTGTGCAGCAGCGCCTCGTCGTGGCACTCGCCATCGGCGCAGAACTCGGCAAGTTTGAGGTGCGAGACATCCTCACTGGGCACCCGATCACAGGCACCTTTACAGCCGGAGTTATTATCGCGCCAAAGCACGCCAACACCGGCACGCTGCAATACGTCGAGCATGCCTTCGCGATTGCCGGCCATCGACTCCTTGTAATCCGCCCGGCCGACGTCTTGAAACATGCAGGGCACCGAAACCGCCGTGGCGGTGCCGCAGGAGGACGCTTGCGGGTAGTTGATCACATCGCGCTCAGCCAACTCTGGGTTAGTCGGGCGCGCATAACCGTTGAGCGAGAAGTTCGCCGCACGCGCCGTTTCGCCCACCACCACTACAGTTACCCGCGGCCGATGGGTTACGCCTACCGCACTGATGCGATGTGCGTCGGCGCCAACCACTTCCAGCGTGACCGGTGCAGCCAGCTCGCGCTTGAGGTAGCCATGCACGGCCCCGACCACATTCGACGGCACCAGCATCAGGCGCACTTCGCGGTGGTTGCGAATCAGTGAGGCATACGGCTGGAATTGGCTCATCACCAGCACGGCAAACACCCCCAACAGCACGGCCATACTTCCCAGCTTGCCGGCCAGTTCTCGCTGCCACGCTAATGGGCGAGTCGGCATACGACTGATCAACAGCGCAGGCAGCACGCCCAACAACAAAAGCCAAAGCAGCAGGCGACCATTGAACAGCTCCGTGGCTTCTGCCACATCGGTCTGCAGCATGTTGGTAAGCATGTTGTAGTCGATGACGATGCCGTAACTGTTCATAAAATAGCTGGCTCCGGCCGACACTAGCACCAGCAGGGCCAGCACCGGTTTGGTCAGCCGCCCCCAGGCCAGCATGCTGAGCAGTACGTACAGCCAGATCCAGACAAACAGCGGCAGGCTCAGCAGGAACAGCGGGCTGTCGTTGCTCATGCCGCCCACGCCCTGCCAGACGCTATGCCAGAACGGCAGGTTCATGGTCAGCATCAGCCACAAGGCAACCAGCATGGTCAGCACGTTACGGCTGACGGCCACACGCTTAAGAATTGATTCGCGCACAAAGCACCTGGGTAGATAACGAGACTGCCGCAAATCTACTCAGGCAGATGTGAAATGCCTGTCGGGCGGATGTGAAAAAACTGTTGAGTGATCAGTGCCGCGCCTCTGCGCTCAGCCCGCCGCCTGCGGATACGCCCCAGTCACGTGTGAGCAGCGTAGAACTCACGAATTTTTCACATTCTTTTGACATGGAATTGAATGCCTACCTTCTAGGATGCGGGCACTGTCTACCGATGGATATTGCCCATGCTGCCCTCTTCATTACTCGACAAGCCGCTGCCGACTCACGCTGGCGTGCTGCATGGCCTCAACCTTCGCGGCAAACTCGGCTGGCTACGGGTCGCGCAAGTACTGATGGTCGCGCTGCTCGCGACATTCAGCTACATGGGCTGGCGTCACCTGTACCCTGTGGTGGCCGAAACGGGCTGGCGCTATGAGGTTCTGCTCAACGATATCGAGAAAGTCAGCGCCATTGCTCTGGATGCCGAAGGCGGCCTCCTGCTCAGCGAGGAACTGCAAAGTGGTGAGGGACGAATTCTGCGTTACAGCGCCGACGGCAGCCTTGAGCCGGTAGAAGCTGGCCTGTCCAAGCCAGATGGCATGGTCAGCTTCCGCGGTGGCGTGGTGTTCAGCCAGGAGCAAGGCGATGAGGCTGTGCTCTGGCGGACACCGCAGCGCACCGTCGAGCTATTTGCCGGAAGCAATGTTGAGGGCCTGGCCAATGATGGTCGCTACCTCTATGCCATCGAAGACCGTCATGGCGATGGCCGCCTGTTGCGCTACGACCCCAGCAACGACACTACCGTGGTACTGCGCACCGGCCTGGATCAAGCCGAAGCCATTACCGCCTGCCCCGACGGCCGCCTGTTCTATAGCGAGAAGAGTAGCGGCACGGTTTCTCAGGTACACGCAGAAGGTCATGACAGCGTGGTGCTGACGGGCCTTAACCAACCCGGCTTTCTGCTGTGCAACAACCAGGGCTTGTGGATCACCGAAGATGCCACACACATGGCCCGCCTGTTGCGGCTGGCCCCGGACGGCCGGTTGCATACCGTGTTGTCACACCTGCGCTCGGCACAAACCCTGATCGAAACGCGCCCTGGCCACTATCTATTGGCCGAGCAAGGCCGCAACCGCGTGCTGAGCCTGCAACGCGACCCACAGGAAACTGATTGATGCCCGCCACGTCTACTCGCTCTGCCTCAGGCCGCAACGGCTTGCGTCAACACCTGCTGTTCACGGCCCTAAGCGGTGTCCTGTTAATCGTGCTGTACAGCCTGCTGCGCATGGCGTTACTGGTTTATAACCATGAGCTGATTGGCGAAACCACGACCAACGACCTGCTGGAAGCCTTCGGCAACGGTCTACGCTTTGATCTGCGCTTGGTCGCTTTTGCCCTCGCCCCGCTGATTCTGGTGATCGGCAGCCGGCGCTTGATGGCGGCGCGCACCTGGCAGCTGACCTGGCTCAGCGTGGTGGCCAGCCTCACCCTGTTCCTCGGCGTGCTGGAACTGGACTTCTACCGCGAATTTCACCAGCGCCTCAACGCGCTGGTGTTTCAATACCTCGGCGAAGACCCTGCCACCGTCATGAGCATGCTCTGGCATGGCTTTCCGGTCGCTCGCTACCTGGTCGCCTGGGCACTGGCCAGCTGGCTGCTGTTCAAAGCCCTGCAAGCCATCCATCGCCTGGCCCCGCCGGCAGACCCGCGTCTCAGCGCAGCGGCAGGCGAGCGCTGGTATTGGCGCATCAGCGTACTCACCCTCTGCCTGTTCCTCGCCGTACTCGCAGTACGCGGCACCCTGCGCCAGGGCCCGCCACTGCGCTGGGGCGACGCCAGCACCACTGAGTCGGTATTTGCCAACCAACTGGGGCTCAACGGCACCCTGACGCTGATCGATGCCGGCAAAGCGCGCTGGTCTGACCACCGCGACAACCAATGGAAAGCCCGTCTGCCCGGCGCCGAAGCGCAAGCCCTGGTACGGCAGATGCTGCTGACCCCGCAGGATCTGCTGATCGACAGCGGCGAGGCGGCGATCCGCAGAATCAGCACACCAAAACCACACCTGCAGTTGCCGGTACGCAATGTGGTGGTAATCCTGATGGAAAGCTTCGCCGGGCATTATGTCGGCGCGCTCGGTGCGGGCGGCGACATCACCCCCAACTTCGACCGTCTGACTAAAGAAGGGCTGCTGTTTACCCGTTATTTCTCTAACGGCACCCACACCCATCAAGGCATGTTTGCCACCATGGCCTGCTTCCCCAACCTGCCCGGCTTCGAGTATTTGATGCAAAGCCCGGAAGGCTCACATGATTTCTCGGGGCTGCCGCAGTTGCTGGGTGATCGCGGCTTTGACGACCTCTATGTGTATAACGGCGACTTTGGCTGGGATAACCAGAAGGGCTTCTTCGGCAACCAGGGCATGAGCCACTTCATTGGCCGCAACGACTATGTCGACCCGGTGTTTTCCGACCCGACCTGGGGCGTTTCCGACCAGGATATGTTTGACCGCGCCGACCAGGAGCTGCGCAAACTCGATCGCCAGCGGCCGTTTTATGCCCTGCTGCAAACCCTGTCCAACCACACGCCTTACGCCCTGCCCGACCCACTGCCGGTAGAGCCGGTCAGCGGTTTCGGCTCCAACGACGAACACCTCACGGCCATGCGCTATTCGGATTGGGCCCTGGGCCAGTTTTTCGAGAAGGCGCGCAAGGCCCCCTATTTCAAAGACACGATGTTCGTGATCGTCGGCGACCATGGTTTTGGCAGCCCCGAGCAGCTCAGCGACATCGACCTGTATCGCTTCCATGTGCCATTGCTGGTTATTGCCCCGGGGGTTCAAGAACAATTCGGCACCCGCAATGACATTGCCGGCACCCAACTGGACATCGTCCCCACCATCATGGGCCGCCTTGGCGGCCCAGTGCAGCAGCAATGCTGGGGCCGTGACCTGTTGGCGCTGGACTCGACCGATCCGGGCATTGGCGTGATCAAGCCCTCCGGCAGCGACCAGACCGTCGCTCTGGTTTCCGGCAGCAACCTGCTGATACAGCCCCGTGACGGCGCGCCGCGCTTGTATGACTACAAGCTGCATGAGAACGCAGGCATACAGCCCACCGACAACGCCGCGCTGCAAGATCATCTGCTGTCGCGCCTGCAGGCCTTTTTACAAGTCGCTACGCAAAGCCTGTTGAGCAACACCGCGGGGGTCGGCGATACGCAACCCAACACGCGCCAGACCGCCGCACAAGACAACCCATAACGTCGCCGTGATCGAGATAACCCGGACAGCCCTATGTCGAGCCACCCGCACAGCACACCGCAGCGACCGCACATCGAGGTGGGCAAGACGCCTGCCGGGCGCATGCTGAGCAGCATTGCCCGGCGCGTGACTCAGTGGCGGACCGGGCAGCTGATCAACAGTGCGCTGAAACTGGCCGGCGAGCCGAGCCTGGTGCTCGACCTACCCTGCGCGGCCGATGGTTTATGGCCGCTGCTGAGCACCAGCGAGAGCCGTGTAGTGATTGCCGCCGAGGCCAATGCCGAGCAACTGACAGCAGCACTGGCAGGGCTGCATGCGGTTTTCAGCCGCAGGGTGCATCCACTGCAAACCTCGCTGTTCGCGATTGATCTGGGCGCCAATGCGGTGGACTGTATTTTCTCCATGTATGGCCTGCATCAAATCGACGACCCACGGCGCAGGATGCTTGTGCTGCGCGAATTCAACCGGGTTACGCGCGACTGCGTGATCATTTCAGTCTGGGTCGATGGCAACCTCGAAGCCGCACGCCAAACACCCCTCACCCGGCGCAACGGCCAGCTTCACGCGCGAGCGCAGATCGAGCGCGAGTTCACCGATGCAGGCTTTCACATCACCGGTCACCGTGACTTCATTCCCGGCCTGGCCATGCTGCGCCTCTATGTCCTGCACAAACTCAGCTGAGTCGCCCGTCTAATACCTTGATCGACATGGCCGAACATTCCCGGCCTGGGTATGCTGCAGCCTTTTTGCGCGAGGGATAGCCATGCCTGTGTCCGATATGTTGTTGCTGGTCCTTGCAGGCTTTGCAGCAGGCGGCATGAATGCCCTGGCCGGCGGCGGCACGTTCTTCTCCTTCCCCGCCTTGCTCGCCGCCGGCCTGCCGCCAGTCACGGCTAACGCCACCAATGCCGTGGCGCTGTGGCCAGCCAGCCTGGCCGGAGCCTGGGCAGCGCGGGAGTCGTTGCGGCCGCTGGGGCGTTATCTGCTGCCGTTGCTGGCGGCCGGGCTGGCTGGTGGCCTGCTCGGTGGCCTGCTGTTGCTGGTGGGCGGCGATGCGGTATTTGCCAAGCTGATTCCCTGGTTGCTGCTGGTCGCCACTGCGCTGTTTGCCGCCAGCCCCTGGCTTAGTCGCTGGCTCGCCGCTCGCCGCGCCGAGGCCGCACAGCCTCCGCACGGCCCGCTATCGCTAAGCGCGCATATCGGCGTATCGATCTATGGCGGCTACTTCGGCGCAGGCATGGGCATCCTGCAACTGGCGGCGTTCTCCATCGAAGGCCACCCGCTGGCCCGCGCCAACGCGCTGAAAAACCTGATTTCCGCAGTGATCTACAGCGTCGCCACAGCGACGTTCATCATCGCTGGCCGAGTCAGCTGGTATGAGCTGGTGATTCTGCTGGTAGGGGCCACCGTGGGCGGCTATGTCGGCGGCGCACTGGGCCAGCGCTTGCCGGCCAAGTTCCTGCGCCTGCTGGTGATCAGTGTGGGCAGCGGCATGACGCTGTATTACTTCTGGGCGACCTATTTCGCCCGGTAGCAATGCTTAGCTTTTCCCGCGCTTGCGAAACTCCACTGGGGTTTCACCGACCCAGCGCTTGAAGGCGCGATAGAACGTGCTCGGCTCCGAGAAGCCGGTGCGCTCGACGATCACTTCGATGCGTTCGTCAGTGTTGAGCAGCAGGTCTTTAGCCAAACGACAGCGGTAGTCGGTGACCAGGTCGTTGAAACGCACCCCGGCCATGGCCAGCCGCTCGCGCAAGCGGCGCGCCGGCATATTCAGCCGCGCGGCGACCTGCTCAAGAGTCGCGCCACTATCGACCAGCAACTCGCCGATCAATTCGCGCACCTTACACACCAGGTCCAGCCGCTCGACTTCAGCCAGCTGCCGCCGTGCCAACGACTCGTGCATGCGCAGCAGCTCCGGTGCGGCATGCCGTGAGGTCTTGTCCAGCACCGAGGCATTGAACACCAGCGCGTAGCGCTCGCCGCCCAGTTGCGCCGGGCAGCCATACACTTCTGCATAGCGCTCGGCTGGCGCACCCTCGGCATGCATAAACTGCACTTCATAGGGAGTAAAATCGCCTTCGGTCAATGCATCGAACAAGCGGATCACCGCACCGGCGAGCATCTCCGGGAAGTGTCGTGGCGTACCGGGAATCAACCCAAGCACCAGCACCGCACGCTCGCCTTGTACGTCCAGCTTGGCATTCAGGGTGTCGGAGAGCAGGCGCACATAACGCAGGGCATGGCGCAGGCCTTCGCCGAAGGTTTCACTGGAAAGAAACAGGTACTCCAACAGCAGCCCGTGGAAGGCTGGCAGATGCTGGGCCAGGTAGAGGCCGACATGCTCTTCGCCGCATTCGTCGATAGCGGCTTTCCAGAACACGGCTTGGGCCGCATGGGGAAAGCGCCCGGCAGGCAGACCACCAGGCGGCAAGCCAACGCGGGCCAGCACGCGATCGGGGTCGGTACCGCTGGCACGCAAGGCGTCGATCACCGGGCGCATCAGCGCCACATCGTCAGTCAGGTCACGCATGTCGAGGAATTCTTATTGTTTGCGAGGCGCGGTCATCTTAGGCAGCTTTAGGTCATGCGCTCAAGGCGTGAATGCGAGCGATTGACTGGCCCGACGCGCTTCCAGGCATGGCGGCCAATGCACAGCGGCGCTAGCCGACTAAGCTGCTGCCTCCGTTCTGAGGAGTTTGCCCATGGCCATCGACTGGCTCGACCTGCCCGCCCCGCCTGCCTTACCCGCCCTGTTTCTGCGCGCAGCCCTGCGCCGCCGCGTGACCGGCCGCAGCCTGCCCGAGCTGGGCGTGCGTTGTCAGGTCACAGTCGACCCCAAGCACCTGGCGCGTTATCGGCAGATTTGCGGCTTTGCCGATGACCATCTGCTGCCTGCGCCCTACCCCCACATCCTGGCATTTGCCCTGCAAATGCAGCTACTCACCGACAAGCGCTTCCCCTTCCCGCTGCTCGGCCTGGTGCACCTGGAAAACCATATCCGCGTGCTGCGCCCACTCGGCGGCCTCGGGCCGTTTACCGTCAGCGTGCAGGTGCAGGACCTGCAGCCTCATGACAAAGGCGCGACCTTCAGCCTGATCACTCAGCTGCACGACCAGCTCGGCCTGCTCTGGGAGGGTGACAGTCGCATCCTCTGCCGCGCCTTGCGCCTGGACGGTTCGCCGGCCGAACGCGAAGCCGAAACCGCACGTGCACAGACCACTCTGGCGCACTGGCGCGCCCCGGCGGATATCGGCCGGCGTTATGCGCGCATCGCCGGCGACTACAACCCGATCCATATGTTTGCCGCCACGGCCAAGCTGTTCGGCTTCCCGCGCGCGATTGCTCACGGCCTGTGGAACAAGGGCCGCGCCCTGGCCGAACTGGCCCCGCGCCTGCCTGCTGCTGGCTATACAGTGAGCGTGCGCTTTCAGAAACCGGTGCTGTTGCCGGCCGAGGTGCGATTACTGGCCAGCGAGCCGGCCAGTAGCGGCCAGTTCAGCTTGCTTGGCGCGGATGAGCTGCAGCATATGAGTGGCAGCTGGCGACCGCTGGATTGAAATCTCGCCTGAAATAAAGCGGGGGGCTGCCGCTAACTGCCCGGCAGCCGCTTGCACAGTGCAGATGAACCCCCGAAGCTATGCTCCTCTTTGCTGGAGCTGCTGATGAACCTCGCCGAACTGACCACCCGCATGCATGCCATTCGTGATCGCAACGATTGGCGGCAATTCCACAGCCCGAAGAACCTGGCCATGGCTGCCAGCGTGGAAATGGCCGAGCTGGTGGAAATCTTCCAGTGGCTGACCGAGGCCCAGTCGCAGCAACTGTCCCCGGAACAACTGACCCACGCAGGCCAGGAAATCGGCGATGTGATCCTCTATCTGGTGCTGCTGTGTGGCGAGCTGGGCCTGGACATGGAGCAAGTGGTACGCGCCAAGCTGGCTGACAACGAGCGGCGTTTTCTCGGAGACACGCAATGAGTGATCGGCACTTTGATGAGTTGGCCACGCGCTTCGCCGAAAAAATCTATGGCGGTGCCAAGGGCGCGATTCGCCTGGCCGTGCTCCAGGCCGACCTGGCCGAAGCCCTGCCTGAGCGTCCGTTGCGCGTGTTGGATATTGGCGCGGGGCTTGGCCATATGTCGCTGTGGCTGGCTGAACGCGGCCATCAGGTGACCCTGACCGAGCCGGCAGAACCGATGCTCAATGGCGCCCGCGAGCGCTTTGCTGCCGCAGGACAACAAGCCACCTTTATCCAGGCGCCCTGGCAGGACTTGCTCGGCCAGCTCGACCAACCCTATGACCTGGTGATCTGTCACGCGGTACTGGAGTGGCTGGCAGAGCCGCACAGCATCCTGCCGGTGCTGCATCAACTGTGCGCACCCGGCGGCTGGCTGTCGCTGGCGTTCTACAACAAGGATGCGCTGATCTACCGCAACCTACTCAAGGGCCACTTCCGCAAACTGCGCAAAGCCGAGTTCGCCGGTGAAAAACAGAGCCTGACACCGCAAATGCCGCTTGATCCACGCGAGCTGGCGGCGCAACTTGAGGCTAATTGGCAGGTCGAAAGCCAGAGTGGCGTGCGGGTATTTCACGATTACATGCCGCAGCCGTTTCAGGCCAAGGCCGAACTACTCGACCTGCTGGAAATGGAGCTGGCCTACCGCCGTCACCCCAGCTTTGCCGGCCTGGGCCGCTACCTGCACTGGATCTGTCGGCCGCGCTGATTACCCTCTCACAGGAGGCGGAATATTCAATGAAAAGACTGGGCGCACTACTGCTATTGGCGACCCTAGCAGGCTGCCAGAGCGACAACCCCTATACCGCCGAAAGTAAGCCCCTGCCGCCTGCCCCCGTGCAGGCGGCCCAGCACTTGGACCTCAGCGCCTACCCGGCAGAACCACGCGACTACGGCCAATACCGTACCTGGAGCTGGCAACGCCTGCCTGCCGGCACCGCCTGGGCCAGCTCGGAGCAGGTTCAGGAAGCGTTGAGTAATGCCCTCGACCAACGCGGCTTGCGCCCGCATCGCGCTGGTAAAAACAGCGACCTGAAAGTCAGCGCCGAGCTGCGCCTGGAACAACGTCTGCGCCAGGTCACCGAACACTATGGCAGCCAGTATGGTCATAGTCGTTATGGCAATGAGTACGGCATGTGGGGCAGCGCGCCGCTGGTACGCAGCTATACCGAAGAAGTCATGGTGGTGCGCATCGAATTGTTCGATGGCCAGGATGGCCAGCCGATCTGGAGCGCCAGCGCCGAAACCCTCAGCAGCGGCAGCCAGAGTGAACGTGCCGCCGCACTGCGCAACGCGGTACAACAGACCCTGGCGGCATACCCGCCGAGCTGACCGCTGCACTAAGGAGAGCACCCATGCGTGCATCACTGCTGTTACTGCCTCTGCTGTTGATCCTCAGTGCCTGCCAGACGCCGCAGCTGGAGCGCGACTTCGACCCCAGCCGGGACTTTGCTGCCTACCACAGCTGGAGCTGGCAGGAACCGGGCGTGCAATACAAACCCGATGACCCACGCATCAACAGCGACCTCACCGGCCAACGTATCCGCAGCGCGGTCAGCGAGCAGCTCGAGCAACGCGGCTTGCGCCCGGCGGCAGCGAACACTGCGGGCGATCTCAAAGTGCAGGTGTGGATGATTGTCGATAACCGTCAGCAGCAGGTCAGCACCCACTTTGGCGGAGGCTGGGGCGACCCGTGGGGCGGCGGCTTCTGGGGTGGCCCGAGTTATGTGGAAACCCGCACCCTGGACTATCAGGTCGGCACCCTGCAGATCGACCTGCTCGACGGCAAGGACGGCAAGCTGGTCTGGCGCGGCAGTGCCGAACAGGTGCTACGTAGCCGTCAGCCCAGCCCCAGCGAGCGCGAAGCATCGATTCGCAGCACGGTCGCCGAAGTGCTAAGTCAGTACCCGCCACATTAATCCGCCATTTCCGAATGCACGACTGCCTAACAAGGATGTTGCATGAGCCCGACCCCACACCTCAGCCATCGCCCCGCTGCGGCGGCTGACCTGGCCGAGATCGTCGGCTTTCCACAAAATGCCGATGAGCTGTTTTTCTGTTACCCCAAGGCTGACTGGCCACTGAGTGTCGGCCAACTGGCCGCCGCTATGGCGGAACGCCGCGACAGCACCGTGGTGCTGCTCGATGGCCGGGTGGCGGGCTTTGCCAACTTCTACCAATGGCACTACGACGACCACTGCGCCCTCGGCAATCTGATGGTCGCCCCCTGGGCGCGTGGCCACGGCATTGCGCATTATCTGGTAGCGGTGATGGAGCAGCTGGCCCGCGAGCATTACCACGCCAAGCGCATGCAGGTGTCGTGCTTCAACGCCAACAGCGCCGGCCTGCTGCTCTACCCCAAGCTCGGCTATGCCCTCAGTGGCGTGGTCGAACGACGTGATCCCGCAGGGCAACGTGTGGCGCTGATTCAGTTCAGCAAAGCACTCTGACCCGCACTACATATCCCAATCTGGCGCATCCGCCAGCCGCTTGATCAAGAAATCCAGCAACGCCCTAAGCGCTGGCGGCATCTGCCGGCGCGTGCCGTACAGGGCGTGAATACCCAGTTGCTGCGGCTGTAGTCGGGCAACAACTGCACCAGCATCCCGGAGCGCAGGTGCGCACTGACCGAATAGCGCGGCTGCAGGCTGATGCCGGTATCGGCCAGCACCGCTTCCAGCAGCACCATGGATTCATTGGCGCTGAGGTTGCCGCTGACCGCCACGGCATGCGGCTCGCCAGCGCGGCTGAACTCCCAGATGCTGCGGCCGAAATAGGCGTAACTCAGGCAGTTGTGCTGCGCGAGGTCCTCGGGTCGCTGCGGCGTGCCGTGCTGCGCCAGATACGCGGGGGTAGCGCATACCACCGACCGACACACCGCCAGCTGGCGGGCGATTAGATTAGGGTCGAGCTGATTGGTGATGCGCAGGGCCAGGTCAATACGCGCTTCCACCAGATTGACCGCATGGCTGCCAACTAGCAGATCGACACTGACCTGCGGATACAGGCGAATAAACTCATCCAGCGCATGTACCAGCCAGGCCTGGGCCAGCGACTGGCTACAGGCGATGCGCAAGGTGCCGCGCGGCGCAGCCTCATCCGTGCGGCTAACGCTCTGCATGGCGTCGGCCATGGCCAGCATCTCGCGGCACTGGCCGAGCAACTGCTCGCCGGCACCGGTCAGGCTCAGCTTGCGCGTGGTGCGGTGCAGCAAGCGCGCACCAACCCAGGTTTCCAGTTCGCCGAGGTAGCGCGAAACCATTGCCCGCGATATCTCCAGCGCTTCGGCGGCAGCAGTCTGGCTGCCACGCTCCACCACTTCGACAAATACCCGGGTTGCCGTTAGCCGGTCCATGATTAGCCCATTTAGCGCAACAAATATGCGCAGATTAAGGGGCTTTTTGATCGATTTAAAGCAACTAAGATCACATCACTTACTCAACAGGAGATCAGCATGTCGATCCTCAACCATTTGCGCAGCCTGCTTACCAGCGCCAGCCTGCTTACCCTTGCCACCACGGCCATTGCCCAACCGCTGACCCTGGATGTCTACAACCCAGGCGACAAGGCGATCTTTCCGGTCACCTCGACGCTGATCAGCGGCGAGCGCGATGTCATTCTGGTCGATGCGCAGTTCTCCACCCGCGAAGCCTTTGAGCTGGTCGAACGTATTCAAGCCAGCGGTAAGAACCTCACTACCATCTTTATCAGCCACGGCGACCCAGACTTCTACTTCGGCCTGGACACCCTGACCCGCGCTTTCCCCAAGGCCAAGGTGCTGGCCACGCCAGAGACCATCGCTTATATCGAAAAAAGCCGCGAACCGAAGCTGGCCTACTGGGGCCCGATCCTCAAGGACAGCGCGCCAGCACGCACCCTGGTGCCACAAGCCCTGCAAGTCGACCACCTGATGCTGGAAGGCCAGACCCTGCAACTGATCGGCCATGACCCTAAGCACACCAGCCTGTGGATTCCGAGTATCAAGGCAGTGGTCGGCGGTGTACTGACCTACGCCAACATCCACCCCTGGATTGCCGATGCGCAGACGCCGCAAGCCCGTCAGAGCTGGCTGAAATCCCTAGATGAGTTAGAAGCGCTGCAGCCGAAAACCCTGGTGCCGGGGCACTTTATGGGCCAGCCGAAGCTGAACCTAGATGACCTGCGCTTTACCCGCAACTACCTCAATGATCTGCAAGCTGCACTGCCCAACGCCACGAACAGCCAGGCGCTGATCGAAGCGATGCAGGCCAAGTACCCGAAGCTGCTCGACGCCAGCAGCCTGGAACTGAGCGCCAAGGTGCTCAAGGGCGAAATGCAGTGGCCCTAAGCCGCAGCACCTGACGCACCACGCCGCAGACGAAAAGGCCTGGCTCAACGCCAGGCCTTTTCGTCTGCGGGTAGCGGCTATCTGACCTTGCCAGGCTGACGAGACGGACAGCTTATACGGCATACTTCTGCACCCTACCCCGCTGTGGAGATGCCCATGCCTGCCCCGATCTGGTGGTTGCTTGCCCTGCCCTTTGTCGCTGGCGCCTGCTTGCCGCTACAAGCAGGGATAAATGGGCAGCTGGCCAAGCAGGTGTCGAGTGTATTGGCCGCGTCGCTGGTCTCTTTTGCGGTCGGCACCCTGGCATTACTACTCCTGGTACTCGCCCAGCGTGAATTCCCCAGCCTCGGCGCGTTAAAAGGCCTGACCTGGTGGCACTGGAGCGGCGGCCTGCTGGGGGTGATGTTTATCGCCACCGCGGCATTTGCCGGCCCCAAGGTTGGCGCGGTGCTGTTTATGGCCCTGGTGATCGCCGGGCAACTGAGCATGGCCCTGACCCTCGACCATTTCGGTTGGGCCGGCTTTCGCGAAGCGCCGATTACAGCGGGCAAAGTCGGCGGCCTGCTGCTGATCGTCGCAGGCATCTGGCTGATCCGGCGCGGCTAGCCTCCTGGCGCCCCGCGTCGTCGGCTCTGGCCTGCTGTGCTAAAGTGCACGTCGTTTTTACACCCCGCGCCTTGTCCGCCCTGCTTATAGCCAACCAGCCTTGTGCCTGACTAACCGTCCGGTGCTGCTACGCCTATTGGCCTGCCGCTGCGCCCCAGATTTTGGAATTGACCATGCTGCAAAGCCTGAAAAACACCTGGTTCTTTAACATCCGTGGCGATGTGCTCGCTGGCCTGGTGGTGGCGCTGGCACTGATCCCGGAAGCCATCGCCTTCTCGATCATCGCTGGCGTCGACCCCAAAGTCGGCCTGTATGCCTCCTTCTGTATCGCCGTGGTGATCGCCTTCGTCGGTGGCCGCCCGGGCATGATCAGCGCGGCCACCGGCGCCATGGCGCTGGTGATGGTCACGCTGGTCAAGGAGCACGGCCTGCAATACCTGCTGGCTGCCACGCTGCTGACCGGCGTGCTGCAAATAGCGGCTGGTTACCTCAAGCTCGGCAGCCTGATGCGCTTCGTCTCGCGCTCGGTGGTCACTGGCTTCGTCAACGCCCTGGCGATTCTGATCTTTATGGCGCAACTGCCAGAGCTGACCAACGTCACCTGGCACGTCTACGCCATGTGCGCCGCAGGCTTGGGCATCATCTACCTGTTCCCCTATGTGCCGAAGCTCGGCCAGCTGCTCCCCTCGCCATTGGTGTGCATCCTGTCGATGACCGCCGTGGCCATGTATTTCGGCCTGGATATCCGCACCGTTGGTGATATGGGTGAGCTGCCGGACACCCTGCCGATCTTCCTCTGGCCGGACGTGCCGCTGAACCTGGAAACCCTGGGCATCATCTTCCCCTACGCCGCCGCACTGGCCGTGGTCGGTTTGCTGGAATCGATGATGACAGCCACCATCATCGATGACCTGACCGACACCAACAGCGATAAAAATCGCGAATGCAAAGGCCAGGGCGTCGCCAATATCGCCTCCGGCTTGCTCGGTGGCATGGCCGGTTGCGCGATGATCGGTCAATCGGTAATCAACGTGAAATCCGGTGGTCGCGGCCGCCTGTCCTGCCTGGTCGCCGGTAGCGTATTGCTGCTGATGGTGGTGTTCCTCAGCGACTGGGTCAGCCAGATCCCCATGGCCGCACTGGTGGCGGTGATGATCATGGTGTCGATCGGTACCTTCAGCTGGGATTCGATCCGTAATCTGAAAAACTACCCGCTGTCGACCAACCTGGTGATGCTCGCCACCGTGGCCGTGACCGTCTACACCCACAACCTGGCGTACGGCGTGTTCGTCGGCGTGCTGCTGGCGGCCATGTTCTTTGCCAATAAGATCGGCCACTTCCTCTATATCAACTCCGACGCTTGCAGCGATGGCAGCCATCGTACTTACACGGTAGTTGGCCAGGTGTTCTTCAGTTCCGCCGACAAGTTCGTTGCTTCATTTGATTTCAAGGAAGCCGTTAGCAAGATCACCATCGACCTGTCCCGCGCACACTTCTGGGACATCACCGCCGTGGCCGCGCTGGACAAGGTAGTGATCAAGCTGCGCCGCGAAGGCACCGAAGTCGAAGTGCTGGGTCTTAATGAAGCCAGCGCCACTATCGTCGACCGCTTCGGTGTGCACGATAAGGACAACGCCACTGACCTGCTGTCCGGCCACTAGAGGGGTTTGCAAACTACTGCGCTCAGCCGTGCCTCGTTGAAATCAGCCTCAAAATGCTCATGTACTACTCGTACACTCCGCTTTTCGGCTGATTTCGCCTTGCCTGACCATCGCTCGCGACGTTTCTAAATCCCCTCTAACAAGGAGAACAACAATGACCCAAGTAATGGCATGCATTGATGGTTCGCAATCCAGCCGCGCCGTGTGCGATTACGCGGCCTGGGCCAGCCAGCGCCTGAGTGCGCAACTGACCCTGCTGCACGTACTGGATGAGGTTCAGTACCCTGTCCAGGCCAACCTGTCCGGCGCTATCGGTCTGGGCAGTCGCGAACACCTGCTCGAAGAGCTGGCCAACCTGGATCAGCAGCGCCACACGCTGGCCATGGAACAAGGCCGTCTGATGCTTGAAGCCGCGCGCGAGCGGGTACAGGCCGATGGCATCGAGCCCGCACAACTGCGCCAGCGCCATGGTGATCTGGTGGATTGCCTGCACGAGCTGGAGGCCGATATCCGCCTGCTGGTGATCGGCCGCCAGGGCAAGACCAGCGACAGCCTTAGCCAACTGGTGGGCAGCCATCTGGAAAATGTCATCCGTACTCTGCACCGGCCGATTCTGGTCAGCTGCGGCGAGTTCAAGGCCCCGCAAAGCTACATGCTGGCCTATGACGGCAGCGCTACGGCGCGCAAGAGCCTGGAGATGATTGCCTCCAGCCCGCTACTCAAAGGTCTGCCCTGCCATTTGGTGATGATCGGCGCAGAGTCCAGCGACGCCTGGGAACAGCTCAAGGCGGCTGAACGTGTAGTACAAGGCTCGGCCAGCGAAGTGCACCTGGCGATTCGTGCTGGTGAGGTAGAGCCGACCCTTCACGCTTATCAACTTGAACAGGGCATCGACCTGCTCGCCATGGGCGCCTACGGCCACTCGCGGATTCGCCAGTTTCTGGTCGGCAGCACCACCAGCACCCTGCTGCGTACCAGCAATACTGCGCTGCTGATTCTGCGCTAGGGATCAAGCGTTAGGCGGCCGTTCTACGACCGCCTAGCTTGCTCTCTGCCTCACAACGCCAGCCGAAATCAGTGCGATAGCAATCTGACAGCTTTTTCAAAAGTAACGGGTTATGCTGCGACCAAGTCGTTATTTTGTGATCACAGGCCATGACTCAAGCCCAAGTCCCCCGCCAAGCCCAAGCCTTCGCCCTCTGGCGCGAAGCGCAGGACACGCGCATCCGCTCACCGCTGGGAGGTATTTATTACCTGCTGGCGTGGCTACTCACCTGGATATTCAGCAATGACCCAGGCGCACTGGTGCTGCCTGGCGTACTCGGCATTACCATGTTTGCTTTGCTGCTGGCCTTGCGCGTGCTGCATCGCCTGCCCCAAGAGCAAACCCGCGAATCGCTAAACCGCTGGCTTAACCTGCACTGGAGTCTGATTCTGCTCACTGCGTTGAGCTGGGGTTTGGCTCACGCCCTGGCGCAGAAAAACCCGCTATTCAGCAGTTCGGCAATCATCGCCACCCTCAGCACCATCGCCTTTAGTACTGCCCTGGCCTTCAACTTCGCCATGCGCAAGAAGCGCGCAGTGCTCGCGTTGCTGCTGATTTACCTGCCCGGGCTGCTGACCCTGGCACTGGCATGGCGCGAGCAGTACGCCATCCTGATCACCCTGAGCTTCTACCTGAGCTACCTGCTGCTGGTGCTGAGCCGCAGCAACCGCGAATACCACAACACCCTGGCCCTTGAGCTGCAGCTGCTCGACCAGCAGGAACGCCTCGAACACCTTAGCCGCACGGACAGCCTGACCCAGCTGGGTAACCGCTATCAGTTCAACAGCCTGTTCCCGGTGATGGTGGCCAACGCTCAGCGGCAGAGCCAGCCATTGTCGCTGGTGCTGCTGGATATCGACTTCTTCAAGCGGATCAATGACGAGTACGGGCATGCCTGTGGCGATAGTTGCCTGAGCGATTTTGCCGAACGCATGCGGCAGAATTTTCGCCGCGACAGCGACGCGCTGCTACGCCTGGGCGGTGAAGAGTTCGGCATCCTGATGCCCAACACCCCGCTGGAACAGGCACGCCTGCTGGCCGAGCAGTTCCGCTTGGAGCTGGAGCGCGAAGGCTTCAACGTACCGGGGGCGACCCTGCCGCTGACCGCCAGCCTGGGTGTGGGTTGCTATGACATGCTGCGCGACGGCAGTGCCGAAGCGTTCTTCAAGCGCGTCGATGATGCGCTCTATCAAGCCAAGGCGGCCGGTCGCAACCGCCTGGAACTGGCCTGAATGCGGCGACACGAACGTGCCGCCGGATAACACCTAAAGACGGAAGCTGCCCATCTGCTTGGCCAGATCATCGGCCAGGCCACGCAGGGTCTGACAGTCCTCTTTACACACCTGCACCTCACCGGCGGTGGCATGCGCCAGGTCGGCGATGCCCTGCACGTTACGGTTGATCTCCTCGGTCACCGATGACTGTTCCTCGGTGGCGGTGGCCACTTGGGTATTCATGTCACTGATGCGTTCAATCTGCTCGGTAATCGCGCTGAGCGACTGCCCCGTACGCTGACTCGCCTCGACGCCAGTACCCGTGGCACGTTGGCCGGCATGCATGGAGCTCACGGCTGTTTCCGCGCCCTGCTTAAGGCGCTGAATCATCTGCTGGATTTCATCAGTCGAGCTTTGCGTGCGACTGGCCAAGGTACGCACTTCGTCAGCCACCACGGCAAAACCACGGCCCATCTCACCCGCGCGCGCCGCTTCGATGGCCGCGTTAAGCGCCAACAGATTGGTCTGCTCGGAGATTCCGCGGATCACCGCCAGTACCTGATCGATCGATGCTACCTGCTCAGCCAACTCAGTGACTGCGGCGGCGGCATTGCCAATATCAGTGGACATGCTCTCGATATGCCCGATGGATTGGCGCACCTCTTTGCGCGCGCCTTGCGCCTCGTCCCGAGCACTTTGCGATGACTGCGCGGCACTGCTGGCGTTACGCGCAATTTCCTGCACGGTCAGGCCCATCTCATGCACGGCGGTGGCGACCATATCGGTCATTTCCTGCTGCTGGCTGGAGCGCCCGGCGGTGTTGTCCACCACCTGCGCCACCTGGCTGACCGAGGCGCGCAGGCGCTCGCTGGTCGCCAGTACATCGCTGATCAAGCTGCGCTGGCCGCCGATAAAGCGGTTGAAGCCCCGGGCCAGATCGCCCAGCTCATCCTCACGGGACTCATCCAGACGCCGGGTCAGATCACCGCCGCCGCCGCCGATTTCCACCAGCGCTGCAGTCACCTGACGGATCGGCCGCACCAGACCGCGCGCCAACAGCACCACCAGACCGAGGAAGAACAAGGCCACGCCGACGCCGATGGCGCTGGTCATAAACAGCGCCTGGCGCGCTTCAGCGTAGACTTCCGCCTCCGGCACCTCGCTGACCAGCAGCCAGTCCAGGCTGCTCAACTTCTGCGCCACGGCCAGGTAGGTTTCACCGTCACGCTCGAAACGCACCGCCTTGCCGCCGCTGCCCAGCAGCTCATCAGCCGGCGCCTTGCCAAACAGCTCGGCCAAACGGCCACTACCACTCAGTTCGGTCTGCGGATGCACCTTGATATCGCCCTGGGCATCGATCAGAAAAACCTGCCCACGCTCACCAAAGCGAAAGTCGCGGATCATTTCCGACATCGCTTTCAGACTGAAACCCAGGCCGGAAACGCCGAGGGTTTTACCGCCTTGTTTGATCCGCTGGTTGATAAACAGAGTCGGCAACCGCGTGCCCTTGTCGATATCGATTTCCAGCACCTGATCGCGGCTGCTGTCGACCAGCTTGTAGAACCACTGGTTTTCCGGCTGATCACGGCTGATCACCCGGGCCAGGCCCGCACCGGTGAAATAGTTGCCGCTGTCCAGTACGGCAATCGAGGTGGTCATGGCGTTCTGCTGTGCACGCACGCCCTCCAGATAACGCGCCACGGCATCGCGCTGGCCCTCATCTTCTCCAGCCGCCAGCCAGTCCTGAATAAAGACATTGCCGGCAATCCCGGCGTTGGCGGTGATCGGCGCGGTCAGCACCCGCTCCAGGTCGTTACGAATCGCCAGCACCCGCGCCGGTAACGCTTCTTCGACCAGAAAGCGCTCGGTCAGACGATTGACCACCGCCGAGTAGACGCCCACCACGATCAGAATGCTGGCGAGCAGGGCGGCGCCCATGCTGAGAATCAGCTGCCACTGGATGCTGCGTTTCCACAAGCCCATGGAGGTTACCTTCTAGTTATTATTTGCAAACACAGATTGAATACAATTTTGTATACAAACTCAATTGTTCTGCGACGTATAACGCTATCGGCAGCACCGACTGCCGGCTTTAACCAGCCAGCGGCAACCGCTCACTTCACCTGCCGCCATAGCCGCAGATAGGCATCTTCGTGACTGAAGTCCAGCGCGATAGTGAGGTCGTCCGACTCCTGCAACACTTGCGGAGTAATCAACAACGGCGGCGTTACAAACAGGCTCGGCGACTGGCCGGCAAAGGCTCGGTTCAGCTCATCCACCAGCTGCCAGCCCTGCATACCCAGTGGCTCGGCAACCGTGGCGACCTGCTGGGACAACCCTGAATGGATACGCCCCAGCGCCTTGGCTGAGCCATCGCCAGCAGAAATGTTGCGAATGTCCTTACGTCCGAGGGCATTGAGCGGCACGTTGATATGGTCGAAGTACACATCATTGATCGCCAGGGTATGGCTCCACTCTGCGCCGAATCGCCGCTGCAACGAACGCACGCGCTCATCCATGCCCTTGCCGGCACTGGCAATTGGTAGGTCTTCGACGCTCAGTACCTTGCACTGCGTGCACGCCTCCAGGCGTTGCACCATGCGCTCGGTCTTGGCGGTAGCGATGGCAAACTGGCTGTCGGTAAAAATCACCACACCGATCGGCCCGTCACGCATCGCGTACTCGGTAGCCAGGTCGGCCACCTGCAGAGGATCACTGGTGACATTGCTGAACAGCTTGTCCGTTGGCCCCGGACGATCCCCTGCATGCCAACCGACCAAGGCAATCCCACGGTCCTGAAATAGCTCATGCAACTCGCCCAGCGACTCCGGCCCGAAGCCACCCAGTACCAAGCCATCCGGCTTGCGCTCAAACACTTCGGCGGCCAGACGCTTGATCTCCGCCGGATCACCACGGCCATCCACGGCATGCACCCGCCAGCCCAGCAACTTGGCCGCACGCTCAAAGCTGCGGTACACGCCAACCACCCCGCCGTTGCGAAAATCCGCCGCAATAAAACTCACCTGCATGCCACTGCGTGCGGGCGGCGCCTGCTTCGGGCCGGGCCACTCATTTGCCAAGAGCAGCGCGCTGAACAGCAGCCCGCACAGGCAGAAGACGCTTGCGTAGCAATTTTTCGACATCGCCTATCCCTGCGCGACTGGTCGGCACAAGAGTGCGCCGCCCCTTACCTAATAGCGTAGTCACTCATGGCCAGAACAGCCTTGCGTCGCGCGTTAGTCCGACAGGCTGAACTCAACCCGCGCGGTCTGCCCGCTTTCATCCAGCACGCTGAGCTGATATCGCCCATTGCGCGCGAAGGGGTGATTGAACAGCGCATCGGCGCTGGTTTCGGCAATTGGCTGGCCATCGACAAACCACCAGCGCCGACCACTACCGCCCAGGGCCGACAGACGCAACCGCAGTGGTTCTGCGCTGCCCGTCGGGCGGCGCAAACGGTCACCTTCGCGCACGCCGACAATCGACAGCGGCGCGGCGACCGACACGTGCCGCGGCGGACACTGTGGATCAACCGCCGGTAAGCGCGCACTGCGGCGTTCGCGCCGCGGCAACCAGGGTTCCAGAGGCGCGGGCCACAAGGCCAGGCGCTGCGCCGTGGCATCAGCGCAACTGGCATCGACGCGCAGTCCAGCGGCGTTGACCCAGATGGTTTCTTGCAACCCCAGGCCCAGTGGCTGATCCGGCGCTTGCAAGGTCGGCGGCGTGGTGCCATCCAGGGTCCAGGCAAAGCGCTGACGGCGGCAGTTTGGATTGCGGTTATCCATCGGCTGGCCCAACGGCCAACAGATCGCGGCCACGCCCACGCTGGCGGGCTGTGGGTCAATCGGTAAGGCAATCCCACGCTGACTGTCACGATTGACCAGCAGATCATGCACCTGCAGCAGCAATGGCGCAGCCGAGGCCAGGCCGAACTGCCCCGGCACCGGGGTGCCGTCCGGCCGGCCGATCCAGATGCCGATCAAATAGCGCGGTGCCACGCCAATCGCCCAGGCATCGCGAAAGCCGTAACTGGTGCCGGTTTTCCAGGCCAGAGTGGGCCTTTGTACCAGCTGCGCGCGCGGGTCGCGATCCGGCCGCGCTTGACCACTGAGAATGCGCCGCACGATCCACGCCGCGCCAGGCGACAGCAAACGCCGCTCATGCAGCGCATCCTGTGGCTGAAAGCGCAGGCGCGCGGCCTTGCCGCCACGGGCAAAGGAGCTGTAACCGCTGACTAAATCCTCCAACCGACTACCGGCACCACCGAGAATCAGTGCCAGATTAGGCTCGGCCAACGGCGGCAACAGCAGAGGTACACCCGCACTGCGCAACTCACCGGCAAAGCGCTTCGGCCCGTAGGTTTCCAGCAGCTGCACGGCGGGCAGATTGAGTGAGGTGGCGAGGGCTTCGCTGGCGGATACCGCACCACTGAAGCCCGCTGCGAAGTTGCCTGGGCGGTAGTCGCCGTAACGGCGCGGTACATCCTGCAGCAGCGACTCGGAATGGATCAGCCCGTCATCCAGCGCCATGCCATAGAGAAATGGCTTGAGCGTAGAACCCGGTGAGCGCACCGCGCTGATCATGTCGACATGACCGAAGCGCTTGGTATCGCCGATATCCACCGAACCCAGGTAAGCGCGCACCGCCATGCTCGGCTGCTCGACCACCAGAATGGCTGCCGAGGTGCGCTCCGGCAGGCGCGCACGCCAACCCAGCAGCAAGTCTTCCAGGCGGCGCTGCAATGCAGCGTCGAGGGTGGTGCGAATCAGCGGCGGGCTGCTGCGCGTATTCAGCCGCCGCGCCAGTAGCGGAGCCAGACGTGGCTCCTGACGCGGGGCCAGCAGCACCGGTTCCTCCAGCGCATCGTTGATCGCCGACTGCGGCCACACGCCAAAACTGGCCAACCGCTGCAAGACCTTATCCCGCGCCGCCTGAGCCCGTTCGGGGTGGCGATCCGGGCGCAAGCGGCTGGGCGCCTGCGGCAACACCGCGAGCAACGCCGCTTCGGCGCGAGTCAGTTGACGCGGAGACTTGCCCAGATAAGCCCAGCTGGCGGCCGCCACACCTTGCAGCGTGCCACCAAAGGGCGCGCGATTGAGGTACAGGGTTAGGATTTCATCCTTGGACAGATGCCACTCCAACTGCAGCGTGCGCCACAGCTGCTTGAGCTTACCGCTGTAACTGCGCGCATGCGGATCGAGCAACCGCGCCACTTGCATCGACAGCGTGCTACCGCCTGACAACACCCGCCCACCACTGAGGTTCTGCCAGGCCGCGCGCCCCAGGGCCAGCGGGTTAACCCCGGGGTGCTGGTAAAACCAGCGGTCCTCATAGGTCAACAGCGCTTCCAGGTAATAGGGCGATACCTCGCTGGGGCTGACCGGATAACGCCATACACCATCATGGTCAGCAAACCGCCACAACGGCGCACCGTCCTCGGCCAACACCACACGGGCCAGGTCATCGCCCGGTAAAGGCAGCGGAAAAAGCCGGTCGGCCACCACCAGAATCAGCAATAGGCACAGTGGAATAGCCAGCCAGGGGCGGCGCAGAGACCTCACCAGACCAGCACGCGCTGCCACAAACCGACCTGCCCCAGAACGCATAGCGCCTCTCTCAACACACATCCCTGAAGCGCCGCACTATACGCGGCGGCGCCCAAGATTTCTGGCCACCGGTGGCAACTCGAAACCTTGCGCGCAAGTGCTCGACACCATGACAAACATGCCATATCCGCCAAAACATATGAGCAAAAGTACCGCCCTAGAGCTGTTTGCGCCCATTGTTATCTTTTTGCGTCATTTTTTTGATATTCGTATTTTTGACGCCTATACCTTGGGTTCGCTGTTAACGCTTGGCTACCCGCCGCGCCGACAACAGTGAAGAACCGTTATCGCCATCAGGCAACGGGCTACTCACGGAGCCACCCTCTCCGCTTACCCAATGGAGCTACGTCAATGCACAGGAAGATTTTCCCGAAAACCCTGCTACTCGCAGCACTTGTTTCCCCCGCCTGCACCTTCGCGGCTGAACTGATTGATCTCTCAACTCTGCCGACTCGCCCCGGCATCGCCGGTGCCGGCGACATCCATGACGACCTCGGCCTGCAACCAGACGAACTGAACGAAACCTTGAGCGCGCAACTGCCTGGTGGTGCCCAGGTGGTCCGCTATCAACAGTTCTACAAAGGCATACGGGTATGGGGCGAAGCCATCACCGAATTTACCGATGGTAGCCAACCCCTACGCAGTGGCCGCCTGGTCAGCAATATCAGCAGCGACCTGGTCCGCGATGCAACGCCTACATTGAGTGCCAAACAGGCTCTGGATATGGCCAAAAGCCTGAAAGCCAGTGGCCTGCCGAGCGAGAACGAACAGAGTGAACTGGTCGTACGGCTTGATGCGCAGCAGCGCGCACAGTTGGCGTATGTGGTGTCGTTCTTTGTCCCTGGGAGCAAACCATCGCGTCCGTTCTTTATGATCGAAGCCAACAGCGGCGAGCTACTCGATCAATGGGAAGGCATCAACCACGCCCAGGCAACTGGACCAGGCGGGAACCTGAAAAGTGGCCGCTATCTGTATGGAACGGACTACGGGTATCTGTCGGTCAACAAAAAGTGCCAGATGGACAGCGGTAATGTCATTACCGTCAACCTCAACCACAGCCTGAGTAACACCAGTACGACACCCTTCCAGTTCGCCTGCTCATTCAACGATTTCAAGAGCATCAACGGTGCTTTCTCGCCGCTGAACGATGCGCACTACTTCGGTAATGTGGTGTTCCAGATGTATGGCAATTGGTTCGGCGGCCTACGCCCATTACTCAACCGCAAGCTGTATATGAAGGTGCATTACGGCAACGGCTATGAAAATGCCTTCTGGGACGGTCAGGCAATGACCTTCGGCGATGGTCGCAATCGCTTCTACCCACTGGTATCACTGGACGTCTCCGCCCACGAAGTCAGCCATGGCTTTACCGAGTTGCACTCGGGATTGGTCTACAGCAACCAGTCCGGCGGCATCAATGAAGCATTCTCTGATATGGCTGGCGAAGCGGCCGAATACTTTATGAAAGGCAAGAATGACTGGAAGGTCGGCTACGACATCTTCAAAGGTGACGGCGCTTTGCGCTATATGAACCAGCCCAGCCGTGACGGCCGCTCCATTGACCACGCCGAGCAGTACCGCGACGGTATGGATGTACACCACTCAAGCGGGGTGTATAACCGCGCGTTCTACTTGCTTAGCCAGAAAATCGGCTGGAATACCCGCAAGGCTTTTGAAGTGTTCGTCGATGCCAACCGTTTCTATTGGACGGAAACCAGCGACTTCAACCGCGGTGCCTGCGGCGTAATCCAGTCGGCGCAAAACCGTAGCTATGGCTCTGCCGATGCCATTGCGGCCTTTGCCGCAGTGGGTGTTAGCTGTCCAACCCTGCTTAACTGAAACGGGCTACGCCACAAGCCCCTGCCTCGCTGAGGCAGGGGCTTTTCTATTTCCGGTGCTGACGGGTCATGGTCTGTAGCGCTGCCATTTAGCCAAATGACTGGCACACTGGCGCGCAGCAGCAATCAACGCAGAGTCGAGTGGAACGAGAACTATGGGTGTAGAAGGTTTTTTTGAATCTCTGGGCGAGGCGGTCGGCTCGGTGATCCGTTTTATCGTCGAAGGCTTGAGTGGCTTTTTCGGCATGCTCGGTGGGGCGGTCAGCAGCTTTATCACAGGCATGTCCAAGGCTTTGGGGGTAACGCCATCATTGCTCAGCATCGTGGTTCTGATAGCTGGCCTCTGGCTGCTCTACCTCGCCGCACACGCCTTTATCCGCCGTTCGTTCATTACCGGGGTAATCTGGCTGGTGCTGGGGTTGTGGTTGCTCAGTGGTCTGATCAGCTAAGAACCCGTCTACGATCTGCTGCGAGTCGGCCCTGCGGCGTTGAAACAGGCTGTAAGCACACTGGCTAAACAACAAGGCCCGCCAATTTGGCGGGCCTTGTGCGTTCGAAGCACCTGTTTCGGGTCTCGCGAGCTAGAGCGAGACAAGGCAAAAATGGCCGAGGAAGCGGAGTTTACGAGTTGTAAATGAGCATTCCGAGGCCGCTTTTAACGCAGTATCGCCGACGCGCAGCAGATCCGAGACAGGTTCTAGCGCTCTTTGACCACCAAACGCCCCGGACTTTCGCCCAGCGCCTGCCAGTTCGGGCGGTACATCGACTCCACTTGCGGTGGCGGCACGCGGTAACTGCCGGGCGTAACCGCGCGGGCCAGATACAGCAGGTGGGTGGTGTCGTAGCCGTTTACATCCAGCGCCGCGACGTAACGATCACCACGGAACTCCTGGTGCTTGATCGCTGCGTTCTGCATCGACTCACGCCACTCCTTCACCGAGCTGCTGGCATCGTCCAGACTGGCCGAGCTTTGTGCCAGGTTCTGGTTTTCCAGCTCCAGGCCCGCGGGCAGCAGATCGACCACCAAAGCATCCGGCACCCGCTGCTTGGCCGCCACAGCCAGGTGCACCAGCACCAGCTCGCCGCTTTGCAGGTTACTCAGGTCAAGCTTGCGACCATCCATACCCAGGTATTCGCGGTAGATGCTGAGGTTTTCACCTCCCGCCGCAGGCGCCTGGCTTGGGTAGCCGGACAAGGTCAGTTGCTGATACAGCGGCGTATCGCCCGGTTTGTCGGTGGAATTGCTGATGCTCAGCGGCGCAGCCAGATCACTGCCATCAAGCTTGAGGCCCGGCTGGGCATTGCTCAGTTCAAAGGCCAGGCTGCCGCTTTGCAGGTCGGCGCTCCAGTTAGGCTCTGGCTTGCTCAGCAGGTTACGCCCGGCCAGGTACAGCGAATTACGCTCCTGAGTCGACAGCCACTGCTGGCTGGCCACTTCATCGGCGAGGTTGAACAGACGCTCTTCACGGCGATTTTTCGCCAGATCATGCTCTTCCAGCAGCGACAGAATCAGCGCCTGATCACGCAACGGGCTACCGTAATCCGCCAACCAGGTATTGCTCTCGCGCCCACGGGCCAGGCCTGCGGTCAGTAGCTCATCCGAGCGTGGCTGATCACCCATTTTCTGCAGGGCCACGGCCAGGTGCACCAACGGTAAACCGGACAGTGCATCACTGCGTCGCTCATACAGGCTACGCAAGGCACCCAGCGGCGCCTGCTGGCTGCGCGCCAACACGTAACCGGCGTAAGCCTGCACGGCAAAGCGGCTGTGGTTGGCGTTATCGCTGTAGTTGACCTCGATCAGCTGGCGCTCCTGCAAATAGCGCAGCAGACGCTCGTTGGCCTTTTTCAACGCCTCTTCGGGTACGCCGAAGCCTTGCTCGCGAGCACGCAGGAGGAAGTCACTGACATACGCGGTCAACCAGTATTCCTCATCGCTGTCCGCGCCCCACAGGCCGAAGCTGCCGTTGTAACGCTGCATGCTCAGCAAGCGCTCGATGCCAAGCTCGATGGAGCGTTTGCGCTGCTCGTCTGGTTCGGCTTTTACGCCCAGGCGCTTCAGCGTGGCGGCATCTGCGTACAACGACGGATACAAGCCGCTGGTGGTCTGCTCCAGGCAGCCGTATGGATAAGCCTTGAGCGCGCGAATCTGCTCGCCAAGGTTGAGCGGCGGACGGCTGGAAATCGCCAGGCGCGCTTCCAGGCCGGCAGTTTCGAAACGGCTCAGAGCATCGGCTGGCAGCAGCCAGCTGTCACCTTTTAGCACCGCGCGGAAGTGCTGCAGCTGCGCCGGGTAGGCCGGGCGAATGCCCAGGGTCCACTCACGGCTGAACGGCGGTAACTCTTCACCGGGCAGGCTCAAGCCATTCACCTTGACCGTAAAGCGGCCCTGGCCATAACCACCAAGGGCGGTCACCGGGATGCGCAAGATGGTGCGCTGGCCATCGGCCAGGGTGATTGGCGCCATTGCTGCCCCTGGGTTCTGCGCCAGACGTAGCTGGCCTTCGGCACTCAGTTGCACATCCAGCTTCTGCTCGCGCCCAGACAGGTTGCTCAGGTCCAGGGCCAGAGTGGTTTCATCACCACCGGCGAGGAAACGCGGGGCCGACAGCTCGGCGATCAGCGGGGCTGCGACCACCGTTTTGCCTTCGCTCATACCATAAGCGTCATCAGTCCAGGCTTGCGCCATCAGCCGCAGCTCGCCGTTGAAATCGGGGATATTCAGGCTGACTTCGCCTTCACCCTGCTCATTCAGTTTCAGCGGCTCACTCTGCAGGGCGACGATCAGCACGCTGGTATCCGGACGTTTGCCGCCAGCGGCCAGCGCGGCGTCACCACCGAAGGCCAACTTGGCCACACGGCCTTGCCCGGCTTCGATCAGTTGCCCGTAGATATCCAGCTGGTCTGCGCCATAGGCCTTGCGGCCGAAGAAGTTGGCGAATGGATCGGGCGTGGCGTACTCGGTGATATTGAGGATACCGACATCCACCGCGGCCACCAGCACCTGCGCCTGTTTCGGGATGCTGCCATCGGCATTACGCGCCTGTACCTTGACCTTGAGCGGCTGGTTGGGGCGCATTTTCTCGGCGCTGGTCAGGCTCAGTGCAAGTTTGCGCGGCGCGCGATCCAGCGGCAGATGCAGCAAGCCGACCGCGCGTTTTGGCGTGGCGTTGCTCTTGCGCTCGCCGGGGCGAATCACCAGCGCGCTGACATACAGGTCATGCCGCGCCCAATCCTTGGCAATCGGAATGTCGAAAGTCTTACCCTCGGCAGGTACGTCGATCTCTTGCCACCACAGCGGTCCTTCGCTGGACTCCACCATCAGGTAGCCCTTGCCCGCAGACGGTGGGGTAACGGTTACCTGGGCGGTTTCGCCATCGGCGTAAGCCGGTTTATCCAGCGCCAGCTTGACCTGATCCGGTCGCACGGCGCCGCCGTCGGCGTTGTCCTGCCAGCGGTAACCCGCCCAAAACCGCAGGCTGCTGAGCATGCCAGTTTGCGCATCGATCACTTCAAGGCGGTACGGGCCCCACTCCACCGGAAAGCTGATCTTGGCAGTGCCGCCAGCCGCGACTTTGAGGGTTTCTTCGTTGAGGGTGAGGAATTTCTCGGTGTAGTTGTGGCTCCAGCCATCGCTCTCGGAGAAGTTCCAGAAGTAGTCACGGCGCTCACGAATCAGACGCACGCTGAGCTGATCTGCGGCCAGCTTATTGCCCTCGGTGTCGGCCACCAGCACTTCGAACTCAGCCAGGCTGTCGGCATCCACTTCCTCGCCATCAAACAGCCCGCGCACACCGGGCAGACGCTCGGCGGGCCATACGGGTTGAATCACTCGTCGGGTAATTGCACGACCACCAGACTCCTGCAGGCTGGCCTGAAGAATCAAACGCAGCGGCGACTTGGCATCGGCCCAGCGGCTTTCGATATCCAGGCTGGCCTTGCCCTGCTCGTCCAGGCTGGTTTCATCTAGCTCGATGTCCTCGCTCAGTTCTTCTTCAGTGACCGAGCCGAACTGGTAGCCCGGCAGGCTGGCCACCGCCTCACGCAGCGGCCGCACATAGAGCTGACCGCTGAGGCGATTACCCGCCGCCGGCGCGCCGTACAGATAGCGGCCGGTGACCTCGAACTGTGCGTTTTCCGCTGGGGCATAGGGTTCTTCGCTGCCTTTAATTTCCAGTGCCATACGTTCTGGCAGGAAGTCTTCCACAGAGAACTCATACAATTGCGGCTTGCCATCACCCAGCTCAAACAGCAGCTGCCAGCGCCCAGTAGGGGCTTCGTCAGCCAGTTGCAGCTGATACTGATACAGGCCAGCGTCATCGGCCTGCCAAACAAACTTGCGGCTGACCTGTTCGTCCGGGCGGCGCACTTCAACATTCACCGGCTGGGCTTTTACCGCGCGACCATCGGCATCGCGCAGCAGGCCATTGAGCAGTACGGTTTCGCCCGGGCGATAGAGATCACGCGGGCCAAACACGAAGAACTGCAACGGGTGGGCGGCAGGCCCGGCAATATCGAACTCGGCCAGATCCAGCGCCGAGCTGTTCAAGCGCAGCAAGCTGGTCTGCTCGCCTTGATGAGCCAGCAGCACTTCGGCCTTCGGTGGCAGCGGCAGTTCGCTATGGCCGGCGCTGTCGGTCTTGCCTTCGGCCAGCACCTGGCCTTCGCCATTGAGGATTTCCAGGCGTACATCGCCCAGCGCATCGCCGCCTGCCAGGGCCTGAGTGAAGACATCGATACGGTTCTGGTAGCGCCGCGCGGACAAGCCGATATCACTCAGGGTGAACAACGTGGCCGGCTGCGAATAGTTGTAGCTGCCGGCTTCACGCATTACTGCCAGGTAAACGCCGGGCTGCTTGAACGGTTCCAGGCCGGCAATCGGCAGCAGCAGGGTTTCGCGGGTGTTGCGCGCAGGGTTCAGGTCGAAGCGGCCACCGTAGACCAGATCGGCCATCGGCAGCAGGCTGCGGGCTTCCCAGTTATCCAGATTGCTCGAGCGGCCCCAGCGGTTAAGGAAGGCCGGCAACGATTCGGGCTTGATGCGGAAGAACTCAACATTCACCTTGTCGACGTTCAGCGCGATCACCGGCAGACCTTCGGCCAGGCGCGTGGGCAGCAAGGAGCCACGGCTGGCGAAGCCAACACTGGCCTGCAGGTCGCGAGTTTCCAGGCGGGTGACCTGCTCGGCGGCGAGGCTCTTGCCATTCAGCCCGAGCAGACCGGCATCCACGGTCAGCACCAGCTTGCGCTGCGGCTCCAGGTGGCGCAGGCGCACTTCCATCAGGTTGTCCGTCAGTTCCCAGGCACCATCGACCTTGCCGTCTTTGCTATCGACCAGGTGCAGGCGCTCGGCGAGTTTCTGCTCGGGGTCAAGCGGCACCGAGAAGCTGACAGACAGTGTGCTGGCACCTTCCAGCTGCACTTCCGAGACATCCACCACGGTCAGTTCGCGACCGGCGTAACGTTCGGCCAGCGCCTTGCGGTCGACCGCCGGCTTGGCTGCCTCGCTACTGACGGGAGTCGCTTGGGTCGCCGTTACTTCGGCAGGCCCAGGGGTGGATGAATCACAGGCGCTGAGCAGGCTCAGGACAAGTGCCAGAAGCAGTCCATTCTTCGGCATTGCGGGCTCCAACAAGGGTAGGTGCAGAGGCCTGACACTATAGTCGAGGCGCTAACCGACCACTAAGCATGCGCACGCAAAATTGCTGGGCAGCGCACGCCAGCCGATCAGTGTTTAATAACCCGCCTGTGACACGCGCCCGCGCATTTCGTTGCAGTTATCGCCAATCAAGTTTGAGAGTGCAGTTGATAAACGCCATACGTGACGCCTGGCAGCATGCGCCCACCCATAAACGGGTGTGGGCGCTGGCTGCGCCGATGATCCTTAGCAATATCTCAGTGCCGCTGGTCGCACTGGTCGACAGCGCAGTGATCGGCCATTTGCCGCATGCCCATCAACTGGCGGCCGTAGCCGTTGGTAGCAGCCTCTACACCCTGCTGGCCTGGACGGTGGGATTCCTGCGGATGGGCACTACCGGCTTCAGCGCCCAAGCGGCCGGACGCGGTGATGGCGGCGCACTGCGCCAGGTGTTGCTGCAAGGCCTGCTGCTCGGCGTGCTTCTGGCGGTGCTGCTGATCAGCCTGGCGATTCCGCTGAGTGACGCCGCACTCGGGTTGATGAATCCTTCTGCACAACTCGACGGGCTGGCGCGTAGCTATTTGCATATCCGCCTACTCGGTCTACCCGCCGCGCTGACCACTTATGCCTTGGTCGGCTGGCTACTCGGCACGCAAAACGCCCGGGGCCCACTGGCCATTTTGCTGACCACCAACCTGCTGAATGTCACGCTTGATCTATGGTTTGTCCTCGGCCTGGAATGGGGCGTGGCCGGCGCGGCCTGGGCCTCGGTGATTGCCGAATGGAGCGGTGTACTGCTCGGGTTGTACCTGGCCCGCCGCGCCCTGCGCGCCTATGCCGGCACGCTGGACTGGGCAGCCCTGCGTCGCTGGCTGAACTGGCGACCGCTGCTGGCCGTTAACCGCGACATTTTCATCCGCACCCTGGCCCTGCAAGCCGTGTTTTTTCTGATCACTATGCAGGGCGCACGCCTCGGCGATGCCACCGTGGCAGCCAATGCGCTGCTCCTCAACGGTCTGTTATTGACCGCCCACGCCCTTGATGGCTTGGCCCATGCGCTGGAAGCGTTGTGCGGCCATGCCCTCGGGGCCCGTGATCGCCGGGCGTTGCGCCGCACGTTGATCGTCGCGGGGGGCTGGTCGCTGCTCGCCAGCCTGGCGTTTGCCCTGTTCTTTATGCTCGGCGGGCACTGGTTTATCGAGCTACAAACCAGCATTAATGTGGTGCGAGAGACCGCATTCACCTACCTGCCATACCTCGCCCTACTGCCGTTGATTGCGGTGTGGAGCTACCTGCTCGACGGCCTGTTTATAGGTGCCACGCGCGCCCGTGAAATGCGCGATGCCATGCTCCTGGCCCTGCTACTCAGCCTGCCGCTGGCCTGGGCGCTACAACCGCTCGGCAACCAGGGCTTATGGCTGGCTTTCCTATGTTTTATGGGGCTGCGCAGTCTGTGCCTGGGTGGCTATGCTTACCGCCTGACCCGTGCAGACCAATGGTTCGCCCCCAGCCAATCAGGAGCAACCCATGCTCATCCCTGAAATGCCCCACGATGAAGTTCTGCGCCAACAGATCCTCGATGATAGCGAGCTGATCGACACGCCAGCAGACCCTTACCTGGATACCCTGGTGAAGGTGGTGCGCGAGGTCTTCGCAGTTAAAACCGTACTGGTCAGCCTGATCGACCATGACCGCCAGTGGTTCAAATCGCGCATCGGCCTGGAGATCACCGAAACGCCGCGCACCATTTCCTTCTGCGCTCACGCCATTCTCGGCACCCGCCCGCTGGTGGTCGAAGACACTTACAACGACCTGCGCTTTCACGACAATCCCGTGGTGCTCAACAACCCGCATATCCGCTTCTATGCCGGACAGCCGTTGTTCTCTCAGGAGGGGCAGCCGCTGGGCACCCTGTGCATGATCGATCCAGCCCCGCGACAGCTGACGGACAAACAACTGCGCCTGTTTATCGACATGGCCGTGCTGGTCGAGGGCTACCTCAAGCTGCGTCACATCAGCGAGCAGACCGCGCAGCTGCGCGCGGCGCTGAGCCGTGAACAGCGCAAGACCATGCTCGACCCATTAACCCAGCTGTGGAACCGCGCGGGCCTCAACCACTTTCTGCCCAAGCAGCAGGAACAGGCCGACGACCTCGGCCTGCAGCTCGGCGTGCTGTTCTGCGACCTGGATTACTTCAAGAAGGTCAACGACAGTCACGGCCATGCCGCTGGCGATCAGGTGCTATGGGAAACCGCGCGACGGATCAGCGCAGCCGTGCGCCCGCAAGATGTGGTGACGCGCAGCGGTGGCGAGGAGTTCGTGGTGCTGCTGCAGGTACACGACCAGCATGAATTGCTGCAGATCGCCGAGCGCATTCGTAGCGCCCTGAACAAGGAGCCGGTGACCATCGACGAGCTGCAACTCAACCTGACCATCAGCATCGGCGCAGCCCTGCGCAACCCTCTGGAGCTCCCGACAGCCACTCTGAACCGCGCTGACCAGGCGCTGTATCAGGCCAAAGGCAACGGCCGCAACCGGGTCGAACTCGCCAGCTAACTAATCAACCACGTGAAGGGACTCCTGCATGGGTCAAGCAATTGCCGCGTACCTGCATTACCTGTCGATCTTTCTGCTATTCGCCCTGCTCAGCATCGAGCATGTGCAATTCAAACTGCCGCTGGACCTGCGCCGCGCACGCAGCCTGATCATCACCGACATCGCTTATGGCATCTGCGCCGGCGTGGTGCTGTTTACCGGCTTGGCACGGGTGCTCTGGTACGGCAAAGGCCTGGACTATTACCTGAGCAACAGCCTGTTTCACGCCAAAGTCGGTCTATTCATTCTGGTTGGGCTGATTTCCGCGGTACCGACCTTTGTATTCCTCAACTGGCGCAACAGCTTAAAGGCCGGCGAAGTGCCGCAAGTCAGCGCAGCCAAGGCGCGCCTGGTGATCACGGTGATTCGCCTGGAACTGGCGCTTCTTCTCGCCATCCCATTACTAGCGGTACTGATGGCACGCGGTTATGGCGTGATCGGATGACAGCCGAGCGGGCTACCAACCCGGAGGGAAGCGCTTGAGCCGCGAACGTCTGCATGAATGCAGGAGGTTGGACGAAGCAGGCGCCATAGCGAAAGCCCCTCCCGGTAAGCCCGCATGCCGCCCGCTGATTTGCCCGCCAGGCCCTGCTCTGCTAGTGTCGCGCCGGTCCCGATTCCCCGATCTACCCCGAGATATCCGCCATGGCCGCCCGCAAAAAAGCCGCGCTCGACTTCGAGCAATCCCTGACCGATCTGCAAAACCTGGTCGAACGTCTGGAAAACGGCGAGCTGTCGCTGGAAGACTCGCTGACCGCCTTCGAGCAAGGCGTGCGCCTGACCCGCGATTGCCAGACCGCCCTGGCCCAGGCCGAACAGAAAGTGCAAATACTGATGGAGCGCGACGGCGAGCTGGAGGAAGCCCCCTTCGACGCGGATCAGCAGGCATGATTGCGGCCTACCAGAGCAGCTGCCAAAGCCGCGTCGATGCCGCCCTGGAAAACCTCCTGAGCAGCCCACGCCCGGAGCTGGAACGCCTCTATGCCGCCATGCGCTACAGCCTGTTCAATGGCGGCAAACGCGTGCGCCCGCTCCTGGCCTACGCCGCCTGCGAAGCCCTCGGCGGTGAGCCTGAGCGCGCCAATGCCGCAGCCTGCGCGGTGGAACTGATCCACGCCTACTCTCTGGTCCACGACGATCTACCGGCGATGGACGATGACGACCTGCGCCGCGGCCAGCCCACTACCCATATCGCCTTCGATGAAGCCTGTGCGATTCTCGCCGGCGATGGCCTGCAAAGCCTGGCCTTTGAAGTACTCGCCGACGCTACGCATAACCCGCATGACGCCGACCTGCGCCTGGCCATGCTCAGTGCCCTGACTCGCGCCGCCGGCCCGGCGGGGATGGTCGGCGGTCAGGCCATCGACCTCGGTTCGGTGGGCCAGCAGCTCGACCAGAACGCCTTGGAAATCATGCACCGGCACAAGACCGGCGCCTTGATCGAAGCCAGCGTACAACTAGGCGCCTTGGCCAGCGGTCAGGCGGACGAACACGCGTTGAAAGCCCTGCACGCTTATGCCCGTGCCATCGGCCTGGCGTTTCAGGTGCAGGACGACATCCTCGACGTGGAAAGTGACACCGCCACCTTGGGCAAGACTCAGGGCAAGGACCAGGCCCACGACAAACCCACCTATCCAGCATTGCTCGGCCTTGACGCAGCCAAGGCCTATGCTCTGGAGCTCCGCGATCAAGCCCTGCACGCCCTGCGCCCGTTCGACCAGGCCGCTGAGCCGCTGCGAGACCTGGCGCGCTATATCGTCGAACGCCGCAGCTAAGCCTGCGTAATCCCCATCGCGGGCAAGCCCGCGATCACCCCGCCCCTTATCACCCACATCAATAGCCCAACCCTCAGCCGCTAAGGCTTGGTTTACCTCGCGCGCAGAGCGCCTAAGATGGCTCGCAGAATAAAAATCTGGAGCCACCATGCCCTTTACCACCGCGCCCTTCGCCGCTCTGCTAATCGCCAACCGTGGCGAAATCGCCATCCGTATCGCCCGCGCCGCCAGTGAACTGGGCATCCGCTCTGTGGCGGTGTACGCCGAAGATGACGCAGCCTCCTTGCATGTGCGCCAAGCTGATAGCGCCGTCGCCCTCAACGGCCGTGGCGTAGCGGCCTATCTGGGCATGGATCAGCTGATCGCCATCGCCCAAGCCGAGGGCTGCGATGCCGTGCACCCGGGTTACGGCTTTCTCGCGGAAAACGCCGAGTTCGCCCGCCGCTGCCAGGCCGCCGGTTTGTGTTTTGTTGGCCCCAGCAGCGAGGTTCTGCAGCTGTTTGGCGACAAGGCAGCGGCGCGGGAATTAGCCGAACGCTGCGCGGTGCCGATGGTGGCGGGGGTTAATCGACCAATCAGCCTTGCCGAAGCCCACGGGTTCTTCACCGAACATGGCGCGGTAATGCTTAAAGCCCTGGCCGGCGGTGGTGGCCGCGGTATGCGCCCAGTGTTGCGAGCCGATGAACTGGACGAAGCCTTTGCCCGCTGCCAATCGGAAGCCCGCGCTGCATTCGGGAATGACGCGCTGTATATCGAGCAATTGGTCAGCCAGGCCCGGCATATCGAAATACAGGTACTGGGCGATGCCAGCGGCGCGGTCAGCCACTTGTGGGAGCGCGACTGCAGCCTGCAACGCCGCCAGCAGAAGCTGGTGGAGATCGCCCCCCAGCCCGGACCTACCCGCCGCCACCCGCGAGCGCATGATCACCTGCGCGCTAAAGCTGGCCGGAGCGGCAAAGTACCAAGGCCTGGGCACCTTCGAGTTTTTGCTGGATGCCGAGCGGCCCGAGCGCTTCTACTTTATGGAGGCCAACCCGCGCATTCAGGTCGAACACACCGTCACCGAGCAGGTCACCGGTGTTGACCTGCTGCACACCCAGCTCAAGCTCGCCGCCGGTCAGTCACTCGCCAACCTCGGCCTGCTGCAGCCGCCGCCCGTCAATGGCTGCGCCGTGCAGCTGCGTATCAACCTGGAAAGCATGAACACCGATGGCAGCACGCGTCCGGCCGCCGGCACTCTGAGCGCCTACCAACCGCCCAGCGGCCCTGGCCTGCGCGTGGATGGTTACGGCTACGCCGGCTATCCGGTCAGCCCCAGCTACGACTCGCTGCTGGCCAAGCTGATCGTCCACGCGCCGGACTTCCCCAGCGCCCTGCGACGCTCCTACCGCGCGCTATGCGAGTTCCGCCTGGAGGGTGTGGCGAACAACCTGCACCTGCTGCAAAACCTGCTGCGTTTACCGCAAGTGGCGAGTTATCAACTGACCACGCGCTTTGTCGAAAGCCACCTGAGCGAGCTGCTGGCAGCGCAGCCCCAAGCCCATCCGCATCACTTCTTTGCCGATACTCAGGCAACTAGCCAAGCCAGCAATCAAGTACAAGACACACCGCCGGGCTGCCTGCCGTTGCAAACCCACAGCACCGGCGTGGTGGTCAGCCTGGAGGTGGCCGAGGGCGATGCCGTCGCGGTCGGCCAGAGCATCGCCGTGCTGGAAGCAATGAAGATGGAATTCGTGGTTAGCGCCAGCCACAGCGGCATCGTCCGCCAACTGGCGGTGCAGATCGGCAGCGCATTGAATGAAGGCCAAGCGCTGCTGTTTATCGAACCCGCCGAGGTCGATGCCGCCAACCAGCAAAACGAACAAAGCCTGGACCTGGAGCATATTCGTGCGGACCTGGCCGAGGTGCTTGAGCGCCATGCCGTGACCCGTGACGAACGCCGCCCGCAGGCCGTGGCCAAGCGGCGCAAAACCGGCCAGCGCACGGTGCGCGAGAACCTTGCCGAGCTGCTGGATGACGGCAGCTTCAGCGAATACGGCGCTCTGGCGATTGCCGCGCAACGCCGCCGACGCTCGCTGGAGGAGCTGATCGAACAAAGCCCTGCCGATGGCCTGGTCGCCGGCATCGGCACGGTCAACGCGGAGACATTCGGCAGCGAAGCCGCGCGCTGCATGGCCATCGCCTACGACTACACGGTATTCGCCGGCACCCAAGGCGTGATGAACCACAAGAAGACCGACCGCATGCTCGGCCTCGCCGCGCAGTGGCGTTTGCCGCTGGTGCTGTTTGCCGAAGGTGGCGGCGGTCGCCCCGGCGATACCGATTTCGTCGGCGTGGCCGGGCTGGACTGCCACACCTTTGTCGGCATGGCCAAACTCTCCGGCCTGGTGCCGCTGGTCGGCGTAGTGTCTGGGCGCTGCTTTGCCGGTAATGCCGCCCTGCTCGGTTGCTGTGATGTGATTATCGCCACCGAGAACGCCACCATCGGCATGGCCGGCCCGGCGATGATCGAAGGCGGCGGCCTGGGCAGCTTCAAACCGGAACAGGTCGGCCCAGTCAGCGTGCAGGGGCCCAATGGGGTCATCGATGTGTTGGTGGCGGATGAAACCGAGGCCGTGCAGGTCGCCAAGCAATACCTGAGCTACTTCCAGGGCCCGCTCAGCGACTGGCAATGCGCCGATCAGCGCGAGCTGCGGCATGTCATCCCTGAGAACCGCCTGCGCGTGTATGACATCCGCCAGGTCATCGCCACCCTGGCCGACCGCGACTCGGTACTGGAACTGCGCCGCCAGCTTGCCCCGGGGCTGATCACCGCATTTATCCGCATTGAAGGTAAACCCTTCGGCTTGCTGGCCAACAATCCCGCGCACTTGGGTGGTGCCATCGACGCAGTGGCCGGCGACAAAGCCGCGCGCTTTATGCAGCTGTGCGATGCCTTCGATATCCCGCTGCTGTCGCTGTGCGACACGCCCGGTTTTATGGTAGGCCCCGAGGCAGAAAAACAGGCCACGGTGCGCCACGTGTCGCGCATGTTCGTTGCCGCCGCCAGCCTGACGGTGCCGTTTTTCACCGTGGTGCTGCGCAAGGGTTATGGCCTCGGCGCGCAAGCCATGGCCGCCGGCAGCTTCCATTCGCCGCTGTTTACTATCGCCTGGCCCAGTGCCGAGTTTGGTGCGATGGGCCTAGAAGGTGCCGTGCGTCTGGGTTTTGCCAAGGAGCTGGCGGCTATCGAAGAGCCCGACGCGCGCCAGCAGCTGTTCGACAAGCTGGTGGCCAAGGCTTACCAGAACGGCAAGGGCATCAATATGGCCAGCTTTCTGGAGATCGATGCGGTCATCGACCCGGTGGAAACCCGCGCCTGGCTGCTACGCGGGCTAAATGCCGCACCCCGCTCCGCGCCTCGCGAAGGCAAGAAGCGCACAGTGGATACCTGGTAGAGGGCAGCAATCCGTAGGCTGGGTGACAGCCCTTCACCGTGCCCGATGGGTTAGCACCTATGCAGCCCCATCCGTCCTACGAATTCATTGGTTGCGGCCTGGCCGAAGCATGTTTGGGCAGTTTCCGGCGCATCGGGTAAACTGCCGCATCTTTTACACCTATAACGATCTGCCTGATGCCGACGACCTTCCACGAGATTCCCCGTGAGCGCCCGCTGACGCCCATTCTAGACCGCGCCAATACGCCGGACGAGCTGCGCCGCCTGGGCGAAGCCGAGCTGGAAACCCTGGCCGACGAGCTACGCGAATACCTGCTGTATACGGTCGGGCAGACGGGCGGGCATTTCGGCGCAGGTCTGGGCGTGATCGAACTGACCGTAGCCCTGCATTACGTCTTCGACACCCCGGACGACCGCCTGGTATGGGACGTCGGCCATCAGGCCTATCCGCACAAGATCCTCACTGGCCGCCGCGAGCAGATGGGCAGCCTGCGGCAGAAGGATGGCATCGCCGCCTTCCCGCGCCGCTCAGAAAGCGAATACGACACCTTCGGCGTTGGCCACTCCAGCACCAGCATTAGCGCGGCCCTGGGCATGGCCATTGCCGCGCGCATTCAGGGCAGCAAACGCAAGGCCGTGGCAGTCATCGGCGACGGCGCCCTGACCGCCGGCATGGCCTTCGAGGCGCTGAACCACGCCAGCGACGTCAGCGCCAACATGCTGGTGATCCTCAACGACAACGACATGTCGATCTCCAAGAACGTTGGCGGCCTGTCCAACTACCTGGCCAAAATCCTCTCTAGCCGCACTTACGCCAGCATGCGCGAGGGCAGCAAGAAGATCCTCTCGCGCCTGCCAGGCGCCTGGGAGATCGCGCGCAAGACCGAAGAACATGCCAAAGGCATGTTGGTGCCCGGTACCCTGTTCGAAGAGCTGGGCTGGAACTATATCGGCCCGATCGACGGTCACGACCTGCCGACTTTGCTCGCCACCCTGCGTAATATGCGCGACCTCGACGGCCCGCAGTTTCTGCATGTGGTAACCAAGAAGGGCAAGGGCTTTGCCCCAGCCGAAGCTGACCCGATTGGCTATCACGCGATCACCAAGCTGGAGCCGATCAACGCGCCAGCAGCGCAACCCAAGCAAGCCTCTGGGCCGAAATACTCCAGCGTATTTGGCCAATGGCTGTGCGATATGGCCGCGGCAGACCCGCGCCTGGTCGGCATTACTCCGGCAATGAAGGAAGGCTCGGATCTGGTGGCGTTCAGTGAGCGTTATCCCGAGCGCTATTTCGACGTGGCCATCGCCGAACAACACGCCGTAACCCTGGCCGCCGGCATGGCCTGCGATGGCGCCAAGCCCGTAGTGGCGATCTACTCGACCTTCCTGCAGCGCGCCTATGACCAGCTGATCCACGATGTGGCGGTGCAGCACCTTGATGTGCTGTTCGCCATCGACCGCGCGGGCCTGGTCGGCGAAGACGGCCCGACCCACGCCGGTAGCTTCGATATTTCCTACCTGCGCTGCATCCCCGGCATGCTGGTGATGACGCCGAGCGATGAAAACGAGCTGCGCCGCATGCTTACCACCGGCCACTTGTTCGACGGTCCGGCGGCGGTGCGCTACCCGCGCGGCAGTGGCCCTAATGCGGCTATCGAAGCAAGCTTGAAGCCACTGGAAATCGGCAAAGGCATCGTCCGCCGCCAAGGCAGCAAAGTCGCCTTGCTGGTATTCGGCGTACAACTGAGCGAAGCACTTAAGGTCGGTGAAAGCCTGGATGCAACGGTCGTGGATATGCGCTTTGTCAAACCCTTGGACGAGACCTTGGTGCGCCAACTGGCAGCCAGTCACGAGTTGCTGGTGACGATTGAAGAGAACTGTGTGATGGGCGGTGCCGGCAGTGCGGTCAACGAATTCCTCGCCCACGCGGGTATCCTCAAGCCAATGCTGAATCTGGGCCTGCCGGACTACTACGTCGAGCACGCCAAACCAGCGCAGATGCTTGCCGAATGCGGTCTGGATGCACCCGCTATAGAAGCAGCCATCCGCGCGCGCCTCGCCAGCCTTCCAGCATGAATACCGCTCATCCAGAGCTGAGTCAGACTTGCTTGTAATTCATCCAACCGCGCATTAAGGTGCGCGGCGTTTTACTTCTGCCAAGGTTCGCCACTTCCGAAAGAAGCGGCGTTAAACGGGAAGCCGGTGCGCTCATGAAGAGCCAACCCGGTACTGCCCCCGCAACGGTAATCGACCACAGATCAGGATCTGTACGCCGCCTCACGCGCCACTGGGTCATTCCGGGAAGGCGAGGCCGCGCTAGTCGAGAGTCCGGAGACCGGCCTTGCTGGATGTGACTGGTGTTGCGGAGGGCATCACCGTCAAGCTCAGGCTGCGTCCGCGCGCCCGTTCTTGCACCTGCCCTTCTCAAAAGCCGTTCGACCTTTTGAGGATTCTCTACGTGAAATTGTCCCGCCTTGCCCTGGCTGTGGCGCTGCTGCCGCTGACTGCCCATGCTGACCCACTCGAAGTGCAGCCACTGGTTGTGACCTCCGGGCGACATGCCGAACCGATCAAGCAGGCGACCGCCGCAACCACGGTATTTACCCGCAAGGACATCGAACGCCTGCAAGTGCGCAGCGTGGCAGAGCTGCTTGAGCGGGTGCCCGGCGTCAGCGTCAGCCGTACCGGCGGCGCGGGCAGCCAGACCGGCCTATTCGTGCGTGGCACCTCAACTGCGCAAACCCTGGTTTTGGTAGACGGCCAACGCATCTCTGCCGCGTCCAGCGGCACCAGCAGCCTGGAATTTCTCAGCCCGGAGCAGATCGAACGCGTTGAAGTCGTACGCGGCGCACGCTCGGCGCTGTATGGCTCGGATGCCATCGGTGGCGTCGTGCAGATTTTCACCCGTCAAGGCAGCGGTGATGGACTCAAGCCCTATGTGCGCTTTGGCGCCGGCAGCAATCAGACCTTCGAGCGTAGCCTTGGCGTGTCCGGCGGTGACGCGCAAACCCGCTTCAGCCTGGGAGCGGCTCTCGATGAAACCCAAGGGATTGATGCCACACGCGATAACTTCGGCGCCAACGGCGATAACGATGCCTACCGCAATAAATCGCTGAGCCTGAACCTCTCGCACCGATTCAATGACGATCTGAAAATCGGCTTCAGCGCCATCGACCAACGCGGCCAGGCCGAGTTCGAAGACATCTTCAGCACCTCACTGCCCAGCACAGACTTCCAGCTCAGCAGCCTGTCCAGCTACATCGATGCCAACTTCAGCGAAGTCTGGAATAGCCGCCTGGAAATTGGCCACAGCGAAGATAAGCGCGACACCGGTAACGACCAGCCTCAGGCCAGCGCTGACTCGTTCTACAGCTTCAACACCTATCGCGACTCGGCCAATTGGGTAAACACCCTGACTCTCAACGAGCGACACCAAGTGCTGCTGGGCGCCGACTGGTATGAAGATCGTCTGCGTAGTAACACGGACTTTGTCGAGGACTCGCGCTGGAATCAGGCGGCATTTATTCAGCACCGCTACAACGCCGAATACTTCTCGACCGAACTGGGTCTGCGCCATGACAAAAACCAGCAGTTCGGCAGCGAGAACAGCTGGAACGCCGCGTTGACTGTGCCATTCAACAACGACAACGATTTGATTCTGTCCTACAGCGAAGGCTTTCGCGCACCGACCTTCAACGACCTGTACTACCCCGACTTCTGTTTCGGCGGCTTTTGCTCAGCAAGCGCTAACCCCGACCTAAAGCCAGAAACGTCGAAAAGCTACGAAGCCCAGTGGCGCAGCCGCTACAGCGAAAGCGGCGCGCTGGAACTATCGCTGTATCGTATCGACCTGCAGGACGCGATTGTTCTCGACCAGAACTTTATTCCGCAGAACGTGCAGACCGCTCGCATCAATGGCTTCGAGGCAGCCATAAAACAGGAGCTGTATGGCTGGCAGGGCAACCTCGCACTCGCACTGATCGATCCACGGGATCGCGACACTGGCCACACCCTCGCACGCCGCGCCAAGCGCACGCTGAGCCTGGACTTGGATCGCCCCTTCGGTGAGTTTGCAGTAGGAGCCAGTTGGCGCGCGGTCAGTGGCCGCTATGACGATGCCGACAACACCCGTGAGCTGAGCGGTTACGGCCTGCTTAGCCTGCGCGGAAAATGGCAGGCTACCGAGGAAGTGGCCTTCGACCTGAAACTGAACAACCTGTTCGATAAGGATTATGCCGAGGCGACTTACAGCACAACTAACGGACGCTTCGGCTACAACAATGAAGGCCGCACCGCGTTGTTTGCTGTGACCTGGACACCTCAGCTTTGAGCCATCAACCAAACGCTCAATAGACTGACCCCAAGACAGAACCCCGCCATAGCGCGGGGGTTTTCTTAGTGAGCGCGGCTCAACACCTCACATAACCGCTCCACCGCCGCCAGCATCTGAAAGCTCGGCCGCTCCAGGCCTGCATCCGGTACCCGCCACAGTTGCTTACGCTCGACTGCGACCACGCCAGGCCAGATGCGCCAGGCATCCAACTGCTCCTGCGTGCCAGCCAGGATCACCTCGGGGTTCGCTTGCAACACCGCCTCGACGCTGACCTGCGGCGCAGGCAAGGTGAGCTCGGCAAAGATATTCTCGGCACCGCAGATACTCAGGGCGTCGCTGATAATCTGCTGGCCGCCGATGGTGTACAGCGGCGTATCCCAGACCTGATAGAACAGGCGCAATGGCTGTTCACGCTGATAGCGCTGACGCAGCGCGGCCAGCCCGCTATTGAATTGCTGACGCAGTTGCTGGCCCTGATCGGCACGGCCGACACGCGTGCCGATTTCGATGAAGTTCTCAGCCAGGTCAGCCAGCTTGCGTGGCTCAACAACCAGCAGGGGAATACCCATACGTTGCAGCTGCTGACGTTGCGCACGGCTGATGCTGTCAGGCCAGAGCAGCACCAGATCGGGCTGCAGTTCGAGCAAGCTTTCCAGCTCAAGCTGGCCATACCGGCCAACAGAGGGTAGTTGGGCCACAGCTGCCGGACGCTCACCGCCATCGAGCAAGCCGACCAGCAGATTGCCGGCGTCCAATTCCAGCATGATTTCAGTCAGGGAAGGTGCCAGAGTCACCACCCGCTCGACCGCAGCGGCAGGCAATGCCAGCAACAACAGCAGGCAGAGGGTGATGGCGCGCATCAGCCGAGTTGGCGAGGAATGCGGTAGAGGTACAACAGAACGATGCTGGAAATCGCCAGGAGAATCAGCGGAATCGCCTCCAGGCCGGCGAATACCGCGACGGCGGCAATCCAGGCCGGCAACGCTGCACCGAGAAAGGCCAGGCGACGCACACGCGCCAACTCCAGCCAGGCATCGTGCTCATCTGCGGTATCAAGGGCTTTTTCGGTAGCCACCAGTGCACGTTTGTAGGCGCTGAACAGCGGCAGGCTGACAAACATCGAGGCCAGCCCGGCGATAAACAGTGGCATGGTCAGCAGGCCGGTTTTCTGCTCGGCACCAAACAGCAGGTTGAGCACAAACAAAGGGGCCAGGGTCACAGCCAGCTGACGCCACCACTCCAGCGCCAGTCGACGACGCACTTGACCGCGCGTCACAGGCTTTCCTCAACCTCGCCCTGGTGCAGACTGCCGAGCATATGCCCGAGCTTGCCGGCCTTGGTCGCGAGGTATTTTTTGTTATGCGGGTTGTGATCGATCTGCAGCGGCACACGGGTCGCCACCTTGATGCCCATATCGCCCAGCGCCTTGACCTTGCGCGGGTTATTGGTCATCAGCTTAAGTTGGCTGACACCCAGGTGGTCAAGCATCGGCAAGCAGATCGCGTAGTCACGCTGATCGGCGCCAAAGCCCAGGCGTTCGTTGGCCTCAACGGTATCGGCGCCGCCATCCTGCAACTCATAGGCGCGGATCTTGTTCAGCAAGCCGATGCCACGACCTTCCTGGCGCAGGTAAAGCAACACGCCACGGCCCTCATTGGCAATCGCGCGCAGCGCCGCTTCAAGCTGGAAACCGCAGTCGCAACGCAGGCTGAACAACGCATCGCCGGTCAGGCATTCAGAGTGCAAACGGCCCAGCACGGGCGCGCCATCGGCCACATCGCCAAAAGTCAGGGCAACATGTTCCTTGCCAGTGGCTTGCTCAAGGAAGCCATGCATGGTGAATACACCAAAGGGCGTAGGCAGTTGGGAGGCGGCGACAAACACGACGGACACCGGATGCTCCTAAAGAAATGGGCAGGGAAATCAGGTAGGCATTGTAACAGCAGGCCCCGACAGCCGCTTAGCCTGAATTACTGATGATAAGGATCGAGGCAACGCGAGGTTACCAAGCCGCTAGTATTTGGACTCCAACACCAGCACATCCTGCTCGACCTTCCAGCCTACTCGGCTAAGAAAGCTCATGCCGAGCAAGGCCTCGGTAGGCGAACCGCCTTCCAGCACTACGGCCTCGACACCCAGAACCTCTAGTTCACCGATCTTCACTCGGTCCAACGTCACGCGCCAACCGCGTGTCGTACCGCTAGCGGTGCTGACCTGCAACGGCGAACCTACGGCCCGATAATCAATGCCTAAACGCCGCGCATGACCATCATTCAAAGCAATAGAGCTAGCCCCTGTATCCACCAGAAACTGTACCGAATGACTATTTACTGAGCCTGTAACCCAGTAATGGCCGCCAATACCTTTGGCCACACTGAGCCGCTTCTTCTGCGCTTCGGCAAAACCTTCACTGTACTCACGACTCAGGCTGTAACTGCGCTCAACGCCATCGACACGCAACACCGCTCCACGGCTGTCGGCACTGACCACCACAACCCCGCCTGGGCCGATTTGGCCGACTTTGACCAGTTTACGTTGACCATCGACATTCAACACCGCCGCACCAGGGAACAGGCCGACAACCCGCACCTGGGTGGCCGCCATCACCCCATTACCAAGTAACAGCGGCAGGCTTAACAACAGTACTTTCAAGGCGTACATGGAACGTCTCGCACAGGTTAGTCAAACGGGTAAGGTTGCTGCCAGCGCTGAAAAATCGGGCGCAGGCTGCCATCCGCCACCAGGCTATCCATGCGCTTATCGAACAGCTCAGCCAGCGTTCGACCACGCGGGGTATCGGCAAACCCTAGGTAGACCGGCAGCTTGGTCAGCGGGGTAACACGGTAGCGATCAGGCTGACTGGCGGTGCTCAGCACATCCTCAACTTCGGTCAGGGCATCAAGATAAAAATCCACATGACCCACGCCCAGCATGCCGAGGATACCGCTACGGCGGAGCACTTCGCGGTACTGGCGCAAATTTGGCAAATAACGCTGGTATTCATAGCCACGCATCCATACCAGCCGAGACTCGCCGAGGGACTCCTGGGTGGGGATGGGTTTATCCCGCAAGCCGAGCGCGGCAATCTGGTCGGTATCGTAATACCAACGCGGATAGAACACGCCCTGCGCGACTTCATTTAGGTAAGAGCCTGCCCAGGCATCGGCAGCACCGCGCTGCACTAAGCCAATGGAGCGGGTGTAAGGCACGCTATGGATATCCAACTGCACGCCGGCTGGCTCGAATACCGCACGAAAGATCTCCCAGGCCATGCCGCTGCCATCAGCATGGGTATGCCCTTCCCACACTTCGCTGGCAATACGAATCTGCGTCAGCTCAGCGGCACACACCAGCCCGCTGGCAACGCTGATGACCAACCACAGCAACCACCGACAGCAGCGGCCCATTAGCGATCCCTTTCTGATTACCAGCCTAGCGCCGCAGCCAGCCCATTGGCCCAACCCCAGATGACCAGTTGCAGAGCCATCCAGGCGAACACACCGGCGAGCACGTCATCGAGCATGATGCCGACACCGCCATGCACATGCCGATCAATCCAGCGAATCGGCCAGGGCTTGAGGATGTCGAACACACGGAACAATAGGAAGCCTAGCAGCAGCCAGCCCCAGCCGTCAGGCACCAGCCAGAGGGTAATCCACATGCCGACCATTTCGTCCCAGACGATGCCTTCATGGTCGTGCACCCGCAGGTCATCGGCCACCTTGCCGCACAACCAGAAGCCAAACAGCATGGTGATGCCGAGCATCAGCCAGTAGCCCCAGTCCGGCAGCATCTGAAATAGCGGAATAAACGGCAGCGCCACCAGCGAGCCCCAGGTACCTGGGGCTTTTGGCAAAGTGCCGGAGCCGAAGCCGAAGGCCAGAAAGTGCCAGGGGTTGCGCCATACAGAAGGCGGCACGAACTCGGCGGGGACTTGCTTGGGATGATCAGTCACTGGTACTTCCAAAATGTTGATAGCCGCTGCGTGGCAGCTGAACGGGCTGACCTTGCGAGTCGAGCAGAGTAACGCCCTCACCGGCCACCACACGACCAATAACGCGCACAGGCCAACCTGCTTGCTGCAAATCCGCCAGATAGGCTGCCGGCAGGGTGAACGCCAGGCGGTAATCATCGCCACCGCTTAATGCACACTGACGCGCTGCCGACTCCCCGGCAAATGCCAGCAAGGCTACAGACAGCGGCACCTGTGCCTGCTCAATCAGCAGCGCCACGCCAGATGCTGCGGCGATATGCCCGCAATCGGCCAGTAAGCCATCGGAGATATCCAGTGCAGCCGTGGCCTTGCCACGCAACGCAACGCCCAGATCGAGCTGCGGCACGGGCGACCAGTAGCGCGCCAGCAACGGCTCGACCACTGCCGGATCGGCTTGGCGTTGCCCCAGCACCAACGGCAAAGCGCCGGCGGCATCACCTAACTCACCGCCGACGCAGAGCAGATCACCGACCTGCGCGCCCTTGCGGGTCAGCGCCATACCAATCGGCACACGGCCGAACACAGTCAGGGTGAGGCTCAGGGGACCACGGGTGGTATCACCGCCGACCAGACGAATCGCGCAGTGTTGCGCCATCTGATCCAGGCCGCGGGCAAAGTCCTGCAACCAATCCGGTTCGGCACAGGGTAGGGTCAAAGCCAGGGTAAAGCCGACAGGTGCGGCGCCCATGGCGGCCAGATCGCTGACCGAAACGCCGAGCGCACGTTGCGCCAGCAGAAACGGGTCAGGCGACTCGGGAAAATGCACCCCGGCAACCAGGGTGTCGGTAGAAATTGCCAGCTGCTCGCCAGCCGGCACTTGCAGCAGGGCACAGTCGTCGCCAATGCCCAATGCCACGCCTTCGCCAGCCTGCGCACAGGACGCAGCGGCGAAGTAATGACGGATCAGCTCGAACTCACCCAAAACAGGCTTAACGCTTGTTGGCGCGAACTTCGTCCGCACGCAAGCGCGGTGCCAGCTTGTCCAGCACGCCGTTGACGAACTTGTGCCCGTCAGTTGCGCCAAACACCTTGGCCAGCTCGATGCCTTCGTTGATCACCACGCGATAGGGAATATCCACGCGGTTCTTCAGCTCGTAGGTCGACAGACGCAGAATCGACAATTCAACCGGATCGATTTCATCCAGTGGGCGATCCAGCAGGGACTCAAAGGCACCATCGATCTCGGTTTTCTGCCGCGGTACACCATGCAGAATCTCGTGGAAGTAGGCACCGTCAACTGCAGTGAAGTCGTTATCGACGCGGAACTGCGCTTCGATCTCGTTCAGCGACTGCCCAGCCATGTGCCAGGAGTACAACGCCTGCATGGCCAGCGTACGCGCCTGACGGCGCGCGAGGGTCTTGCTGCTGGGACCTTTTTTCGGCGCTTGTGGCTGCTGCCCGTTACCGTCGCTCTGGCTCACTTGGCCTCCAACTGCGCCAGCAGGCTGACCATTTCCAGGGCGGACAATGCAGCTTCCGCGCCCTTGTTGCCGGCCTTGGTGCCGGAACGCTCAATGGCTTGCTCAATGGAATCGACAGTCAGCACGCCGAATGCAACTGGTACGCCGAACTCCATGGACACCTGGGCCAAGCCCTTGGTGCATTCGCCAGCCACGTACTCGAAGTGCGGAGTACCGCCACGGATCACCGCACCGAGAGCGATGATGGCGTCGAAATCGCCACGCTGGGCGACTTTCTGCGCGACCAGCGGAATCTCGAAGGCACCCGGCGCGCGGATGATGGTGATGTTGCTTTCGCTTACGCCGTGGCGAACCAGGGCATCAACGGCGCCGCTTACCAGGCTTTCGACAACGAAGCTGTTAAAGCGGCCGACGACCAGTGCAAAGCTGCCTTTGGGGGCGATGAAAGTACCTTCGATGGTCTTCAGGGTCATAAAACAATTCTCATATAGCGTTAAAGAGCCAGGGGACAAAAAATGGATAGCCCGACGAAACAGCGCGTAGCGCGGCGGTCGTTATTCAGCGGGCAAGTATTCTACAACTTCCAGGTCGAAACCGGATATTGCATTGAACTTCATCGGCGAACTCATAAGACGCATCTTGCGCACGCCGAGGTCGCGCAGAATCTGCGAGCCAGCACCTACAGTGCTGTAGGTGGTCGGGTTGGCCGGTTGTTGACGATCCAGCAGCGCCAGCAGCTCAGGCCCGGTCAGCGGATTACCCAGCAGCAGCACCACGCCGCTACCGGCCTTTGCCACCTCGGCCATAGCCGCACGCAGGCTCCAACGACCCGGTTGGTTGACCAGAAACAGGTCGCGCAGCGGGTCCATGTTGTGCACGCGCACCAGAGTCGGCTCTTCCGCACACACCGTGCCCAGAGTCAGGGCCATGTGCGCGGTGTCCTCTACACCATCACGGTAGGTCACCAGGTTGAACTGGCCCAGCTCGGTGTCGAGCACCTGCTCGCTGGCACGCTCAACCGTACGTTCATGCATCAAACGGTAGTGAATCAGATCGGCAATCGTGCCGATCTTGATGCCGTGTTCGGCGGCAAAAACTTCCAGCTCAGGACGACGCGACATAGTGCCGTCGTCGTTCATGATTTCGCAGATCACCCCACTCGGTTCAAAACCGCCCATGCGCGCCAGGTCGCAGGCCGCTTCGGTGTGGCCGGCCCGCGCCAGTACGCCGCCTGGCTGAGCCATCAGCGGGAAGATATGGCCTGGGCTGACGATGTCGTCGGCCTTGGCGTTTTTCGCTGCAGCGGCCTGCACGGTGCGCGCGCGGTCGGCAGCAGAGATACCAGTAGTCACCCCTTCTGCCGCTTCGATGGACACGGTGAACTTGGTGCCGAAACCGGAACCGTTACGCGGCGCCATAAGCGGCAGCTTGAGGGTTTCGCAGCGCTCGCGGGTCATCGGCATGCAGATCAGGCCACGGGCGAAGCGCGCCATAAAGTTGATATGTTCGGCGGTCACACACTCGGACGCGATGATCAGATCGCCTTCGTTCTCGCGGTCTTCGTCATCCATCAGGATGACCATCTTGCCGGCGCGGATGTCTTCGACCAGTTCTTCAATACTGTTAAGAGCCATGCTGGCGATTCCTTATTTGTTCAGGTAGCCGTGTTCGGCGAGAAAACTTTCGGTCATGCCCGAGCTTTTCGACTCGGCGGCCTTGTCACCGAGCAGCAGACGCTCCAGGTAACGGGCTAGCAGATCCACTTCGAGGTTGATCTGACTGCCAGGGCGATAGTCGACCATGATGGTTTCGGCCAGGGTATGCGGCACGATGGTCAGCTCGAATTCGGCGCCGTTGACCGCATTGACGGTCAGGCTGGTGCCATCGACAGTGATCGAGCCCTTGTGGGCGATGTATTTGGCCAGTTCGCGCGGCGCGCGAATGGTGAACTGCACGGCGCGGGCGTTATCGGCGCGCGCGATGACTTCACCGACGCCATCCACATGGCCGCTGACCAGGTGACCACCGAGGCGACTGGTAGGCGTCAGCGCCTTCTCCAGATTGACCTTGCTGCCGGCTTTCAAGCTGATAAAGGCGGTATGCGCCAGGGTTTCGCGGCTGACATCAGCCCAGAAACCATCACCCGGCAGCTCCACAGCAGTCAGGCACACGCCGTTAACCGCAATGCTGTCACCGAGTTTGACGTCAGCAAGGTCGAGCTTGCCAGTCTCCACATACACCCGTACGTCACCGCCCTTGGGCGTTAGTGCGCGGATGCTGCCAATGGCTTCGATTATGCCGGTAAACATGCCACCCCCTGCATCGCGCTCACGGCAGAACGCTGGCGAACAACGCCAGAAGCCTGGAACACAGAATAAAAATCAGACATCTAGACCAACTCCTGTTTTATAAAAAACAGGGCGTGTTTGATCGATAGGGATTTCGTGAGCACGCCTTCGCGTGCCCTGATAGGCAATCCCGCTCTCTCTTTATCCGGACTTTAACCGTCGGCCCCGGAATCACACCGGGTCTGCTGACCTTGCTCGGCGGGTTACACCACCTGACAAGCGCTCGCGGGCTAGGCTTTGCAGCCATTACCGCCGGTGGGGAATTACACCCCGCCCTGAGAACGTTGCGGCCACTTGCGTAGCCGAGACGCGTTTTACCACAAATCGCCTACGCCCTGCATGGCCAAACGACAGCAGGAATAAGCAACCATCAAGCAGCCGGCTGTGGCACCGCGATGATCCGCCAGTCATCACCCACTGCACGCATCTCGACAATTTTCAGCGCTGGCGCATCAGCCATCCGCGCCAACGGCAGGTCGAGCAGCGGCCGAGCACTGGAACCCAGCAGCTTGGGCGCCACAAACAGCTGGTACTCATCCACCAGACCCAGGCGAGCAAACGCCCCGGCCAGACGCGGACCGGCCTCTACCAGCACTTCGTTAGCACCACGGCTGGCCAGCTCGACCAGCAACCGGCGCAGGTCAACATGCCCGTTGCTGCCAGGCACGGCCAATAGTTCGTGTCCATCGTCCAGATAGCGATCACGCGCCGAAGCGGCGGCGCAGGTCGCCACCATGGCAGCACCGGCCTGGAAGAACGGTACGCTAAGCGGCACGCGCAAACGTCCATCAACCAACACACGCAATGGTGGCCGTGCTTGGGCCAAGGCACTTAGTTCCGCTCCCAGGCCCAACTCATCAGGGCGCACGGTCAAGCGCGCATCATCGGCCAGCACCGTATCGGCACCGGTCAATACCACGCTGGAGCGCGCACGCAACCGCTGCACTGCGGCGCGCGCGGCCGGCCCGGTAATCCACTGGCTTTCGCCGCTAGCCATGGCGGTACGCCCATCTAGGCTCATCGCCAGCTTGACCCGCACAAACGGCAGGCCTTGTTCCATTCGTTTGATAAAGCCGGCATTCAGCGCCCGCGCCTCAACTTCAAGCACGCCGCTCTGTACCGCGATACCCGCGTGCATCAGCCGCAGCAGGCCATCACCGCCGACCTGCGGATTGGGGTCTTGCATGGCAGCTACGACGCGAGTGATCCCGGCATTGATCAGCGCATCGGCGCACGGCGGCGTACGCCCGTGGTGGCTGCAGGGTTCCAGGGTGACGTAGGCGGTTGCACCACGGGCCTTTTCGCCGGCCTGACGCAACGCGTGCACTTCGGCGTGCGGCTCGCCGGCGCGGGCATGCCAGCCTTCGCCGATGATGCGGCCATCGCGAACAATCACGCAGCCAACGCGCGGATTGGGGTGGGTGGAGTACAAGCCTTTACGGGCCAGTTCCAGCGCGCGAGCCATAAAGGCGTGATCTGAATTCATCGTCAGCCTTTGACTGGTTCGCGGGACAAGCGGTCGATTTCCTCGCGGAACTCGTTGAGGTCTTGAAAGCGTTTGTACACCGAGGCGAAGCGGATATAGGCCACTTCATCGAGCTTCTGCAGCTCCCCCATGACCAGCTCACCGAGGACCAATGACTTGATCTCACGCTCACCGGTGGCGCGTAGCTTGTGCTTGATATGGGCGATGGCCGCTTCCAAGCGTTCGATACTCACCGGGCGCTTCTCCAGTGCACGCTGCATGCCGGCGCGTAGCTTGTCCTCATCAAAGGGCTGGCGGCTGCCGTCCTGCTTGATCAGGCGTGGCATCACCAGCTCGGCGGTCTCGAAGGTGGTGAAGCGCTCTTCACAGGCCAGGCATTCACGCCGACGACGCACCTGCTCACCCTCGGCAACCAGGCGCGAGTCGATCACTTTGGTGTCATTGGCACCGCAGAAGGGACAGTGCATAAATAAGGGCAGCCTTAGAACGAAGTTAGCCATGGTAGCGCATCCCGCAGGCAAGACAAGCTGAGGGGTTTGCGGTATACAGGCGCCCACGCAAACCAGCGGAGTTGATACCCTCGATGAAAGCCCCCAAGCCATTGCAACCGCTGATTCTACTGAGCCTGATCGCCCTGCTGGCGGCCTGCGCCAGCGACAGTTCGCCGCCCGCCAAACCCGCAGCAACATCGCCGACGCCAGCACCGGCAGAAGCTGCGCCTTTGCCGGCCTACCAGCGCGAGTTGAGGGGCAGCTTGTTGAATGTACCCAACGAGGCGGATGTCGAGCTGGCCCTGCTGGCGGTCGATCAGCGCGGCCGACCGCAGGCGCTGCTGGGCAATATCCAGCTGCGCGGCACCGGCAAGCCGTTGGCATTTCGCCTGCCGTTCAACCCGGAAACTTTTAACAAACACAGTCGCATCGAGCTGCACGGCCGCGCCAATCAGGCCGGCCGGCTGATTCTGCGCCTGCCCGAACAATCGATTGCCCGCGGTGACACCCAGGCCCTTGGTGAATTGCGCTTGGTACCGGCGCCATGACAGCACCCGCCGCCTTGCAGGCAGCGCTCAGCGAACTGCTGGGTGATGCCCAGCTAAGCGCGCAAACCTTGCCCGGCACCGAGATCAAGCTTTGGCTGATCGACCCGGCGAACATGGACCGCTATTTTAGCCCGGAAGAGACCCGCCTGATCCTCGAAGAACCGCCCTACTGGTGTTTCTGCTGGGCCAGCGGCCTGGTGCTGGCGCGCTGGCTGGCCGAGCACCCCGAGTGGGTGCGCGGCAAACGCGTGCTGGATTTCGGCGCAGGCTCCGGCGTGGCGGCGATTGCTGCGGCCAAGGCCGGTGCGCTGGAAGTGGTGGCTTGCGACCTCGACCCGCTGGCGATTGCGTCCTGCCAGGCCAACGCGGCACTGAATGATGTGGTGCTGAGTTATTCCGCGGACTTCTTCGCCGAGGCTGACCGTTTCGACCTGATTATCGTCGCCGACGTGCTCTACGACCGCGCTAACCTGCCGCTGCTCGACCAATTCCTCAGCCGTGGCCGCCAAGCGCTGGTGGCCGACTCGCGAGTACGCGACTTCCAGCACCCGCTGTACCAGCGACTCGGCGTACTCGAAGCCTGCACCTGGCCGGACCTGGCCGAGCCAGCGGAGTTTCGCCATGTCAGCCTGTACCACGCCGAGCGCACTTGACCACCCCTTGTATCCAGCACGCTACGTCCACATTTATAGTTCATCGCATTCCAGCCCATCACCACATGCGCCCAGCCGAGACCGACCATGAGCGACTCCCCTTATATTTTTGATATCGCAGGCAGCGCCAGCTTCGAACAGCTGGTGATCGAGAACTCCTTTCAGAAGCCGGTACTGGTGGATTTCTGGGCCGAATGGTGCGCGCCGTGCAAAGCGCTGATGCCGCTGCTGGCGAAGATCACCGAGGAATACAACGGCGAGCTGCTGTTGGCCAAGGTCAACTGCGATATTGAGCAGGACATCGTTGCCCGTTTCGGCATCCGCAGCCTGCCCACCGTGGTGCTGTTCAAGGATGGTCAGCCGGTAGACGGCTTCGCCGGCGCGCAGCCGGAGTCGGCGATCCGCGAGATGCTCAAACCCCACGTCGCCGAGCCAGCGCCTGCAGCGGCCGACCCGATGGAAGCGGCGCAGGCACTGTTCAGCGAAGGCCGCTTTGCCGACGCAGAAGCCGTACTCAAGGCACTGCTGACGGAAAACAACGAGCACGCCGCCGCGCTGATTCTCTACGCACGCTGCCTGGCTGAGCGTGGCGAGTTGGGCGAAGCCGAGGCGGTGCTCGGCGCGGTCAAAGGCGATGAACATAAACAGGCTCTGGCCGGCGCCCGCGCGCAGCTGACATTCCTGCGCCAGGCCGGCGAGCTGCCCGATGTCGCCAGCCTGAAAACCCGCCTGGCGCAGAATGCCGACGACGATGAAGCAAGCTACCAGCTAGCGATCCAGCAACTGGCACGCCAGCATTACGAACCAGCGCTGGACGCCCTGCTCAAGCTGTTTATCCGCAACCGCAGCTACGCCGACGGCCTACCGCACAAGACCCTGCTGCAAGTCTTTGACCTGCTCGGCAATGACCACCCGCTGGTCACCGCTTATCGGCGCAAGCTGTATCAAGCGATTTACTGATCACACGCGTCGACGTGAACTAGCCCACCCAGTGATAAATCGGCGCATCGGCGCCGGTTTCCACGCGCACCTTTGCACAATGGCGCAGACGCACCAGCAGGCGCTTGCCCGCAGCCTCCCCGCCCGCCAGCCCGGCCAATTGCCCGAGCAATTGCGGCCCGTCGACTTGTCCGGCCTGGCGCAGCAGCTCCAGGGTGGTCTGCCACAGCGCATCATTGGCCACCGGCGCGGCCGCAAGAGCCGGCGCAACGGCTGTTTCAAGGGTCACGTGCTGGGCCAGCTGCGCCCAGTCCTGCGCATCCAACTCAACCGTCAGGTCCACCGGCCAGGCGCCGATCTGCCCACGAATTCGCACCATCATTCTGCCCTCAACTGATCAACCGCCATGCTCCCACGTCCGCAACGGGCCGCCAAGGAAGGCTAGCCATACCCAGTAAAAAGTTGTTATAACGTAACAAGTAATTATTTCTGACCGGAGATCAACATGCGCCGCCTGCTACTTGCCTTGCCGTTTGCCCTGCTGCCCCTTGCCACCGGCGTTGCCGCGCATAGCCATGAACATGAGCACGCACATGATCACGCCGAACACGGCAGCCTGGAGGCCCACGAGCACGGCGCCGCACAACTCAACGTAGCGCTGGACGGCAAGGTGCTGGAGTTGCAGCTGGAAAGCCCGGCCATGAACCTGGTGGGTTTCGAACACGCCGCCAAGAGCGATGCCGACAAAGCCAAGGTCGCCGCCGCCCGCAGCCAGCTGGAACAGCCGCAGACACTCTTCGGCCTGGCCGCTGGTGACTGCAACGTCAGCAAGCAAGAGCTGGAAAGCCCACTATTTGCTGAACATAAGCACGAAGAACACAAACACGAAGAGTCCCATGACAGCGAACACAGCGATGTCCACGCACACTACAGCCTCGACTGCCAGAAGCCTGAAGAATTGAAACAACTTGACCTGGGCGAGCTCTTCAAGCACTTCCCCGCCACTGAGAAAATTCAGGTACAACTGATCGGCCCGAATGGCCAGCAGGGCATGGAGCTGACACCCGCGCAGCCGGCCCTGAGTTTCTAACCACCCCTTTTTGCAGCAGAACGGCCGGGGTAACCCGGCCGCTTACTTTATGAGCGCAGCCCTGATCCACCTATCCAACCTCGGCTTTGCCTGGCCCGGCCAGCCCGAGCTGCTGGACATCGACAGCTTCACCCTGCAACGCGGCGAAAGCCTGTTTCTCAAAGGCCCCAGCGGCAGCGGCAAGACCACCTTGCTAGGCCTGCTCGGCGGCGTGCAGAAACCCAACCGCGGCAGCATCCAGCTGCTCGATCAAGACTTGAGCAAGCTCTCCGCCGGCGCCCGCGACCGCTTTCGCGTCGATCACACCGGCTATATCTTCCAGCAGTTCAACCTGCTGCCGTTTCTCTCAGTGCGCGAGAACGTCGAGCTGCCCTGCCACTTCTCCAAGCTGCGCGCCAGCCGCGCGATACAGCGCCATGGCAGCGTGACCAAGGCCACCAACGCGCTGCTCGCCCACCTCGGTTTGCACCAGCCAGAACTGCTGCAACGCCGCGCCGGTGACCTGTCGATCGGCCAGCAACAACGCGTCGCCGCCGCCCGCGCACTGATTGGCCAACCGGAGCTGGTAATCGCCGACGAGCCCACCTCGGCACTGGATGCCGACGCCCGCGAAGCCTTTCTCGAGCTGCTGTTCGCCGAGTGCCGCGAGGCCGGCTCCAGCCTGCTATTTGTCAGCCACGACCAAAGCCTGGCGCGGCTGTTTGACCGCTGCCTGTCGTTGGCCGAACTGAACAAAGCCACCCGTTTGGCGGAGATTTAACGATGTACCTACTGCGTCTCGCCCTGGCCAGCCTGGGCAACCGCCGCTTTACCGCCTGGCTGACGGTGTTCGCCATCGCGCTTTCTGTGTGTTTGTTGCTCGCGGTCGAGCGGGTGCGCACCGAGGCCCGCGCCAGCTTTGCCAACACCATCAGCGGCACTGACCTGATTGTCGGTGCGCGCTCAGGCAGCGTGAACCTGCTGTTGTACTCGGTGTTCCGCATCGGTAACGCCACCAACAATATTCGCTGGGAGAGCTTCGAGCACTTCGCCGACCATCGTCAGGTCAAGTGGGCCATCCCGATCTCCCTCGGCGACTCGCACCGCGGTTACCGGGTGATGGGCACCAGCCCGGCGTATTTCGAGCACTACCGCTACGCCCGCAGCCAGCCGCTGCAACTGAGCAGTGGCCGCGCCTTTGCCGACGACCCGTTTGAAGTGGTGCTCGGTGCAGAAGTGGCAAAGGCCCTCAACTACCAGCTCAATCAGGAGCTGGTACTGGCACACGGTGTGGCCACCATCAGCCTGGTCAAACATGACGACAAACCGTTTAAGGTGGTCGGCATACTCAAACGCACCGGCACGCCAGTAGACCGCACCTTGCATATCTCGCTGGCCGGCATGGAAGCCCTGCATGTCGATTGGCAAAACGGCATGCCCGCACGCGGTGCGGCCAAGGTCAGCGCGGAACAAGCGCGGGCCATGGACCTGCAACCCAAGCAGATCACCGCCGTCATGCTCGGCCTGAAAAGCAAGATCGCCACCTTCAGCCTGCAACGGGAGATCAACGAATTTCGCGGTGAACCGCTGCTGGCGATCCTGCCCGGCGTAGCCCTGCAGGAGCTGTGGAGCCTGATGGGTACCGCCGAGAAAGCGCTGTTCGTGGTCTCGCTGTTCGTGGTGCTGACCGGACTGATCGGCATGCTTACGGCGATTCTCACCAGCCTCAACGAACGCCGCCGCGAGATGGCGATTCTGCGCTCGGTCGGCGCGCGGCCTTGGCATATCGCCAGCCTGCTGATCGTCGAAGCCTTTGCCCTGGCCCTGGCCGGCGTGCTGCTCGGTTTGCTGTTGCTATACTTGGGTATCGCGGGCGCGCAGGGCTATGTGCAGGCGAATTACGGCCTGTACCTGCCGCTGAATCTGCCAACCCGCTATGAGTGGACGCTGCTCGGCGCTATCCTGAGCGCCGCCCTGTTGATGGGCTGTGTACCGGCCTGGCGTGCGTATCGCCAATCCCTGGCCGATGGCTTATCGATCCGCTTATGAGGCTGTCTGCATGCACCGCTCCCTGCTCGCCACCCTGCTGTTCACCCTGGCCCTGCCGCTGGCGGCTGCCGAGGTGCGCGAGCTGACCTGGTCGGAAATGGTCCCCGCTGATGCACCGCCGCAAGTCACTGAACCTGCGCCCATACACGACCTGTCGCAGCTGGCAGACGCCCTGGCCGAATCCGGCCCAGCCAGCCAGCAGCAATCGCCGGCCGCCCCAGTGGTGCAGGCACTGGATGGCCAAGCGGTAAAACTGCCGGGCTATATCGTGCCGCTGGATGTCACCGACGAAGGCCGGGTGACTGAATTCCTGCTGGTGCCGTACTTCGGCGCGTGCATCCACGTGCCGCCACCGCCGTCGAATCAGATCGTTCACGTCACCAGCGAGCTGGGCGTGCTGCTCGATGCGCTGTATCAACCGTTCTGGATCGAAGGCCCGCTCAAGGTCGAGCAGACCAGCAGCGAGCTGGCCGAAGCGGGTTACCAGATGCAGGCCGAAAAGATTTATGCCTATGAGTTGCCGGATAGCTGACACACGGCGCAGCGCCAGGCAGAAAAAAGCCAGACCTCAGGTCTGGCTTTTTATTGGGCGCTACAAACGCGTAGCGACTAGCCGGCACTGGCCAGACGACTGTCTCGCTGGTGGCTCAACTCGCTTTCCGCCCACTGACGCCAGGCGCGCACTTTGCTGCGCTCGGCACCGGCACGCTCGGCCTTGGCCAGGGCGTCCAGCCCGGCCTGCCAGCGCGCCTGTTCCAGCTCTAACTGGGCCAGGTGCAGCCAATGCTTGGCACTGCCTGAGCGCTGCGCCAGCTCGCGGAAGATCAGTGCCGACTTGCTGCGTTCACGCGCCTGCCACCAGAGCAGCCCCAGACGCTCTTCGCGGGCACTGGTGCGCGGCAACAGGCCCTGGTCGAGCATCCCGGCGAGCAGCTTGGCCCCTTGCCAGGGTTGATCGGCAGCCCCGGCCAGCAGCACCAGGTTGTCCAGCTCGCTTTCATTGAAACGCAGGCCCTTCTGGTACGCCGCGCGCAAGGTGGCCAGCGATTTGTCGTGACTGCCGCTCAGCTGCTGCAAGGCTGCCAGCTGACGCCAACCTTGGGCGTTATTCGGCTGACGCGCCAGCAACTGGCGCTGCCAGCGCTCAGCGGCGGCGTATTTCTTCAGATCAGCATTCATTGCGACGAGAAACTGCAGCCAGCTATCGGCGGCCTGCGGATTAGCCTGCACATAACGCTCGGCCAAAGGCAGCGCCTTGGCCGGCTGTCCAAGCCCCTGATAGGCCTGCACCAGCATCTGCAGCACCTCTTCATTGGCGCTGGCCTGCCCCGGCGCCAGCAGAGTCACCACCTGGGCGTAGCGGCGCTCGACCAGGTTCAGACGGGCCAGGTTCAGCTCTTCAGCGGCCTGCAGCTCGGCGTCCAGCTTGCCACTCTTCAGCACCTTATCCAGCAGCTCGATGGCCTGGGTGTTCTGCCCTTCGGCCCAGGCCAGATAACCGCGGCTGCGCCACAGCAGCGCCTCTTCCAGGCTACCCGGCGTGCCCTTGGCAGCATCCAGAGCGCGGCGCGCGGCCGCGTAGTCGCCTTTCTTCTGTGCGGTCTGCGCCGCATCCAGCGCGCGAAACACGCCCGGATCAACACTCTGCCCAGCCGCCTGCGCGGCACCAGCGCTACACAACGCGATCAGCAACAGTAGACGATACATATCAGCGAGCTCCTTCCAGACGGAAGTACAGGGTTTTCACCGCTTCACGGGCCACCGCCAGACCGCCTTCGGTGCGCGGCGCAAAACGCCAGCGCACAGCTGCGCGGCGGGCTTCGCGCTCGAACACGTTTTGCGGGCTGGCTTCAATAACCCGTACGTTTTCTACCGCACCTGCGCGGTTGATGGTGAACGCCAGCTTCACGTGGCCTTCGATACCGCGTTGCAAGGCGTAGCGCGGGTAATCCGGGCTGACATCGTTGAGCGGCATCACTTCACTTTCCGGGCCGCCTGGCTGACCACCAGCATCGCTCGGGGCTGGTGCGCTTGGCGCCGAAGCACCCGCTGCCAGCCCCGTCAGGCTTGGTGTCGGCGCGCTGTTGACGGCAATGCCGCTGCTCAGGCTCGGCACCGGCAGATCCAGTGCCGGCAGGTTGGCGCTCGGGGTGGCCGTCATCGGCGTAGGGGGTGTCGGGGTTTGCGGCGTTTGTGCTTGCGGCGGTTGCGGTGCCTGCTGGCGGGTACGTGTCGCGGTGTCGCTGGAGTCGCCGTCGAGACGGACGAAATTGGCCACCGTCAGCGGTTCCTCACTCGGCTTGCTGCTGGGCGGCGCGACCATGTAAAGCATCAGGCCGAACAGCGCCAGCGCCATCACACAGGCCGCAACAAAAGACAGTGGCAAACGCATCAAAGCGCTCCCGCCGTAGCCGCCAGAGCCACGTCCTGCACGCCCGCCAGGCGCGCCTGATCCATCACCTGCACCACCAGGCCGGTACGCGCGTCCTGATCGGCCTGCACCACCACGGCGCCGTCCGGCTGGTCGACGCGCATGCGCTCGACATGGGCACGCACGCTGCGTACGTCGACAACTTTCTTGTCCATCCACACCTGCCCATCGGCAGTGATGGCGATGAGGATATTGCCTTTGTCCTGCGGGCTGGCGGTTTCCGCCTGGGGCCGCTGCACTTCGACGCCGGCTTCCTTGATAAAGGAGCTGGTGACGATAAAGAAGATCAGCATGATAAAGACCACGTCGAGCATCGGCGTCAGGTCGATGCCGGTGTCTTCGTCTTGCTGGTGGTGACGGCGCATTCTCATGTGTCGAGTCTCAGTCGTGACGCAGCTGGTCAGCCAGCCGCTCTAGGGCCCGGCGCGCATCGCGTTCGAGACGCGCCAGGCTGAACAATCCACTAATCGCCAATACCATGCCGGCCATGGTCGGCAGAGTCGCCTGCCAGACCCCAGCCGCCATGCCGCGCGGGTTACCGGTACCGTTGATGGTCAGTACGTCGAACACCGCGACCATGCCACTGACCGTGCCAAGCAAGCCCAGCAGCGGGTACATCGCCACCAGGGTCTTGCTCAGGCGCAACGGGCCAAGCAGGTGTTGCTGCGCCTGCGCCAACCAGGCACTGCGCACCGCGCGCTGCCAGTTGCCGGTGTCGTCGCTCAGCACCTGCTGCCAGGCCTGACGGCGCTCGCTGACCCACTCCGGGAATACCCGGCGCATGTACCAGAAACGCTCGAATACCAGGGTCCAGAACACCACGCACAGGCCAGCCAACGCCCACATCACCACGCCACCGGCGCTCATGAAATCGAGCAAGGCATGGCCGCTGTCCACCAGGCGCAACCACAGCGCCAACCAATCAGTCACGGCGCGGCGCCCCGGACAGGTGCAGGGCAATCAGCCCGGCGCTTTGCTGCTCCAGCAGCTGAATCAGGCCCTTGCTGCGGCTGGCCAGCAGGGTGTGCAGGAACAGCAGCGGAATCGCCACCACCAGACCCAACACCGTGGTCACCAGTGCTTGCGAGATACCGTCAGCCATCAATCGCGAATCGCCGCCACCGCCCTGGGTAATCGCCTGAAAGGTGACGATCATGCCGGTCACGGTGCCGAGCAGACCGAGCAGCGGCGCCACAGCGCTAAGCAGCTTGAGCAGGCCCTGGCCTTTTTCCAGCGGCGGGGTTTCCTGCAGGATCGCCTCGTCGAGCTTCAGCTCCAGGGTTTCCAGATCGGACAACTGCGGTTTAGGCCCCAGCACGCCGATGATTCGCCCCAGCGGGTTGTCGCCACGCGGGGCGCTGAGTTCATGCATCTGCGCACTGACGCCACGACCCACACGGGTCAGGTAGACCATGCGCCAGATCGCCAGTAGCAGACCGAATGCGCCGAGAACCAGAATCACCCAGCCGACCAGGCCGCCCTGCTGTACGCGATCCCACAAGCTGGGTTCGCGCTGCAACTGTGCCAACAAGGTGCCGCGGCTTGGGTCAACCGGCAGACTGGCGACTGCGGCGCTGCTGTCCAGATAATCCGCCACCAGCCCCAGGCCTGACGGCTGACGCAGCGGCGCTAGCAGCTCGCCGGCATCGGCGTCATAACGCAGAAAGGCATCGGCCCCGTAAGCGGAGAACGCGCCGACCCGCAGCACATCCTGCGGATTACGCGTGCCATCTGCAGCCACTACCGGCAGTTGCAGCCGCTCGACCCGGCCGCTGGCGGTGAGGTCTTCGAGCAGCAGCATCCAGTAACCATCGAGGTCGGCGGCCGAGGGCAGCGTGCGGCTTTCGGCTAGTGCCTTGAGACGCGCCAGACGCTCGGGGTACTGGGCATTGAGCAGGCTGTCCTGCCATTGGCCGGCGACATCCCCGGCGCTCTGCCGGACTACGCCAAACAGTTCGCCGAGGTGACCGGCGCGCTGACTGAGGAGCTTTTCCTGATCGGCCAATTCGGCTTCCTGGCGGTCAAACTCAGCCTTCAGTCGCTCGGCTTCGGCCTTCTGCGTGGCCAGGGCGCTGCGCGCAGTGGCCAGCAGCTGGGCACGCTCGCCACGTTCGGCAATAAAGGCCTGCTCGCGGCCTTGCATGGCGCTGACTTCAGCCGCGCGTTCGCTGCGAATACGTTGCAGTAGTTGATCCGGGCTCAGGGGTTCGGCAGCGCCAGCTAGGGCGGGCAGCAGGGCCAGGGTAAAAGCGAGAACGCGACGATTCATGGCTTGGCCTCCAGCGCCAGGGTCTTCACGGGCAGGTCAAGCACGGCCGGGGCCTGCTCCTGGCGGGCAATCGCAATCGCTTGGCGCAATGGACGTCGGGCGCTGCCGTCGAGGATCTGCCAGCTGCGGGTTTGCGGGTTCCACCAGCCGCTTTCATGGCCATCAAGGGTCTGGAAATACAGCATCACGCGCCCCAGACGGAGGAATTCGACGCTGCGCGACGTGCCCTCACTTGGCAGCTCACCGCGCCAGGCTTCCAGGGTGCGGCCGTAATCGCTCTCCACCTGATACGCCTCGAGGATGCGTCGGTATTTTTCGGCCAGGCTGACATCCGCACGCGGCAGCAAATCCTGCAACTGAGCTAGGCGATCACTGCGCTCATCCGGCAGGAACGGCAGATCGGCGGCGATAAATTCACCCAGCACCTCGACCATGCGGCGCATCTGTGGCGTCACCGCCTCCTGAGTGCGCTCGATGCCATCGAGCTGCTGCTGATAGCCGGTCAGCTCTTTGCGCTGCGCTGCTACCAGTTCACGTAACTGAGCGTTATAACCTTGCAAAGCCTCGGCCTGCTGCAGGGCATTTCGGTACTCGGTAAGCATTTCCCGGCTGGCGTCATCGAGCCGTTCAACGCGCGCCTGCGAGGCCTTGGCATCGGCAGCCAGTTGCTGACTTTCATCCAACGCGGCATCCAGAGGAGTCGCCGCAAGCGGCGTACTGGCCAGAACCAGAGCGACTGCCAACAGGCGCTTCGGCAGAGGGATCATGGGGCATTCCTTGTTAAGAGAACGTACATAAAGAGAAGCATTATCAACTGCATTACGTCTCTCAAGCAACCATAAGCACTACTCATTCAGCCAGCAATACGCCAAAAAGAAACAATATAACATATTGGTTAATGCAAGATCGTAAACATAGCTATCCGCAATTAGATAGCCAGCTACTTTTATTGCTCTGGATCAACAGCACCTCCTGGAGACTTCTCTACCATCGCATTCAACCAATACGAACCGATGTTTTATGGGAGCAGACCATGCGCACCTCATTTCTCACCACCTCACTGCTGGCCCTGGCTATTGCCGCTCCACTGGCACACGCGCACCAAGCAGGCGACATCATTGTGCGAGCCGGTGCAATCACCGCTGACCCACAGGAAAGCAGCAGCGACATCTGGGTTGGCGCACTCAACACCGACGTAGCCGGCACCAAGGCGACCCTGGACAGCGACACCCAGCTGGGCCTGAACTTCGCTTATATGCTGACCAACAACATCGGCATTGAGCTGCTGGCGGCCACGCCGTTCAGCCATAACGTCGGTGTTAAAGGCATGCCTGGTGGTTTCGCCGGCCTGAATGGCAAGCTGGGCGAACTCAAGCAACTGCCGCCGACCTTGAGCGTGGTGTACTACCCAATGGATTCCAACTCGGCTTTCCAGCCCTATGTGGGGGCAGGTATCAACTACACGTGGTTCTTCGATACCAAGCTGAGCAGTGCAGCGGAAGACAAAGGCTTCAGCGGCTTGGACATGAAGGACTCCTGGGGCCTAGCGGCGCAGGTAGGCATGGACTACATGCTGACTGACAACATCATGCTCAACGCTCAGGTGCGCTATATCGATATCGACACCACCGGCACCACCTCTTTTGGCGGCGAAAAGGTCAAGGTTGATGTTGACGTAGATCCGTTCGTTTACATGGTCGGTCTGGGCTACAAGTTCTAAGAGCCCAGTAATAAAAAACCGGCCTAAATGGCCGGTTTTTTGTCGTCTGGAGAAAATTCAAGACTGCGCCAGCAAGCGCCGCAAGCCTTCGCGCATCGGCGTTGCCGCCGGCAGCTGATAATGCGCCTGCAAGCGCTGGTTATCCGCCCGCGAATGACTAATATCGCCGGCCCGCGCAGCCTGGTAATTGACCGCTGGCAAGCCGCCGCACAGCTCGCCGATCAGCGCCAGCAACTGATTCAGGCTGACCGCCTGACTCCAGCCCACATTCACCGCTCCTTCCTCAACCTGCGGCGCAGTCAGCGCCTGGGTCAGCAGTGCCAGCAAGTCCTCGATATAAAAGAAGTCACGAGTCTGCTCACCATCACCGAACACGCTGATTGGCAGCCCCTGCTGGACGCGCTGGGTAAAAATGCTGATCACCCCGGAGTACGGCGAAGACGGGTCCTGCCGCGGACCGAAGATATTGAAGAAGCGAAAGATCGCCGGCTCCAGACCATGTTGCCGACGATAGAAATCCAGATAGTGCTCGCTGGCCAGCTTGTCCGCCGCATAAGGCGTCAGCGGCGCCTTCGGCGTGGCTTCATCAATCGCCAGACCTTCGCCATTGTTGCCATACACCGCCGCACTGGAGGCGAACAGCACGCGCTTGACGCCATGCAGGCGCATGGCCTCACAGACATTCAGGGTGCCGACGAAGTTGCTCTGATGAGTAGCCACCGGATCATCAACCGAGGCCTGTACCGAGGCCACCGCAGCCAGGTGCGCCACGGCCACACAGCCGGCAACCGCCTGCGCCACCACGGCAGCATCAGCCACATCACCCTGAATAAACTGCAACTGCGGGTTATCCAACGGCAGGTTGGCCAGCTTGCCCATCGACAGGTTATCCAACACCCGCACGGGGTAACCCTGCGCCAGCAAAGCATCGACCAGGTGCGAGCCGATAAAGCCGGCACCGCCGGTAACTAGAACAGGGCGTGAGTCAGACATGGCGATAATAACGATCCAGTAGGCTCGGCAGCCCCGAGCGCCAGGCTCGCGGTTTGATGCCGAAGGTGTGAAGGATTTTCTTGCATGATAGCACCGCATGCTGCGGTTCCTCAGCAGCATCCGGCCGCGCACTGTGCGCCTGCGGGCTTACCTCATCAACCAGGTTGCTGCGGAAGTTGCGTGCTTCACTGAGTACCGCCTGCCCCAGCGCCAGCGAAGTGGTCGCCTCATGCCCGCCGTAGTGATAGGTACCCCACAGCGGCGTCTGGCAATCTAGTTGCTTGAGCACGGCGAGAATCACCCGCGCAGCATCATCGACTGGGGTCGGGTTGCCACGCCGGTCATCGGCCAGCATCAGCGGCTCATCTTGTGCAGCGCGGATGAGAAAACGCCCGAGCAAACCCTCGGCACTGTCATCCAGTAACCAACCGAAACGCAGCAGCACATGGCGCGGGCAGATCGCCCGCACGCGCTGCTCAAAACGCCACAGCGCCTGGCCACGCACACCCAGCGGCTGCGGCTCTTCTTTCTCAGTATAGGCAGTAGCCCGCGAGCCATCAAACACGCGGTAGCTGGACGGCTGCAGGAGGCGGATCTGGTGATGCTGACAGAGTTCGGCCAGACGCTCGACGGAACGTTCCTGGGCAGCAAAGTGCGCCTCGCTGACAGCTTCGGCCTGGAACCAGTCGAAATAGTAGGCAAGGTTGATTAAGGCATCGGGACGGGTGTCATCAAGCAACTGGGTCAGGCTGGCGGGATCCCAGCCTGACTCCGGCGGTTTCGGCGCAAGGAAGCCAATGTCCTCCTCGGCGCCGAGGCGGATCAGTGCCTGCCCCAGCGCATTACCGCCACCCAGCAGCATCAGCCGCATACGCATGATAGAGCGCTAACTCAGCTGATCAGAACGGGATATCGTCATCGAAACTGTCGAAATCCGCAGCTGGCTGAGGCGCTTGTTGCGGCGCAGGGCGTGGTGCCGACTGCTGCGGCTCGCGCTGCGGTGCAGCGCGCTGCTGACGTGGAGCGGAGTCGCCGCCACCCGCGTTATCCGGACGTCCGCCAAGCAGCTGCATGGTGCCCTGCATGTCGACGATGATTTCGGTGGTGTAGCGCTTAACGCCGTCTTTTTCCCACTCGCGGGTCTGCAGTTTGCCCTCGATATATACCTGCGAACCTTTGCGCAGGTACTCGCCAGCAATCTCGGCAACCTTGCCGAACAGCGAAACACGGTGCCACTCGGTTTTCTCGACCTTCTGGCCAGTCTGCTTGTCGGTCCACTGCTCGCTGGTCGCCAGGCTCAGGTTGGTGACCGCGTTGCCGCTTGGCAGGTAGCGAGTTTCCGGGTCCTGTCCGCAGGTGCCGACCAGAATGACTTTGTTAACCCCACGGGCCATAACGTTCTCCTAGGCTTTCAGCACGCCACCGGCACCGGCTCTATGAGGCGCTCGAGGGACGTGCGGTCCAATTGTTGAATATCCACTTTGATATAGATGGCGGCTTCGTCGCGCACCACTATGGCATCCGCCACTCCGGGCACAGCCTGTAAACGCTCGGCCAACCCCGCCTCTTGCAACGCCGCAGCTGAAAGCGGCAGACGCAGGCTGGTGACATACGGCGGTTCGCGCATAGTAACAGCAAAGGCCAGCCAAAAAAGAGCCAGCACAGCGCAGCCCGCAAACACACCCGACAGGCTGTAGTGCTGATACAGCCAGCCACCGAGGATGCCGCCAATGGCCGCACCGAGGAACTGACTGGTGGAATACACGCCCATCGCCGTGCCTTTGCCGCCCGCCGGGGCAACCTTGCTGATCAACGATGGCAGCGAGGCTTCCAGCAGGTTGAACGCGGTGAAAAACACCACCGTGCCCAGCACCAGCGCGCGCAGGCTAGTGCCGAACCACCAGAAGAACAGCTCACACAGCAGCAGCACCGTCACCGCGCCGAGCAGCACATGCTTCATCCGGCGTTTTTTCTCGCCATAAATGATAAACGGCACCATGCCGAAGAAGCCAACCAGCAGCGCGGTCAGATAGACCCACCAATGCTCTTCCTTGGCCAGGCCGCCCTGCTCTACCAGCGCCAGTGGCAGGGCAATAAAGCTGGCCATCAGAATCGCGTGCAACACCAGAATGCCGAAATCTAGACGCAGCAGATCGGTGTGTTTGAGCGTCGGCAGTAGCGCCTGCTTGCTCACACCGGACTCGCGATGCTGCAACGGACCGGCAGAACCTGGCACCAATCCGGCGACGATAACAATACCAAGCAGGGCCATGGCTGCAGTTGCGAGAAACAGGCCCGACAGACCATAGGCACGGGTCAGCAGCGGGCCAACCACCATCGCTACGGCAAAGGACAAGCCGATGCTCATGCCGATCATCGCCATGGCTTTGGTGCGGTGCTGCTCGCGGGTCAGATCAGACAGCAACGCCATCACTGCTGCCGAAATCGCCCCAGCGCCCTGCAGAATACGCCCGGCAATCACCCCATAGATGGAATCAGCATTGGCCGCCAGCAGGCTGCCGCCGGCAAAAATCAGCAGGCCGACATAGATCACCGGCCGCCGACCAATGCGGTCACTGAGCATGCCGAACGGAATTTGCAGAAACGCCTGAGTCAACCCGTAGGCACCGATGGCTAGGCCGATCAGCGCTGGCGTGCTGCCCTGCAACTCCATGCCATAGGTTGCCAGCACTGGCAGCACCATAAACATACCGAGCATGCGGAACGCAAAGACCAACGCCAGACCACCGGCTGCGCGGGTTTCACTGCCGCTCATGCGCTCGCTGTGCGGATCATGCATGGGAAATGCCCTGTCGAAATAGGCGGCGATTCTATCAGCACTCAATGAGCGCGGCACAGCAGTGACGCTTTGCCGCGCCCGCCTCCCGAGCCGTATACTCGGTGGTTTTCCGCCCGCCATGCGAGGCCGCTGTTTGTGGACAAGATTCTGATCCGGGGTGCACGCACCCATAACCTGAAAAACATCGACCTGACCCTGCCACGCGACAAGTTGATCGTGATCACCGGCCTGTCCGGCTCCGGCAAGTCGTCCCTGGCCTTCGACACCCTCTACGCCGAGGGTCAGCGCCGCTATGTCGAGTCGCTGTCGGCCTACGCTCGGCAGTTTCTGTCGATGATGGAAAAGCCCGACGTTGACACCATCGAAGGCCTGTCACCGGCGATCTCCATCGAGCAGAAATCCACCTCGCACAACCCGCGCTCCACCGTCGGCACCATCACCGAAATCTACGACTACCTGCGCCTGCTCTACGCCCGCGCCGGCATTCCACGCTGCCCGGACCATGATCTGCCGCTAGAAGCGCAGACCGTCAGCCAGATGGTCGATCAGGTACTCGCCCTACCCGAAGGCAGCAAGCTGATGTTGCTTGCGCCAGTGATTCGCGAGCGCAAAGGCGAACATCTGGCGATCTTCGACGAACTGCGCGCCCAGGGCTTTGTGCGCGTACGTGTCAACGGCAAGATTTACGAGCTGGACGAACTGCCGAAACTCGACAAGCAGAAGAAACACAGCATCGATGCCGTGGTTGACCGCTTCAAGGCGCGCGGCGATCTGCAGCAGCGCCTGGCCGAATCCTTTGAGACCGCACTGAAACTGGCGGATGGCCTAGCATTGATCGCACCGATGGAGGGTGAGGAAGGCGAAGAGATCATCTTCTCCGCACGCTTCGCCTGCCCGGTGTGCGGCCACTCGATCAGCGAGCTGGAACCCAAGCTGTTCTCCTTCAACAACCCGGCTGGCGCCTGCCCGACCTGCGACGGCCTGGGCGTAAAGCAGTTCTTTGACATTAAACGCCTGGTGAACGGCGAGATGACTTTGGCCGAGGGCGCTATCCGCGGCTGGGACCGGCGCAACGTCTATTACTTCCAGATGCTCGGCTCCCTCGCCGCACATTACGGTTTCAGCCTAGAAGTACCGTTCGACGAGCTCAGCGCCGAGCACCAGAAGTGCATCCTGTTCGGCAGCGGCACGCAGAACGTTGACTTCAAGTACCTCAACGACCGTGGCGATATCGTCAAGCGCTCGCACCCTTTCGAAGGCATCGTGCCGAACCTGGAGCGACGCTACCGCGAAACCGAATCCACCAGCGTGCGCGAAGAGCTGGCCAAGTTCCTCAGCACCCAAGCCTGCCAGGATTGCCGCGGCACCCGCCTGCGCCGGGAAGCACGGCACGTATGGGTTGGCGAGAAAACCCTGCCCGCGGTCAGTGGTATGCCGATTGGCGATGCCACCGAGTACTTCGGCAGCCTGAGCTTGCCAGGACGACGTGGCGAAATCGCCGAGAAGATCCTCAAGGAAATCCGCGAACGCCTGCAGTTTCTGGTCAACGTCGGTCTGGATTACCTGACCCTCGACCGCAGCGCCGACACGCTGTCGGGCGGCGAGGCCCAGCGCATTCGCTTGGCCAGCCAGATTGGCGCCGGCCTGGTCGGGGTCATGTATATCCTTGACGAGCCAAGCATCGGCCTACATCAACGCGACAATGAGCGCCTGCTCGGCACCCTGCGCCACCTACGCGACATCGGCAATACGGTGATCGTGGTCGAGCACGATGAGGACGCCATTCGCATGGCCGACTACGTGGTCGATATCGGCCCGGGTGCCGGCGTGCATGGCGGGCAGATCGTCGCCCAGGGCACAGCCGCCGAAGTCATGGCCCACCCTGATTCGCTGACCGGCAAATACCTCTCTGGGCGCGTGAAAATTGCCGTACCGGCGAAGCGCACGCCACGAGACAAAAAGCTCTCGCTGAAGATCAAAGGGGCACGCGGCAACAACCTGCGCAATGTCGATCTGGAAATCCCGATTGGTCTGCTCACCTGCGTCACCGGCGTATCTGGCTCGGGCAAGTCGACACTGATCAACAACACCCTGTTCCCGCTCAGCGCCACAGCACTGAATGGCGCCACTACCCTGGAAGCAGCGGCTCACGACAGTATCGACGGCCTGCAGCACTTGGATAAGGTGGTTGACATCGACCAGAGCCCGATTGGCCGCACACCGCGCTCCAACCCCGCCACATACACCGGGTTATTTACCCCGATTCGCGAGCTGTTTGCCGGCGTGCCGGAGTCACGCTCGCGCGGTTACGGCCCGGGGCGCTTTAGCTTTAACGTCAAGGGCGGGCGCTGCGAGGCCTGCCAGGGCGACGGCCTGATCAAAGTGGAAATGCACTTTTTGCCGGACATCTACGTACCCTGCGACGTGTGCAAGAGTAAGCGCTATAACCGCGAAACCCTGGAAGTAAAATACAAGGGCAAAAGCATCACCGAAGTCCTCGACATGACCATCGAGGAAGCGCGGGTATTCTTCGACGCCGTTCCGGCTCTGGCGCGCAAGCTGCAGACATTGATGGATGTCGGCCTGTCCTATATCAAGCTAGGGCAGAGCGCGACCACCCTGTCTGGCGGCGAGGCGCAGCGGGTTAAGCTGAGCCGTGAGCTGAGCAAACGCGACACGGGCAAGACCCTGTATATCCTCGACGAGCCGACCACAGGCCTGCACTTCGCGGATATCCAGCAACTGCTCGACGTACTGCACCGCCTGCGCGACCACGGCAACACTGTGGTGGTGATCGAGCACAACCTGGACGTGATCAAGACTGCCGACTGGCTGGTGGATCTCGGCCCGGAAGGCGGCTCCAAGGGCGGTCAGATCATCGCTGTCGGCACCCCGGAAGAAGTCGCCGAGATGCCGCAGTCGCACACTGGCTACTTCCTCAAGCCGCTGCTGGAACGTGATCGAGACTAATCCCGCCCCAAGAAAAAGCCCCGCAGTAGCGGGGCTTTTTTTGACCACTGAACGCTTACATCTGCGCCTGCAGATAGTTCTCCAGGCCGATCCGACCGATCAAGCCAAGCTGAACTTCCAGCCAATAAGCGTGATCCTCTTCGGTGTCCTTGAGCTGCACTAGCAGGATGTCGCGGGTCTGGTAATCCTGATGCTGCTCGCACAGCGCGATGCCTTTGCTCAGCGCGGCACGAACGTGATATTCCAGCGCCAGATCAAGCTTGAGCATCTCCGGCACGCTCTGTCCGAAACAGAAGCTATCAGGAACCATATCCGGCGTACCTTCAAGAAATAGAATGCGCTTGAGGATGGCATCAGCGTGCTGAGTCTCCTCTTCCATTTCATGGTTAATACGTTCGTACAACTTGCTGAATCCCCAGTCTTCATACAGACGCGAATGCACGAAGTACTGATCACGAGCGGCCAGCTCGCCCTTGAGCAGCAGCTTGAGGTAATCGATAACTTCTACGTGGCCTTTCATGGGTATTTTCCTTAACAAACATCCAACATGAGCTAATGCTGGCCGTCCACAGCCAGCGGGTCAAGCCCACTGCCACAGAGGCCATGGCAACGCCACGACAGGCTTATTCCAGCCATAAAAAAACCGGGCCAAGGCCCGGTTTTTCGTACAACCTACGACTTACTCAGCGTCTACAGCTGCACCAGCGACCGGACGGTCAACCAGCTCAACATAAGCCATTGGAGCATTGTCGCCAGTACGGAAACCGCACTTGAGGATACGCAGGTAACCGCCCTGACGGGTGGCGTAGCGCTTGCCCAGGTCGTTAAACAGCTTGCCAACGATAGCTTTCGAACGAGTACGGTCGAAGGCCAGACGACGATTGGCAACGCTGTCTTCTTTAGCCAGAGTAATCAGCGGCTCGGCAACGCGACGCAGCTCTTTGGCTTTCGGCAGAGTAGTTTTGATCAGCTCGTGCTCGAACAGCGATACCGCCATGTTCTGGAACATGGCCTTGCGGTGTGCGCTGGTGCGGCTAAGGTGACGGCCACTTTTACGATGACGCATGGTTCAATTCCTTACCAAACTCACGTTCGGTGATGATGACGATCAGGCAGTCGCCTTATCGTCTTTCTTCAGACTTGCCGGCGGCCAGTTGTCGAGGCGCATACCGAGGGACAGACCGCGAGAAGCCAGAACATCCTTGATTTCAGTCAGGGATTTCTTGCCCAGGTTCGGCGTTTTCAACAGTTCTACTTCGGTGCGCTGAATCAGATCGCCGATGTAGTAAATGTTCTCTGCCTTGAGGCAGTTAGCCGAACGTACAGTCAGTTCCAGGTCATCAACCGGACGGAGGAGGATCGGATCGATCTCATCTTCCTGCTCGATAACAACAGGCTCGCTGTCACCTTTGAGGTCGACGAACGCAGCCAACTGCTGTTGCAGAATGGTTGCAGCGCGGCGAATAGCCTCTTCAGGGTCCAGAGTACCGTTGGTCTCCAGGTCAATAACCAGCTTGTCCAGGTTAGTACGCTGCTCAACACGAGCGTTTTCCACCACGTACGACACACGGCGTACCGGGCTGAACGAAGCATCCAGCTGCAAGCGACCAATGCTGCGGCTTTCATCTTCATCGCTCTGACGAGCATCAGCCGGCTCATAGCCGCGACCACGAGCTATGGTGAGCTTCATGTTCAGCGCGCCAGTGGAAGCCATGTTGGCGATTACGTGGTCGCCATTGACGATTTCGACATCGTGATCCAGCTGAATATCGGCAGCGGTAACTACGCCCGAGCCCTTCTTCGCCAGAGTCAACGTCACTTCGTCACGACCGTGCAGTTTGACAGCCAGACCTTTCAGGTTGAGCAGGATTTCAATGACGTCTTCCTGAACACCTTCGATGGCGCTGTACTCATGGAGTACACCGTCAATCTCGGCCTCGACTACTGCACAGCCAGGCATGGAGGACAACAGGATGCGACGCAGCGCGTTGCCCAGGGTATGGCCAAAGCCACGCTCGAGAGGCTCGAGAGTGATCTTGGCGCGGGTCGAACTGACCACCTGCACATCAATGTGACGGGGGGTCAGGAATTCATTTACCGAAATCTGCATGGATGCACCTATTTTCTAGCCCTTACTTGGAGTAGAGCTCGACAATCAGGCTTTCGTTGATGTCAGCGGAAAGATCACTGCGCGCCGGGACGTTTTTGAACACGCCAGACTTCTTCTCAGTGTCTACTTCTACCCATTCAACGCGGCCACGCTGGGCACACAGCTCAAGAGCTTGAACAATGCGCAGCTGATTCTTCGATTTCTCGCGGACTGCAACCACGTCGCCAGCTTTAACCTGGTAGGACGGTACGTTGACAGTTTTACCGTTTACGCTGATCGACTTGTGCGATACCAGCTGACGGGATTCAGCGCGAGTTGCGCCGTAGCCCATGCGGTAAACCACGTTATCCAGACGGCACTCGAGCAGTTGCAGCAGGTTCTCACCAGTAGCGCCTTTCTTGCCGGCAGCTTCTTTGTAATAACCGCTGAATTGACGCTCAAGCACACCGTAGATACGACGAACTTTTTGCTTCTCACGCAGCTGGGTGCCGTAGTCGGACTGACGGCCACGGCGCTGACCGTGAATACCTGGGGCTGCTTCGATGTTGCACTTCGATTCCAGAGCGCGTACACCGCTTTTCAGGAAAAGATCTGTGCCTTCACGACGAGACAGTTTGCATTTGGGACCAATGTAACGAGCCATTTCTCACTGTCTCCTGATTACACGCGACGCTTCTTCGAAGGACGGCACCCGTTATGCGGGATGGGCGTCACATCGGTGATGCTGGCGATCTTATAGCCACAGCCGTTCAATGCACGGACAGCGGACTCACGACCCGGACCTGGACCCTTGACGTTAACGTCGAGGTTCTTCAGACCGTATTCCAGCGCAGCTTGACCAGCACGTTCTGCAGCCACCTGGGCGGCGAACGGGGTGCTTTTACGCGAGCCGCGGAAACCCGAACCACCAGAGGTAGCCCAGGACAGGGCGTTGCCCTGACGGTCAGTAATGGTCACGATTGTGTTGTTGAAAGAGGCGTGGATGTGGGCGATGCCATCAACCACCGTCTTTTTGACTTTCTTACGAGTACGAGCAGCAGGTTTTGCCATGACTAGATTCCTGTCGATGCGCGAATGCGATTACTTGCGGATCGGCTTACGCGGGCCCTTACGGGTACGCGCGTTGGTCTTGGTACGCTGACCGCGGACCGGAAGACCACGACGATGACGCAGGCCGCGATAGCAACCCAGGTCCATCAAGCGCTTGATTTTCATGTTCACTTCACGACGCAGGTCGCCTTCGGTATTCACCTTGGCTACTTCGCCACGCAGCTGCTCGATCTGCTCATCAGAGAGATCTTTGATCTTTGCAGCCGGATTAACGCCGGCGGCAGCACAGACTTTCTGTGCAGTTGTGCGACCAACACCATAGATGTAGGTCAACGAGATAACAGTGTGCTTGTTATCCGGAATGTTAACGCCTGCAATACGGGCCATTCAGTGGAACTCCAATTGACAGCTACCTACGCCCCGGAAGCCAAGAAATAGGGCGCAAGATATTAGCGCTGTAGAAACAAATAATCAACCCGGCAGCGCACTAGCTGCCGGGTTTGTCACTTCACTCACACTCAGCCTTGGCGCTGTTTGTGACGCGGCTCCGAGCTGCAAATAACGCGAACAACACCTTCGCGACGGATAATCTTGCAGTTACGGCACAGCTTTTTCACCGATGCACGAACTTTCATCACCAACTCCTCGAACCTTATGGACTTCAGCGCAGCATGCCGCTGCCGTAGCCCTTCAGGTTGGCTTTCTTCATCAGGGATTCGTACTGGTGCGAAACGAGGTGCGATTGTACTTGCGACATAAAGTCCATCACAACCACTACCACAATCAGCAACGAGGTCCCGCCAAGATAGAACGGTACGTTGGCAGCCACCACCAGAAACTGGGGCAACAAGCATACGGCCGTCATGTACAGAGCACCGAACATGGTCAAGCGAGTCAACACGCCATCGATATAGCGCGCAGATTGCTCACCGGGACGGATACCCGGAATAAAGGCACCGGACTTCTTCAGGTTCTCCGCTACGTCTTTCGGGTTGAACATCAGCGCTGTATAGAAGAAGCAGAAGAAAACGATCCCTGCACTAAACAGCAAAATGTTCAACGGCTGACCAGGAGCGATAGCCTGTGAAATATCCTGCAGCCAGCCCATACCTTCAGACTGACCAAACCAGGCACCCAGCGAAGCCGGGAATAACAGAAGGCTGCTGGCGAAAATAGCCGGGATAACCCCCGCCATGTTCACCTTCAACGGCAAGTGGCTAGTCTGCGCCGCAAAGACCTTACGGCCTTGCTGACGCTTGGCGTAGTGCACCGCAATGCGACGCTGACCACGCTCAATGAACACCACGAAACCGATAATCGCTACTGCCAGCAAACCGATGGCGATCAGGGCAAAGATATTGATATCACCCTGGCGAGCAGACTCGAAAGACTGCCCAATCGCCGACGGCAGACCGGCTACGATGCCTGCAAAGATCAGCATCGAAATACCGTTGCCAACACCACGCTCGGTAATTTGCTCGCCCAGCCACATCATGAACATCGCACCCGCCACAAACGTGGTGACTGCAACGAAGTGGAAGCCGAAATCAACCGAAAACGCTACGCCCTGACTGGCCAGACCAACGGACATACCGATAGCTTGGACAAATGCCAGGACGAGGGTGCCGTAGCGGGTGTACTGGCTAATCTTGCGACGGCCAGCTTCACCTTCCTTCTTCAACTGCTCCAGCTGCGGGCTAACAGCGGTCATGAGCTGCATGATGATCGATGCCGAAATGTACGGCATGATCCCCAGTGCAAAAATGCTCATACGCTCCAGCGCGCCGCCGGAAAACATGTTGAACAAGCTAAGAATGGTCCCCTCATTCTGTCGAAACAGGTCCGCCAGCCGGTCCGGGTTGATGCCTGGAACTGGGATGTGTGCACCTATCCGATAGACGATGATCGCCATGAACAGAAAGCGCAAACGAGCCCAGAGTTCGGACAACCCGCCATTGCTGAGCGCTGAGAGAGCACCTTGCTTAGCCATTTATTCCTCGAACTTACCGCCAGCTGCTTCGATAGCCGCGCGCGCACCTTTGGTGACGGCGATACCTTTAAGGGTGACTGCCTGAGTAACTTCACCGGACAGCATGACTTTCACACGCTGCACGTTTTGGTTGATCAGGTTGGCATCCTTCAGCGACTGCAGAGTAACAATGCCGCCTTCGATTTTATTCAGCTCGGAGGTACGCACTTGTGCGCGATCCATAGCTTTCAAAGAAACGAAGCCGAACTTAGGCAGACGGCGGTGCAGAGGCTGCTGACCGCCTTCGAAACCCGGAGCAATGGTGCCACCGGAGCGGGAGGTCTGACCTTTGTGGCCGCGGCCACCAGTCTTACCCAAACCGCTACCGATACCACGGCCCGGACGGTGCTTCTCGCGACGGGAACCCGGCGCAGGACTCAAATCGTTCAGGTACATGAATTAACCCTCGACTCGCAGCATGTAGTAAGCCTTGTTGATCATCCCGCGATTCTCGGGAGTATCCAGTACTTCTACGGTGTGACCGATGCGACGCAGACCCAGACCCTTAACGCAGAGCTTATGGTTGGGGATACGGCCGGTCATGCTTTTGATCAGCGTGACTTTTACGGTATTAGCCATGATTAGAGAATCTCCTCGACGCTCTTGCCACGCTTAGCCGCAACAGAACCTGGCGACTGCATAGCTTTCAAACCTTTGAAAGTGGCGTACACCACGTTCACTGGGTTAGTCGAGCCGTAGCACTTAGCCAGAACGTTCTGCACGCCAGCCACTTCCAGAACGGCACGCATAGCGCCGCCGGCGATGATGCCGGTACCTTCAGAAGCAGGCTGCATGTACACCTTGGAGGCGCCATGAGCAGACTTCATTGCGTACTGCAGAGTTGTGCCGTTCAGATCAACCTGGATCATGTTGCGACGAGCAGCTTCCATCGCCTTCTGGATGGCAGCAGGCACTTCACGGGATTTGCCACGGCCGAAACCGACGCGACCCTTACCATCACCCACCACGGTCAACGCGGTGAAAGTGAAGATACGGCCACCCTTAACGGTCTTGGCAACGCGGTTAACCTGTACCAGCTTCTCGATATAGCCTTCGTCGCGCTTTTGGTCGTTATTTGCCATAACTTAGAACTCCAGCCCGCCTTCACGAGCAGCATCAGCCAGCGCCTTGACGCGGCCGTGGTACTTGAAGCCAGAACGGTCGAATGCAACCTGAGTTACACCAGCGGCTTTCGCACGCTCGGCAACCAGCCCACCAACTTTCTTGGCCGCGTCGATGTTGCCAGTGGCCCCATCACGCAGTGCTTTGTCCAAGGTAGAGGCGCTGGCCAGAACCTTGCTGCCGTCGGCCGAAATGACCTGGGCATAGATGTGCTGCGAAGAGCGATACACGCAGAGACGCACGGCTTCGAGCTCGTGCATTTTCAGGCGTGCTTTGCGAGCGCGACGCAGTCGAGTAACTTTTTTGTCGGTCATTTGCTATGCCCTACTTCTTCTTGGCTTCTTTACGGCGGACGACTTCGTCAGCGTAACGAACACCTTTGCCCTTATAAGGTTCAGGACGACGGAAGTCACGAATCTCCGCAGCGACCTGACCAACCAGTTGTTTGTCGACACCCTTGATCAGGATCTCGGTCTGGTTCGGGGTTTCAGCAACTACACCGTCCGGCAACTCATAGTCGATCGGATGGGAGAAGCCGAGAGCGAGGTTCAGCACCTGACCTTTGGCTTGCGCTTTGTAACCAACACCAACCAGCTGCAGCTTACGCTCGAAGCCAGTGCTAACACCGATCACCATATTGTTGACCAGGGCGCGAGTGGTACCGGCCATTGCACGAGTCTGCTGATCGCCATTGCGAGCAGCGAAACGCAGCTCACCAGCTTCTTGCAGAACTTCAACGGACGAGTGAACGTTCAGTTCGAGAGTGCCCTTGGCACCCTTTACCGAAAGCTGTTGGCCGGCGAGTTTGACCTCAACACCAGCGGGCAGCTTTACGGGGTTCTTAGCAACGCGAGACATGCTTATCCCCCCTTAGAACACTGTGCAAAGCACTTCGCCGCCGACACCGGCAGCGCGCGCAGCGCGGTCCGTCATCACACCCTTGTTGGTGGAGACGATGGATACACCGAGACCGCCACGAACTTTCGGCAGATCATCGACGGATTTGTATTGGCGAAGGCCTGGACGGCTAACGCGCTTAACTTCTTCGATAACCGGACGGCCTTCGAAGTATTTCAGCTCGATGGACAGCTGCGGCTTAACTTCACCGCTGATCTGATAACCCGCAATATAACCTTCGTCTTTCAAAACTTTGGCTACAGCCACCTTCAACGTGGAAGACGGCATGCTTACGACGGACTTTTCAGCCATCTGGGCATTACGGATACGAGTTAGCATGTCCGCTAACGGGTCCTGCATACTCATGGGCTAGACGCTCCTGATACAAAAAGAATTAGCCTTGCGGCTACAGTCGCTGAGAATTCTGGGAAAAATTGAACCCAGGCTCAGGCGAGCCGAGCATTCTAGAGACTGATCAAAAATGAATCAAGCCCCAAAGGGGCCTGATTCACAGATAAGACAAAGCCGGCACTAGGCCGGCTTTGTTTTTTACCAGCTGGCTTTAACCAGACCTGGTACATCACCACGCATTGCAGCTTCACGCAGCTTGATACGCGACAGACCGAACTTGCGATAAACGCCGTGCGGACGACCGGTAATGCGGCAGCGATTACGCAGGCGCGAAGCGCTGGCGTCACGCGGCTGCTTCTGCAGCGCTACTTGTGCTTCCCAACGCGCTTCTGGACTGGCGTTCAGATCGGCGATGGTAGCTTTCAGCTCGGCACGCTTCTTAGCGTACTTGGCTACCGTTTGCTGACGCTTCAGCTCGCGGTTTTTCATGCTGGTTTTGGCCATGATCCAACTCCAATCAGTTGCGGAACGGGAATTTGAAAGCACGCAGCAAGGCGCGACCTTCATCATCCGTACGGGCAGTGGTGGTCAGGGTAATGTCCAGACCACGCAGAGCATCGATCTTGTCGTAGTCGATTTCCGGGAAGATGATCTGCTCTTTCACGCCCATGCTGTAGTTACCACGACCATCAAAGGACTTGGCATTCAGGCCGCGGAAGTCACGCACGCGCGGCAGGGAGATGGACAGCAGACGATCCAGGAACTCATACATCTTCTCGCGACGCAGAGTGACTTTGACGCCGATCGGCCAGCCCTCACGAACCTTGAAGCCTGCAATCGACTTACGGGCATGAGTCACAACGACTTTCTGACCGGTGATCTTTTCCAGGTCGGCAACAGCGTGCTCGATGATTTTCTTGTCACCGATTGCTTCGCCCAGGCCCATGTTAAGGGTGATCTTGGTGATGCGCGGAACTTCCATCACGTTAGCAAGCTTAAGTTCTTCCTTAAGCTTGGGAGCGATTTCTTTCCGGTAAATCTCTTTTAGTCGTGCCATGGTCTTCTACCTAGCAGTGTTCAAGCATCAACCGCTTTTTGGGTCGACTTGAAGACACGAATTTTTTTACCTTCTTCTACTTTGAAACCAACGCGATCAGCCTTGTTGGTTTCGCCATTGAAGATGGCCACGTTAGAAGCGTGCAGAGGCGCTTCTTTCTCGACGATACCGCCCTGAACGCCCGACATTGGGTTCGGCTTGGTATGGCGCTTCACCAGGTTGATCCCACCAACGACCAAACGGTCGTCAGCGAGAACCTTGAGCACCTTGCCACGCTTACCTTTGTCTTTACCGGCGATCACGATGATCTCGTCGTCACGACGAATCTTTTGCATGTCGGATCTCCTTAGAGCACTTCAGGGGCGAGCGAGACGATCTTCATGAACTTCTCATTACGAAGTTCACGAGTCACTGGCCCAAAAATACGAGTGCCAATTGGCTCTTGCTTGTTGTTCAGCAGAACAGCAGCGTTGCCATCAAAGCGAATGATCGAGCCATCAGGGCGACGAACGCCGTGACGAGTGCGGACTACAACAGCAGTCATCACTTGGCCTTTCTTCACTTTACCGCGCGGAATTGCTTCCTTAACGGTGACTTTGATGATGTCGCCGATGCCAGCATAACGGCGGTGCGAACCGCCCAGCACCTTGATACACATAACGCGACGAGCACCGCTGTTGTCAGCGACGTCGAGCATGGATTGAGTCTGAATCATATAATTTCTCCGACCCTTAGCCCTTAGACGTCCACTGCGCGTTCGAGGATCTCAACCAGCGCCCAAGACTTAGTCTTGGCAACGGGACGAGTTTCGCGAATGGAAACTTTGTCACCGATCTTGCTCTGGTTGGTTTCGTCGTGTGCGTGCAGCTTGGTCGAACGCTTGACATATTTACCGTAGATAGGGTGCTTAACGCGACGCTCGATCAATACGGTGATGGTCTTGTCCATCTTGTCGCTGACGACACGGCCGGTCAGCGTACGGACTGTTTTTTCGGCTTCAGCCATGATCACTTACCTGCCTGCTGGTTGAGCACAGTTTTCACACGAGCGATGTCGCGCTTAACTTGCGAGAGCAGGTGAGACTGCCCCAACTGGCCAGTTGCTTTCTGCATACGCAGATTGAACTGGTCGCGCAGCAGGCCGAGCAGTTGCTCGTTCAGCTGCTGTGCTGATTTTTCACGAAGTTCATTCGCCTTCATCACATCACCGTCCGCTTAACAAAAGTGGTGGCGAGCGGCAGCTTTGCAGCAGCCAGGGCAAAAGCCTCACGCGCCAACTCTTCGGAAACGCCTTCGATCTCATACAGGACTTTGCCTGGCTGGATCTGGGCTACCCAATATTCAACGCTACCCTTCCCTTTACCCATCCGCACTTCAAGAGGCTTCTTGGAGATCGGCTTGTCCGGGAAGACGCGAATCCAGATTTTCCCGCCACGCTTAACGTGACGAGTCAGAGCACGACGAGCGGACTCAATCTGACGGGCGGTGAGACGACCGCGGGCAACAGACTTCAGAGCAAATTCGCCGAAGCTGACTTTGCTACCGCGCTGAGCCAGACCACGGTTGTGGCCGGTCATCTGCTTACGGAACTTCGTACGCTTTGGTTGCAACATTTTGCGTACTCCTTACTTAGCAGCTTTTTTACGAGGCGCAGGCGCTTGGGGTTTCAGCTCTTCTTTAAGGCCACCAATAACTTCGCCTTTGAAGATCCAAACCTTGACACCGATCACACCGTAAGTGGTGTGCGCTTCGTACGTGGCATAGTCGATATCGGCACGCAGGGTGTGCAACGGCACACGACCTTCGCGATACCATTCGGTACGTGCAATTTCAGCACCGCCGAGACGACCGCTCACTTGGATTTTGATGCCCTTGGCACCAATGCGCATGGCGTTCTGTACAGCGCGTTTCATAGCGCGACGGAACATCACACGACGCTCCAGCTGCTGAGCTACGCTCTGCGCAACCAGCATACCGTCGAGCTCCGGCTTGCGGATCTCTTCGATATTGATGTGCACAGGCACACCCATTTGCTTGGTCAGGTCCTGACGCAGTTTCTCAACATCTTCACCTTTCTTACCGATAACGATACCGGGACGAGCGGTGTGGATGGTGATACGTGCAGTTTGAGCCGGGCGAGCAATGTCGATACGGCTTACGGACGCGCTTTTTAGTTTGTCTTGGAGATACTCACGCACCTTCAGATCAGCGAACAAATAGTCCGCATAAGTCCGACCGCTGGCGTACCAGACGGAGGTGTGCTCCTTGACGATTCCCAGGCGAATGCCAATGGGATGTACTTTCTGACCCATCTGATCGACTCCGTTACTTGTCCGCAACCTTGACAGTGATATGGCAAGACCGCTTGACGATGCGATCAGCGCGGCCTTTGGCACGCGGCATGATGCGCTTCAGCGAACGCCCTTCGTTGACGAAAACGGTGCTGACCTTCAAGTCATCAACGTCTGCGCCTTCGTTGTGCTCGGCGTTGGCTACAGCCGACTCCAGCACTTTCTTGATGATCTCGGCGGCTTTCTTACTGCTGAAAGCCAGGAGGTTGAGCGCTTCGCCCACCTTCTTCCCACGAATCTGGTCGGCGACCAAGCGGGCTTTTTGGGCGGAGATGCGAGCGCCCGACAACTTAGCGGCTACTTCCATTTCCTAACCCCTTAACGCTTGGCTTTCTTGTCAGCCACGTGCCCACGATAGGTACGAGTGCCGGCAAATTCGCCCAGTTTGTGACCGACCATGTCTTCGTTCACGAGAACTGGGACATGTTGACGACCGTTATGTACAGCAATGGTCAGACCGACCATTTGTGGCAGGATCATCGAACGACGCGACCAGGTTTTCACCGGCTTGCGATCGTTCTTTTCCACCGCCACTTCGATCTTCTTCAGTAGGTGAAGATCAATAAAAGGACCTTTTTTCAGAGAACGTGGCACTGTCGTATCCCTCTATTTACTTGCGACGACGGACGATCATGTTGTCGGTGCGTTTGTTACCACGAGTCTTCGCGCCCTTCGTCGGGAAGCCCCATGGAGACACCGGATGACGACCACCAGAGGTACGACCTTCACCACCACCATGTGGGTGGTCAACCGGGTTCATGGCAACACCACGAACGGTTGGGCGAACGCCAGGGCAGCGTTTGG
>NZ_JBITTY010000004.1:0-3268 GCF_044542155.1 Pseudomonas sp. NPDC079086 | reverse complement strand
CCGGCGTTTGGCACCAGCTTTACCCAGCGAACGCAGGCTGTGCTCGGAGTTCGAGACTTCGCCCAGGGTCGCACGGCACTCGGCCAGCACTTTACGCATCTCACCGGAACGCAGACGCAGGGTCACGTAGACACCTTCACGCGCAATCAGCTGAGCCGAAGCACCAGCGGAACGAGCGATCTGAGCACCTTTACCCGGCTTCAGTTCGATGCCGTGAACAGTGCTACCAACTGGGATATTGCGCAGCTGCAGACTGTTGCCCGGCTTGATCGGAGCCATGATGCCAGCTACCAGCTGATCGCCAGCACTCACGCCTTTAGGGGCGATGATGTAGCGACGCTCGCCGTCTGCATACATCAACAGAGCGATGTGTGCGGTACGGTTCGGATCGTATTCAATACGCTCGACAGTAGCTGGAATGCCATCTTTATCGTTGCGACGGAAATCGACCAGACGGTAATGCTGCTTGTGGCCACCACCGATGTGACGAGTGGTAATACGACCATTGTTGTTACGACCGCCAGTCTTCGACTTCTTCTCAAGCAGCGGAGCGTAAGGAGCGCCTTTATGCAGCTCCTGATTGACCACCTTGACCACAAAACGGCGGCCAGGGGAAGTCGGTTTGCATTTAACGATTGCCATGATGCACCCCTTCCTTACTCAGCACTGCTGGCGAAATCGAGATCTTGGCCTGGCTGAAGCGAAATGATCGCCTTCTTCCAGTCGTTACGCTTGCCCAGGCCGCGAGCGTTGCGCTTGGTCTTACCGAGAACATTCACGGTATTAACAGCAGCAACATTCACGCTGAACAGGCTTTCGACGGCCTTCTTGATTTCCAGCTTGGTTGCATCGGTTGCAACCTTGAAAACGAACTGACTTTTCTTGTCAGCGAGAACCGTGGCCTTCTCGGAGATGTGCGGGCCAAGCAGCACTTTAAATACGCGTTCCTGGTTCATCCCAGCAGCTCCTCGAATTTCTTCACGGCAGAAACGGTGACCAGCACCTTTTCATACGCGATCAGACTAACTGGATCGGAACCTTGCACGTCACGAACATCAACGTGTGGCAGGTTGCGAGCAGCCAGGTACAGATTCTCATCAATAGCATCGGACACGATCAGCACATCGGTCAGACCCATGCCATTCAACTTGCCCAACAGTTCTTTGGTCTTCGGAGCTTCAACACTGAAGTCTTCGACGACGATCAAACGATCAGTACGAACCAGCTCGGCAAGAATCGAACGCAATGCAGCGCGATACATCTTCTTGTTCAGCTTTTGATCGTGATTCTGCGGACGAGCCGCGAAGGTCACACCACCGCCACGCCAGATCGGACCACGAGTGGTACCTGCACGAGCACGACCAGTACCCTTCTGACGCCAAGGGCGCTTACCGCCACCGGATACGTCGGAACGAGTCTTCTGCTGCTTGCTGCCCTGACGGCCGCCGGCCATGTAGGCCACAACTGCTTGGTGAACCAGGGTCTCGTTGTATGCGCCGCCAAAAGTGGCTTCGGATACTTCGATTGCTTGAGCGCCATTTACATTTAATTGCATGTCAGCTTCCCCTTAACCGCGAGCCTTGGCCGCTGGACGTACAACCAGGTTGCCGCCAGTAGCGCCAGGAACAGCACCCTTGACCAGCAACAGATTGCGTTCAGCGTCAACCCGCACTACTTCCAGGGACTGCACGGTCACGCGCTCAGCGCCCATATGACCGGACATTTTTTTGCCCTTGAATACGCGACCCGGAGTCTGGCACTGGCCAATGGAACCCGGAACACGGTGGGACACGGAGTTACCGTGAGTGTTGTCTTGGCCGCGGAAGTTCCAACGCTTGATGGTACCGGCAAAGCCTTTACCTTTGGACTGACCGGTGACATCCACCAGCTGACCAGCTTGGAATATTTCAGCGTTGATCAGATCGCCTGCCTGGTACTCGCCTTCTTCAAGACGGAATTCCATAACAGTGCGGCCTGCCGCGACATTCGCCTTAGCGAAGTGACCGGCTTGCGCCTTGCTGACACGTGAAGCACGACGCTCACCGACAGTTACTTGCACTGCACGATAGCCATCGGACTCTTCAGTCTTGAACTGAGTGACGCGATTCGGCTCGATCTCAATGACCGTAACCGGAATGGAGACACCTTCTTCGGTGAAAATACGGGTCATACCCGCCTTTCGACCGACTACACCAATAGTCATGTTGTAACCTCATGAGTGTACGGGGCTTTCACCCGCTATGGCCGCCCATTTCAGAGCGTTACACGACTAAAACCTAAAGCGGTCTTAGCCGAGGCTGATCTGCACTTCCACACCAGCCGCAAGATCAAGCTTCATCAGCGCGTCAACGGTTTTATCCGTTGGCTGGACGATGTCCAGAACACGCTTATGAGTACGGATCTCGAACTGATCACGCGCGTCTTTATTGACGTGAGGCGAGGTCAGAACGGTGAACCGCTCTTTGCGGGTAGGCAGAGGAATAGGACCACGCACCTGAGCACCAGTACGTTTCGCGGTTTCCACGATTTCCTGGGTTGATTGATCGATCAGGCGATGGTCAAAAGCCTTCAACCGAATACGGATTTGTTGGTTTTGCATTTTGACCTCAGATTCCAAGCTGCTATTCCCAACGGACGCAATACGCCCGTTAAAAGGAGGCGTGATTCTATAGACGCCCCTAGCAGGTGTCAACCCAATAAAAAAGCCCCCGCAAGCGGGGGCTTTTTCTCAAACCATCACTTACGCGATGATTTTGGCTACGACGCCAGCGCCGACGGTACGACCGCCTTCACGAATGGCGAAACGCAGACCTTCTTCCATTGCGATGGTCTTGATCAGAGTGACAGTCATCTGAATGTTGTCACCTGGCATTACCATCTCAACGCCTTCCGGCAGTTCGCAGTTACCAGTTACGTCAGTAGTACGGAAGTAGAACTGAGGACGGTAGCCTTTGAAGAACGGAGTGTGACGACCGCCTTCTTCTTTGCTCAACACATACACTTCTGCAGTGAAGGTGGTGTGCGGCTTAACCGAACCTGGCTTGACCAGAACCTGGCCACGCTCAACGTCGTCACGCTTGGTGCCACGCAGCAGAACGCCGCAGTTCTCGCCAGCACGACCTTCGTCGAGCAACTTGCGGAACATCTCAACACCGGTACAGGTGGTCTTGGTGGTATCACGCAGACCAACGATCTCGATTTCTTCCTGGATCTTGACGATACCGCGCTCGATACGGCCAGTTACCACGGTGCCACGACCGGAGATCGA